>NZ_DATHDY010000063.1:0-98085 GCF_035318805.1 Baekduia sp.
CCTCGCCAAAGCGATGGCCGACCACATCCGCTACCGCAACGGACCGCACCGCGACCAACGCCTCATCGCCGCCGAACGCAAACTCCTCATCGCCGCCTGACGGCCATTACCGGTCAAACGTTTCTGGCCGACCCACTAGCCGGCCGTCAGCGTCTCCGCGCCGACCGCCTCGCCCGAGGCGATGAGCGCCTTCGCGCGGTCGATGTCACCGTGGCCGCCGGCGCTGAGCATCCCGGCCACCGCGCCGTCGCGCAGGTACCAGACCGCGAAGGCGCCGGAGGCGAGGTCGCCGGCGAGCACCTCGTCGTCCCAGCCCTCGGCGGGGCCGACGTACTCGACGCTCGCCCAGTCGGCGAGGTCGCTCCAGAAGTAGGGCACCTCGACGTGCTCGGCGCCCGCACCGAGCATGTTGCGCGCGACCGTGCGCCCGTGCGCCGCGGCGACCTCCTCGTGCTCGATGCGCACCTCGCGGCCGTGGACCGGGCTGTCGTACTCGGCGATGTCGCCGGCGACGAAGAGCCCGTCGGCGCCGGCGGCGCGCAACTGGGCGTCGGCGCGGACACCGCCCTGCGGGCCGATCTCCAGGCCCGACTTGCGGGCGAGCATGACGTCGGGCAGCGCGCCCACGCCGCAGACCACCACGTCGGCGGGCAGCGCGCGGCCACCGGCCAGGACGACCCGGGCCACGCGCTCGGCGCCCTCGGACGCACCCTCGAAGCGCTCGACCTCGACGCCGGAGACGACCTCCACGCCGTGGGCCTCGAGGACCCCGCGGGCCCACGCGCCGACCTGCAGGCCGAAGCCGCGCTCCAGCGGCTCCTCCTCCTGGAGCACGACCGTGCAGCGCTTGCCCTGCGCCGCGAGCGTCGCGGCGACCTCGCAGCCGATGTAGGAGCCGCCGACGCAGACGATCCGCTCGGCGCCCTCGACGTCGCGGCGCAGCGCGTCGGCGTTGCCGAGCGCCCGCAGGTAGTGGATGCCGTCGAGCTGGGTGCCGTCGACCTGCAGCCGCCGCACCATCGCGCCGGTGGCCAGCAGCGCGGTGCCGTACTCGACGGTCTCCTTCGTCGAGAGCGTCGCGGTCCGGGCCGCCGGGTCGAGCGCCATGACCGACGTGCGCGTGAGCACCTCGACGTCGTCGGGCAGCGCGATCAGCGTGCTGTCCTTGGACTCGGCGCCGGCCAGGAAGCCCTTGGTGATCGGCGGCCGGTGGTAGGGCGGGTCGAGCTCCCGGCCGACCAGCAGGATCGAGCCCTGCGCCCCCTCGTCGCGCAGCGTCTGGGCGCAGGTCGCCGCAGCGATCCCGCCCCCGATCAGCAGATGCTCCACGCGGCGGTCGGCCATGGGCGGATTCAATCAGGCCGAGGCGCCCAGCCCCGGCGGCGCCGGCGTGCAGCGAGCAGCATCGCCGCCGCGAGCGCCGCGAGCCCGGCTAGGCCGGCGACCGAGAGCACCCGGCCGAAGACGACGGGCCAGGCTGCGGCGGCGCGTAGGGTGAGGCGCGCCGCGCCGGGCGTGGCGTCGGGCGCGACCTCGAGGATGTTGTGCCGTCCGTCGGCGGCGACCGCCGCGAACCGGGCGCCGTGGAGCTCGACCAGCTCCGGGACCGTCATGACGTTGGCGTACAGCAGCTGCCCGGGCTGCGCATCGACGACGACCGACGCCCGACCGCCGTGCTCGGCCGACGACGGCGGGAACCGCACCTGCGTCAGCTGGTGGCCGCCGGTGACCTCGGGGAGGCCGTAGCCCGCGTAGTCCTGGACCCCGGGACCCTCGTCCTTGGGCGAATAGGGCGCCGCAGCGGTCAGCGGCGGGACGAAGTGCACGGGCGTGCGGTGCAGGTCGACCTGCCGCGCTCCCTGGATCACCGAGACCACGAGGACGGGCACGATCGCCCACGCCCAGAGCCGGCGCCGCGGTGACGTCCCGCCGGCGAGCACCAGCGCCGCCAGGACGGCGCCGACGAACGCGAGCAGGACGTAGCTCTCCAGGCGGAAGCTGAACTGCACGAGCCCGTAGACGGCCGGCAGCGCGAGCAGCAGGCCCGCGCTGGTCATGAGCAGGACGAGCCCGGCGCCGGCCGCCAGCAGGACGACCAGCGTGCGGGCCCACGGTGCCGCGCCGCGCGGCCTGAGTACCGGCAGCGCCAGCACGGCCCACGCGATCGCGAGCACCGGAAGCTGCAGCGCGAAGTTCGGCTGCCCCGGATCCGCCGTGGCGCGTCCGAGCGACAGCAGGTGGTCGGCGTCGACGAAGTGGTCGTAGCCCCGCAGCGGCTCCTGCCACCCCTCGGTCTTGCCGCCGATGTAGGTCTGGGACTGGTAGGCGACGTCGGGCAGCAGGAACCAGGCGTCGACCAGCGCCGCGGGAGCCAGCACGACGGCCACGCGCACCACTCCGCGGACGGTCACCTGCCGGCGCGCCTCGGGCACACAGAGGCAGATCACCGCTGCCAGCACGAGCAAGACGGTCGTGCCCCACAACATGGTGATGTTGTGGCTGCCGAAGAGGAACGCGGTGCTCACCACCAGCGCGAGGACGGGGAGCGATCTGAGCCGGTCGGCCCGCAGAACGCTGAGCGCCGATGCCGCGAACAGCGGGATCATCGACACCGCGACCAATTCGGGCCAGGCTCCGCGGGACGAGGACAACCCCAGGTAGTACGGGGAGCTGACGAACAGCACCGCCGGGACATGGGCCCACCAGCGTCCGAGTCCCGCGCTGCGCGCCAGCCAGAACCAGCCGCCGTACGCCGCGGCGAACCCCAGCAGCCAGCTGACGACGTAGCCCGTCTCGACCGAGCCGAACGCGATCGCCAGCAGCCCCGCGGCGGCATACAGCGTCCCCCCGTAGAACGCGTAGTGCGGGTTGAACGTCGTGTTCGCGTCGTGCAGGAACAGCGACGGCACGCCGTTGGCGCGCAGCGACTCGGACTGGTGCCAGATGTACCAGAGGTGCGAGTAGTAGTCCCAGCCGCGGTCGGTGCCGCCGAGCAGGAGCGGGTGGGCCAGCAGCCCGATCACCACGACGGCCGCGAGCACGCCGGCCACGGGCTCGACGCCAAGTCGGCGCAGCCCCGCCCGGGCGTCCCGGATCGCCGCGCGAGGCCGATCCGCTTCCGCCGTCGTCGCCATGTCGGTGAAGCATTAGATCCGCTTCCGAACGCTGTGTGGAGAAAGCCCCTGCCACGACGGCAAGGGCCCAGCACCGGCGAGGAGACTGTGTCGCTCCCGCGACTGGGGACCCACCTCCGGCGGCGACGGCTGGCCGTCGTGGGGCCTCGGCCTCGCTGGCCGCCTACGGCACCCCTATGCGCTCGGCGTCAGCTCCTGCTCGGCCGAGATCGAGCGGCGCGCCAGGCGACCGTCGGGGAGGACCTCGTAGGCGCCCATGCGGCGCAGGGGCGGCGAGTAGAGGTGGAGGGTCACGGCGGCCTCGTCGCCGATGTGCAGCACGCGGTGGATGTCGGTCGCGTCGAAGGAGAAGACGCCGCCCGCGCCGACCTCGCGCACGGCCGGATCGCCGCCCAGGGTCAGCGTCTCCTCTCGCACGTGCCCCGCCGCGACGCCGACGGCGCCGTGCGACAGGTCGTGGTCGTGGAAGCCCGTGTCGTTGCCGTCGCTCCAGCAGATCAGCCATGCCTCGACGTGGTCGTCGCGCGCGAGCTGGTGGTAGGTCCGCGCGCCCGACTGGTCGTGGTGCACGAACGCCTCCCACTCCTCCGGGCGCTGCAGGAGGTCCACGGCGGCGAGCTCGAGCTCGGCGCGGGACAGGTCGCGGTCGTGGTGCGGGCGTCGGATCATGCGCTCCTCCCGAAGAGCAGGCGGTGGACGTTCGTGGTGGCGGTGAGGACGGCGGCCCGCTCTCCGAGCGGGGGCCGGAGCGGCGGGTCGACTACCGGGCGGTCGGTGCCGGTCACCAGCTGGTCGAGGCCGACGACGCCGGCCATGGCCGCGATCGCGCGCGGGCCGTAGGACGACGTGTCGTAGAAGAGGTCGGGATCCAGCGCCGCGTCGGCCGGACCGCCGCGCAGGGCGAGCCGCTCGACGTGCAGCGGCGCGAGGCCGGCGAGCATGGCGAAGCACACGCGCAGTGCCGGGTGGGCGGCGCGGCCGAACCCGGCGAACGCGTGCCACGCGAGGTGCAGGTCGCCGACGTAGGCGGTCAGCGCGGGCCACCATGCGGCCCCGCCGTCGGTGCGGGCGGCGGGCGGGCCGGTCGGGCCCGGGTGCACGAGCAGCGGGGCGCCGCGCCGCTCCAGGCGGCCCAGGATCGGCCCGGCGGCCTCGATCGCCGCGGGGCTCGCCAGCGCCGCGGCCGGGAGGGAGATGCCGACCGCGCCGCGATCGAGCAGCGCGTCGACGTCGGCCGGCACCGCGCCGTGGACCGGCAGCGCGCCCCAGACGCCGAACGCGCCGCCGATGGCGAACACGCCGTCGTGCCAGGCGTCCAGCAGCGGCCTGGCGTCGTCCTCGGGCAGGGCCTCGACGCCCAGCGGCGTCGACATGCACAGCAGCGCGCGCTCGTGGCCGCCCGCCTGCAGGGACGCGGCGCGGACGTCCGGGTCGTGCGTCGCGGGGCCGAACGGGCTGTCGGGCTCGCCCGGCACGCGCACGATCCACCCGCGGCCGTCGCGGCGCACGGCCGGCGCGACGGCGCGCTCGGCCAGTGCGGAGACGAAGCCGTCGGGCCAGAGGTGCTGGTGGACGTCGGTGCAGACCATGGGGGTGGTCACATCGGCCATTCTACACAAAGCCAATCGACATTCCGTAATTGGTGGACGCACGTCGCGGGCCAGAAGTCCGCATCCAGCGCTCAAGTTCCGGCGCGCTCGTGCCGTTGACTCCCCTATGCGCCGTGTCCCCGGGCCCGTTCTCGCCCTGCTCGCCGTGCTGCTGGCCACCGCCCCCGGGGCGTCCGCAGCCGTTTCGGTCACCCCGCGCGTCGTCGGGGGATCCCCCATCACCGACGACACCGTCGTGCCCTGGCAGGCGCTCGTCTTCCCCGGCCCCTACCTCTGCGGCGGCTCGGTGCTCGACGCCACGCACGTGCTCACCGCGGCGCACTGCGTCTACGACCCCGACTCGATGACCGTGACCGCCCCCGCAGACATCGAGGTCTTCGCGGGCGTGACCGACGCGAGCAACCCCGTCGGCGGGCAGTCCCCGCCGGTGACCGGCGTCGCGATCGATCCCCAGTACGACCCGGACCACTTCACCAACGACGCCGCGGTCCTGACGCTCGGCAGCGCCTTCGACCTCGCCGGCCGGACCGACATCGCCGCGATCCCGCTGACCGACGTCGGCTACCGGCCGGCGCTCACCGACGACCTGCGCCTCAGCGGCTGGGGCACGACCGACGCCCGCAGCCCCTGGGACGGGCCCAACGAGGACCTCCTGCCCGCGGTGCTGCAGAAGGCCGACGGGCTGCACACGTCGACCCAGTGCGCCACGGCCTACCTCTACTACGACGACAGCGTGCAGCTGTGCGCCGGCCAGGCTGGCCTCGACGCCTGCCAGGGCGACAGCGGCGGCCCGCTCGCCGTGCAGGTCGGCGGCGTCTGGCGGCTGGCCGGCATCGTCAGCGCCGGCGCCGGGTGCGCCTGGGACAATTACCCGGGCCTCTACACGCGCGTGGCCAACGCGCATGTGCACGACTTCATCGCGCAGCTCGGCGTCGGCTACACGGTCGCCGCGCCCGTCAACACCGCGGCGCCGACCATGAGCGGCACGGCGACGCCCGGTCACCTCCTGACGTGCCAGCCCGGCACGTGGACCGGCGCGTCGAGCTACGCCTACACCTTCGTCAACGACACCAAGGCCCTCGCGGTCGGCCAGTACCTGGCCGTGTCGAGCGCCGACGTCGGCACGAGCATCCGCTGCATCGTCACCGCCCACCGCCTCACCGGCATGGCCGACGCGACGTCGGCGCCGGTCGGCATCACCGACCCCAGCGCGCCCCCCCCGGGGCCGAACGTGGTCCCGACGCCGCCCCCGACGCCATACGTCGCGCCGGGTCCGCCGCGCGATCTCGCGGCGCCGAAGGCGACCGTGGCCGCCCGCTGCTCGCGCACCATGTGCGTGCTCGACGTCAAGGTCACCGACCCGGCGCCGAGCGCCGGCATCGCCGGGGTCGACGCGCGCGTGAGCACCGCGTACCGCACCGTGTGCGGTACGGGCCGCAAGCGCCGGAAGTGCACGAAGACCGTCGGGCACACGCTGAAGGGCGCCGTCCCGACGGGCAGCAAGAGCTACCGCCTCAAGACGCCGCGCCTGCGCAAGGGCACCCAGACCTTCACGGTCTACGCCCGTGACGCGGCCGGCCACCGCCAGGCCAAGGCCACGGTCCTCAAGAAGAAGCTCAGCTGAGCCGTTCGCGCGGTGCCGCGCGCCCGCGCCTCAGCGTGTGCGCACGGGCGCGGCCTGCAGCAGCGAGCCGTACACCGCGCGCGTCTGGCGGGCGACGTCGGACCAGTCGAAGCGCAGCACGTGCTCGGACGCCTCGGCCACGAGGCGGTCGCGCAGCGCGTCGTCGGTCAGCACCCGCTCGACCATCCGCCCGAGCGACCGCGGGTCGCTCGCGGTGAACCGCAGTCCCACGCGCTCGTTGGGCACGACCTCGCGCAGCCCGCCGGTGTCGGCCACGATGCACGGGCAGCCCGAGGCCATCGCCTCGAGCGCCACGAGCCCGAACGGCTCGTAGATCGACGGGACCACGGTCAGGTCCGCGATCCGGTAGAGCGAGTGAAGCATGTCGTCGCCGATCCACCCCATGAACGTGCCGTGCTCGGTCAGCCCGAGCCGGCGGGCCTGATCCTTGAGCTCCCACTCGTGCGTGCCCGAGCCGGCGACGAGGAAGCGCACGCCGCCGACCCGCGCGATCACGCCGTCGCGCCCGGCCAGCGCCTCGAGCGCGTGCTGGAAGCCCTTCTCGTAGACGAGGCGGCCGACGAGCAGGACGAGCTTCTCGTCGGGCTCGGCGAACTGCGCGCGCAGCGCCGCGAGGTCCTGGACCGGCTGCAGGTCGCCGGGATCGATGCCGTTGGGCGTGACCGCGACGCGGTCCTCGTCGATCCCGAACACGTCGGCGACGTGCCCGCGCATGTAGTGCGAGCACACGAGCACCTGGTCGGCGACGTGGACCATCCAGCGCTCGGTGCGGTGGATGTCTGACTGCGGCGACTTGTGGACCCAGCCCTGATGCCGCCCGTGCTCGGTCGCGTGGACGGTCGTCACGAACGGCGCGCCGATGCGGTCCGCCAGCCGCTTGGCGGCGACGGCGACGAGCCAGTCGTGGCCGTGGACGAGGTCGAAGTCGTGCTCGTCGAGGAGCGCGCGGCCGCGTTCGAGCAGGTCATGGTTCATGCGCCCGACCCACTGGACGAACTCCGGCAGCGCCGTCGGGTAGTGCGGCTCACGCACGCGGTGCACGTGCACGCCGTGGCGCAGCTCGTCGAGCGGCCCATGCTCGCCCGCCCGCGTGAGGACGTGGACCTCGACGTCGGCATCGGCGACCAGCGCCTCGCTCAACTTGCGGACAGCCCGCGCCAACCCGCCCTCGACGATCGGCGGGTACTCCCACGACACCACGAGGACGCGGATCGGCACCGAGCCGGATGGTATTGGCCAGGCGGCCAGGACGCGGCACCGGTGCCGCGCCGATTCGGGGATCCGGGTCGTTTCGTCGTGGATAGTTCGGTGTCAGGCGACCCGGACCCGCGGCGGCGGCGTCCCGCTCGGACGCTGGTCGTGCCGCGAACGTGGGCTGGGGGCAATGACGACGGAGCTCTCGTGGGGTGCGGGGCGCCGCCGGTCGACCGCCGGCGCTGGGGCCGGGGTCGTTCGGGCATGAATCGTCGCTCCGAGGGATCCGGGTCGTTTCGTCGTGGATAGTTCATTGTCAGGCGACCCGGACCTCACGCGACCGATCATTTCGGCCCGAACGATCCCCCACCCCCAGCGCCGGCGGCAGACCAACGGCGCCGGCGCCCCCTCGAACCTCCGTCGTCATCGCCGACAGACCAGCGCCTCGCACCGCCCACGACGCACCGCGCTGAGCGCCGCCAACGCCGACGCCAACGCCGACGCCAACGCCGACGCCGCCCGAACGCATCGCCTTCGCCTTCGACGCGGGCTCAGCCCACGCGTTCCAGCAGCGCGCGGCCGTCGGGGCCGAGCACGCCGCCGAGCGTCGCGCCGTCGGGCAGCTCGTACTCCTCGCCGCCGAGCACGTCGCGCCAGCGGCCCGCCGCCGCCGCGGGCACGTCCCAGCCACCGGCGCCCGTGGCGCCGTCGCGGACCGCCACGGCGACCAGCACCGAGTCGCCGCGCAGGAACGCGATCACGTCGTCGCCCGCCGGGACGGGCGTGTAGTCGCCGGCGAAGGCCTCGGGCCGGCGCCGGCGCAGGTCCAGCGCCGCGGCGACGAGGTGCAGCTTGGCGGTCTCGCCGGTCGGCGGAGCGCCCGCGCGCAGCGCGGCGAGCGCGGCCCGGCGCCCGTCCCAGTCCACCGGACGGCGGTTGTCGGGGTCGACCAGCGACAGCGCCCACAGCTCGTCGCCCTGGTAGACGTCGGGCAGGCCGGGCACGGTCAGCTTCAGCAGCGTCTGGGCGAGCGCGATCCGCGCGCCGAGCTCGGCGACCCGCGCGGCCACGACGTCGAAGCCGTAGCGGAACGGCCCGTGGTCGAGCAGGTCGACTGCGAAGCGCTTGACCGCCGCCTCGTGCTCGAGGTCGGGATCGATCCAGTTCGACGACACCTTGGCCTCGCGCAGCGCCTTCTCCAGGTATGCCTCGAGCCGGTCGGCCTCGATCGGCCAGGCGCCGACGAGCGTCTGGTAGATCAGCAGCTCCTCGACCGGCGTCGGCGCCGTCGCCGTCGCCGTGCGCAGCGGGGCGTGCTCTCCCGTCGTTGTCGTCTCAACCGAACGAAGCTCGGCGTGCTCTCCCGTCGTTGCCGTCTCGACCGAACGAAGTTCGGCGTTGACCTCGAACCACGAGCGGACCGCGCCGGCCCACTCGTCGGCCATCGCGGTGAGCGCCACGAGCCGTGCCCGGACGTCGCCGGAGCGCTTCGTGTCGTGCGTGGAGGAGACCAGCAGGTTGTTCGGCGCGCGCTCCAGGTTGGCCGCGTGGAAGGCGTCGACGGTGATGCCGAAGCGTCCCGGATCGCCGCCCACCTCGTTGAGCGCCAGCAGCCGCACGTAGCGGTAGAAGGCCGTGTCCTCGACGCCCTTGGCCATCACCGGCGGCGTGGTCTGCTGGAAGCGCTGGACGAACTCGGCCGGCACGCCGTCGTCCTGCAGCAGGATCGCCCGCTCGATCGCCGCGGGCAGGCCGTGCTCGCGCGCCTGCGCCAGCACCGCGCGGTCGGCGTCCTGCAGGAAGCCGGTGACCGGCTCGACGTAGGTCCGGTAGACCGGCAGCGACGACAGCGCGGCCTCCAGGTCGGGCACGTCGGGCCACAGCCGCCGCAGCCGCTGCACCTCCGGCGTGAACGTCGTCGTCGCCTGCTCGAGCTTGGCCTCGGCGGCCACCGCGGCGAAGTCCCGCTCGTCGCCGGTCAGCGAGGCGTACAACTCGGTCAGCGGCGCCTCGGCGGCGGGATCGACGAAGAGCGCGGCGACGTCGTTGGCGAACTCGTAGCCCACCGTGCCCTCGACCGGCCACTCGGGACGGAGGCGCTCAGGTGGGTGCTCCGGCGTCAGGATCTTCTCCACCCACACGTGCTCGACACCGGCCTCGCTCAGCCGCTCGAGGTACTCGAGCGGATCGGTCAGGCCGTCGGGATGGTCGATCCGCAGCCCGTCGACCACGCCCTCGGCGACCAGGCGCAGCGCCAGCGCGTGCGTCGCGGCGAAGACCTCGGGGTCCTCGATCCGCACGCCGGCCAGCTCGTCGATGTCGAAGAACCGCCGGTGCCGGCCGCTGACCGGGTCGACGTCGAAGAACTGCTCGCGCAGCCGCTCGTCGGCCCAGTACCGGTTGGCGTCATCGGCGGCCATGTGGTTGGGGACGATGTCCAGGATGATCCCCATGCCGTGCTCGTGCGCGGTGGCGGCCAGCGCCCGCAGGCCCTCCTCGCCGCCGAGCGCGTCGCTCACCTTCCCCGGGTCGATGACGTCGTAGCCGTGCGTCGAGCCGGGACGCGACTGAAACGACGGCGACAGGTACACGTGCGACGCGCCGAGGTCGGCGAGGTAGGGCACGAGGTCCCGCGCCGCCGCGAAGTCCAGGTCGGTCCCGAGCTGCAGGCGGTAGGTCGCGCGGAACGGGGCGCGTGCCGGCGCCCCGGCGCCGTTGCCGCTCACGACATCCTCCGCAGCACGGTGATCGAGCGCGCCGAGAGATAGCAGTCGCGGCGGGCCCGGTAGCTCTCGGCTCCGGGCTCGATCCACGGCGCGGCCGTCGTCAGCTCCACGCTCCAGCGGCTGCCGAAGCGCGCCGCCGGCAGCTTGTACACGACGTCCTCGTGGTGAGCGTTGAAGAGCACCAGGAACGAGTCGCCCTGCACCGGATGGCCCTCGCGGTCGCGCGCGCCGGTGGCCTGGCCGTTGAGGAAGACCCCGAGCGAGCGATGGTCGGGGTTCTCCCAGTCGCGGCGCGTCATGCGGCGGCCGTCGAGCCGGAACCACCAGACGTCGGGCAGCCCCGGCTCGGACTGCTCGCCGGCCAGGAAGTGCTCGCGCCGGAAGACCGGCTCGGTGCGGCGCAGCGAGATCAGCCGGCGCGTGAACTCCTGAAGCTGGCGTCCGTCCTCGCCGATCTCCCAGCCGTACCAGGAGATCTCGTTGTCCTGGCACCAGCCGTTGTTGTTGCCGTGCTGGGTGCGGCACAGCTCGTCGCCGCCCAGCAGCATCGGCACGCCCTGGCTGAGCAGCAGGGTGGTCAGGAAGTTGCGCTGCTGCTTGGAGCGCAGCTTGTTGACCTCGGGGTCGTCGGTGTCGCCCTCGACGCCGCAGTTCCAGGACCGGTTGTCGTCGGTCCCGTCGCGGTTGCCCTCCTTGTTGGTGTCGTTGTGCTTGTCGTTGTAGGAGACGAGGTCGCGCAGCGTGAAGCCGTCGTGGGCGGTGATGAAGTTGATCGACGCGAACGGGCTGCGGCCGTCGTCGCCGTAGAGGTCGCTGGAGCCCGTGAAGCGCGAGGCGAAGTCGGCGATCGACGCCTGGCCGCGCCAGAAGTCGCGCATGGTGTCGCGGTACATTCCGTTCCACTCGCTCCAGAGGACGGGGAAGTTGCCGACCTGGTAGCCGCCGGGGCCGACGTCCCACGGCTCGGCGATGAGCTTGACCTGCGAGAGGACGGGGTCCTGGTGGATCGTGTCGAAGAACGTGCCGAGGCGGTCGACGTCGTAGAACTGCCGGGCGAGCGTGCTCGCGAGGTCGAAGCGGAAGCCGTCGACATGGCACTCCTCGACGAAGTAGCGCAGCGAGTCCATGATCATCCGCAGGACCGCGGGGCTCACGGCGTTGAGCGTGTTGCCCGTGCCGGTGAAGTCCATGTAGAAGTGCGGGTCGTCGGGGACGAGCCGGTAGTACGAGGCGTTGTCGACGCCCTTGAACGACAACATCGGCCCGAGGTGGTTGCCCTCGGCGGTGTGGTTGTAGACGACGTCGAGGATCACCTCCATGCCCGAGCGATGCAGGGCCTTGACCATGCCCTTGAACTCCTTCAGGTTCTCGCCCGGCTCGCGGTTGGCCGCATAGGGCGAGTGCGGGGCCAGGTAGCCGACCGTCGAGTAGCCCCAGTAGTTGGTCAGGCCCTCCTCGTGCAGGAACGACTCGTCGGCGATGTGGTGCACCGGCAGCAGCTCGACCGCCGTGACGCCCAGGTCCTTCAGATAGGCGACGACCTCGTCGCTGGCGAGGCCCGCGTACGTGCCGCGCAGCTGCTCGGGCAGTCCGGGGAACTGCTTGGTCAGGCCCTTGACGTGCGTCTCGTAGATGACCGTCTCGGTCCACGGGATGCGCGGCGGGCGGTCGCCCTCCCAGTCGAAGGACGGGTCGACGACCACGCCCTTGGGGATCGCGGCGGCGCTGTCCTCGTCGTCGTACTCGAGGTCGGCGTCGTCGGTGACCTCGTCGTCGGGCGGCGTGTAGGGCAGCGCGTTGGCGGCGTCCCAGTCGATCGTGCCGTCGATCGCCTTGGCATAGGGGTCGATGAGCAGCTTGTTGGGGTTGAAGCGATGGCCCTCGGTCGGCGCGTAGCGGCCGAAGACGCGGTAGGCGTACCGCTGCCCCGGGCCGACGCCGGGCAGGTAGCAGTGCCAGTGGTGGGCCGTCTGCTCGACGACAGGGATGCGCTCCTCGTGGCCCTCGCGGTCGAACAGGCACAGCTCGACGCCCTCGGCGTGCTCGCTGAAGATCGAGAAGTTGGTGCCCTCGCCGGCCCAGCTCGGCCCGAGCGGGAACGGCTCGCCCGGCCACACCTCCCGGCTCATGCGGCGTCCTTCACCAGCGCGCCCGACAGCGGCGGCAGGATCACGGTGCCGTCGGCGCGCAGGTCCACCGCGTCGTGGGTGCCCAGCAGCAGCTCGCGCGGCGGACCCGGCAGCATCTGCTCGGCGTCGGAGAAGTTCATGATCATGGTGCGGTTGCCGCGGCGCACGCGCAGCCAGCGGGCGTCCTCGTCGTAGGCGATCTCGTCGACCGGGCCACGCGGCAGCCGGCGGCGTTCGGCGAGCAGCCGCGCGTAGAGGTCGCGCAGGCCCTCGTCGTCGCCGCGGCGCGTGAGCGTGGAGCGCTCGAACGTGGCCGGATCCTGGGGGTCGGGCACCTCCTCGCCCGCGAAGTGGGCGAACGACGCGAATTCGCTGCGGCGTCCCTCTCGGGTGGCGATGGCGATCTCCTGGTCGATGTGGTCGGTGAAGAACTGGAAGGGCGCGGCCTCTCCGTATTCCTCCCCCATGAACAGCATGGGCGTGTACGGCGAGAGCAGCGTGGCGAACGCGGCGAGCCGGCGCGCCTGCGGTGGCAGCCGGTCGCCGAGGGCCCGGTTGCCGACCTGGTCGTGGTTCTGGTCGAAGACGACGAACCGCTCGGGCGGGCAGTTCGCGGCCGGCGCCCCGAAGCGCCGGTGGCGGAACTCCGACCAGCGTCCGTCGTCCCGGTGCGGGTCCCGGAAGACGTGCGCCAGATCGGCCATGGTGCCGAAGTCGGCGTAGTAGCCCTCGTGCTCGTCGGTCACCAGGGTACGCACTGCGTGATGGACGTCGTCGGCCCACGCCGCGTCGCAGCCCCAGCCGCCGTGCGCGGCGTCCCGAACCACCTTGGGGTCGTTGAGCCCCGACTCGGCGATCACGAGCGAGCTCCAGCGCTGCGCGTGGACGCGGCGCGCCAGCTCGGCGACGACGTGCTCGGCGCTCTGGTCGAAGATCGCGTGGACGGCGTCGAGGCGCAGGCCGTCGAGGTGCAGGTCGCGGATCCACATCTCCGAGGCCTGGATCGCCCACTCGCGCACGGGGCCCGACCACGCGTCGTCGTAGTTCATGGCCTCGCCCCAGAAGGTCGAGTAGCGGTCGGTGAAGTACGGGCCGAACGCGCGCAGCGCCTGCTCGCCGGAAGCGCCGACGTGGTTGAGCACGAGGTCGAGGATCACGCCGAGGCCCTCGGCGTGCGCGGCGTCGACGAGCCGCTGCAGCCCGTCGGGGCCGCCGTAGGCCTCGTGCGCGGCCCAGACGTAGACGCCGTCGTAGCCCCAGCCGCGGCGCCCCGGGAAGTCGGCGACGGGCATCAGCTCGATCGCGGTCACGCCGAGCTCGCGCAGCTCGCGCAGCCGGCCGATCGCCGCGTCGAAGGTCCCCTCCTCGGTGAACGTGCCGACGTGCAGCTCGTAGAGGACGAGGTCCTCCAGCGCGACGCCGCCCCAGCTCTGGTCGGTCCACGTCCACGCCCGCGGGTCGACGACGCGCGACGGCCCGCGCAGCCCCCCGCGCTGCAGGCGGGTGGCCGGGTCGGGCAGGCGCCGGCCGTCGATGATGTAGGAGTAGTCGTCGCCGGCCGCGGCGGGGACGGCGGCCGTCCAGGTGCCGTGGCCCTCGTCCTGCATCGGGTGCTCGGCGTCGCCGAGCAGCAGGCGCGGCTCGTGGTCCAGGGAGAACACGCGGAAGTGCACCAGCCCGTCGGCGACGGGGGTGGCGCCGAGCGGCTGCTCCCAGGGGAGGGTGGTGACGGCGCGCAGCGCTTAGTCCTCCGGCGCGAACCAGAGGACGCCCAGCGGAGGCAGGGTCATCGGCGCCGAGCTCGGCTGCCCGTGCCACGGCAGCGGCTCCGCGTCGACGCCACCGAGGTTGCCGGTGCCCGAGCCGCCGTACTGCTCGGCGTCGGTGTTGAGGACCTCGCGCCAGCGCCCGCCGCGGGGCAGGCCGACGCGGTAGCCCTCGCGCGGCACCGGGGTCAGGTTCATGACGCAGACCAGCGGGCGGCCGTCGCGGTCGGTGCGGGCGAACGCGACGACGCTGTTCTCGGCGTCGTTGGCCTCGATCCAGAAGAAGCCCTCCGGATCCTCGTCGCGCTGCCACAGCGCCGGCTCGTCGCGGTAGGCGTGGTTGAGGTCGCGGACCAGCCGCTGCACGCCCGCATGGGTGGGCGGGGACCCGTTCTCACCTTCGAGCAGGTGCCAGTCCAGCGACCGCTCGGCCGACCACTCGTCGACCTGCGCGAACTCCTGGCCCATGAAGAGCAGGTTCTTGCCCGGGTGCGCCCACTGGTAGGCGTACAGCGCGCGCACGTTGGCGCGCTTCTGCCAGTCGTCGCCCGGCATGCGCGAGTAGATGGTGCCCTTGCCGTGGACGACCTCGTCGTGGCTCAGCGGCAGGATGAAGTTCTCGCTGAAGGCGTACATCAACGAGAACGTCAGCTCGTGGTGGTGGAAGCGACGGTGGATCGGGTCGTGCTGGAAGTAGTCCAGCGTGTCGTGCATCCAGCCCATGTTCCACTTGAACCCGAAGCCGAGGCCGCCGACGTAGGTCGGGCGCGACACTCCCGGCCAGGCGGTCGACTCCTCGGCCGCCGAGATCACGCCGGGCTCGCGGGCGTGCAGGACCTCGTTGAGCTCCTTGAGGAACGCGACCGCCTCGAGGTCCTCGCGGCCGCCGAACTCGTTGGGGACCCACTCGCCGGCCTTGCGCGAGTAGTCGAGGTACAGCATCGACGCCACGGCGTCGACCCGCAGGCCGTCGGCGTGGTACTCGTCGGCCCAGAACAGGCCGGACGCCAGCAGGAAGTTGCGGACCTCGTTGCGCCCGAAGTTGAACACCAACGTGCCCCACTCCGGGTGCGCGCCGCGCCGCGGATCCTCGTGCTCGTAGAGCGCGGTGCCGTCGAAGCGCGCCAGCGCCCAGTCGTCGCGCGGGAAATGCGCGGGAACCCAGTCGAGGATCACGCCGATGCCGTGCTCGTGCATGCGGTCGACGAAGGCCTTCAGGTCGTCCGGCGTGCCGAGGCGCGGGTCGGGCGCGAAGTAGCCGGTCACCTGGTAGCCCCAGGAGCCCGTGAACGGATGGGCCATCACGGGCATCAGCTCGACGTGGGTGAACCCCATGTCGTGGACATAGGCCGCCAGCTCGTCGGCCAGCTGCGCGTAGGTCAGCACCCCGTCGGGGTCGCCGGGGTCGCGGCGCCACGAGCCCAGGTGGACCTCGTAGATCGAGACCGGCTGCTCGTGCGGGATCTGGTCGCGCCGCTGCGCCATCCACGCGTCGTCGTCCCACTCGTGGCGGCTGCGCGAGACGATCGCCGCCGTCTTGGGCGCGACCTCGACCTCGCGGGCGTAGGGGTCGGTCTTCAGCCGCAGCTCGCCGGCCTGCGTGCGGATCTCGAACTTGTAGAGCGCGCCCTCGCCGACGCCGGGCAGGAACAGCTCCCAGATGCCCGAGGAGCCGAGCGCCCGCATCGGGTTCAGCCGCCCGTCCCAGCTGTTGAGCTCGCCGACGACCGAGACCGCCTTGGCGGACGGCGCCCACACCGCGAACGCGGTGCCCTCGACGCCGTCGACGGTGCGCAGGTGGCCGCCGAGGTACTCATAGATCTCCTCGTGGCGCCCCTCGCCGGCGAGGTGGAGGTCCAGCTCGCCCACGGTCGGCGGGAAGGCATAGGGGTCGACGGTCGTGGCGCTGACGCCGTCGGGATAGCGCGTCTCGAGCGTGTAGCGCACCGGCGGCTTGCGGCCGTCGAGGTGCGCGGCCCAGAGGCCGGCCGGATGGACCTGCTCGCACCCGTAGTCCAGGCCGCCCTCGACGTGCACGGTGACGTGCTCGGCGCCGGGGCGCCAGGCCCGCACGATCGTCCCGCCGTCGCCGTCGTCGTGGACCCCGAGCAGCGCGTGCGGATCGCCCAGCTCGCCGTGCGCCAGCGCCTCGGCATCGCGCTGCCAGGCCTTCGTGAAGCGGTCCTCCGACATCGTGCGGCTCATGCCTCCGGCTCCCTTTCGGGTTCGAGGAGTCGGGCGATCCCGGCGACCGGGATCTTGACCCAATCCGGGCGGTTGTCCAGCTCGTAGCGCAGTTCGTAGACGGCCTTCTCCAGCTCGAAGACCGCGAGCAGGCGCTCGACCGCGGCGCGGCCAGGCGGCAGCAGGCTCTGATCGGTCTCGACGAGGTAGCCGTCGAGGTAGGCGGCGCGCACCTCCTCCTCCCAGCCGGGGGGCGCGCTGGCGCCGTGCAGCAGCTCGGAGGCCGTGGCGGCGTAGGCGAAGGAGCGCAGCATGCCGGCGACGTCGCGCAGCGGCGAGCGCTTGCGGCGGCGCTCGACCAGCGACCGGGCCGGCTCGCCCTCGAAGTCCAGGACGGTCCACCCGCCGTCGGTCGTGTGCATGACCTGGCCGAGGTGGTAGTCGCCGTGATGGCGGATGACGCGGCCGGCCGAGCCGACGTGGGTCAGCATGCGCAGCTTCTCGCGCACCTCCTCGCCACGGCCGCGGATCGGCGCCAGCTCGTCGCCGTCGGGCAGCGAGACGAAGACCTGCTCGATCTCCTCGTCGACCGTGGCGGTCAGCAGGCCGAGCGCCTCGGCCGAGGTCTCCTCGGGCGCGAACGCCGGGTCCTGGTTCTCGGAGCCCAGCGCGGTGTGCAGGCGGCCGGTGACCTCGCCGAGGGCATGCGCGCGCGGGATGAACCGCGCCGGATCCTCGCGCAGGTCGGCCAGCGCGAGGTCCCAGCCGTCGGTGGCGCCGACGAGGAACTCCTGGACGATGCCGAGCGTCGCGTCGATCAGCCGGCCCGAGTGCGCGTACCAGCCGCGCAGCGCGGCGATGTGCGGGAAGTTGCGCTCGGTGAGGAAGCGCAGGATCTCGAGCTCCGGGTTCGGGCCCGCGCCCAGGCGCCGGTAGGCCTTGAGCACCAAGCGCTCATCGAGCACCACGGAGGAGTTGGACTGCTCGGCGCCCATCGGGCGGACCGTGCCGACGTCGCCGAGGCCCCCGGGGGGCAGGGTCCGGAACTCCGCCACGCCCTGGCCGGTCGTGATGTCGGTGTTCTCGCCGATGAGCCGCACGAGCTGGCGGACCATCTCGTCGTCGGACATGGCGTCGTAGATCGCCATGCCGTCGTTGGTGCAGATGACGCCCTCGGTCCACTCGCCCTCCGGGCGCGCGCCGATCGGCAGCTGGTACAGCTCGTGCGTGCCGGGCAGGAACTCGACCTCCAGCACCGCGATGCCGAGCGGCTGCTCGGTCAGCGGGATCGTCTCCAGCAGCCGGAAGTGCGCGACCTCGCGCGACTTCGAGCCGAACCAGCGCTGCGCCAGCACGAACTCGCGCAGCTGCTCCTCGCCGGGCAGCCGCAGCTCACGGGTCGGGCTCATGCCGGTGCCTCCTGCTCCTGGTCGTCGGTGCCGACCTCGTCTTCCTCGGGCGGCTTCTCCAGCACGAACCAGAAGAACCCGCGCGGCGCGAGCGTCAGCAGGTACGGCAGCTCGCCGATGCGGGGGAAGCGCGAGCGCCCGAACATCTCGACCGGGTAGCGCCCCTCGAACTCGGAGAGGTCCAGCTCGACGGCCTGCGCGGAGCGCGCGACGTTGTGCACGCACATGATCACGTCGTCGGCGTAGGTGCGCAGATGGGCGAAGATCCGCTGGTTGTCGGGGTGCAGCGGGCGGTAGTCGCCGAGCCCGAAGACCGGGTGCTCCTTGCGCAGCGCGATGAAGCGGTGCAGCCAGCGCAGCAGCGACGTCGGGGTGCGCAGCTGGGCCTCCACGTTGACCGCCTGGAAGCCGTAGACCGGGTCCATGAGCGGGGGCGCGTAGAGCTGCGCGAAGTCCGCGCGGCTGAAGCCCCCGTTGCGGTCGCCCGTCCACTGCATCGGGGTGCGGACGCCGTCGCGGTCGCCGAGGTAGATGTTGTCGCCCATGGCGATCTCGTCGCCGTAGTAGAGGACCGGCGAGCCCGGCAGCGAGAAGAGGATCGCGGTCATCAGCTCGATCTCGTCGCGTCCGTTGTCCAGCAGCGGGGCGAGGCGCCGGCGGATGCCGACGTTGATCTTCATCCGCGGGTCCTTGGCGTACTCGCCGTACATGTAGTCGCGCTCCTCGTCGGTCACCATCTCGAGCGTCAGCTCGTCGTGGTTGCGGAGGAACAGGCCCCACTGCGCGGTACGCGGGATCTCGGGCGTGCGGTCGAGGATCTCGAGCATCGGCGTCGCGTCCTCGCGGCGCAGGGACATGAACATGCGCGGCATGACGGGGAAGTGGAAGGCCATGTGGCATTCGTCGCCCTCGCCCTTGCCGTAGTAGGCGACGACGTCCTCGGGCCACTGGTTGGCCTCGGCGAGCAGCACGCGGTCGGGGTACTCCTCGTCGACCGTCGCGCGCACCTTGCGCAGGAACTCGTGGGTCTCCTCGAGGTTCTCGCAGTTGGTGCCCTCGCGCTCGTAGAGATAGGGCACGGCGTCGAGGCGGAAGCCGTCCAGGCCGCGGTCCAGCCAGAACCGCAGCACGTCCATCATCTTCTCGCCGACGACCGGGTTGTCGTAGTTGAGGTCCGGCTGGTGGGAGAAGAAGCGGTGCCAGTAGTACTGGCCGGCGACCGGGTCCCACGACCAGTTCGACGTCTCGGTGTCGGTGAAGATGATGCGCGCGTCCTGGTACTTCTCCTCCGTGTCGGACCACACGTACATGTCGCGCTCGGGCGACCCGGCGGGCGCCTTGCGCGCCTGCTGGAACCACTCGTGGTCGCTCGACGTGTGGTTCATCACCAGGTCGGCGATGACGCGGATGCCGCGCTCGTGCGCGGCCAGGATGAACGTCTCGAAGTCCTCGACGGACCCGTAGTCGGGATGGATGGCGTAGAAGTCGGCGATGTCGTAGCCGCCGTCGCGCAGCGGGCTGGCGAACATCGGCAGCAGCCAGATGCAGTCGACGCCGAGCCACTGCAGGTAGTCGAGCTTCTCCGTCAGCCCGACGAAGTCGCCGGAGCCGTCGTCGTTGCCGTCGTAGAACCCGCGCATGTGGATCTCGTAGAAGATCGCGCGCTTGAACCAGAGCGGATCGCGCTCGAACCAGTGCGTCGGGTCGGCCGCGCTGAGCGGCTCGGCCAAGATGGTGGACTCGGGCTCGTCCGGCGAGCCCTCGGCCTTCTCGAAGCGTGTGGGGACGTCGGCGTCAGAGCCCTCGCGGTCCTGGATGCTCACGGGGCGACGACCCGCAGGACGTGGGCCTGGCGCTCGCCGGGCGTCAGGCGGACGAAGTTGCCGCCGATGCGCCAGTCGTAGCGGGAGCCGTCCAGCAGGTCCTGGACCTGGAAGACCGGCGGCAGGCCGAGGTGTGCGGGGACGTTGATCAGACCTTCCTGTGCCCATTGGGCGTCGAGGCAGACCACCGCGAGGACGGTGTCGCCCTCGTGGCGCTTGACGTAGGCGATGAGCCCGTCGTTGGCCGTGTCGAGGAACTCGACGTTTGAGAGGTGCTGCAGCGCGGGGTGCGCGCGGCGAGCCTCGTTGAGCAGGCGCACGAGCCCGTTGAGCGGGGCGCCCGCCAGCGCGCGCTCCTTGACCTCGTACTTCTCGGAGTCGAGGTACTCCTCGCTGCCCTCGCGGACCGCAGCGTGCTCGATCCACTCGTAGCCCGAGTAGATGCCGTACGTGGGGCTGAGCGTCGCGGCGAGCACGAGGCGCGACTCGAACGCCGGCCGCCCGCCGTGCTGGAGCTGGGCGGTGAGGATGTCGGGCGTGTTGGCGAAGAAGTTGGGGCGGAAGTACTCGTTGGTCTGGTAGGCGAGCTCGAGCACGTACTGCTCCAGGTCCCAGCGCGTCTGCTGCCAGGTGAAGTAGGTGTAGGACTGGTTGAAGCCGACCTTCGCCAGCGTGCGCATCACCGCGCGCCGCGTGAACGCCTCGGCCAGGAAGACGACCTCGGGGTGCTTGGCGCGCACCTCGCGGATCAGCCACTCCCAGAAGGCGATGGGCTTGGTGTGCGGGTTGTCGACGCGGAAGACCTGCACGCCGCGGTCGACCCACAGCAGCACGATCTCCAACAGCGCGTCCCAGAGGTTCCTCCAGTCCTCGCACTGGAAGTTGACGTTGTAGATGTCCTGGTACTTCTTGGGCGGGTTCTCGGCGTACTTCAGCGAGCCGTCGGGGCGGCGGTGAAACCACTCGGGGTGCTCGGTCAGCCACGGATGGTCGGCCGAGCACTGGATCGCGAAGTCGATCGCGATGTCGACGCCGTGCTCGCGCGCCACGCCGACCAGCGCCGCGAAGTCCTCCAGGGTGCCCAGCTCGGGATGCACGGCCTCGTGGCCGCCGACGCCCTTCATGCCGATCGCCCACGGGCTGCCCGGATCGCCGGGGCCGGCGGTCAGCGCGTTGTTGGCGCCCTTGCGGTTGGTCTCGCCGATCGGGTGGACGGGCGTGAGGTAGAGGACGTCGAAGCCCAGCGCGGCGATGTCGGGCACCGCTGCAGCGGTGCCGCGGAAGCCGCCCCAGGAGCGCGGGAAGAGCTCGTACCAGGTGCCGAAGCGAGCGCGCTCGCGGTCGACGTCGACCTCGTAGGGCGCCTCGAGCGTCGCGGACTCCGAGCGATCCGGGTGGCGCGCGATCGCCGCCGCCAGCTCCGGGCCGAGGCCGGCGTCGTGCTTGGCCTCCTCCGGGGCGCTCGCGTCGGTCAGCGTCGCGATCGCGTGCTCGACGAGCCGGCGGTCCGACGAGGACTTGATGCGCTCGGCGGCGGCCTCCAGCAGGACGACGCCCTCGCTCAGCTCACCGGCGAGGTCGTGCTGGCCGCCCTCGACCTTGCGGCGCAGCTCCTCGCGCCACGAGGCGAAGCGGTCGATCCACGCCTCGATGGTCCAGGACCAGCGCCCGAGGGCGTCGACCGCGAACCCGCCGGTCCACGTGTCGCCCTCGACGTCGGCGTCGACGTGGGTCAGCGGCGCCTCGTGCCAGCGGCGGCCGCCGGGAGCCTTCCACCGGACGACGGCCTTCAGCACGTCGTGCCCGTCGGCGAAGATCGTCGCCTCGACGGCGACGGGCTCGCCGACGGTGCGCTTGGGTGCGTAGCGGCCGCCGTCGAGGACGGGCTGCGGCTCCAGGATCACGATCCGCGGCGGCGCAGCCGGCTTCGAGCGTCGGGCAGCGCCACCGTCCTTGACGGTGCGCGACGTGGCAGGTTGATCGGTTCCGCGAGCGGGCACTGTCCTCGACTCTTCCCAGAATGACGTGTGGCGAACGTGCAAATCCAGTGATCGACGACAGAAACCCCCTCACCCGCCGGTCCAGCGGCGTCCAGCTGCACCTCACGTCGCTGCCCGGCGGGCGCCTCGGGCCCGAGGCGCGCGGGTTCGTCGACTGGCTGGCGGAGGCCGGCCAGTCGTGGTGGCAGATGCTGCCGCTGGGGCCTCCCGACCGCTACGGGTCGCCCTACAAGTCGTCGTCGGCGTTCGCCGCCTGGAACGGGTTCCTGGAGTCGCCGGAGGCCGAGGTGACGCCCGAGGAGCTCGCCGCGTTCGGAGAGCGCCACGCGTATTGGGCGGCCTCGCTCCTGGCGCCGATGCTGCCCGACCAGGTGCGCTTCGAGCGGGAGTGGGCGGCGCTGCGGGCGTATGCGCGGCAGCGCGGCGTCGGGCTCATCGGCGACGTCCCGATCTACGTCGCGCCCGGCTCCTACGACCAGCAGGCGTGGCCCGAGCTCTTCCTGGACGGCGTCGTGGCGGGCGTGCCGCCCGACGCGTTCACGGCCGCGGGCCAGCGCTGGGGCAACCCGATCTACGACTGGCCGGCGCTGCGGCGACGGCGCTACCGCTGGTGGACCGAGCGCTTCCGCCGGACCTTCCAGCTCTACGACGTCGCCCGGCTCGACCACTTCCGCGCGTTCGTCGCCTACTGGGCCGTGCCGGCGGCCGATCGGGACGCGCGGCGCGGCACGTGGCAGCGCGGGCCGGGGCGGGCGCCGTTCCGGGCCGCCGAGGCGGAAATCGGTCCGATGGCCTTCATCGCCGAGGATCTCGGCGTCATCACGCCGCCGGTCACGCGGCTGCGGCGCGAGCTGGGCTATCCGGGGATGGTCGTGCTGCAGTTCGCGTTCGACCCGGACGACCCGCGGGGCCCGCACCGGCTGGAGAACCACGGCGACGACGTGGTCGCCTACACCGGCACGCACGACACCGACACGCTGCGCGGTTGGTGGGACACGCTCGAGGCGCCGCGGCGGGCCGAGGCGCAGGCCGCGCTGCGCGAGGCCGGGCTCGACGGAGACGACGCCGACTGGGGGCTCATCCGGCTGTGGATGCGGTCGCCCGCGGCGCTGGTGATGCTCCAGGCCCAGGACGTGCTCGGACTGGGCGGCGAAGCGCGGATGAACCTGCCGGGGACCGCCGGCGGCGCGTGGAAGTTCGCGCTGGAGCACGGCCAGCTGACGGCCCGCCACGCCCGGCGGCTGCGCGCGGCGACCGAGGAGGCCGGGCGTGCCCGAGGCTGACGATCGGTCGCCGTCGCCGCCGGCGGCGGGCATGCCGGGCGCCTTGGCCGGTGACCCGCGCGGGCCGGTCCTCGGGATCGGGGACTCGATCACCTGCGGGCCCGAGGAGGGCGCGTTCGGCGTGCCGCCGCGCGCGTGGGCGCAGTGGCTGGCGGAGGCCCAGGACCTGCCGTTCCACCGCCTCGCCGAGCCGGGCGCGGTGACGCCGTGGATCGCCGGCGCGCTGCTGCCGCGGGCGCGCGACGACTACGCGCTGGCGTGCCTGCACACGGGCACCAACGACGTGCGCGGGCCGGACTGGGACGGTCCGGCGTTCGAGCAGGCGCTCGTCGCGCTCGTGGACGGCCTGGTCGCCCGGGCGGCGCGGGTGTGCGTCGCGACGGTCCCGCTCGATCTGGGCCGGCCGCCGGCGGGACCGAAGGTCGCCGAGCTCAACGCGATCGTGCGGCGCGTGGCGGGCGAGCGCGGCGCGACCGTGGTGGCGCTGGACGACCTGCGAGGGTGGCGGCACTTCTTCCCCGACGCCGTCCACCCCACCGCGCTGGGCCAGCTGGAGATCGCGCGCCGCGCCGCACGCGCGCTCGATCTGACGCCTGATCCCGCTACGATGACCGACGTCCAGGAGGGCAAGCGCGCGGACGCGCGCTATGCGCTTTCCCGCCAGCTCGCCCATCTGGCGAGGGATTGGCGCCGCAGAGCGACCGAACGTAACGTTTGATCGCGTGCAGGGGACGAATCAGCACGTGCCGAAAAGGGCACCATTCGCTCCTTAGGAGCGCTTCATGCGGGAATGGGAACGTATGTGCTGCGGATCTTCCCGACCCGTTGACCCTGAATACCCCTCCCCTCATCGCAACCCGTGCCTGCGTGATTCAGCAGCACAGTTGCGTAAGCAACAACCATGGCGTAGAATCCCGACTGTTGGAATCGGGATTTGACCCGGGAAAGGACCTTGTTGACCCCCTCCACCCCCACCCTGACGTACGACGTGCTCGCGACCCCGCTGGACCAGCTCCTGCGTCGCGCGAGCCAGTACGAGCTGCTCAACCCCGCCAAGGAGATCGAGCTCGCCCAGCGCATCGAGCGCGGCGATCTCGAGGCGAAGGATCTGTTGGTGAACTCCAACCTGCGCCTCGTGGTGTCCGTCGCACGGCACTACGTCGGCCAGGGCCTGACGCTGGACGACCTCGTCCAGGAGGGCATGCTGGGCCTCATTCGCGCCGTCGAGAAGTTCGACTACCGCAAGGGGTACCGGTTCTCCACGTACGCGACCATCTGGATCCGCCAGGCGCTTCAGCGCGGCCTCGACAACACAGGCCGCACGATCCGCCTGCCCTCCCACATGTCGCAGCGAGCCCGCCGGATCGCCCGCGTCGAGCGTGAGCTGACCGCCGAGCACGGCGAGCCGCCGTCGGACGAGAAGATCGCCGCCGCGGCCGAGCTGGAGCTCGACGAGGTCGCGCTGCTGCGCGAGCGTGACCGTGCCCTGGCCAGCCTCGATCAGACCGTCGGCGACGACGGCGAGACCGCGCTGGGCGCCCTGCTTCCCGCCGACGGCGAGACCGTCGACGAGGAGGTCGAGCGCGAGACCGAGGCGTCGGCCCTCCGCGAGGCCGTCGATCGCCTTCCCGAGGACGAGCGCGAGGTCATCCACCTCCGCTTCGGCACCGGCGGCGACGGCGAGCACACGCTCGTCCAGGCCGCCCGCCGTCTGGGCATGCCGCCGAGCAAGGCCCGGCAGGCCGAGGAGCGCGCCCTGCGCCGCCTCGCCTCCGACGGCGACGTCAAGTCCCTCCGCGTCGCCGCGTAGCACCGCGGCGAGCTGAGCCTCAGCTCCAGCAGTTGCAACGATGGGCGGCGCATGTGCGCCGCCCATGGTCGTTCCGAGCCCGTCGTCGTCGCCCCGCCGGCCGCGCCGCCCCGCGCACCGGGGTGGCGCGACCGGCGGCGGGCGGCGCGCGCGCGGCGCCTGACGGGCGTGCAGATCGCCCGCGACGTCGTCCTCGGACGCGACGTCGTCTTCGACGTGGCGCCGGGCGGGCGCGTCGTCCTGGGCGCCGGCGTCGCGCTCGGCGACGGCTGCCGGCTCCACGTGGGCGCCGGTGCCGAGGTGACCGTCGGCGACGCCACCCGCCTCGGCGACATGTGCGTCATCACGGCCCACGCGCGCGTGGCCATCGGGGCGCGCTGCCTGCTGGCCGACGACGTCGTCCTCGTCGATGGCGACCCCCGCTTCGAGGACGTCGAGCGCCCGGTCCGCGAGCAGGGCTTGACGACCTCCCCGGTGGCCGTCGGCGACGGCGTGCGCATCGGCCCGGCCGCCGCGATCCTGTCCGGCGTGACCGTCGGGGCCGGCGCCCTGGTCGGCGCCCACGCCGTCGTGACGCACGACGTCGCCCCGGACGCGACGGTCACGGGCGTGCCGGCGCAGCCGCCGGTCAGTCCTCCGCCGCGGCCCGCTCGGCGCGCTCGCGGCGGTCGCGGGCCTCGGTGAGGGCCGACTGGGCTTCGGCGAGGTCGCGGCGCCGGGCCTCGATGGTGGACTCGACCTGATCGAGGGAGCGCTGGGCGCCCGTCACGGCATCCTCGGCCTTGGCCTCGGCCTCCTTGGCGCGACGCAGGGCGTCGCGGCGGCGGCGCACCTCCCGGGCGTCCGGCTTCCTGGGCTCGGGCGCGACCGTCGTCTCCACCGGCTCCTCGGCCTTCGCGGCGCCCTGCTTCTTCCTGCCCTCGCCCTTGCGCGACGGCGTGGCCCTGGCCTCGAACCCGGACGCCAGCAGCGCGTCGAGCCCGCCGAAGCCGCTGGCCGACCGCTCGCGCACCACGCGGCCGGCGGCGACGTCCTGGCGGACGTCCTCGTCGACGGTCGCCGCATGCAGCGTCGCGCGCACCTTGTCGCGCGCCGGGCCCTCGACCGGCGCCTCGTCGGCCAGCGCGTCGACCAGGCGCCGCGCCGCCTCGGCCGCTCCGCGCAGGACGCCGGCGTCCGCACCGTCCAGCAGCTGCTCCTGCGCGCCGGCCAGCGCCTCGCCCGCGTCGACCAGCGCCCGGATCTCCTCCGGGCGGTCGCGCGCCAGCCGGTTGACGGCCCAGGCCGCGCGCGTCGGCTTGGCCAGCTTCTTGACGGCGTCGGCGCCCTTGCGGTCGCCGTCGGCCCGCAGCCGCTTGGCCAGCGCCGTGCGGGCGCTGACGAACTCTTCGGGGTCGACGCCGTAGAGGTCGTCGATCGGGTCCGCGGCGTTCGCCATCGCCGCGTATTTAGCCAGCCGACTCGATCGCGCGCAACGCGCGCTCCACGCCGGCGGGCACACCTCGGACCTGGCGGCCATGATGCGACGCTGCCCATGGTGGCCTGGGAGTACGCCTGGACCCGGCGCCGGCACGCTAGAACATGACCCATGGCCGCCGGGACGATGAGCGACTTCGACGTCCCCGCCGCGGCCCGGGCGCTTCTGGACGGCAACTGGCGCGAGGGCGACTACCGCGGCCACCACTACGCCTTCTCGGTCCCGAGCCCGCGCAGCTACCCGTGGCAGTGGTACTGGGACTCCTGCTTCCACGCGATCGTCCGGCGCCGGTTCGACCCCGCGCGCGCCCGCGCCGAGCTGGAGACGCTGCTGGAGGCCATGGACCCCGACGGCTTCATCGGGCACACGATCCTCTGGGGCCGGCCGCTCGACCCCAAGCGGGCCATCCGCTACAACATCGCCTCGCGCGCCGACCTGATGACGCGCACGATCCAGCCGCCGATCCTGGCGTGGGCGTGGGCCTGGGCGGTCGGCGGGTCGGGCGGGGACGGGTTCGATCCGCGCATCGCCCGGCACCACGCGTGGCTGCGCGAGCATCGGGCGCTGGAGGCCGACGGCCTGCTCTGGCTGATCCAGCCCGACGAGTCGGGGATGGACGCCTCGCCGAAGTTCGACCACGTGTGGGGCCGCCTGGCCCAGGGCCGCCCGCTGTTCCCGCTGCTGATCGCCCAAAACCGGCGGCTGGGCTTCGACGCGCGCCGCATCGAGGCCGCGCGCAGGCCCGTCGTCTGCGAGGTGCTGACCAACGTGGCGTGGTCGCTGAGCGAGCAGGCGCTCGGCCGCCCGTCGCTGACCCCGGCGCTGATCGAGCGCCTGTACGACCCGCGCCGGGGGCGCTTCGCCGACGACGCGCGGCACGCGCGGCACCCGACCCCGCCCGCGCAGCGGCCGGTCACGTGGGACACGCTCGCGCCGCTGGCGCTGCCCGACCTCCCCGACGCGATCGCCGAGCGCCTGGTGGCCGAGGTGCTGCGCGCGCCGCGCTTCGCCGACGGCGTGCCGCTGCCGGCCGTGGCGCTCGACGACCCGGCGCACTCCTCGCGCGAGACCTGGTGGGGCCGCCACCGCCACTGGCGCGGCCCCTCGTGGGTCAACAGCGCGTGGCTGGTCTCGCTCGGCCTGCGCCGCCTCGGCCTCTCCTACGAGGCCGACGAGCTCGCGCGGCGCCTGACCGCCACCGTCGCCCGCGAGGGCTTCCGCGAGTACTACGAGGCGCGCCAGGGCTACGGCATGGGCGCTCACGACTTCGGCTGGTCGACCCTGCTCTGGGAGCTGGTCGACCCCGCCGCGCCGCCCACCCCCGCCCTCCAACGCGCGTCGAGGGACGACTGAATCTCGCTGTACGAGATTCAGTCGTCCCTCGACGCCCCGAAGTGGGCTACCCGTGCGCCATCGGCAGCGTGAACCCGCCGCTCTGCGCGCCGCTGGCCAGCCGCTCCTCGAGCGCCGTCGCCTGCTCGCGGAAGCGCTCGACGTTGCGCAGCTTGATGTCCTCGTAGCCACGGACGACGTCGGGCAGGTCGGCGATCTCCGCAACGGTCGCATGGGTGACCGGCGTCAGGCGCTCCAGCGAGCGCTCCACGAGCGCGCGGTACTCGCCCGGCAGCGCGCGCTCGACGCGCCGCACCTTGGGCAGGCCGAACACGTCGAGCCGCGTCCCGCGCACGCGGCGCATCGCGCGCAGCATCCGGAAGCCCGGCAGGAACCAGCGGCCCATCTTGATCTTGCGCTTCATGCCCAGCGCGCGAAGCAGCGGCGGATGGAGCATCACGTACACCTTGGCCCCGTCGCCGAAGGTGCCGCGCACCTTGGCCTGCTCGACCGCGTCGAGGTGCAGGCGCGCGACCTCGTACTCGTCCTTGTAGGCCATCAACTTGAACAGGTTGCGCGCGAACGCCTCGGCGACCGCGGTCTCGCCCGGCGCGCCGCGCTGCGCCTCGACCTCGGCCACCGCCATGACGTCGTCGGCGTAACGGCGCGCGAGCCCCGCGCCCTGGAAGGCGATCAGCTCGGGCACGCGGATCTCCAGCAGGCGGCGCAGCTCGCCGGCCGCGCCGGTGGCGTCCACGATCTCCAGCGCCACGCCGCCGAGCACCGGCGCCGCCGCCAGCGCCGCGTGATCGGCGTCGCCCTCCAGCACTTCCCGCACCGCATCGGGCGCCGCCACGACCGCGCGGCCCCACGCGAACGCGGCGAGGTTCTTCTCGACCGCCGCGCCGTTGAGGCGGATCGCCTGCTCCAGCGCGTCGGCGCTCAGCGGCAGGCAGCCGGCCTGGTAGGCCGCGCCGATGAGCACCGTGTTGGTCGGCATGTGGTCGCCGAAGAGCGCCTCGCTCAGCGCCTCGGCGTCGACGTAGACGTTCGCGTCGGCGCGCGTCGCGCGCTCGATCGCCGCCACGTTGCGCTCCAGCGCCGGGAACTTCACGCCCGTGTCGGTGACCATCGCCGCCGTCGGGACGGCGTGCGTGTTGACCACCGCGACGGTGCGCGCCGCGTCGGCGACGAGCAGGTTCATCGGGTTGGCCGCCCCGAGGACGTCGAAGCCGAGGATGAGGTCGGCCTCGCCGGCCGAGGCCTTGTTGGAGCCCTCGATCGGGTCGCGCGAGATCCGGACGTCCGAGATGACCGGACCACCCTTCTGGCTCAGGCCGGTCTGGTCCAGGCCGTAGCTGTGCTTGCCGTCGAGCATCGCGGCCATCTGGAGGATCTGCGAGACGGTCACGACGCCCGTGCCGCCCACGCCCGGCATCCGCATCAGGAACTCGTCGCGCCGCACGCTGAGCGTGGGCGCGGGCAGGTCGGCGGGCGGCGCCGGGAAGCCCGCGGCGGTCCGCGCGGCCTTGGCCTTCTTGGCGTCCTTGGCCGACGGGACGATCGTCAGGAACGACGGGCAGTCGCCCTTGACGCAGGAGTAGTCCTTGTTGCACGAGGACTGGTGGATCTGCGTCTTGCGCCCGAACTCGGTCTGCACCGGCAGCACCGACATGCAGTTGGACTTCGCTCCGCAGTCGCCACAGCCCTCGCAGACGCGCTCGTTGATGTGGATGCGCTCCACGGGTTCCGTCGCCTTGCCGCGCTTGCGCAGGCGGCGCAGCTCGGCCGCGCAGTGCTGGTCGTGCAGGAGCACCGTGACGCCGGGCACGCGCGCGAGCTCGGCCTGCGCGGCCGGCAGCTCGTCGCGGTGGCGCACCGAGGCGATCGGGTCGAGCTCGACGTGCTTGTAGCGCTGCGGATCCTCGGCCGTGACGATGATCTGCTTGACGCCCTCGAGCGCCAGCCAGCGCGTCAGCTCGGGGATCTTCAGCTGGCCGACGACGTCCTGGCCGCCGGTCATCGCGACCGTGTCGTTGTAGAGCAGCTTGTAGGTGATGTTCGTGCCCGAGGCCGCTGCGAAGCGGATCGCCAGCGAGGCCGAGTGGTGGAAGGTCCCGTCGCCCACGTTCTGGACGAAGTGCTCGGCGTCGGTGAAGGCCTGCATGCCGACGAACTGCGCGCCCTCGCCGCCCATCTGCGTGATGCCGGTGATCGCGCCCTTGCCCTCGGGCGCGAGCAGGACCATCGTGTGGCAGCCGATGCCGCCGCCGACCACGGTGTCGTCGGGGTTGACGGTCGAGGTGTTGTGCGGGCAGCCGCTGCAGAACATGGGCGTGCGGGCGAGCGTCGGCACGGTGCGGGCGGTCGTCGCGCGGCGCGCCTCGATCTGGGCGACGCGCGCGTCGACGGAGTCGAGCCGGACGCGCTGCCCGAGCCGGCGCGCGAGCGCCACGGCGATCGCGTCGGCGTCGAGGTCGGACTCGGCCGCCAGCAGCGGGCGGTCCGCTTCGTCGCGCTTGCCGACGATCCGCGGCGTGTCGGCCGTGCCGTACAGCGCGTCGCGCAGCGCGGTCTCCAGGAACGGCAGCTTCTCCTCGACGACGAGGATCTCGTCCAGGCCGCGCGCGAACGAGCGGAACGCGTCGCGGTCGTGCGGGTAGAGCATCCCCACCTTCATCAGGCGGATGCCGGCGCGCTCAAGCGCGCGCTGGTCGAGCCCGAGGTCGCCGAGCGCCTGGACGAGCTCGTAGTACACCTTGCCCGCCGCGACGACCCCGAGCCAGGCGTCGCGCGTCGCGACGGTCACGGGGTTGAGCTGGTTGAGCGCGGCGTACTGACGGGCGATCTCCATGCGGGGGCCGAAGAGCGTGCGCTCCAGCTCCAGCGAGACGGCCGAGAGCATGTTGCCGTTGGGCACGTGGCGGTAGGGCTCGCCGGGGTTGGCCGGGTCGAACACCTGTGGGATCACCGGGCCGACGCGCGCGGGCCAGACCTGGACCGTGCCGGCGCTGTCGGCGATGTTCGTGACGACCTTCATGGCGCTCCACAGCCCCGACGCGCGCGAGCACGCGACGGCGTGCAGGCCGAAGTCGAGGACCTCCTGCAGCGTGCCGGGGAAGAACGTCGGCATGTGCAGCGACGCCAGCGTCGCCTCGGCGGCCGAGGGCAAGGTGGAGGACTTGCACGACGGGTCGTCGCCGACGAGCGCCAGCGCGCCGCCGTGCGGATGCGTGCCGGCGAAGTTCGCGTGGCGCAGCGCGTCCATCGCGCGATCCAGGCCGGGGTTCTTGCCGTACCAGACACCGGTCACGCCGTCGTAGCGCGGGCGGACCCCCCCACCCAGTCCCTGCGCCATCTGCGAGCCGTAGACCGCGGTCGCCGCGAGCTCCTCGTTGAGGCCTGCGGTGAAGTGCAGCGCGTGGTCGGCGGCGACCTCGCGCAGGCCGAGGATCTCCTTGTCCAGCCCGCCGAGCGGCGAGCCCTGGTAGCCGGAGACGAACGTGGCGGTCCGCAGGCCGCGGCGGCGGTCGGCGCGGACCTGGTCCAGCAGCACGCGCACCAGCGCCTGCGTGCCGGAGAGGAAGACGGTGCCCTGCTCGAGCAGGTACTTGTCGGCGAGCGTGACGTCGGGCCGGTGCAGCTTGACGGGTGCGGCAGGGCCGGCGCCGGCCGGGCCGCTCGCCGCCGTCGCCTGCATCTCGACCGGCTCGGTGCTGGTCGGCTTCGGGGTCCCGCTGCCATCCGTCGTCCGTGGCACGTCCGGCGCTCCTCGTCTCGCTGGGCAAGTCAACGACCCCTAATGGGTAAGGTGACCTTACCACCAACCGGAGCGGTTCTAAACGCTCGGTCGGTCAGGCCGCGGGCTTGGTGCGCGCGGTGGCGGGGAGCAGGAAGTCCGGCAGGGGACGCACCAGCGCCCGGGCGGTCTCCTCCTCCCACGTCCGCTCGAGCTGGCCGACGTGCTCGTCCATGACCGACTCGACCTCGACGAGGTCGCCCGAGCGGACGGCCGCGACGGTCCGCTCGTGGATCTGGATCGTCCACTCGGGAACCAGCGGCAGGTGCATGGCCATGTCGCGCGCGATCTCCAGCTGGCGGAACAGGACGCGCATCAGCGACTCGACCGTCGCGTTGCCGGAAGCGCGCGCCAGCGCCAGGTGGAACTGCACGTCGAGCTGGAGGAAGCGATCCTCCTGCTTGAGCGCGCGACCGGCGTCGACCAGGGCGCGCATGGAGTCGATCGACCGCTGCAGCGCGGCGAAATCCTCCTCCGTGGCCCGGACGGCCGCCAGCTGGGCGACGCGCGGCTCGAGCATCCGGCGCGCCTCCAGGACGCCGGCGACCTCGCCCAGCCGCAGGCTGGAACGCTGGCGCACGAGCTCGACGCCGACCACGTCGGTCGCCACGAACATGCCGCCGCCAGGGCCGCGGCGGACTTCGAGGAGGCCCGCCTCGACGAGGACCTTGACCGCCTCGCGGAGCGTCGGCCGGCTGATCTGCATCTGGGCGGCCAGCGCCCGCTCTCCGGGGAGCTTGTCGCCCACCCGCAGCTCTCCGATCCGGACCTTGTCCGCGATCTGCTCCGCCGCCTCCTCGAAGGTGCGGCGCGTCTGCACCGGCGTGAACACGCCCGGAACATACACGCGTACGGCGCCCGTGGTCAGCCCCCCGAACCTATTCTGACCTGGCCAGGCCATACGGTGTTAGGGCGCGTTGGGGGCCGGATCCTCGTTGTCGCGCTCCTCCGGCGGCTCCGGGCCGTCGCCTTCGTAGTCCGTGTCGGTGTCGAGGGGCTCGGCGTCGGGGTACAGCATGTCGGGGTCGTCCGGCGGGTTGGAGGCCTGCGCGTCGCCGAGCGACGCCTCGCCGCCGCCGACCCGATCCGCTCCGTGGTGCTCGCTCATGCCTCTGGACCTACCCCGGCGCGGTGGCCGCGATGCCCTCTCCCGAGGCCAACCGCCTCAGCCGTACGTCTTGCAGACCTTTCGCCGAGGCCCCCGATCGGGTACGGATTCAGTCATGCCCCGATTCCCCAAGAGAGTCCTCGCCCTCGGCGGCCTCGCCGCCGCCGGTGCCGCCGTGCTGCGCAGGCGCCGTGCCGGCCGCCCCGGCCCGCCGTCGCCGTCGGCGTCGCCGCCCGCCTCCGGCGCGCCGCCCGTGCCGACCGCCGGCCCGAGCGCCCAGGCGTCCGCCGTCGCACCGCCGCCGGTCGAAGCGCCCGGCCCGTCGGTCACCCCGCCCGGTCGCGCGGCGACGCCGCCGCTGCCGCCCGACGCCGAGATCCTTCAGGGGCGCCGCCAGCAGTCCAGCGACGCGCTGGTCGACGAGGAGACGCGCCTGGCCGCGGCCGAGGCGGCGGGCATCGGCGGCCCGGGCGTCGACGACGCCCACGGCGATCCGGCCATGGAGGCGGTCTACGAGGGTGGCGGGGGCGAGGCCGAGGGCTTCGAGCTCTCCGAGGAGGAGCTGATCGAGAACGCCTCCCACGGCGACGGCCGCGCCGACCCGACCGGCGACGCGTTCACGCCCGAGATCGAGTCCGACGAGGCCACCGCGGTCGACGGCGAGGCCGACGAGGAGGTCGTCAGCGAGACCGACCCCGAGCTCCGCGACCGGTAGCGGACGGGAGCCGCCGCAGTGCTCCTGCGGCCCGACGGGGACGCGGTCCTCGCCATCGGCCAGGCGTCGCACGCCTGGCTGTCCGGGCAGCTGGCCCGGGCGTGGGGCAACGATCGCTTCCCCGCGCCGTCGCCGTGGGAGGAGGTCTGCCTCGGGGCCGAGCAGCACGACGTCGGCATGGCGCTCTGGGACCTGACGCCGGAGCGCCACCCGCGCACGGGCCTGCCGCTCCAGTTCTTCGAGCTGGACCGCCGCACGCACCTGGCGCTGTGGGCGGCCGCGCCACAGCATGTCCTGACCCAGAGCCGGTACGCGGCCTTGTTGGTGTCCTTGCACGGGACCGGCCTGTACGACCGGTTCCCGCCGCGCACCGACGACCCGGAGATCGCGCAGGCGGTCGCCGACTACCGTGCCGGCCAGCGCGTGCTGCAGGAGCGGCTGGCCCGCGAGGTCGGCGCCACGCCGCAGGAGCTGGCGCGCAACCAGGCGCTCCTGGCCGTCTGGGACGACCTGTCGCTCGCGCTCTGCCACGATCGGACGCCGCACGAGGTCCGCGGCGTGCCCGCGGCCGACGGCGCCGTGACGCTGCGACTCGCCGGTGGCGGCGACCACGTCACGCTCGACCCGTGGCCGCTGGCGCTCGACGCGCTGGAGGTGCGCGCCGAGGGCCGGCGCCTCGCCGGGCCTGCCGCCGACGAGCCCGCGTTGCACGCCGCGCTGGAGCGCGCACCGGTGCAGACCGTGCGCATCGTCCTGCGTCCGAAGTTCTGATTCAACGCCAGTGGCTCACGCTAGTGTCGATCTGACGTGAACGGGTATGGGGCTGCAATGGACGAAGTGCTCCCCGGGGTGCTGCACTGGACGACGTTCCACGAGGGGATCGGGGAGCCCGTGCACTCGCACTTCTTCGTGGAGGGCGGCGCGCTGTTCGACCCGCGGGTGCCGGCCGAGGGGATCGACGAGGTCGCCCGGCACGGCCGGCCCGACGCGATCCTGCTGTCCAACCGCCACCACCTGCGCCACGCCGAAGCGTTCGCCGCGGCGTTCGACTGCCCGATCAAGGCCCAGCGCAGCGGCCTGCACGAGTTCGCCGGCGGCCCCGACGTCCAGCCGTTCGACTTCGGCGACCAGGTCGCTCCCGGCGTGACCGCGCTGGAGGTCGGCGCGCTCACGCCCGAGGACACGGCGTTCCACCTCGACGCGGGGCGCGGCGTGCTGCTCTTCGCCGACGCGATCGTCCGGGGCGAGGACGGCGCGCTGACCTACGTCTCCGACGGGCTCATGGGCGACGATCCCGACACGGTCCGCGCCGGCCTGACCGCTGCGCTGGAGCGCCTCCTCGTCCACGACTTCGACGCGCTGCTCTTCGCCCACGGCGACCCGGTGCCGACGGGCGGCAAGGCGCGCCTGGAGGCCTTCGTCGAGGGCCAGCACGGGGCCTGAACGGCCCTTTTCGGCTCCTAGGTACGCTCTCCGGATGGACGAGCGCTACGCCGAGGTCGGCAACGGGATCACCCTCTGCTACGAGACCTTCGGCGATCCGGGCGATCCGGCCGTGCTGCTGATCATGGGCCTCGGCACGCAGATGGTCGCCTGGCACGAGGCGTTCTGCACCGACCTGGCCGCGCGCGGCTTCCGCGTCGTCCGCTTCGACAACCGCGACAGCGGCCGCTCCACCCGGCTGGACGGCGCGCCGGCGCCGTCGCTGAAGCAGATCGCCACCCGCCGGATCCCCGACGCGCCGTACAAGCTCGCCGACCTGGCGCTCGACGCCGTGGGCCTGCTCGACGCGCTCGACATCGACCGCGCGCACCTCGTCGGAGTGTCGATGGGCGGCATGATCGCCCAGACGATCGCGGCCCGGCACCCCACGCGCACGCGCTCGCTGACCTCGATCATGTCCAACACGGGCTCCCGCTGGACCGGCCAGCCGGCGCTGCGCTCCTACCGCGTGCTGCTGGCCAAGGCGCCGAGCGAGCGCGAGGCCTACCTCTCGCACGCGACCAAGATGTGGTCGATCATCGGCTCGCCCGGCTTCGAGCGCGACGAGATCGAGCTGCGCGCCATGCTCGAGCTGAGCTTCGACCGCGGCCCCAGCCCCGCGGGCACCGCCCGCCAGCTCGGCGCGATCCTCGCCTCGGGCGACCGCCGCCGCGAGCTCCGGGCCGTGCAGGCCCCGACGCTCGTCATCCACGGCGAGGCCGACAAGCTGATCGCGCCCTCTGGCGGGCGGGCGACGGCCAAGGCAATCGACGGCGCCGAGCTGCTGACGATCCCGGGCATGGGCCACGACCTGCCGCGCGAGCTCTGGCCCCAGATCCTCGGCGCGATCGAGCAGCTCGCGCACCGCGCCGACGCCGCGCCGGGCGCCGAGCCGGCCGTCCGCGCGGCGTAGGCGCCCGCGCACAGTCTCCTAGACTCGTCGCGTGGGGTTCTTCCGAGGCATCGACGGCTCCGAGCCGATCCGCCCGCAGCCGCTCGGACGGCTGTCGGGGACCGAGGAGGAGCGCAAGGTCTCGCGCTCGTGGACGATGGCGTCCGGCACGCTGGCCTGCCCGTCGTGCGACGCGCCGGTCGCGCCGATGGGTCCACTCTCGCCGGCCGATGCGCTGGCGTGCCCCTTCTGCGCCCACGCGGCGCGCGTGCGCGACTTCCTCTCGCTCGCGACGCCCACACGCCCGGCGCACGTGGTCGTCCGCGTGATCCAGGGCCGCAGCGGCAGCCGCACGCCGTCGCGGTAGGAAGCGCGGGAGCGCCCGCAACCCGGCGTGCCCGCCGGCGAGCACGAACCAATAGCTTGCCCACGGTGCTGCGTCTCGCCCGTCGTGAACCGTCCGCCCTGCTGCTCGCCGCACAGCTGGCCGGCGTCCTGCTCTACCCGTTCATGGACAGCGAGGGCGTCGGGCGCGCGCTGTTCAGCGTGTTCGGCATCGCCATCCTCGGCCTGGTCGTCCTCGCGGTCCGCAGCTCGCCCGGCCTGACGTGGGTCGGCGTCCTGCTCGGCACGCCCGCGACCGTGCTGCTGGTGGTCCAGGCGATCACCGGCAACACCGACCTGCTGCCCTACTCGTCGGCGTTCGAGGCCGTGTTGTACTTCTACGCGGCGGGCGCGCTCATCGCCTACATGTTGGAAGACCACGTGATCACGCGCGACGAGCTGTACGCCGTCGGCGCGACGTTCACGCTCGTGGCCTGGGCGTTCGCCTACACCTACACCGTGTGCCAGGCGATCGAGCCGCAGAGCTTCACCGCCGCGATCGACCCGACCGGGGACCGCAGCTGGATGGAGCTGCTGTTCCTGAGCTTCACGACGCTGTCGAGCACCGGGCTGAGCGACGTCGTGCCGGTCAAGAACTTCGCCCGCAGCCTCGTGATGCTCGAGCAGCTGGCGGGGCTCGCGTACGTGGCGATGGTCGTCTCGCGCCTCGTCGGCCTGTTGGTGATGCACAAGCGCGCCGACGTCGAAGGCGAGCACCCGCCGGCCCGGCGGTGAGCGGCAGGGCATAGGCTCGCCCAGTGGCCAGCAACGGATCCAGCGAGACGTTCCTCCTCGTCGACGGCGAGAACATCGACGCCACGCTGGGCGGCAGCCTCCTCGGCCGGCGTCCCGCGCCGGAGGAGCGCCCGCGCTGGGACCGCGTCCTGGAGCACGCGCGCGCGACCTGGGACCAGCCCGTGCGCGGGCTGTTCTTCCTCAACGGCTCGGCCCACGTCCCGATGGCCTTCGTGCAGGCGCTCGCCGCGCTCGACTACCGGCCGGTGCTGCTGAGCGGGCCGTCCGACGTCAAGGTCGTCGACGTCGCGATCCAGAAGACGCTCGCGGCGCTGGCGCAGCGCGGCTCGGGCGACGTGCTGCTGGCCAGCCACGACGGCGACTTCGCCGAGCATGTGGCGACGCTGCTGACCGAGCCGCACCGCCGGGTCGGACTGCTCGGGTTCCGCGAGCTCGTCAGCACGTCGCTGATCGAGCTGACCGCCGAGGGCCTCGAGCTGTACGACCTCGAGGACGACGTCGGCGCGTTCACCGTGGCGCTGCCGCGGATGCGGATCATCCCGATCGAGCGCTTCGACCCCTGGACGCTCCTGGAGTGAGGCGCCGGTGAGCAGCGACGCGCGAGCCCGGACAGCGACCGCGCTGGTGGTCCTGGCGTCGGTCCTGCTCCTCGCGGCGACGCTGGCCGGCTACGCGCGCCGCGCGCTGCTCGACGGCGACCAGTTCGCCAGCCGGGCGACCGCGACGCTGCAGGACCCGGCGGTCCGCACCGTGGTCGCCGAGCGGGTGACCGACCGGCTCGTGCAGGGCGATCGGGGCGCCGACCTGCTCGCGGTCCGGCCGCTCATCGCCTCGGCCGTCTCGGGCGTCGTCGGCGGCGGCGCGTTCGGCAGCCTGTTTCACCGCGCGGCGCTCGACGTCCACCGCGCGGTCTTCGACCAGGATCGCGACACGGTCGTCCTGACGGTCGCCGACGTCGGCACGGTCGCCGGCGCGGCGCTGCGCCAGGTTCGGCCGGCGCTCGCCGAGCAGGTCGAGCGCGAGGACCGCGTCACGCTGGCCCGGCAGGACGTCGGCGCCGTGACGGCCGACCTTGCGCGTCTCGGTGAGCGCGTCCGGTCGCTCGCGTGGATCCTGGCGGTGCTGACCGTCGTCGCCGCGGCGGCGGCGCTGATCGTCTCGGTCGACCGCCGGCGGACGGCGGGGCGGCTCGGAGTGGGCGCGATGGTCGTGGGCGTCGCGATCGTCGTCGGCTGGGCCGCCGGGCGCGCCGTCGTGCTCGCCGCGGTCGCCGACGACCCGGACGCCCGCGGCGCGGCGGGCGCGGCGTGGGGCGCGTTCCTCGGCGACCTCCGTACGGTCGGATGGCTGCTAGCCGGCTGTGGCGCGGTCGTGGCGGCGGCCGCGGCGTCGCTGATCGGCCCGATCGCCGTCGAGGGTCCGCTGCGCTCGGCGTGGCGGACGGCGACGGTCGCGCCCCAGGCGCCAGGGCTGCGCCTCCTGCGCGCCGCCGCCCTGGTGGCCGGCGGCCTGGTCGTGATCCTGGCGCCGCTGACCGCCCTGTCGATCGCGGCCACGCTGGCGGGCGTGTACCTGGTCTACAAGGGCGTCGAGTCGGTGCTCCGGACGGTGGCGCGACCGGCGGCGGCCGAGACCGACGCGGCGACGACGCCCGTCGCCGGCCCGCGCCGCGGGCGCCGCGTCGCCGCCTCCGCCCTGGCCGTCGCGGTCGTGGCCGCCACCGTCGCGGCGTTCCTCGCCGGTGGCGGCGCCGACGAGCCCCGTGCCGCCGTGCTCGGCTCGGCGTGCAACGGCCACGCCGCGCTCTGCGCCCGGCCGCTCGACGAGGTCGTCCTGCCGGCCACCCACAACGCGATGTCGGTTCCGCTGCCCGGCTGGTTCGCGGCCCTGCAGGAGCGCCCGATCGCCGGCCAGCTCGCCGACGGCATCCGCGGCCTCCTGCTCGACACCCACTACGCCGAGCGGCTCGCCAACGGCCGGACGCGCACGGTGTTCGAGAGCGCCGAGGACGAGCGCCTCGCCATCGCGCAGGACGGGATCGGCCCCGAGAGCCTCGCCGCCGCCCAGCGCCTGCGCGAGCGCCTCGGCTTCCGCGGCAGCGGCCCGCGCTCCATCTACCTGTGCCATACCTTCTGCGAGCTGGGCGCCACGAAGCTGCCCTCCGTGCTCGACGACCTCCACGACTTCCTCGTCACCCACCCGACCGAGGTCGTCGTGGTCATCAACCAGGACTACGTCACGCCGGCCGACATCGTCGACGCGGTGGACGCCGCCGGGTTGACGCGGTACGCGTTCACGCCGCCGAGCGGCGGCCGCTGGCCGACGCTGCGGCAGATGATCGACGACGACCGGCGCCTCGTGTTCCTGGCCGAGAACGAGGCCGGCGGCGCGCCGTGGTACCAGCCGGTCTACGCGCGCCTCACGCAGGAGACCCCGTTCTCCTTCGAGGACGCGGCCCAGCTCACGTCGGCCGCCGACCGTGCGGCGAGCTGCCGCGACAACCGCGGGCCGGCGACCGCGCCGCTGTTCCTCATCAACAACTGGATCACGACCGATCCGCTGCCGCGCCCCGACAACGCCCAGAAGGTCAACGCCTACCGCCCGCTGCTGGCCCGGGCCCGCGAGTGCCGCCGGCTCCGTCACCGCACACCGACGCTGCTCGCCGTCGACTTCTACCGGCGCGGCGACCTGTTCCGCGTCGTCGACGCGCTCAACGGCGTCTAGGCGGTCGTGACGTTGTAGCGGATGGCCGCGCGGGCGCGCGCCTTGTCCGCCTCGACCTCGCGGTCCTTCGGCGGCGCCGAGGTGACGAGCTCGTCGAGCAGCTGCTGCGACGCCTCGGTGACGGCCGCGACGGCCCGGGCGAACGCGGCCTCGTTGGCCTGCGACGGCTTCGTGAACCCGCTGATCTTGCGGACGTACTGCACCGCCGCGGCCTGGACCTCGTCCTCGGTCGCGGGCGGGGCGAAGTTGTACAGGGTGCGGATGTTGCGGCACATGCGGCGCTAGTCCTCCAGCCGCGTCGGCAGGCCGAACGCGGTGAACAGCTCGGGGTACAGGAAGTTGTGGATCCCGGAGATCCGCTCGCCGCGGACCTCCACGAGGGCCAGCGCGAACGCCTCGTGGACGCCCGGGCCCGCCGGCTTGTAGGAGGCGTAGGCGAAGCCGCCGTTGGCCGCGGTCGTGATGACCTTCGAGCCGCGGCAGCCGAGGCCCTGACCGAGCAGCCACCCGGCGACCTGGTCGGGGCCGCGCAGCCACAGCGGGTGGGGCGGCATGCTGAAGGTCGCGTCGTCGTGCAGCAGCGAGACCAGCTCGGTGACGTCGTAGCGCTCGAACGCGTCCACGTACCGGCTCAGCAGCTCCTGCTGGTCGTCGCCGATGGCGGTCGTGCCGTCGGCGTCGAGATCCATCGCGTCGATGGTCGCGCGGGCGCGCTGCAGCGCGCTGTTGACCGACGCGACCGAGGTGTCCAGCAGCTCGGCGACCTCGCTGGCCTGCCAGCGCAGCACCTCGCGCAGGATCAGCACCGCGCGCTGGCGCGCCGGCAGGTGCTGCAGCGCTGCGACGAAGGCCAGGCGCACGGTCTCGCGCGCCGCGGCGAGCTCGGCGGGGTCGCCGCCGTCGGGCAGGACCTGCGCGTCGGCGACCGGCTGGATCCACGTCGTCTCCGGCAGCCCGGGCGCCAGCACCGAGTCCGCGGTCGACGACGGGCCGAGGTCCATCGGGCGCGCGCGCCGCTGGGAGCCGTCGAGCATGTCGAGGCAGACGTTCGTGGCGATCCGGTACAGCCACGAGCGCAGCGCCGGCCGGGCGGTGAGGCGGTCGGCGTTCTTCCACGCCCGGACCATCGTCTCCTGGACCGCGTCCTCGGCTTCGAACCCCGAGCCGAGCATCCGATAGCAGTAGCCGGTCAGCTCCCGGCGGTACTGCTCGAGCTCCGCCTCGACGGGGGTGCCGCCGATCCGCGTCTCGCCGCTGGACTGGACATCGGTGCGCGTCTCCACGCCGACCATCGTAGACGCGCCTGCCGATCCCATGGGCGAGGTCGGCCCGTCCGCGGACGCCTCAGCCACCCACCAAGGCATACGTGTTGCCGTCGGCATCGCTGCTGTGGCCATGCAGGAGAGGACGGCGCACGCCGCCGGAGCTCATCGTGTGGCGACGGCGGCCGGTCAGGCCTTGGAGCGGCCGCGCCGGCGCTGCATGCGATCCATCTCGCGGCCGAAGGCCTCTTCGCTGGCGTCGGCCATCGCGACGCCGAAGATCGCCAGCAGCGTGTCGGCCGCCAGCGGACGCAGCCGCTCGAGGGCGTCGCGCACCTCCGGCCAGCGCTCTTCGGGCGCGCCCGCCTCCTGGAAGGGCTTCCAGACCTGCTCGACGAAGAGCTTCACGTAGGCGCGGGCCACGCCGTCGGCGTGCTTGCGGATCGTCGCCGCCAGCTGCAGCCCGACATCGGCCGGCACGCCGAGCGCCTCGAGCTCCTTGCCCGCGCGCGTCAGCCGCGGCGAGATGTCCTCGTAGCTGCCGTCGCCCAGCGGGCGCAGCAGTCCCAGCTTGACCGCGCGCTCCAGGAGCACCGGGTCGTTCGAGCCCCAGCGCGACACGAGATCCTCGCGCGTCAGCACTTCGGGCTGCTCCTGCACGTACGGCTCGGCGACCGCGCGCAGGAAGCGCAGCGGCTCCTCGCTGGAGCCGGGCGCCGCGTCGACGAGCCGGCGGATGGCCTGGAGGTTGAACCCCTGGCCCTGCATCTCCTTGATCAGCTCGATCCGGTCCTGATGCACCTGGCCGTAGTAGCCGGTCCGGCCGCGCACCTCGGGCGGCGGCAGGAGCCCGCGCGACTGGTGCGCGCGGATGTTGCGGACCGTCATCCCGGTGCGTTGAGCGAGCTCGTCGATGGTCAGGTCGCCATCGTCTGCTGCCCGCTCAGGTGCCTCCGTGACATCGGACACGGCCCGAGGGTATCGCGTTTAGATGTGACATCGATCGGTGTAACATCGACTCATGGCACTCTCGAGCGTCCTTGCGGCCGTCACGCCCGTCGCCGCCTCCGAGCCCGCGGGCGGCGCCGCCATCGACCAGGTCGCCATCGCCACCGGCATGGCGTCCGTCGCCACCGCGGTCCTGCTGGCCGGCATCTTCGGCTACCGCCGCGGCAAGGGCGGCCCGCTGCGCCGCCTCGCGCAGTTCTCCGAGCGCGTCTCGGGCCTGCCGGCCTGGGCCGCGCTGCCCGCCGGCCTGGCCGGCGGGTCGCTGCTGGTCGCGCTGCTCGGCATGTACTGGGACATCTCCCTGCACATCGACCAGGGGCGCGACGCCGGTCCGCTCGCCAACCCGGCCCATTACCTGATCCTCGCCGGCCTCTACGGCGTCTTCGCCGCCGGCTGCCTCGCGCTCGCGCTGCCGGAGGAAAAGCCGGGCCCGGCCGCCATCCGGATCACCCGCGACTGGTACGTCCCCGTCGGCGGCGTCCTCACCGCGGCCTGCGGCGGCTTCGCGCTGCTCGGCTTCCCGCTCGACGACCTGTGGCACCGGCTCTTCGGCCAGGACGTCACGCTCTGGGGTCCGACGCACCTGATGCTCTTCGGCGGCGCCGGCCTGACCCTCATCGGCCAGGCGATCCTGCTGGCCGAGGGCATGCGCTTCCGCGGCATCCGCGGCGACCGCCTGCGCGACTCGCGGCTCCTGGTCAACCTGCGCCGCGTCGGCCTGACGGGCGGCCTGCTCATCGGCCTCTCGACCTTCCAGGGCGAGTTCGACTTCGGCGTCCCGCAGTTCCGGATGGTGTTCCACCCCATGTTGATCGCGCTGAGCGCGGGCATGGCGCTCACCGCCGGCCGCCTGTGGATCGGCAGGGGCGGCGCGCTCGCCACGGCGCTGATGTTCGTCGTCGTGCGCGGCGGCATCTCGCTCGTCGTCGGCGACGTCTTCGGCGAGAGCGCGCCCGCCATGCCGCTGTACCTCGCCGAGGCCCTGGCCATCGAGGTCGTGGCGCTGTGGACCGGTCGCGACCGGCCGATCCTCCTCGGCGTCGTGGGCGGCCTGCTGTGCGGCACGGTCGGCCTGGCCGCCGAATGGCTCTGGGTCGACGCGCTGTTCCCGCTGCCGTGGAGCGGCGGCATCGTCCCCGAGGCGCTGATCGTGGCGCCCGTCGCCGGCGTCGCGGGCGGCCTGCTCGGCGGGCTGCTCGGCGCCGGCCTGCGCTTCCAGCTGCCCCGTCCGACCGTCGCGCGCACGGCCGCGCTCGGCTCGTTCGTCGCGATCGCCGCGCTGACGGCCTTCGGGCTGTCGACGACCAAGCCCCACGGCGAGACCGCGACCGTCGCGCTGCGCGACGCGCCCGGCGGCACCGCCGGCCAGCGCCACGTCACCGGGACCGTGCGGCTGACGCCGCGCGACACCGCCGACGACGCCGCCTGGGTCACCGTCACCTCGTGGCAGGACGGCGGCATGAAGGTCGATCGCCTGGAGCGGGTCGGCGAGGGCGTCTACCGCTTCCGCACGCCGGCCCCCGTCTACGGCGACTGGAAGACCGTGCTGCGCGTCCAGAACGGCCGCACGATCATGGGCATCCCGATGTACATGCCCGCCGACTCGGCGATCCCCGCCAGGGAGGTCCCGGCGTCGGCGAGCTTCACGCGGACGTTCGTCGCCGACCACGAGCTGCTGCAGCGCGAGCGCAAGGGCGACATCCCCGGCTGGCTGTGGACCGGCGCCTGCCTGCTGGTGCTCGTGCTGTCGCTCATCTTCATCGCCTCGCTGGCCTGGGGCGTCGCGCGCGTCGCCCGCACCGGCGCGGACGGCACGCCCACCGACCCGCCCGCCGCGCGCACGCCGACCACGAACGACGAGCGCGCCGGGCGCTTCCGCCGCGACGTGGCCAGCGCCCCGGGGACCTGACCGGGGCGCAGCGACGGCCCGATCGGGTACAACAGCCCGGAGATCGGCAGATCGAGGAGGAGGCAGCAGGTCCATGAGCACCCATGCCGGATCGTCATCCACCGGATCGCGCGACGAGGCGCCCGCGCGCCCGTCCGTCGGCCCGCACCGCAGGCTGGCGGGCGTCTTCCTCGTGCTCGTGATGGCCGCCGGGTCGGTCGTGATGTGGCTCGTCTCCCCGCTGGCGTGGCTGTGGATCGCCTCGCGCCTGACGAGCTCCAGCCAGCCTTCGATCGGGCCCTACCTGCTGGTGCTCGCGGGCATGACGGTCACCGCGGTCGTCATCGGCAAGCTGCTCGGCTCGGTCAATCGCGCGCACATGCGGGTCACCGGACGGCTGAGCGACAAGCGCGAGCACGCGACCTGGAACCGCAGCATGCGCGGTGAGCGGACCTCGACCCGCGACCGCGGCGTCCTCGACAGCGTGATGATGATCAGCGTCTCGGCCGCGTTCGTGCTGTTCGGGATCTGGTTCTTCGCGTTCGCCGGGTCGTCGCTGCCCAGCTAGTAGGAGACCGTGTCGCTATCGCGACTGGGGACCCACCTCCGGCGGCGACGGCTGGCCATCGTGGGCCTCGGCCTCGCTGGCCGCCTGCGGCACCCCTCCCGGCCGATACCCTGGAAGGGGTGCAGCTGGCCGAAGAACGCCCCAACGTCGAGCTGCGCCGTGGACCCGACGGGGCGCCCATCGTGGTCCTCGGCTTCCCGTACGACCCGCACATCGTCGCGGTCGTCCGGCAGATCCCCCACCGGCGCTTCGACTGGGACTCCCGCGAGTGGTGGGCCCCGATCGACGATTGGGCCGCCATCCACGTCGCCGAGGTGCTCAAGCGCTTCCCGACGCTGACGAGCAGCGCGCAGGTCGACCTCTGGCTGAAGAACGTCGGCGAGCGCTGGGTCGGCCGCGTGCGGACCACGCGCTACGACGGCCAGGGCTGGTGGGTGCTCGACACGCGCGCCGGGCAGGTGCCCGACGCGCTCATGGACGGCGCGATCGAGCACGACGGCATGCTGCTGGCGCCACTGACGCAGGCGGGCGCGCTCGCGCTGAGCGAGGCGCGCGGCGCCAAGCTCGACGGCGCCGCGCACCGCTGCGTGCTCGCGCTGGAGCACGGCGGCGAGGCGCCGCCCGCGCGGCTGACGGTCAACCAGTCCGTCGAGGGCGAGTCGTTCCTGCTCGAGACCCTGTGGGACCCGTCGGTCGGCGACGCGTTCGAGCAGCTGCCCGGCACCGCCGACGGCGGCCGCTCGCTGCCGCTGGACCCGTGGGTCGTCCACCACCTCGACGGCTTCCTGGCCACGCACGGCGTCGCGGTCGACGCGCCCGCCGAGCACGCGCTCGAGGACCTGCGCGACGAGGCCGCCGAGGCCGCCGCCGCCATCCGCCGCTCGCGCGCCACCGCCGCCGACCCGATGCCCGAGATCGCCGAGCGCCTGGGCGGCGAGCTGCAGCCGTTCCAGTGGGCCGGCGTGCGCTACGTGCTCGATGCCCGGCGCGTCTTCCTCGCCGACGAGCAGGGGCTGGGCAAGACCGTGCAGGCGCTCGCCGCGCTGGAGGCCGACGACGCCTACCCGGCGATCGTCGTCTGCCCCGCGTCGCTGAAGCTCAACTGGCTGCGCGAGACGAGCAAGTGGCTGCCGCACCGCAGCGTCCAGGTCGTCGAGGGCGGCGTCGCCGTCCCCAAGACCGGCGACATCACCATCATCAACTACGAGGTCGTCGGCAAGCACCGCGAGCACCTCACGCGCCTGCGCCCGAAGGCGGTCGTCGTCGACGAGTCGCACTACTGCAAGAACCCGCGCGCCAAGCGGACCCAGGCGGTGCGGCGGCTCGCCGAGGCCGTGCCGCGCGGCGGGTTGCGCCTCGCGATGACCGGCACGCCGGTGCTCAACCACGCCGAGGAGCTGATCTCGCAGCTGCGGATCATCGGCCGCCTCGAGGAGTTCGGCTCCGGCGCACGGTTCTCGCGCCAGTTCCAGGGCGTGCTGACCGAGGAGCGCCTGCACTGGCACCTGCGACGGCGCTGCTTCGTGCGGCGCCTGAAGAGCGAGGTGCTGCCGCAGCTGCCGGCCAAGCGCCGGGTGGTCGTCCCGGTGTCGCTGGACAACGAGCGCGAGTACCGCGTCGCCGAGCGCGACGTGGTCGAGTGGCTGCGCTCCCAGCCGCTGGAGCTGTCGGACCTCAACGCGCGCATCGCCGCGACGCTGCGCGCCGAGCGCCTCGCGCAGCTCGGCGCGCTGCAGCGCCTGGCCGCACGCGGCAAGCTCCATGCCGCCCTGGCGTGGATCCACGACTTCCTCGCCTCGGGCGAGCCGCTGGTCGTCTTCGCCCGGCACCGCGAGGTGCAGGAGGCGGTCATCGAGCGCTTCCCGGATGCGCTGCACCTGCTCGGCCGCGACAAGATCGACGACCGCGAGGCGTCCGTGCAGGCCTTCCAGGAGCCCGACGGCCCGCAGTTGATCGTGTGCGCCACTCGCGTCGCCGCGCAGGGGATCACGCTGACGCGCTCGTCCAACGTCGCGTTCCTCGAGCTCGAGTGGACGCCGGCGATGCACGACCAGGCCGAGGACCGCTGCCACCGCATCGGCCAGCACGACGCCGTGACCGCCTGGTACCTCTTGGCGGCCAACACGATCGACGAGACGATGTCCGAGCTCGTCGAGCGCAAGCGCGGGATCGTCGACGCCGTGACCGACGGCAAGCGCATGGACGGCGAGAACGTCGTCGAGGGCGTCGTGCGGACGCTGCGCGGCGAAGAGCCGTATCGGCACTTGCGGCCGGTGGCGTAGGGCGTCGAGGGACGACTGAACCGCGTATATCGCGGTTCAGTCGTCCCTCGACGCCTGGGCGCCGCCCCGGGCCCGCGCCCCGCACCGCCCGTCCCGTCCCCTACAGCCGCACCCGCAGGATCCGATCGTCGCCCGCGCGTGGTGTGCCGCGGCCGTCGGTGTTGGAGGTGCTGACCCAGAGCGAGCCGTCGGGGGCGCGGATGACCGTGCGGATGCGGCCGTGGCCCGTGAGGATCGGCGACAGCTTGCGGGCGCGCGTGCCGTTCAGCGCGACGCGGAGCACCGACTCGCCCTGCAGCGCGCCGAGGTAGAGCGTGTGTCCGACGATCGCCGCGCCGCTCGGCGACGCCTCGTCGGTCGGCCACGTCACCTTCGGGTTGACGAAGCGCCCGCCGTCCGTGGAGCCGACGCCCTCGACCAGCGGCCAGCCGCCGTTGTCGCCCTTGTGCACCAGGTTGACCTCGTCGAACCGGTTCTGGCCGAACTCGCTGGCCCACAGCCGCCCCTGCGCGTCCCACGCCAGGCCCTGGACGTTGCGATGGCCCGCGCTCCACACCAACGATCCGGGCTGCGGGTTGTCGGCCGGCGCGCTGCCGTCGGCGTTCATCCGCAGGATCTTGCCGTTGGGCGAGGAGAGGTCCTGCGCCAGACCGCCGACGCCCGTCTCGCCGACGCCGGCGTAGAGCTTGTCGTCGGGGCCGAACGCGATACGGCCGCCATCATGGATCACGCCGCGCCGCAGACCCGTCAGGACCGTGCGCAGCTTCCCGCCGAGCCGGAACCGCACGATGCGGTTGTCAGACGGCGTCGAGTAGTAGGCGTACACCAGCCCATCGGTCCGGTAGCGCGGCGACACCGCCAGCCCGAGCAGCCCGTCCTCGCCGCCGGAGGAGTGGGCGACGCCTCCGATCGTCATGACGGTCTTCGCGGTCCCGCCGCGCGCCGGGACCCGGAGGATGCGGCCGGAGTCGCGTTCGGCCACCAGCGCGTCGCCGCCCGGCAGGAACGCGATGCCCCACGGCGCGTCGAGCCCGGTGGCGACCGTGGACACGCGCGGCGCCGCGGCGGTGTCGGCCGGCGCCAGGGTGGCCGTCGTCGCGGGCGCCTCGCTCCCGCCACCACAGGCCGCGAGCACGAGGGCCAGGCCCAGCGCGACGGCGGCCCGGATGCGGATGCGCTCCATCCCCTGCATCTGCGCGCCGGTGCCGCGGATCAAACCGATCCCCGGGGCGCGCGGACGTGCTACGCGGAAGAGGCCGCCTTGGCGGTCTGGCGCTCGGGCGTGATGCGCACGACGTCCCAGGCGAGCCCGAGCTTCTCGAGCGTCCAGATCACGTAGGCCGACAGGTCGAACTGCCAGCGCTTGAGACCGTGGCGCGCCGAGGTCGGGAAGGCGTGGTGGTTGTTGTGCCACGACTCGCCGAACGTGAACGGCGCCAGCCACCACACGTTGCGCGACTCGTCGGGCGTCTTGAACGCGCGCCGGCCGGTGAAGTGGCAGATCGAGTTGATGGAGTAGGTCACGTGGTGGACGACGAGCATCCGCACGCCACCGCCCCACAGCAGTCCGGTGAGGCCCGCGTGCACCGACCCGCCCAGCGCCCAGCCGGCGAGGAAGCAGACGCCGAGGCCGCCGAGCGCCCACACCAGGAACAGCCGGTCGATGGTCATCATCATCGGCTCGGCGCGCAGGTCGCGGGCGTAGCGCTCCTTGGCCCCGCGATGAGAGTGGATGAACAGCCAGCCCATGTGCGCGTGGAACAGGCCGCGGAGCTCGCCGCGGAAGCCGTGGCCGTGCTCGACGTGCGGGCTGTGCGGATCGCCGAGCTGGTCGGAGAAGTCATGGTGCTTGCGATGGTCGGCGACCCACGCGGTCACGGGACCCTCGATCGCCGCCGAGCCGAGGATCGCCAGCGCGGCCCTGACGGGCTTGGCGGTCTTGAAGCTGCGGTGCGTGAACAGGCGGTGGAAGCCGACGGTCACGCCCAGGCCGGTGAGCAGGTAGGCGACGACGAAGATGACCACATCGCTCCAGCGCAGCAGGCCCTGCCAGGAGTGCCACGCGGCGTAGGCGAGCGCCACGAACGGCAGGACGGTGACGGTTCCGGTGGCGAGCCGATCGAGCCACTCACGCTCGACGGGCTGCACGAACTCAGGCCCTGCGGGCACGATGTCAGGCTGCTCGCCGGGGGCGGCTTCCTCCTGGATCATGGCGCGAGTCTAGACAGACTGGCTAACTTCAGGAGTCATGGCCCTCTCTATCCCCACAGCCCTGCGCGACGAGCTGGCCCGCACGCTTCCGGACCGGCCGTTCGCGGTCGAGTTCTGGGACGGCTCGACGCTGCCTCCCACCGACGGCGCCTCCGCGACGACGTTCCGCGTCAAGTCGCCGCAGGCGCTCGCCCACGCTCTGCGCGCCCCCGGCCAGCTCGGCCTCGGCCGTGCCTACGTCTCCGGCGCCCTCGACGTCGACGACCTCGACGCCACGCTCGAGCTGCTCGACGCGTGGACACCGCCGGCGCTCGACGTGCGCGCCAAGGCCCGGCTCGCCGCCGCCGCGGTGCGCTCCACCGGTCTGGTCGTGCCGCCCAAGCCGCCCTCCGCCGAGCTGCGCCCGCGCGGCCGCCGTCACAGCCTGCTGCGCGACCGCGCCGCGGTCCGCCACCACTACGACGTCTCCAACGACTACTTCGCGCTCTTCCTCGACGAGTCGATGACCTACTCGTGCGCGATCTTCTCCCGCGGCGCCAAGACGCTCGAAGAAGCGCAGTGGACCAAGCGCGAGCTCGTGTGCACCAAGCTGAACCTCCAGGCCGGCGAGCGGGTGCTGGACGTCGGCTGCGGCTGGGGCGCGTTCGCCGTCCACGCGGCCGTCGAGCACGGCGTGCACGTCACCGGCATCACGCTGAGCGAGCCCCAGGCGCAGCGCGCCCGCCAGCGCGCCGAGGATGCCGGCGTCGCCGACCGCGTCGAGATCAAGGTGATGGACTGGCGCGAGCTGGCGGCCGAGCCGTTCGACGCGATCGCCTCCATCGGCATGGTCGAGCACGTCGGCTCGGGCAACATCGACAACTACGCCGTGCGCCTGCGGGAGCTGCTGCGCCCCGGCGGCCGGCTGCTGAACCACGGCATCGCGCGCCTGCGCCACGGCGATCCCGAGGCCGGGGCGTTCTCCGAGCGCTTCGTCTTCCCCGACGCCGCGCCGCTGCACCTCTCGCGCATCTCGTACGCCCTCGAGGCCGCGAACCTGGAGGTCACGCACGCCGAGGGCTTCCGCGAGGACTACGCCGAGACGCTCCGCCACTGGTCGCGCCGGTTCGACGACAACCTGGAGGAGGCCGTCCGGCTCGGCGGCGAGGAGCGCGTGCGCGTCTGGCGGCTCTACCTGCGGGCGGCGCGCCGCGGGTTCGAGAGCGGGTTCCTCTCGATCTTCCAGGTCGTGGCGCACAAGCCCGCGTGACGGCCGCGGCGCGATGGGCGGCGCTGGGCTCGGCGACCGTGGTCGCCGGCCTGGCGTTCGACGCCGCGTCGCTGCCGTCCCCGTTCCTCTTCGGCGCGCTGCTCGTCGGGCTCGGCGTCGCGCTCGTCCGCCCCGGATCGCTGGAGATCAGCCCGCCGCTGTTCGCCGCCGCGCAGGCGGCGGTCGGCGTCGCGCTCGGCGCGTACCTGCAGTCCTCGTCCCTCAGCGCGCTGGGCGACGACTGGCTGCCGGTGACGCTCGTGAGCGCCGCGACGCTCGCGGTCAGCCTCGGCGCCGGCCTCGTGATGGCGCGCGTCACCGAGCTGGACCGCCCGACCGCGGCGCTGGGCGCGGTCGCCGGCGGCGCCTCGGGCATCGTCACGATGGCCCGGGAGCTCGGCGGCGACGACCGGCTCGTGGCGTTCATGCAGTACGTCCGCGTGCTGGTGGTCGTGCTGCTCACGCCGATCCTCGTCGCCGTCGCGTTCCCCGGACACCACGGCGACGCCGGCACGGTCGCCGGCATACCGACCGTCGGGACGCTGCGCGACTGGCTCGTGACCGCCGGGCTGGCGGTTGCGGGGATCGGCGTCGGCCGGCTGATCCGGCTGCCCGCGGGCACGCTGCTCGGGCCGATGATCCTCGCCGGCGCGGTGACGCTCAGCGCGCCGAAGGGCTGGTTCGTCGTTCCCGCGATCGTCCAGAACACGGCCTTCGCCGTGATCGGCCTGCAGGTCGGGCTGCGCTTCACGGTCGAGACGGTCCGCCAGACCGGGCGGCTCCTCGGCCCCGTGCTGATCAGCGTCGTCGTGCTGCTCGTCGCCTGCTTCGGGTTGGCCATCATCTTGGCGGCGACGACCTCGGTGTCGCTGCTGGACGCCTATCTGGCCACGACGCCGGGCGGCCTGTACGCGGTGCTCGCCGCGGCGGTCGGAGCCGGCGCCAACACCACGTTCATCGTCGCGGTGCAGGGGCTGCGCGTCATCGTGATGGTCCTACTGGCGCCCGTGGCCGTGCGCCACCTGATCGGCCGTCCGCCTCCCGCGCCGCCGGCGCCCGCCGTCGGTGCCGCCGCGCCATGATCGCCGTGGAGCGCGCGGGCGCGATTAGGGGTGCCGTAGGCGGCCAGCGAGGCCGAGGCCCACGACGGCCAGCCGTCGCCGCCGGAGGTGGGTCCCCAGTCGCGATAGCGACACAGTCTCTAGTCGCCGTCGAGCTCGACCGCCACGCCGCGCAGCGGGACCGGCGAGGTCTGCATCACCGACGTCGTCGTCTGCCCGTGGAACGCGAAGCGGTCGATGACCTCCTCGAGGTGCTCCACGTCGCGCACGTGCGCCTTGAGGAAATAGCAGTCCTCGCCGGTGATGCGGTGGCACTCGACGACCTCGGGCGTCTCGCGCGCCAGCTCCGCGACCTTCGGCAGCTGGCGCGGCGCGGGACGCACGCGGACGATCGCGCTCAGCGCGTAGCCCAGCGCGCGCGGGTCGACGTCGGTGCGGAAGCCGAGGATGACGCCCTCGTCGGTCAGGCGGCGCACGCGCTCGGCGACGGCCGGCGCCGACAGCCCGACCCGCCGTCCCAGCTCGGCGAGGCTCAGCCGCGCATCCGCCTGAAGCTCGATCAGCAGGCGCCGATCGGTCTCGTCCAGGTCAACGACGGCTCGACGACTCTTCGGGCTTGCGATCGTAGCCATGAGAACGAGACTACCGTCGATCGCCCCTGGCGCCCAGGCCCGAGGCAGAGGACCGTTCCAGGCACGGTGCGTCGCCCTCCCCCGCACGCCTACTTCGCGGTCAGCGCGGTCTTCCACTACCTCGGCCCCGCGTTCGCCGTGCTGCTCTTCGTGCGCGTCGACGTGCTCGGCGTCGCGTGGCTGCGGATCGTCGTCGCCGCGCTCGTGTTCGCCGCGTGGCGCCGTCCGTGGCGCGCGCTGGGCAGCCTGGACCGCGAGGGTCGCCGGCTCCTGCTGGCCTGGGGCGGCTGCCTGGCGCTGATGAACTGCTGCTTCTACCTGGCGATCGACCGGCTGCCGCTGGCGACCGTCGCGGCGATCGAGTTCCTGCCGGTCATCGCGCTGGCAGCGGCGGGCGCGTGCACGACGCGCAACCTCGTCGCGCTCGGCCTCGCGGTCGCCGGCGTCTACGCGCTGACCGGCATCCACCTGGCCGGTGGCGCGCTCGGCCTCGGCCTCGCGTTCGCCAACGCGGCGCTGTTCGCCACCTACATCGTGCTCGCCGATCGCGTCGCCAAGCACGCCGACCTGGACGGCATCGACGGCCTCGGCGCCGCGATGCTCGCGGCCGCGATCGTCGTCACGCCGCTGGCCGGCTGGGCGGCGGTGCCCGCGATCGCCGATCCGGTGGCGCTGCTGGCGGGCGTCGGCGTCGGCGTCAGCTCGTCGGTCATCCCCTACGTCTGCGACCAGCTCGCGCTGAACCGGCTGCCGCGCGCGACCTACAGCCTGATGGTGTCGCTGCTCCCGGCGACGGCCACGGTGATCGGCATCGTGGTCCTCACGCAGATCCCGTCGCTGCGCGACGTCGTGGGCATCGCCCTCGTCGCGACCGGCGTCGGGCTGCACCGCGGCGCCGCGGCGGCGGTCCAGGAGCCGGCGGTCTCAGCCGCCGGTGGTGAACCGCATGCTGAGCCGCGCGCCCTTGGCGGTGCCGGCCGACAGCTCGACCGCGTCGGCCACTGACGCGATGGTCGGCAGCCCCAGCCCGAGGCCGGGCGAGTCCGGGCGCGGCAGCGGGCCGAACCCGTCGTCCTCGACCACGATGCAGAGGTAGCCGTCGTCGAGCAGCCTGGCGTGGACGCGTATCTGCCCCGGCTCCCGATCGCGGTAGGCGTGCAGGACGGCGTTGGTCGCGGCCTCCGAGACGGCGAGCCGCACGTCGCCCAGCCGGCCGTCGGCCACGCCCACCCGCTGGGCGTATTGGGTCACTTCGCTGCGCAAGACGGCGATCTGCTCGGGGATCGCCGTGACCGTCCAGCGGCCGGGCTCGGGCGCCATGGAGTCGGTGTGCCCGACCCCACGAGGTCCATGCGCGACGGTCTTCCTACGGGCCGAACGGCACGAAGGCGACCGGCGCCAGCGTGTCCAGCCGGCTCGCCGCCAGTCCGAGGTAGGACAAGGTGTAGAGGCGGTCGCCGACGACCAGCGAGCGGGCGATCGGCGCGCGGTCGGGATCGTCGCCGTGCGTCACGCGGCCGACCTCGGCGAGCGTCTGCGCCGTTACGTGCAGGCCGATCGCACCAGTGAAGGACTTCGCGGGATCGCCGGACGCGTCATAGGTCTGCAGCGGCAGGACCGCCGTGGCGGTCGGCGGCCACCACAGGAAGGCGTGGTGGTCGAACTCGGCGCCGGAGCTGCCGTTGCCGTAGACCACGTGCTGCAGGCGCTTGGGCCTGGCCAGGTCGGAGACGTCGAAGAGCGAGACCTGCGTGCCCTGGGCGCGACCGTCGGCGCTCGCCTCCTGCCCGATGCCGAGCAGCCGCCCGTCGCCGATCGGATGCAGGTAGGCCGAGTAGCCCGGGATCTCGAGCTCGCCGACGACCCTCGGCGCCGCCGGCGCGCTGAGGTCCAGCGTGTAGAGCGGGTCGATCTGCCGGAACGTCACGACGTAGCCCGTGGCGCCGGCGAAGCGCACGGCGTAGATCCGCTGACCCTTGCCCAGGCCGCCGACCTGGCCGACCTGGGCCAGGCGCCCGTCCTGCTCGCGCAGCACGGTGACGAAGCTCTGCGCCGGCGTCGCCTCGCGGCCTTCGGGCAGCCACGCCGGCTCGTCGGTCGAGGCGACGCGCAGCGCGCCGTCCTGCTCGGACAGCGCGAACTGGTTGAGCACGAAGCCGGGCACCGTGCCGGAGCCCGCGTACGTCGTCGCGCCCGGCTGGGACGCGTCGAAGCGATGGATCTCGGTGCGCATGGACGCCGGCACGTCGGCCGCGTCGGCGAGGCCGGGGACGTACCGCCGGCTGGCGACGTAGAGGCTGCGGTCCGAGCCGTAGACCGTCTGGGCGCCGGCCATGATCGCGTCGCGATCGACGTCGTAGAGGCCGCGATCGAGGTTCACGGTCAGGACCGTGAGCAGCCCGAGGCCGGAGAACGCATCGGGGCGTCGCACGTCGCCGCACCCGACGACCGAGCGGCGGAACGTGCGGCCCGAGATGGCGCTCCTGATCGTGGTCGCCGGCACGAACGTGCGCAGCTTGGCGCGCTCCAGCGGCACCGCGCCGGCGGGCTGCGGCGTCGAGCTCACGACCACGCGGACCGTTCCCCCGACCATGCGGGCGTCGACGTACTCGCCGTCGAGGTCCATGGTGCGCGCCACCTTCGGCGCCGCCGGGTCGGTGAGGTCCACCTCGGTCAGCACCGTCTTGGACGTGCCCGGCGCGATCTGGGCGACCTGCCGCGGCGCGGCGACGCCGATCGGGCCGAAGTCGCCGGGCGCGTAGACCGTGGAGAGCACGAGCGCGCGCGTGCCGCGCAGCAGCAGCTGATGGGCGGCGCCGTTGCCGCCCAGATCCAGCGTGCCGACGATCCGCGGCGCGTCGCCGGTGACGTCGATCACGCGCAGCCGCCCGTCGCTGGCCACGACCACGTGCGTGCCGTCGGTCTTGACGACGTCGGGCTCGTCGATCCCGGTCTCCTGCACGTTGGTGCCGGAGAACGTCGTCGCGCCGGGGGCGCTCGGCGCGGCGACCGCCGAGGCGGTGTCCTCGCCGGCCGGCGCGTTGGCCGGCACCGGCGCGGGGCGCGCGAGCGCCTCAGGCACCGCGCCCAGCGCGCGGACCGGCACGCCGACGCCGCCGGCGCGCTTCGCGTTGGCGTGCGCGTAGTCCACCAGCGTGCGGCACGAGTCGAACGCGACGAGCTTGGCGCGGGGCGCCGGCCGCGTCTTGGCGCTCGCGCCCGGGGCGGCCGCGAGCGCCGCGATGACCGCGATGACGAGGGTTGAGCGGATCGGGCGGCGCGACATCACGAGCGAGGCTACTCCTGATCACCGACCGTTCACGCCTGCGCAACGGACCGGTCACGTGGAACGGTGGCCATCGCCCAAGGATGGCCCTCGTCCCCAGAACCGACAGGGAGGAACGAGGATGCACAGGTCCACCAGAGCCATCGCGGCCGGACTGGCCGTCGCGGCGATCAGCAGCGCGGCGCCCGCATACGGCGCCAACGGCTTCGATCTCGAGGCGCACCGCGGCGGGCGCGGGCTGCGCCCCGAGAACACGCTGGCGTCGTTCGGCAACGCGCTGAAGCTCGGCGTCACCACGCTCGAGCTCGACACCGGCGTCACGAAGGACGGCATCGTCGTCGTCAGCCACGAGCGGCGGATCTCGCCGCTGGAGTGCCGCGACACCGGCCCGGTCAAGCCCGACGACCAGGCCTACCCGTACGTCGGCAAGCTGGTCCACGAGCTGACCTACGCGCAGATCGCCACATTGGACTGCGGCACGCGCCACGCGCCGGCGGGCGACCCGATCTCGGCCACGCAGCAGGCCGTGCCCGGCACGCACATGCCCAGGCTCGCGCAGGTCTTCGCGCTCGCCGCGCGCTACGGCGCCAAGGACGTGCAGTTCAACATCGAGACCAAGCTCGATCCCACCGTGCCCGGCGACACCGTCGACCCGAGCACGTTCGCCCACAAGGTGATCGACCAGATCCGCAAGGCGCACGTGCTCCGGCGCAGCCTGCTGCAGTCCTTCGACTGGCGCACGCTGAAGGTCTCGCGCGCGGTCGCGCCGTCGCTGCGCCGGGTCGCGCTCGCCCAGCCGGCCAACGTGTTCCCCGGCTCGAAGTGGACGGCGGGCTACCAGATCACCTCCAACAAGCCGTTCGACGACGGCTCGGTCGCCTCGGTGGTCGCCAAGCAGCTCAAGGCCGACGTGATCTCGCCGGTCGCGACCTCGACGACGGCGAAGCTGATCAAGTCCTCGCACAACCTCAAGCTGCCGGTCATCCCCTGGACGGTCAACGAGAAGGCCGACATGGCCAAGCTCATCGACGCCGGCGTCGACGGCCTGATCAGCGACTACCCGGACCGGCTGCGCGAGGTCGCCGCGGCCAAGGGCAAGGAGCTGCCCGACACGATCGCGTCGCCGTTCGACGTCGAGGCCCACCGCGGCGGCCGCGGCGTGCGGCCGGAGAACACCCTCGCGGCGTTCTCCTACGCCTTGGACCACCACGTCACCACCCTCGAGCTCGACACGGGCGTGACCAAGGACGGCGTGCTCGTCGTCTCCCACAACCGCCAGATCAACCCGGTGCACTGCACCGGCCCGTACGGCAACCAGCTGATCAAGGACCTCACGCTCGCCCAGATCAAGGAGGAGGACTGCGGCCACCTCGACCCGGGCTTCCCGGACCAGGTGTCGCAGGGCGTGCAGCGGATGCCGACGCTCCAGGAGGTCTTCGACCTCGTCCGGGCGCGCGGCGACGGCGACGTCCGGTTCAACATCGAGACGAAGATCTCGCCGACGGTCGACGACACGGTCCCCTACGACCAGTTCACCGCCAAGCTCGTCCACGCGATCCAGGCCAACGACCTGCAGGACCGCGCGATGATCCAGTCCTTCGACTGGCGCACGATCCGGCTGAGCAAGCGGCTGGACGCCAGCATCGAGACGGTCGCCCTGGTCTGGCAGTACGCCGGGACCGACTGCGACGAGCTCGCCGACGAGTGTTCGCTGGAGGCCGTCGTCGGCGACGACACGGTGAGCTCGCCCTGGACCGGCGGCCTGGACTGGTGGGACTTCCGCGACCTCGGCAAGCTCGTGCGCGCCGCGGACGCCGACGTCGTCTCCGCCAACTGGCAGGTCCACGATCCCGACCAGCCCCACGTCGACTCGCCCGACGAGTACCTGCGGACCGATCCGGCGATCTACCACGGCCCGACCGTCCCGCAGCTGCAGGACCGCGGCCTGCGCGTCGTGCCCTACACGGTCGACGACGAGGCCACGATGCAGCACGTGATCGACCTCGGCGTCGACGGCATCATCAGCGACTACCCCGAGCGCCTGCAGCTCGTGGCGGAGCGCAACGGCCTGGGATAGCCCCAGCGCCACCCGCGCGTCGAGGGACGATTCGATCTCGCTGTACGAGATTCAGTCGTCCCTCGACGTCCGCGGTCGCCGTCTCTGGTCGTACCATTGCTCGATCGCCGCCACGGGGGACAGCACCGACGCCGCGCTCGAGCGCCTCGACACGCGCTCGCTGAGCGGGCGCGTGCGCGACGAGCTGCTGAAGGCCATCCACAACGACGCGTTCCCCGAGGGCCGGCTGCCGCCCGAGGCCGAGCTGGCGACGCAGATCGGCGTCAGCCGCACGACGATCCGCGCGGCCCTGCAGTCGCTGGCCGAGGACGGGATCGTCTCGCGCCGCCGCCGCCACGGCACGGTCGTCAACCGCCACGTGCTGCGCAGCTCGATGGGGCTCAACCGCCTCGTCTCGTTCCGGTCGCTGATCGAGCAGTCCGGGCACGTGCCGTCGGTCGACCCGCAGGTCCACCGCGCCCAGGGCGCCGAGGACGACGCCGCCGAGGCGCTCGGGCTGGAGCCCGGCGCGCCGTGCCTGATGGTCAAGCGCCTGCTGCGCGCCGGCGGCGAGCCGGTCATCCACATCACCGACACGGTCGCGCTGGACCGGCTGCCCGAGCTCGGCGCGATCGTCGACGCGGACTCCACGTTCGAGTTCCTGGCCGCCAACGGCGTGGGCGTCGTCGACCACGTGCGCGCCGAGCTCGTGCCGCGGGTGGCCGACGCGGCGTCTCCGCGCGAGCTCGACATCGCCCGGGGCACGCCGTACCTGGAGCTGCGCGAGACGCTGTTCACGCGCGAGCACGACCGCATCGCCTTCTCGCGGATCGCCGTGGACGACACGCTGGTGCGGTTCTCGCTCGTGCGACGCGACATCTAGGCGAAGCCGCGCCCAGGGGGCGCGTTTCGCTGCGGCCCGCGTAGGGTCCCAACTCCTACCGAGTGGACAACCCGGTTCCGACCGGGTGACCAATGGCAGCGGCCCCCGCGTCCGCGATTGTCATAGGTATGAGCAATCACGACGCCGCGGGAGTCCGGGACGCCCAGGATCTCGCCGGGTTCGGCTACCCCCAGCAACTGCACCGGAAGCTCGGGAGCTACGCCTCCTTCGCCGCCGGCTTCTCGTTCGTCTCGATCCTGACGACCGTCTTCCAGCTGTTCTTCTTCGGCTTCTCGTTCGGCGGTGCAGCGTTCTTCTGGACCTGGCCGATCGTGTTCCTCGGCCAGCTCCTGGTCGCGCTCTGCTTCTGCGAGCTGGCCGCGCGCTACCCCATCTCAGGCTGCATCTACCAGTGGTCGCGCCGGCTCTCCACGCCGACGGTCGGCTGGTTCGCCGGCTGGACGATGCTCGTCGCGCAGATCGTCACGGTCTCCGCGGCGGCGATCGCGCTGCAGGTCGTGCTCCCCACCCTCTGGTCGGGCTTCCAGCTCGTCGGCAGCGATCCGGCGCTGACGTCCACCGACGGCGCGACCAACGCGGTGGTGCTCGGCGTGATCCTCATCACGTGCACGACCATCATCAACGCCATCGGCGTGTCGCTGATGTCGCGCATCAACGTGATCGGCGTGACGTGCGAGCTGATCGGCGTCGTCGCGCTGGTGATCCTGCTCTTCACCCACGCCGAGCGCGGACCGAGCGCGGTGCTGCACCAGACCGGCGCGGCGCCCGGGGGCTACCTCGGCGCGTTCCTGATCTCCTCGCTGATGGCCGCCTACGTGATGGTCGGCTTCGACTCGGCGGGCGAGCTCTCGGAGGAGACCAGGGACCCGCGGCGCACCGCGCCGCGGGCCATCTTGCGCGCGCTGACCGCCTCGGGCGTCGGCGGCGCGCTGCTCCTGCTCGCGGGCATCCTGGCCGCGCCGTCGCTGACCAACGGCGACCTCGCCGCCGGAGGCCTGCCCTACGTGCTGACCAGCTCGCTCGGCGACACCGTCGGCAAGCTCTTCCTGGCCGACGTGGCGGTCGCGATCTGCGTCTGCACGCTGGCGATCCAGACGGCGGCCACGCGGATGATGTTCTCCATGTCGCGCGACCGGGTCCTGCCCGGGCACGGCGCGCTGGGCAAGGTGTCGCCGGTGACCGGGACGCCGGTGCTGCCCGCCATCGTCGTCGGCGTCCTCTCGGCCGCGATCCTGCTGGTCAACGTCGGCGAGGCCTCGCTGTTCACCGCCCTGACCAGCGTGTGCATCGTGATGCTCTACGGCGCCTACCTGATGGTCACCGTGCCGATGCTCGTGCGCCGCCTGCGCGGGGAATGGCAGACCGAGCCCGGGCACTTCTCGCTCGGGCGCCTCGGCCTGCCGGTCAACGTCGTGGCCGTGGCCTACGGCGTGCTGCAGATGGTCAACCTGGGCTGGCCTCGGGCGTCGGTCTACGACCCGGCCGGCGGCCACTGGTACCTGCAGTACTTCTCGCTGCTGTTCGTGGGCGGCGCGCTGCTGGTGGGCCTGGTGGCCTACGCGCTGCACCGGCGGGAGCTGGCGGAGCCGGCGGCGGGCCCGGCCGCCGACCTCGGCCTCGAGGCGGCCCAGGCGTGAGCGCGGAAGACCGCGCCCAGGGGCTCGGCTTCCGGGCGCCAGCTCGCCAGGGGCTCGCGCGCGCGGCGCTGGAGATCTCCTCGTGAGCGGCACCAGCACCGCGCACGGCGCCCGCGACCATGCCCGGGCGATGGGCGGCACCGTCGTGGAGACGATGCCGACCCTGCCGGCCTCGTCCTGGCCGGCGCCGCCGAAGGGCGTGGCGGCCGCCGACCTGACCTGGGCCGAAGTGGTCGGGGGCGGCAACTACACCAACAAGGTCGTCGCTCGCGGGACGTCGATCCGGCTCACCGACCTGGCCGGCGACGCCTGCGCCCACGTCCTGCTGTTCAACGCCGACCAGCCGTGGGAGCGGCTGAACGTCGCCGACACGGTGAAGGTGCCGTGGCAGGCCTACCTCGGCGCCGGGCACCCGCTGCTGAGCGACCAGGGTCGCGTGCTGGCGACGGTCCTCGCCGACTCGTCGGGACACCACGACGCGCTCTGCGGCACGTCGTCGCGGCAGCGCAACGAGGAGCGCTACGGCGACGGCGAGGCGCAGGGCCCGTCGCCGGCCGGGCGCGAGCTGCTGCTGCTCGGCGCCCTCAAGCACGGCCTCGGCGCGCGCGACGTCCCGCCGTCGCTGTCGTTCTTCCAAGGCGTACGGGTCGGTGCGGACGGCGCGCTGGCGTTCACCGGCAGCGCCGGGGCGGGCGCGTCGGTCCTGCTGCGCGCCGAGCTGCCGCTGGTGGTGCTGATCGCCAACGTGCCGCATCCGCTGGACCCCCGCACCGCGTACTTGTGCACGTCGCTGGAGGTGCTCGCTTGGCGGGGCGCGCCGACCGCGCCCGGCGACCCGCTGTGGACCGCGACGCCCGAGGGCGAGCGGGCCTTCCGGAACACCGCCGACTACGCCTCCGCGCGGGACATCGTCTGATGAGCGCCGTGCAGTCCGCCTCCGCGGCGACCGTCGTGCTCGACGAGATCGTGCCCGCACGCGCCCCGTGGTCGTCGGTCGTCGCGGCCGGGCAGGTGCTGTCGATCGTCGACCTCGGGGGCAACCAGGCCGTCGACTGCCTGCTCTACCACGCCCACGACACGTCGGAGCGCTACAGCGCGCCCGACACCGTCGCGGCCCAGGGCTCGCTGTCGATCACGACGGGCAGCGTCCTGCGCTCGTGCGAGGGCCGGCCGCTGATGACCGTCGTCGCCGACGACGTCGGGCGCCACGACACCATCGGCGGCGCCTGCTCGAAGGAGTCCAACACGCTGCGCTACGGCCACCACACCCGCCATCAGCACGCCTGCGTCGAGAACTTCCTGCGCGAGGGCGCCAAATGGGGCCTGGGCAAGCGCGACCTGGTGTCCAACATCAACTGGTACATGAACGTGCCCGTCGAGCCGGACGGGACGCTCGGGATCGTCGACGGCCTCTCCTCCCCCGGCCTGTCGGTGTCGCTGCGCGCCGAGGTCGACACGCTCGTGCTCGTGTCCAACTGCCCGCAGATCAACAACCCGTGCAACGGGTTCGACCCGACGCCGGTCCGCATGATCGTGACGGCCCCGACCGGACCCGCAGCCACGTGACGTTCGACACGCTGCTGGTCGCCAACCGCGGCGAGATCGCCGTGCGGATCATCCGGTCGGCGCGCGCGCTGGGGCTGAAGACCGTCGCGGTGTTCTCCGACCCCGACCGCGGGGCGCCGCACGTCGCGCTGGCCGACGAGGCCGTCCACGTGGGCCCCGCCCCGGCGCGCGAGAGCTACCTCGTCGTGCAGCGCCTCCTCGAGGCCGCGGCGCGCACGGGCGCGGGCGCGATCCATCCGGGCTACGGCCTCCTGAGCGAGGACGCGACCTTCGCGCGGGCGGTGGAGGCGGCGGGGATCGCCTTCGTCGGGCCGACGCCGGAGCAGCTGGAGCTCTTCGGCGCCAAGGACCGCGCCCGCGAGCTGGCCCGTCTCGCGGGCGTGCCGATGATCTCCGGTACGGGCCTGCTGGCCGACGCCGACGCGGCGCGGGAGGCGGCCGCCGCGATCGGCTATCCGGTGATGCTCAAGGCGACCGCGGGCGGCGGCGGCATCGGGATGGCGCCGTGCGCGTCGCCGCGGGAGCTGACCGAGGCGTTCGCGCGCGTGCAGCGGCTGGCCGCCGCGAGCTTCGGGGCGGGCGGCGTGTTCCTGGAGCGCTTCGTCGCCAACGCGCGCCACGTCGAGGTCCAGGTCTTCGGCGACGGCGCCGGCCGCGTGCTGGCGCTCGGCGACCGCGACTGCTCGCTGCAGCGCCGCCACCAGAAGGTGCTGGAGGAAGCGCCGGCGCCGGGCCTGCCCGCCGCCGTCCGCGAGGCGCTGCACGCATCCGCGTCGGCGCTGTGCGCCGCCGCCGGCTACCGCTCGGCCGGCACCGTCGAGTACGTCTACGACGCGGCGCGCGGGGAGGCCTCGTTCCTGGAGGTCAACTCGCGGCTGCAGGTCGAGCACCCGGTCACCGAGGAGGTGCTCGGCATCGACCTCGTGGCGTGGATGCTGCGCCTGGCGCAGGGCGATGCGTCGATGCTCGACGCCGGGCAACGGTCCACCGACACGGCAGCCCACGCCGTCGAGGCCCGCGTCTACGCCGAGGATCCGGCGGCCGGGCATCGCCCGAGCGCCGGGCTGATCACGGCGGTCGCGTTCCCCGAGGAGCTGCGCGTCGACACGTGGGTCGAGGCGGGGACCGAGGTCAGCACCGCCTACGACCCGCTCCTGGCCAAGGTCATCGCCACCGGCGCCACGCGGGCCGAGGCCCTCGACCGCCTCGCCGACGGCCTGGCGCGCACGCGCGTCGACGGCATCCGGACCAACCTGGGGCTGCTGCGCGCGGCGCTGGCCGATCCGCGGGTGCGCGCCGCCGAGCACTGCACCGCGACGCTCGCCGACGTCGCCGACGACGAGCCGCGCATCGACGTGCTACGCGCCGGCACGATGACCACGGTGCAGGACTGGCCCGGGCGCACCGGCCTGTGGAACGTCGGCGTGCCACCGTCGGGGCCGATGGACGACCGCTCGTTCCGCCTCGGCAACCGGGCGCTCGGCAACCCGGAGGGCACGGCTGGGCTGGAGTGCACGCTGCAGGGACCCGCGCTGCGGTTCACCGCGCCGGGGACGATCTGCGTTACCGGCGCCGAGGCGCCGGTCACCCTCGACGGCGCACCGGTGGAGCGCTACGTCCCCGTCTGCGTGAGCGCGGGCGCGACGCTCGACGTCGGGACCGCGTCGGCGCGCGGGCTCAGGGTGTACGTGCTGGTCGCGGGCGGCCTCGACGTGCCCGCGATCCTCGGCAGCGCCGCGACGTTCACGCTCGGTCGGTTCGGCGGCCACGGCGGGCGCGCGCTGCGCCCCGGCGACGTGCTGGTCCCGGGCGCCGGGACCGTCGGCCCACAGCGGCGCGTCCCGCCCGCCGAGCGTCCGGCGCTCGGCCACGCGTGGCGCATCGGCGTGGCCGAGGGGCCGCACGCGGCGCCCGAGTTCTTCACGCACGACGACGTCGAGCGGTTCTACGCGACCGACTGGGAGGTGCACTTCAACTCGGCGCGCACGGGCGTGCGGCTCGTCGGCCCGCGGCCGGCGTGGGCGCGCGAGGACGGCGGCGAAGCAGGGCTGCATCCCTCGAACATCCACGACACGCCGTACTCGGTGGGCGCGGTGGACTTCACCGGCGACGTCCCGATCCTCCTCGGCCCCGACGGCCCGTCGCTGGGCGGCTTCGTCTGCCCGGCGACCGTCGTGACCGGCGAGCGCTGGAAGCTCGGCCAGCTGCGCCCCGGCGACACGGTGCGCTTCCAGCCGGTGACCGAGGTCGAGGCCGCCGGCCTGCGCTCCGCCCCGGAGCGCGGGCTGCCGCGGCGCCTGTCGACCCAGCTCGACGATCATGGTGTCCTCGGTCGCCGCGAGCCACGCGCCGACGGCCCCGCCGTGACCTACCGCCGCAGCGGCGACGACAACCTGCTCGTCGAGTACGGGCCGATGGTCCTCGACATCGCGCTGCGCATGCGCGTCCACGCGCTGGCGCAGCGGATCGAGGCCGAGGGCCTGCGCGGCGTCGCCGAGCTCACGCCCGGCATCCGCTCGTTGCAGATCAAGGTCGATCCCGACGTGCTGCCGGTCCGCCAGGCGCTGGAGCTCGCCCGCGAGGTCGAGGACGCGCTGCCGGCGACGCGCGACCTCGCCGTCCCCTCACGCACCGTGCACCTCCCGCTGTCGTGGGACGACCCGGCCACGCGCGAGGCGACCGAGCGCTACATGGCCGGCGTACGCAGCGACGCGCCGTGGTGTCCGTGGAACATCGAGTTCATCCGTCGAGTCAATGGCCTTGGGTCGGTCGACGAGGTCTACGAGACGGTCTTCGACGCCGAGTACCTCGTGCTCGGGCTGGGCGACGTCTACCTCGGCGCGCCCGTCGCGACGCCGCTCGACCCCCGCCATCGCCTCGTCACCACCAAGTACAACCCGGCCCGCACGTGGACCCCGGAGAACGCCGTTGGCATCGGCGGCGCGTACCTGTGCGTCTACGGGATGGAGGGCCCGGGCGGCTACCAGCTCGTCGGGCGCACCGTCGGGGTCTGGAGCCGCTTCCGCGCCGACCGGGCGCCGTTCGAGGACGGCCATCCCCACCTGCTGCGCTTCTTCGACCGCATCGTCTGGCATCCCGTCGGCGCCGAGGAGCTGCTGGACCTGCGCGCCGACATGGCCGCGGGCCGCCTCGCGCTCGACATCGACGACGGCTCGTTCACGCTCGCCGACCACCTGGCGTTCCTGGAGCGCGAGGCCGAGCCCATCGCCGCGTTCCGCGCGCAGCAGGCGGCCGCCTTCGGCGCGGAGCGGGCCGCGTGGGCCGCGGCGGGCGAGTTCGACCCGCGGCCCGAGCCGGCGGCGGCCGCGGGCGCCGCCGTGGCCGAGGCCGTCTCGGTCCCGGAAGGCGGGGTGCTCGTGCAGGCACCGCTGTCGGCGAGCGTCTGGAAGGTCGACGTCCGCCCGGGCGACGCGATCGCGCCCGGCGACCGCCTCCTGACCCTCGAGGCCATGAAGACCGAGACCGCCGTCGACTCGCCCGTCGCCGGCGAGGTCGTCGAGGTCCTCGTCTCGGCCGGCGACCAGGTCGACTCGGGCAGCGCGCTCGTCGTCCTCGCCGCGACCGACCGGACGGCCGTGGAGGTGCAGCGATGAGCGCCGTCGAGGCGGTCCGCGCCGCCTACGCGCGGATCGCGGCGGACGACCGGCCCGAGGTCTGGATCACCCTGCGCGCCGAGCGCGACGTGGTCGCCGAGGCCGCGCTGCTCGACGCCGACCCGGTGCGCTCGGCGCTTCCGCTCGCCGGCATGACGGTCGCGGTCAAGGACAACATCGACGTGGCCGGGCTGCCGACCACGGCGGGCTGCCCGGCGTTCGCGTACACGCCGCGCGAGAGCGCGCCCGCGGTCGCGCGGCTGGTCGCCGCGGGCGCGATCGTGCTGGGCAAGACCAACCTCGACCAGTTCGCCACGGGGTTGGTCGGGACGCGCTCGCCCCACGGCGCGGCGCGCGACGCGCGGAGGCCGGAGTACGTCTCCGGCGGGTCGTCGTCGGGGTCGGCCGTGGCGGTCGCGCTCGGGCTCGTCGACCTGGCGCTCGGCACCGACACCGCGGGCTCGGGCCGCGTGCCCGCCGCGTTCGGCGGGATCGTTGGGTTCAAGGCCACGCGCGGGATCGTGCCCGTCCGCGGCGTGGTCCCCGCCTGCCGGACGCTGGACTGCGTGACGGTCCTCGCCGCCGACCTGGCCGGCGCCGAGCGCGCGATGGCGATCATGGCCGGGCCCGACGCCGCCGATCCCCTCAGCCGCCCGTGGCCGGTCGACGCCCCGCTCGCCGCGCCGCCCGCGCCGCGCGTGGCCGTCCCCGCGGCCGACCAGCTCGGCGCCCTGACGCCAGCCGCCCGCGATGCGTTCGCGAGCGCCGCCACGCGGCTCGCCGACGCCGGCGCGCATCTGCGCACCATCGACCTCGCACCGTTCCTCGAGGCCGCGCGTCTGCTCTACGACGGCGCGCTCGTGGCCGAGCGCCACGCCGCGGTCGGCGCGTTCGTGGACGCGCACCCCGACGACGTCGACCCGACGGTGGGCGCGATCGTGCGGGCCGCCGGACGGGTCGGGGCGACCGCGTACCTGGCCGACGGCGAGCGCGTCGAGCGCCTGCGCGTGAAGGCCATGGCCGCGCTCGGCGACGCCGACGCCCTGCTGCTGCCGACCACGACGGCTCAGCCGACGATCGCCGAGGTGGCGGCCGATCCGATCGGCGTCAACGGCCGGCTGGGCATCTACACCAACTTCTGCAATCTCTTCGACCTGTGCGGCGTCGCCGTGCCGGCCGGACAGGCCGACGGCGGCCGGTTCGGCGTCACGGTGCTGGCCCGCGCCTTCGGCGACCGCGTCGCGGCCGACGTCGCGGCGCTCGTCACCGGCACGCCGCCCGCGCCGCCGGCCGACGCGCTCGGCTCCCCCGCCGTCGCGCTACTCGTCGTCGGCGCCCACCGCCGAGGCCAGCCGCTCAACCACCAGCTGACCGAGCGCGGCGCCCGCTTCGTCGCCACCGTCGACACCGCCCCGGCCTACCGCATGTACGCGCTGGACACCGAGCCGCCGAAGCCCGGGCTGGTCCGCGTGGACGACGGCGGCGAGCCGATCGAGGGCGAGCTGTGGCAGCTGCCGCCCGCGGCGCTCGGCACCTTCCTCGCCGCCCTGCCGGCACCGATGGTGCTCGGCCCGGTCCGCCTCGCCGACGGGGGCACCGTCGTCGGCTTCGGATGCGAGCCCGTGGCCGTCGTGGGGGCGCCCGACATCACCCATCACCGCTCGTGGCCGGCCTACCTCGCCTCCGCGACGCCCGTGGGCTGAGCCCCCTGCGTTCATTCCCCCGCGCTGGGTAGCACGACGGCGCCCGCCGAGCACGCTGAGTCGCCACAACGGGGCCAGGCCCCGCAACGAAGCCGCGCCCCCGGGCGCTCAGGCGCCGATCGGGTGCCAGACCGTGCGCAGCTCGGTCAGCGCCTCGAGGCGCGCCAGCGGCGACTGGTCGCCGCGCACGACGCGCTTCAGCGTCTCCGAGGCGAAGGTGTCGATCTTGACCGCCAGCTCGTGGTCGCCGGTCAGGTCGACGATCGCGTTGACGTCGCGATGCGCCGCCAGCGCGGGCACGAGCTCGTCCGTGCGGCCCGACAGCAGATTGACCACGCCGCCGGGCACGTCGCTCACGCCGAGGATCTCCCCGAGGTCGAGCCCGGCCAGCGGCGCGCGCTCGGGCAGCGCCACCACGACGGTGTTCCCGGCGGCCAGCGGCGCGGCGAGCGCCTCGACGACCGCCGCCAGCCCGTCCTCCGCCCCGCTCAGCACCGCGACGACGCCCGTCGGCTCCGGCGTCGACATCGACAGGTACGGCGCGGCGACGGGGTTGATCGTCCCGAGCACCGCGTGCAGCTTGTCGGTCCAGCCTGCGTAGTGCACGAGCGCGTCGACGGCCGCGCCGACGTCCGCCTCGGCGCCGGCGCGCTCCACGCCCCGCACCGCGACCGCCTGCTCCACCAGCTCCGCCGACCGCGACTCCACGGCCTCGGCGGCCCGGTAGAGGATCTGCCCGCGGTTGTACGCGGTCCGCTTCGCCCAGCCGGCCTGCGCCTTGCGCGCCGCCTTCACGGCATCGCGCACGTCCTTGCGCGAGCCGCGCGGCACGTTGGCGACGTGCTCGCCCGCGTGGTCGAGCGCCGGGTCGTGGCGTCCGGACTCCGAGCGCACGAACGCCCCTCCCACGTACAGCTTGTAGGTCTTGGCCACGGCGACGCGCATGCTCACGCTCCCTGCCGCACGTAGGGGCGCAGGCCCGCGGCGCCGCCCTCGCGGCCGAAGCCGCTCTCCTTGAACCCGCCGAACGCGGCCGTCGGGTCGAAGTGGTTGTAGGTGTTCTGCCACACCACGCCGGCCTGCAGCTGCGCGGCGACCTCGAAGGCCTTCGAGCCCTTGTCGGTCCAGATCCCCGCGGCCAGGCCGTAGTTGGAGTTGTTGGCCTTCTCGACGGCCTCGGCGTGCGTGCGGAACGTCGTGATCGCCAGCACCGGGCCGAAGATCTCCTCGCGCGAGATGCGATGCGCGGGCGAGGCCTCCGTGAACAGCGCAGGCGCGAACCAGTAGCCCCGGGCGGGCAGCGCGCAGCTGACCTGCCGGAGCCCGGCGCCCTCCTCGACGCCCGCGGCCACCAGCTCGCCGATGCGCGACAGCTGCGCGGCGGAGTTGATCGCGCCGACGTCGGTGTTCTTGTCCAGCGGATCGCCGACGCGCAGCTTCTGCATGCGCGCCCACAGCCGCTCGACGACGTCCTCGGCCACCGACTCCTGCACGAGCAGCCGCGACCCGGCGCAACACACGTGGCCCTGGTTGAAGAAGATCCCCTGGACGATCCCCTCGACCGCCTGGTCGAGCGCCGCGTCCTCGAAGACGATGTTCGCCGACTTGCCGCCGAGCTCGAGCGTCAGGCCGACGTCGCGGCCGGCCAGCGCGGCCTGGATGTCGCGGCCCACCGCGGTCGAGCCGGTGAACGCGATCTTGTCGATCCCCTCGGCGCGCACGAGCGCGGCGCCCGCGCTCCCGTCGCCGGGCAGGATCGAGACGACGCCGTCGGGCAGCTCGGCCTCCTGCAGGATCTCGGCCAGCAGCAGCGCCGTCAGCGGCGTCGTGTCGGCGGGCTTGAGGATCGCCGTGTTGCCGGTCGCCAGCGCCGGGGCCAGCTTCCACGCGGCCATGAGCAGCGGGAAGTTCCACGGCACGACCTGGCCGACCACGCCGCGCGGGGTGATCGCGCCGGGGGTGGGCGGGCCCGGGATCCCGTACTCGAGCTTGTCGGCCCAGCCCGCGTAGTAGAAGAAGTGCGCCGCGGCGAGCGGGACGTCGACGTCGCGCGACTCCTTGATCGGCTTGCCGCCGTCCAGCGTCTCGACGACCGCGAGCTCGCGGGCGCGCTCCTGGATCAGCCGCGCGATGCGGAAGACGTACTTGCCGCGCTCGATGCCCGGCAGCGCCGCCCACGGGCCCTGCGCCGCGCGCGCCGCGGCCACGGCCCGCTCCACGTCGGCCGCGGAGGCCTGCGCCACCTCCGCCAGCGGCTCCTCTGTCGCCGGGTTGATCGTCGGCGCGTAGCGGCCCTCGGCGGGCTCCACGAACTCTCCACCGATGAACAGGCCATAGCGATCATGCAGCCGCACGTGATCGGTGGACTCGGGCGCCGGCGCGTACTCCCAGCGCACGGGCGCCCGCGAGGCTGGAGGGGCCTCCACCGCGGGCGCATGCCCGTTCGGGGTCCCCAGCTGTGGCTCGGTCGTCGTCTCGCTCACGCGATCACTCCTTCGAGAAGTCCTCGGCCCGGCCGTAGCGGCCGGTCTCGGTCTTGGCGTACTGCAGCAGCAGGTCGTTGAGCACCGACGAGGCCCCGATGCGCAGCCGGTCGGGCGTCAGCCAGTCGTCGCCCAGCGTCTCCTTGACGAGGACGAGCACGCCCAGCGCCGCCTTGCTCGTCGAGACCCCGCCCGCCGGCTTCATGCCGACGACCCGGCCCGTGCGCTGCACGTAGTCGCGGATGGCCTCCAGCATGACGAGGATCACCCCGGGCGTCGCACCCTCCGCGGCCTTGCCGGTGGAGGTCTTGATGAAGTCCGCGCCCGCGTCCATCGCGAGCATCGAGGCGTGGCGCACGTGGTCGTAGGAGCCGAGCTCGACGGTCTCCAGGATGACCTTGAGGTGCGCGGGCCCGCAGGCGTCCTTGATCTGCTCGATCTCGTCGACCACGCGGGCGTCGTCGCCCGAGAGGTAGGCGTCGCGCGAGATCACCATGTCGATCTCGTCGGCGCCGTCGGCCACCGCGATCCGCACCTCCTCGAGGCGCGTCTCCAGCGGCGTCTGTCCGGCGGGGAACCCGGTGGCGACCGACGCGACCTGCACGCCCGTGCCCGCCACCGCGTCGCGCGCGACCGCGACCATCGACGGGTAGACGCAGACCGCCGCGCAGGACGGCACCTCGGGGTAGGCCGGCGACGGCGTCACGGCCTTGGCCGCCAGCTGGCGCACCTTGCCCGGCGTGTCGGCGCCCTCGAGCGTCGTCAGGTCCAGCATCGAGATGGCCAGGAGGATCCCCTGGCGCTTGGCCTCGCCCTTGATGGAGCGCTTGGCCAGCGCGCCGACGCGCTCCTGGATGCCGACCCGGTCGACGTGCGGCAGGGTCCTTGGTCCACTCATGCGTTCGATGGTAGGGCGATGCGCCGAGCGGCGTGAACCGCTACGAACCTTCGCGCTGATACGGCACGCCGTCGGCCGCCGGCGGCGTCGACCGTCCGACCACGCCGGCCACCGCGATGAGGGTCAGCACGTAGGGCAGCGCCTGGAAGAGCGTCGCGAGCGACGGCGAGAACTCGGGCAGCCGCTGCGCGAGAGCGCTGGAGAACCCGAAGAGCAGCGTCGCGGCGAGCAGCCCGCCCGGGCGCCAGCGGCCGAAGATCAGCGCCGCCAGCGCGATGAACCCGCGGCCGGCGGTCATGTTCTGCGAGAAGGAGTGCACGAAGCCGATCGACAGGAACGCGCCGCCCAGCGCCGCCAGGCCACCCGAGGTGATCACGGCCAGGTAGCGCGTGCGGTAGACGCCGATGCCGACCGTCTCGGCCGCGCGCGGGTTCTCGCCCACCGACCGCAGCCGCAGGCCGGCGCGGGTCCGGAACACGATCAGCCACACCACCACGACCGCCACCAGCGAGCCCCACACCAGCAGGTTGAGCTGGCTGATCGCGTCGCCGACGAAGCCCAGCGACCCGGTCGGGAGGTTGACCTCGGGGACCGCCGGCAGGTTGTCGGGCGTGCCCTCCGCGCCGTACGTGTCGACGTACATGTAGCCCGTCAGGCCGAGTGCGAGGAAGTTCAGGCCGGTGCCGACGACGATCTGGTCGGAGCGCAGCGACACGGCGAAGATCGCGTGCAGCGCCGCCAGCGCCATGCCGGCCAGGACGCCGATGACGATGCCGCCGACCCAGGACCCGGTCTTGTCGGCGCCGTAGGCCGCGAAGAACGCGCCCATCAGCATCATGCCCTCGAGCGCGATGTTGACGACGCCGGAGCGCTCGGACACCAGCCCGCCGAGGGCGGCGAACGTCAACGGCGCCGCGTAGCGGAGCATGGCCGCGGTCAACGCGCCCCAGCTCACGACGACTTCGAGATGCGTCACCCCCGAGCGCGTCGCGCCGAAGGCGCCGAGCATGCCGAACAGCCCCGCGGCGACCGCGCCCCAGCCCAGCCGCTTCTCGCCGTTGCCGATCGTGGCGCCGCCGAGCGTGAGCGCGAAGAGGCCCACGACGATCGACGGGACGATCGTGCGGACCTCGAACGGCGGCAGCGTCATGACGAACGCCACCAGGCCGAGGGCGATTCCGGCCCAGCCGATCGCGCGCTCGCGCGTGAGCGGTCCGCTGGGCTCGCGGTCGGGATCGCGCTTGAACGTCTCCATGAGCGCTTCGGTGCTCATGCGCCGCCCGGTGGTCATGCCGTGACCTCCGCCGCCGCGGCGGCGCCGGGCGGAGCCGAGCGCCGGCGCCGTCGCCGCAGCCTGGTGTAGATGAGCACGACCAGCACGTCGGCGGAGACGAACAGCACGACGAGGCCCTGGATCACGATGGTGAGGTTCTGCGCCAGCGCCGGCTCGAACACCGCGGGGTCGAGGTTGCGCACCGACGTGCCCTGGAGCATCGCCCCGAAGAGCAGCGCCGCCAGGCAGGTCCCGATCGCGGTGTTGCGCCCCAGCAGGGCGACCGCGATCCCGTAGAACGCCAGCTGCGATCCCTGGATGTCGTTGGTCGCGATGTGGAACTGCCAGCCCAGGACGTCGAGCGAGCCGGCCAGGCCCGCCAGCGCGCCGCAGGTCCCCATGACCAGCACGTAGGTCCTGCCGACCTTGATGCCGCTGTAGCGCGCGGCCTCTGGGTTGAAGCCGACCGCGCGGGCCTCGTAGCCCTTGGTCGAGCGGTTCAGCAGCACCCAGTAGACGACGGCGGCGGCCAGCGCGACGAAGATGCCGATGTGCAGGCCCTGCAGCTCGGGATCGCCCCAGAACACGTGGAGCTTCGCGCCAGGCACCACGTCGTTGGAGATCGGGACGTCGGGCTGCGCGTTGTTCTGCAGCGGCCCCCCGAGGCCGAAGAGCCACACGCCCAGCCAGATCGCCACGTAGTTGAGCATGATGGTCGTGATGACCTCGTTGGCGCCCGTCGTCGCGCGCAGCGCGCCGGAGATGCCCGCCCACGCGGCGCCCGCCGCGGTCGCCAGCACCATCGCGAGCACCACGTGCAGCAGATGGGGCATGCCGGCGAACGACGATCCGACCCAGACGGCGACGATCGAGCCGACGATGTACTGGCCCTGGCCGCCGATGTTGAACAGGCCGGCCCGGAACGCGTAGCCGACGGCGAGCCCGAGCAGGATCAGCGGGCCGGTGATCAGCAGCGTCTGCTGGAGGTTGATCGCCGCCGTGTCGCGGTCGGCCCCGGACGTCCAGGGAAACAGCCACTGCAGGCCCGTGCCGTCGAAGATCGCCTTGTAGGTGGAGAACGGGTTGTGGCCCGTGACCAGGACGACCAGGCCGCCCATGGCGAACGCGATCACGACGGTGATCAGCGGCGTGACGAGCCCGCCGCCGCGCATCAGCCCGCTCATCCGGGCGGCGAACGTCGGCGAGACGTCGAGCTCCGGCTGGCCGCTCGGCGGCGGGGTGACCGATCCGCCCGGGGAGACGCTGCTCACGAGGCCACGCGGGCCGACCCGCCGCCGGTCATGAGCAGCCCGAGATCCTCGTCGGACGCCGTCGGGGGCAGCTCGCCCACGATCCGCCCGTCGTAGATCACCAGGATGCGGTCGGCCAGCGACCGCACCTCGTCGAGCTCCAGCGAGAAGAGCAGGATCGCGCGGCCGGCGTCGCGCTCGGCCAGCAGGCGGCGATGCACGAACTCGATGGCGCCCACGTCCAGGCCGCGCGTCGGCTGCGCGGCGATCAGCGCGTCGGGGTTGCCCGAGATCTCCCGGGCGATCACGACCTTCTGCTGGTTGCCGCCCGACAGCGAGCGCGCCGGCGTGGCGGGCGTGCCGCCGCGCACGTCGAACTCGCCCAGCAGCCGCTTGGCCGCCTCGAGCATCCGGCGCGGCTTGAGCAGGCCGAAGCGCGCCTCATGGCGGTAGTCCATCAGCGCGAGGTTCTCCGACAGGTTGAAGTCCAGGACCAGGCCACGGCGGTGGCGGTCCTCGGCGATGTGCCCCATGCCGGCCTCGCGCGCGGCGCGCGGGCTGCAGTTCGTGATGTCCTTGCCGCGCAGCCGGACGTGGCCGCTCGTGCACGGCCGCAGTCCGGCGACGAGGTCGATCAGCTCGCTCTGGCCGTTGCCGTCGATGCCCGCGACGGCGACGATCTCGCCCGCGCGGACCTGGAGCGAGACGCCGTCGACCGCCGGCAGCCCGCGGTCGTCGACGGCGTGCACGTCGTCGATCTCCAGGAGCGGCTCGCCGGGCCTGGCCGGCTCCTTCTCGACGCGCAGCACGACGTCGCGCCCGACCATCATCCGCGCCAGCGACGCCTCGTCGGCCGCGGCGGTGTCGATCGTGCCGATCGTCTTGCCGCGGCGCAGGACCGTGACCCGATCGGCGATCTCGAGCACTTCGTGCAGCTTGTGGGTGATGAAGACGATGGACGTGCCGGCGTCGCGCAGCGTGCGCAGGACCTCGGCCAGCTCGTGCGTCTCCTGCGCGGTGAGCACCGCGGTGGGCTCGTCGAGGACGAGGATGCGCGCTCCGCGATCCAGCGCGCGGAGGATCTCGACGCGCTGCTGCTGGCCGACCGACACGTCGGAGACGCGCGCGTCCGGATCGACCTTCAGGCCGTAGCGGTCCGACAGCTCACGGGTGCGGCGCCGTGCGGCGCCGATGTCGAGGAGCCCGCGCCGGCGCGGCTCCGCGCCGAGCACGAGGTTCTCGGCCACGGTCATGACCGGGATCAGCATGAAGTGCTGGAAGACCATCCCCACGCCGTGGGCCATGGCGTCCCGCGGCGAGTCCACGGAGACCGGCTCGCCTTCGACGAGGATCTCGCCCTCGTCGGGACGCGCCATCCCGTAGACCATGCTCATCAACGTCGACTTGCCGGCGCCGTTCTCCCCCAGCAGGGCGTGGATCTCCCCACGCCGCAACTGGAGGTCGACGGCGTCGTTGGCCGTCAGGGCGCCGAAGCGCTTGGTGATGCCGCGGAGCTCGAGAGCGAGCTCCGCGGCACCTGCGTTCTGTGGCGACACGTCCGCCAGGGTAGGACGGTCGGGCCTACTTGACGGTGTCGGGCACCTGGATGGAGCCTGCGGCCAGCTTGGCCTTCACCTCGTCGAGCTGCGGCTGGTACTTGGCGCCGGCGGCGCTCACCTTGCCGATGCCCGCGCCCTCGTTCTTGACGTCGAACGTCGTGTTCGTGCCGCCGGTGAACCCGTCGTCCTGGACCTGCTTGACCGTGTCGAACACCGCGGTGTCGACCTTCTTGATCGCGGAGGTCAGGACGTACGGACCGAGGTAGGCCTGGTCGGCGTCGACGCCGATGCCCTGCTTGCCCTTCTCCTTGGCCGCGTCCAGCGCGCCGAGGCCGCACTGGCCCGCCACCTGGAAGACGACGCCGGAGCCACGCGCGATCTGGCTGAGCCCGATCTCCTTGCACTTCGCCTGGTCGACGAAGTCCTGGGAGTAGGCGTGGAGCGTCTTGATCGACGGGTTGACGGCCTTGGCGCCCGCCTCGTACCCGGCGATGTAGTGATCCACCGGCGGGATCTTCTGACCGCCGACGCTCGAGATCGTCGTGATGTTGTTGTCCTTGGCGTACAGCGCCGCGAGCGTGCCCGCGAGGTAGCCGGACTCCTGCTCCTTGAAGAGCAGGCCCTCCACGTTGGTGGGCTTGCCCTTGAGGCCGGTCGCGTCGACGTCGATGATCGCGAACTTGACGTCCGGGAACTTCTTGGCGACGGTGCCGACCGCGTCGGCCATCAGGAACCCGACGCCGACGACGAGGTCGTACTTCTGCTGGGCCAGCGTGGACAGGTTCGGAACGTAGTCAGCGTTGGACTTCGAGGTCAGAACGCGCCCGGTGACGCCGAGCTCCGTCTTGGACTGCTCGAGGCCCTGGTTGGCCAGGGTGTTGAACGAGCGGTCGTTCAGACCGCCGATGTCGGTGACCAGCCCGACCTTGATCGCCTTCTTGGCCGGAGCGGCGGCGGTGGTGTCCGAGCCGCCCGACGTGGACGAAGAGTTGTTGTCAGAGCCGCAGCCTGCAGCGGCTACGAGGATGCCAGCGATGCCGATGGCCGCGATGGCCCGACGAGTGGAACGTGCGCGCACTTGCGAGAGAACTCCCTCTGGGATTGAACGGGACTGCTGAGGGACAGCGCGACCGACCCTTGGCCGCGGCGCAAACCTACATGTCCGGCCGGTGGTCATGGAGATTGACCATCACGTCCGGACCCGCGAAGGCCGCATTCAGCGCGGTTTCGGTGATGTCCTGCAGGTCCTCGAGGTCGAGCCCGATCGCCTCGTGCGCCAACTCGTACTCCCGGCCGATCGTCGTACCGAAATACGGTGGATCGTCTGATCCCAAGGTCACGGGGACCCCTGCGCCCATCAACGTGGGCAGCGGATGGTCCTCGTAGCCGGGGTACACGCCGAGGACGACGTTGGACGTCGGGCACACTTCCAGGACGATCCGGCGCTCCGCGAGCTCGGCGACCAGTGAAGGGTCCTCGATGGCCCTAACACCGTGAGAAATTCGCACGACGCCGGGCAGCTGCAGCGCGGCGCGCACCGAATCCGGGCCCGCGTGCTCCCCCGCGTGGACCGAGCAGCCGAGCCCGGCGTCGGAGACGATCGAGAACGTCCGCGTGTAGTCGGCGGCCGGGAAGCCGGCCTCGTCGCCGGCCATGTTGAAGCCCACGACGTAGGGATGGTCCAACGCGACGGTCCGGCGCGCGACGTCCTCGCAGGCCTCGACGCCGAAGTTGCGGACGGCCGAGGAGATGATCCGGCCGACGATGCCGTGGCGGTCGCGAGCGTCGTCGATGCCCTGCGCGATCCCCGCGAGATGGTCGGCGTCGGGGAGCCCGACCTTCGCGCCGTGGTCCAGCGAGGCGATCAGCTCGACGTAGACCGCGCCCTCGGCCGCACAGGCGGCGAGGTACTCATAGGTCACGTCGCGGTAGTCCTGAGCGGTGCGGATCGACGTCGCGGCGTCGTCGTAGGCGCGCAGGAAGTCGAGGAAGTCGACCCAGGCGAACGTGTCGTCGTCGGCGAACAGCCCGTCGGGCAGGCCGATGCCGTTGCGCTGCGCCAGCCGGCGCACGAGGTCCGGCGTGGCCGTCCCCTCGAGGTGGACGTGCAGCTCGGCCTTGGGGATCGCCGCGACGGCGGCGGCCGCGTCGCTCATCGCAGAACCTCCGTCACGACCGGGGGACTGTCCCCCACCCGATCGACGGGGGGACTGTCCCCCACCACGATCATCCGCCGCACCGCGGACGCGGCCGCGTCCGCGGACGCCTCGTCGCGGGCGTGCACCACCGCCAGCGGGCGGCCGCCGCGCCCCACCGAGGCCCCCGGCCCGGCCACGGCAGCCAGCCCCACCGCCGGGTCGATCACGTCGCTCTCCACGGCGCGCCCGCCGCCCAGCTGCATGACCGCGAGGCCGAGGCCGCGCGTGTCGTGGCCGACGACGATGCCGTCGCGCTCGGGGAAGACCTCGCGGACGACGGGCGCACGCTCGAGGTGGTCGTCGGGCCGCTCCATCAGGTCCGCAGGCCCGCCGAGCGCGGCCACCATCGCCCCGAAGCGCTCGGCAGCGGCACCGCTGGCCAGCGCGGCCGCGGGGTCGGCGCCCTCGAGGCCGCCGAGCTCCAGCAGCGCGCGCGTCAGCGCCAGCGTCACCTCGACCAGGCGCGGGTCGGCATCCGGCGCGCCGGTCAGCACCGCGATCGACTCGCGGACCTCCAGCGCGTTGCCGGCGGTGCTGCCGAGGACGCGATCCATGTCGGTCAGCAGCGCCACCGTCGGCAGCCCGGCGGCCACCGCGACGTCCACGAGCGCCCGCGCGAGCGCGCGCGCATCGTCGAGGTCGCTCATGAACGCGCCGTTGCCGTGCTTGACGTCCATCACCAGGCCGCCGAGCCCGGCGGCGAGCTTCTTGGAGAGGATCGACGAGACGATCAGCGGGATCGCCTCGACGCTGCCGGTCGCGTCGCGGATGCCGTAGAGCCTCCGGTCGGCGGGCGCGAGGTCGTCGGTCTGCCCGCCGATCACGCAGCCGACCTCGCGGACGACGCGAGCCATCGTGCCGGCGTCCGGGGTCGCGTCGTACCCGGGGATCGCCTCGAGCTTGTCCAGCGTGCCGCCGGTGTGGCCGAGACCGCGACCGGAGATCATCGGCGTCGCCCCGCCGCACGCGGCGATCAGCGGGGCCAGGATCAGCGAGACCTTGTCGCCCACGCCGCCGGTGGAGTGCTTGTCGAGCACGGGCCGGTCGAGGTCAGACCAGTCCAGGACCGTGCCCGAGTCGCGCATGCCGAGCGTGAACGCCGGCAGCTCCTCGGCGTCGAGCCCGCGGAAGAACACCGCCATCGCGAACGCCGCGACCTGCGCGTCGCTGAGCGTGCCGTCGCCGATCCCGGAGGCGATCGCGCGCAGCTCCTCGAGCGACAGGGCACGGCCGTCGCGCTTGTCGCGCAGCAGCTCCTTGGTGGGGCGGATCGTGCTGGAGACGGTCATGCGGCGGGAGCTCCTGCGAGGTCGGCGACGAAGCGGGTGAGCACGCGTTCGAGGTCCTTCGCCGCGGTGGCGGCGTTGACGAGCGTGTGCTCGTGGGAGAGGACCTCGTCGCCGAGGCCCTCCGCGAGGTTGGTGATCGCCGAGACGGCGGCCACGCGCAGGCCGGCGTGGCGCGCGACGATGACCTCCGGAACGGTGGACATGCCGACCGCGTCGGCGCCGAGCGCGCGGAACGCCCGGATCTCGGCCGGCGTCTCGAACGACGGGCCCGCAACGGCGAGGTAGACGCCCTCGGCCAGCTCGACGCCCTCGGCGCCGGCGGCGGCGCGCAGCTGCGCGCGCAGCTCGAGGTCGTAGGCGTCGCCGAGGCCGACGAAGCGCGGGCCCAGCGCGTCGTCGTTGGGGCCCATGAGCGGGTTGGCGCCCATCAGGTTGATGTGGTCGCTGAGCGCCATCAGGCGCCCGGGCGTGACCTCGGCGCGCAGCGAGCCGGCGGCGTTGGTCAGCACGAGCGACTCGGCGCCGAGCGCGCGCACGGTCCGCACGGGGACCGCGAGCTCGGAGGCCGCGATGCCCTCGTAGAGGTGGGCGCGGCCCTGCAGGACGACGACCGGCGTGCCGGCCAGCGTGCCAAGCACGAGGCGGCCGGCATGGCCCGCGACCGACCCGACCGGGAAGCCGGGCAGCTCGGCGTAGGGGATCGCGACCGCGTCCTGCACCGCATCGGCGAGGCCGCCGAGGCCGGAGCCGAGGACGAGGCCGAGGCGCGGGGTCGGCGCGTGCGCGCCCGCGCGCTCGCGGACGACGTCGGCCGCGGCGGTCATGCCGTCGCCTCCGCGAGGTCGAACGCCAGCGGCAGCAGCTGGGCCAGCGCGACCGTCCGGCGCACGCCCTCGGGCCCGCACAGGTGGACGGGCGTCTGCGGCCCCGCGAACTCCGCCAGGCGCTGCCGGCAGCCGCCGCAGGGGACGATCAGCTCGGTGTCGGCCATGACGGCCACCTCGCGGATCGCGCTACCGCCCGCGGCGATGAGCGCTCCGATGGCCGAGGCCTCGGCGCATTGGCCCTGCGGGTAGGCGCCGTTCTCGACGTTGGCACCCGCGTGCAGCCCGCCCGCCTCGTCGCGCAGCGCGACGCCGACGTTGAAGTGCGAGTACGGCGCGTACGCGCGCTGCATCGCGCCGCGCGCGAGGTCGACCAGCCGCGGCGTGGCCGCGCCGGCCTCCAGCAGCAGCGCCGCGTAGCCGGTCGCGACGACGCGATCGTCGGACATGCCGAGCGTGGCGCGCAGCGCCGCCACCTCGGCGTGCTCGGCGGCGAGGTCGGACTCGGGCGGCGCGACGGCCTCCAGCTCGACCCAGGAGCCCAGTCCGTCGACGGCGTCGAGGTGGATCCGCACGTTGTCGCGCAGCAGCAGGCGGCGCGTCTTGTCCACGACGACGACCGTGCCGAGCGATGCATCCAGCGCCGCGGTCAGCGCAGCCGGGTCCGGCACGTCGACCAGGTGGTAGGCGCTCGTCCGCGCCGTCGCCTGGTCGGGCCGGGCGTAGGCGATGAGCTGCGCGTGCGGGGCGGCGTCGCCGGCGCGCTCCTCGCGCAGCTTGAGCCGGCCCTCGCGGGCGGCGAAGTAGGTGTCGCGCTGGTGCAGCACGCCCTGGTCCTGCGCGCCGGCCGCCAGCGCGGCGTGCAGCGTGCGCTCGGGTTCGGGGTCGCGCGCCTTGAGCTCGACGTTGCGAAGTGCGGTCATCGCCGGGCCAAGCTACACGGTGGCTCGCCGAGTCCCTGCACAGCGTCTCGGCCATGGACTACTGTCCGCCCATTGATGGCTGGCCTGCGCGTCGTCGACCACCCCGTGATGGCCCGAGCCGTCACCGAGCTGCGTGCTGCGGAGACCTCACGCGCCGCGTTCCGCTCGGCCCTGGCCGATGCGTCGTCCATGCTCGCCTACGAGGCGCTGCGCGACCTGCCCGTGCGCGAGGTGGAGGTCGAGACGCCGCTGGAGCGCACCACGGGCAGCACACCCGCGCCGGTCATGGTGATCGCGGTGCTGCGCGCCGGCCTCGGCATGGTCGACGGCTTCCTGCGCTTCGTCCCGGATGCGGCGATCGGCCACCTCGGCATGCGGCGCAACGAGCAGACGCTCCAGCCCGAGGACTACTACGAGTCGCTGCCCGAGGGCGTCGAGCGCTCGACCGTGTTCGTGGTCGACCCGATGCTCGCCACCGGCGGCAGCGCCACCGCGGCGCTGCACCGGATGCGCCGCGCCGGCGCGACCGACCTGCGCCTCGTCTGCCTGGTCTGCGCGCCGGAGGGCGTCGCGACGGTGCAGGCCGCCCATCCCGACGTGCCGATCCTCGCCGCGGTGCAGGACCGCGGGCTGGACGAGCGCGGCTACATCCGCCCGGGCCTGGGCGACGCCGGCGACCGGCTGTTCGGCACCGACTAGGGTCGGCGCACCATGGCTGCCGACGACGACGCCCCGGCCTCGGGCCTGCCGCTCTCCGGCAGCCAGTCGACGTCGCAGCTGCCCAAGGGCCGCCACGGCCTGTCGCGGGAGTTCATCGTCAGCAACCAGCGCGAGCGGCTGCTGGACGCCATGGCCAACGTCGTCGCCGCGAAGGGCTACGCCGCCACCCGCGTCGTCGACGTCACCGACTACGCCGGCGTGTCGCGCAAGACGTTCTACGAGCTGTTCACCGACAAGGAGGACTGCTTCCTCGCCGCCTACGACGCCATCACGGCGTTGTTGATGGACAAGATGGCGCAGGGACTGGCGGCGGTCGCCGACGACACGTGGGAGGCGAAGGTCGGCGCGCTGCTCGGCGAGTTCCTGCGCTTCCTCGCCGCCGAGCCCGCGTTCGCGCGCATGTGCGTCGTCGAGGTCCTCGGCTCAGGCCCGCGCGGCCTGGCGCGCCGCGACGCCGCCGTCGAGGCCTTCTACCCCATCGTCGACCAGCTGCCGCGCTCCCAGCCGGGCGCCGAGAAATGGCTGTCGCCGCTGACGCCGCAGTTCGTCACCGGCGGCATCTTCGAGGTCGTCTACGCGGCGATCCGCCGCGGCGAGATCGAGACGCTGCCGGACTTGGAGGAGGACCTGACGCATCTGGCGTTTCGGGCGTACTTGTATCGCAAGGAGTGGGAAGCGATCGGGAGGCGGGAGTAGGCGGGTGGGGTTGGGTCGTGGTTGGCGTTCAGCTCGGGCGGGCGTCGTGCAGCGGCGCGCGGTCTGTCGGCAATGACGAGAGGGCGTGTGCGGTGGGCGCGGGGCGTCGCCGGTCTGCCGCGAGCGCCGCGGGGGCGGACGCCTCCACCTATGGGTCCATGACACCCATAGGTCGAGTCGGACGCCCGCCGCGGGGACGACGGCGGCAGACCGACGAGGCCGGCGGCAACACTGCCACCTGTTGTCACTGCCCCCGTCAAGCGCCCCGCCGCCCGTGGACGCCCGCGCGGAACGCCAACGACGCTTCGCACCCCGCGCGCCCGCGGAAGACCCCAGGCGCCCGCGCCCTCCTCCCACCTCCCCGTCATCGCCGACGGACCACGCCCCGCACCGCCCGTGCGCCCGAGCGGAAAACGCCACCAACGCCCGCCCCGCCCCTCAACCCAGACGCGCCCTCCCCAGCGCCAGCAGCAGCGCGTCGTCGGCGCCTTCGCCGATCTGGGTCTGGGGCGCGTCGCGGCGCAGGCGGGCGAGCTCGTCGCCGGCGGCGAACGAGCGGCTCGCGGCGAGGCGCGCCGCGCGGTCCACGGTCCGGACCGCGGTGTCCGACGCGGTGACCTTGGCGGCCATCGACGGGTTGCCGACGCTCACCGATCGGCATAGGATCGGGGGTGCTCGAGGCATCATGTACACCTTCGCCCCTCGTTGTCGCGTTCCGGGCCGGGTCGCGCTGCTGGCGACCGTGGTGCTCTTCGCGCTCGTGGCCGCCCCCGCGCACGGCGACCAGGCGCCGGCGTTCACGGCGGGGCCGAGCATCGAGGGCGCGGCGAGCGTAGGCGCCGAGCTGCGGGTCGTCGCCTCGTGGACCGGCGTGGCGGCGCCGGCGCCGCTCTACGAGTGGGACCGGTGCGACGCCTCGGGCCTGTTCTGCGACGTCATCGCGGGCGCGTGCGGCGCGACCCGCGTCGTGATTGGCGACGACATGGGGAGCCGCTTCCGCGCCCAGGTCCATCTCTTCAACGCCGCCGGCGGCGTGGCGGCGCGCACGCCGCTCAGCGACATGGTCGTCGCGGGCCCGGCGTCCGGCCCCGGACCAGCCGCCGGTGCCGTACCGCCGGCGACGACCTCCTGCACCCCGGACGTCCCGCCGGCGATGCCGCCGCCGCCCGCGCCCTCCGCCGTACCGCCGCCCGAGTCGCCGCCGCCTCCTGCGCCACCGGCTCCGCAGGCGTCCGGGACGACGACCGCCACCACCACGGCGAGCGTCCGCCTCGCCTACATGCGGCCGTTCCCGACCGTCCGCATCCGCGGGTACTCCGTCGCGAGCGGCGCGCGCATCACGATGGTGTCGGTCCATGGGAAGCCGACCGCCCGCATCCGCGGCACCTGCGTGGGCGCCGGCTGCCCGCGCCGCGAGCCGCCGCCGCCACGCCATCCGCCGGCGCGGCTCCGGGCGTTCGAGGGCTTCCTGCGCGCCGGCACCGTGCTGCAGATCCGGGTGACCGCCGGCGCGGCGATCGGCAAGTACACGAGCTTCCGGATCCTCGCCCACCATGCACCGCGACGGGTCGATCGCTGCCTGCTGCCGGGCCGCTGGGCGCCGGTGCGCTGCCCGGCGTCGTGACCGGCCGCTCCTAAGCCACCTGCTCGACGGCGGGCTCGAGGCCCATATGCAGCCGCACGGTCAGCCCCTGCGTCGTCGGCCGGATCTCCACCAGGTCGCAGAGCTGGTTCATCAGCCACAGCCCGCGCCCGCCGGCCTGCGCCGTGTCCGGTGCGCGCCGGCCGGCCAGCGGATCGTCGAGCCGGCCGCCGTCGGCGATCTCGCACAGGACGTCGTCGTCGTCGCGCCAGATCCGCAGCACGCCCCGGCCGCCGCCGTGCAGCAGCGTGTTGGCGGCCGCCTCGTTGGCGGCGAGCAGCAGGTCGTCGAGGCGCGCGCCGTCCAGGCCGGCGGCCGACGCACGGTCGCGGACGAAGAGCCGCAACCCGTAGAGGTCGTGGTCGACCCGGCGCTCGTCGGCCGTCGGCGGCACGGGATCGAGCGGATGCGCCGCGGCCTGCGCGACGGTGCTCGGGTCGCCGTAGAGGACGCTGTCCCAGCGGCGGCCGGAGGCGTGCAGCACGGGATGGGTGCGCTGGGCGCCGACGAGCACGGTCGGGTCGAGCCCGCCGACGTCGTAGGGACAGAGAATCGAGACGGGCACGTCGGCGAACGCGACGTTCAGCAGCGCCTCGTGGCGTTCGCCCTCGACGTTCTCGCACGGGCGGCGGCCCGGCCAGACCGGCTCGCCGACCCAGCGCAGGCGCCGGCCGGGGTTGGCGTCCAGCACGTTGCGCAGCGTGGGGATGATCCGCGCGGGGTTGCGGCCGAGCTCGGCCATGTCCATGAACCCGAGGTGTTCGGTGGGACCGTCGAGACGATCGCGGAGCGCCGTCAGACGCGGCTCGGGGACGGCGACCACGACGGTCTCTCCCGCCGCGAGCCCCTCGTTCACGAAGGCTGACGTCCCCTCCAGGAACTCGTCCAGGCCTTCGTACATCAGCGCCTCGTGCACCAGAGCGGACATGCGCGGGACACCGTAGCTGCCTCCGCGCCGCCATAGCGACGATTCCCGAGGGTGGTCATGGCGCTGACGTTGACGTAGGATGGTCAGCAATCGGGGGTGGTGAGGATGTATGAGTCACGATGAGCACCTGCTGACCATTGCCGAGGTCGCCGATCGCGCGGGCCTGAAGCTCTCGCGCGTGCGGTACTACGAGCGCGCGGGTCTGCTGCCGCGGCCCGAGCGCGGCGCGGGGCGCGAGCGGCGCTACCGCACGGCGGCCGTCGCGTGGCTCGCGGTGATCACCGAGGCCCAGGAGGCCGGGCTGACGCTGGCCGAGATCGCGGAGCTCTTGGATCTGCGTGGGCTGGTGCTCGGGGCGCCCGCGCGCGAGCGGCGCTGACCCCGGTCAGCCGGGCAAGGACGCGCCGGCGAGCGCCGCGGCGGCCCCGACCCCACCCGCCGCGACCAGCGTGGCCACCACGCCGCGGCGCAGGAGGAGCAGCGCGGTCGCGGCCGCGGCGAGCACCGCGAGCTGCCACGGCTCGGAGAGCGCGAGCGCGAGCGGGATCGCTGAGCCAAGGATGGCTCCGAGCGCGGCGGGCGCCGCACCGTCGATGAAGGCGCGGACGGCGCGGTTGGCCAGCAGCGCGTGGAAGCGGTTGGCCCCGACGACGACGAACAGGAACGACGGCGAGAACGCGACGAGCGCCGCGAGCAGCCCACCGCCCACGCCCGCCGCCGCGTAGCCGACCACCGCCACGGTCTGCACGACCGGGCCAGGGGTCACCTGGCCGAGCGCGACCGCGTTGAGGAACTGGCCGTCGGTCATCCAGTGGTGCTGGGTGACCGCGTCGGCCTGCATCAGCGGGATGATCACGAAGCCGCCGCCGTAGGAGAGCGCGCCGACCTTGAAGGCCGTCCACGCTAGCGCGCCCAGGCCGCCGGTGGAGGCGACCGCGGCGAGCAGGAGCGCGACCGGCGCCGGCGTGATCGCGGCAAGTCCCGTCCCCCGCTTCAGCGCCAGCGAGACGACCCCGCACGCGAGCAGGACGAGCACGAGGAAGGGCCCGACGGTCGCCGCGGAGATCGCCCCGAGCAGGATGTAGGCCAACAGCGGACCGCGGCGCGGCGCCGCCCGCGCCCAGCTCGGCTTGATGAGGTCCACGCCGGCCCTGACCGCCACCGCCGCGACGGCCGCGCCCGCCCCCGCCCCAGCGCCCCGCAGCCAGCGCGGCGGGTCGCCGGCCAGGAACGCGGCGGCGAGGAGCAGGATCAGCGCGAGGCCGGGCAGGATGAACGCGGCGCCGCCGACCAGCGCGCCCGTGCGGCCGCGGAGCCGGTGGGCGCAGGCGATCGCCAGCTGCGTCGACGCGGGACCGGGCAGCAGGTTGACGGCCGCGACCGTGTCCTCGAACTCGCGGTCGCGGATCCACCGGCGGCGCGTGACGCACAGGTCGCGCAGCAGCGCGATGTGCACGGGCGGCCCGCCGAAGCCCAGGCACCCGATCCGTCCCCATTCCCGCGCGATCGTCGACAGCGACGGACGGGCCGTGGCCTGGGGAGCGACGGCGGCGGACACGGCGCGAAGCCTAGACAGGAACAAACCCCGTTGCGTCCCGAACATTTTAAGTGGCGGTGGTCACGAGGCCGAGCTACCGTCGACAGCGAGGGAGCCACCGTTTCCACGAGGCTCTGACGCGCCCGCACGATCGACTGGAGCACCGTGCAAACCACCCGTCCTGACGCCCGAAGCCCAGCCGGACGAACGACCTCCGTCGTCGCCGCGGTGCTGCATGCGCTACAGGCCTCCGACGAGCCACGCCGCCTCGACACGCTGGCCCGGGAGACGGGGCATCGCGACGCGCACGACGTCTCGCGCGCCATCGGCGTGCTGCTCGCCCAGGGCCTGGCCACGCGGACGCCCCGCGGGTACGCCGCGACGAAGCTGGGCCGCCGCGCGGCCGGAGGCCGTCCGGGCACGGAGTCGTCGCCGTTCCCGCGGGCGGTCGCGCCGCCACGCCAGCCGGGCCGGAGGTCACGGGTCTAGGAGGCCACCCGGGCGGGGCGTATGCTCGCCCGATGGGGTTCACGGAGGGCGTCCACGCGGACCTGATGCGCGAGGCGATCGCCGTCGAGGCGGGTGGGCAGCGCGCGCTGCTGAGCGGTGATGCGGAGGCCGCCGTGCCCGCGCTGCGCCAGGCCGCCGACCTCTACCGCGCCTCCTGGGAGGCGGCGCCGCCGGCGAGTTACGGCCGCCTCATCGGCGTGTTGAAGGCCTCGATCCTGGCGGGCGACGCCCGCGCGGCCGCCGACTACGCCACCGGCCAGATCCCCGACGACGCGACCTCTCCCCCGGCGTCCTACGCCCGCGCCATCACGGCCCTCGTCGACGACGACGACGCCACTGCCCGCACGGCCGCCGAGCACATGCGCGCCGGCTCCCCCGCCTTCGTCCGCGCCGCCGACGCGATCACCGCGCTGGTCGACCGCGACGACGAGTCCTACACCAACGCGATTGCCGCGATCGCCGACGACTTCGCCGCCCGCGACGAGCACCTCACCGGCGTCGCGATCGCCGACACGGCGCTCATGCTCGAGCGTCTGGCCGCGCCGCGCGGGATGGCGTCGTCGGTCACGTCGCCGCTGCTGCCGGCCGCGGGCACCTGACTCAGCTCGCCGGCCCGACCAGCGCGAACCGCGGCTGCTCGACGCCGTCCACCACCACGGTCTCCAAGAACATGGCCTTCGGGCGGACCCAGACGCCCCGGTCGCCGTACAGCGCTCGGTAGACGACCAGCTCCTCCCCGGTCTCGCTGTGGCGCGCCTCGAAGAGGACCTCGTACTCGTGGCCCTTGTAGTGGCGGTAGCGGCCGGGGTACATGTCGTCTGCGAGATCCTATGGCGCCAGGCGCGCGCCGGCGCGCCGGACCGGTCAGCGACGTATGAGCGTGACCCAATACGGCGCGGGCTGCGGGTCGGTCGTGCCGAAGCGGGCGTTGACCGCGTACAGCTCGCCGTCGAGCTCGGTGATCGTCGTCGGGACGTCGAAGCCGGTGCTCTTGATCGTCGTCAACACGGCGCCGGAGGCGTAGTCGGCGGCGAGTCGTACCACCGCGATCTCGTTGTCGAAGTTCCGGACCACGTACAACGTGCGGCCGTCGAGCAGCAGCCCGTCGCCGTTGGTGAGCTTCGTGGCACCGAGGTCCACCTGGGCGGCGTCCCCCGTGGCCGGGTCGATCTTCCACAGCCGGCCGGCGTTGGTCTGGATCGCCAGCAGCGACCGCTCGTCGGACGTGGCGACGATCCCGTTGAGGTTGTTGCCCTGCTCATTGGGGATGCCGGGCAGCGCGATGGTCCGGGCGGGATCCTCGAGCTTGGTGTCGACCGCGTAGATCGCGCTGCGGCGCGAGTCGGTGAAGTAGGCCGTCGAGCGGGTGAGCGCGACGTCGTTGACGAAGGTCGCATCGCCGGGGACCGAGAGCTGGCGCTCGGCGAGGTCGTCGCCGGTGCGGGCGTCGTAGATGAAGGCCTTGCCGGTCGGGCCGCCGGCGACGAAGAGGCGCCGGCGCTCGTCGACCTTCAGGCCGATCGCGGCGCGGCCTGCGTGGGCGGCGACGACGGTCGTCGTCTCGCCCGTGCGCGCGTCGAGGCGCAGGACGGCGCCCGTGGGGATCGAGCCGACGAAGAGGTCCGAAGAGCGGGGATCGGAGGCGATGCCCTCGGGCTGCCAGCCGGCGGGGAGGTCGAGGCGGTCGGGGAGGTCGGCGGCGCCATGGCGCTCGCCGCCCTTCGGCCCGGGGCCACCGCCGGTTCCCGCGGTCGCGCCGGTGACCACGGCGACGGCGAGCGACAGCGCGAGAACGACAACGACGAGCCTGGCCTGCATGACGACCTCCCGGGCGGTTCGGCGACCCGGAGGACGGTTTCACCGGGACGGCGGGAGGTCAAGGTGCCCGGTTCGCCGGGCGGCGCCGGGACCCGTGCGTCAGGTCTCGTAGACGAACGTGTGCTTGAAGAGATCGAGGTACACGAAGGTCTCGGTCGAGATGACCCCCGGGATCTGCCGCACGTGGTCGTTGAGCACGGCGAGCAGGTCCTCGTGGGTCTTGCCGACGATCTCGGCGATGACGTCGAAGGATCCGGAGGTCGCCACGACGTAGATCGACTCGTGCAGCTCCGAGATCTTCTTGGCGACCTCCCGCGAGTCGCCCTGAACGCGCAGGCCGACGAGCGCCATGACCGATCCGCGGGTGACCAGCGGATCGGTCACCGCGACGATCTGCATGTACCCCTTGTCGATCAGCCGCTGCACGCGCTGGCGCGTCGCTGCCTCCGACAGCCCGACCTCGACGCCGAGCTTCGAGTAGGGCAGGCGCCCGTCCAAGGCCAGGCGATCGACGATCGCGCGGTCGATGTCGTCCATGACCGTCTCGCCCTCGCGGCGCCGGCGCGGCGTCTTGCGTGTGGTCATCGCAGCAGGTCTCCGGCGCGCTTTGCAGGACTAGGCGAACAGATCCACCACGGCGGCTTCGAAGACCTCGGTGTGGAGGTCGGCGTCGGCCATCGTGGTGGCGGGACAGGCGAGCAACATGTTGTGAAACGGCGTGATCAGGACGCCGCGGTTGAGCGCGTGCAGGTGCATGACGCGCTCCAACTCCGCGTTGAGCGTTGCGTACGACGCGGTGCCATCGCGCGGCGGGTCGGCGACGAACCGGTACTCGACGCGGCACCCGAGCTGCAGGGCATGCCAGCGCAGGCGATGCTTGGCGATCACCGCGTTCATGCCGGCCAGCAGGCGGTCGGCGACAGCGGTCGCGTGGGCGAAGGCGGCCGGGGTGAGGACCTCGGTGAGCGCGGCGCGCATGGCCGCGAGCGAGAGGGCGTTGCCGGCCAGCGTGCCGCCGATGCCGCCGACGTCCTCGAGGTCGGCTTCGGGGTCGTCGAGGAGCTCGTCGGCGATCCGCCGCGTGACGCCGAGGGCTCCCGCGGGGACGCCGCCCGCGATGGCCTTGCCGATGGTGAACATGTCGGGCTCGAGCCCCCACGCACCGGTGGCGCCCGCGGGACCGACGGAGAACGTGTGCGTCTCGTCGATCAGCAGCAGCGTGCCGTGCTCACGCGTCAGGCGCCGCAGCTCGGCGTGGTAGCCCCCGTCCGGGAGGATGATCCCCATGTTGGTCATCGCCGGCTCGGCGATCACCAGCGCCACGTCGCCGTGCGCGAGGGCCTCCTCGAGCGCCGCGAGGTCGTTGAACTCCACGGCGCGCGTCGTGACGTCGAGGTCGACCGGCGCTCCGACGTTCCCCTCGCGCGCCACCGTCCGCCCGTGGGCGGCGCGCACGGCGAGCGTCTCGTCGACGGCGCCGTGGTAGCTGTAGGAGAAGCACAGGATCTTGTCGCGGCGCGTGAGGTGCCGGGCGAAGCGGATGGCCGCGCGGTTGGCGTCGGTCGCGCTGAGCGTGAACATCCAGCGGTCCAGCCCGAAGCGGTCGCGCAGCGACGCGGCGGCGACGGCGGCGTCGTCGGTCGGCAGCATCATCGTGGTGCCCGCGGCCAGTCGGGCGCTCGCCGCCGCGACCACCGGCGCCGGCGCGTGCCCGGTCATCGCACCGGTGTCGCCGAGGCAGAAGTCCACGTACTGGTGGCCGTCGGTATCGGTGATGCGCGCGCCCTCGGCGTGGGCCGCGATGACGGGGAATCCGCCGGCCCAGCGGCGCATCCACGGCATGGGGACGCCGCCGAGCATGGCGTCGTCGGCGTCGTGGTGGCCGGCCGCGACCGGATGCTCGGCGACGAAGCGCTTGAGCTCGCGGTCGAGCACTGCGGCGATGTGCTCGGGGTCGGGGAAGCCGGCGTCGGCGTTGACTGGAGCCGTTGGTGCGGTCATCCGGCAACAGATTTAGCTGAGCTGGGAACATAATGCAAGGGATCTCGTTGCAGAATTGGGATTCGGCCACTGAGTCCGTTGCCACTTGCCCGAGCGCGGAGCTACGGTGCCCCGGTGCTGGGACCAGTGGTTCCCGGAGCTCGGCCGCGCGTACGCGCTGGGCGGCGCCGACCTGCTCGCCTACCCCACCGCCATCGGCTGCGAGCCGCTGCATCCCGCCTGGGACACGCGGCCCGAGCGGCAGCGCTCTTCCCCGACACCTTCCCCCACAGCGTGCTGCGGTCATGAGCACTCGGCGCGGGTAGGTGGGCACATAGCGAGCTCGCCGACCCCGAGCCCGTGAGAAGCGACTCGTCCCGCGCGCGAGACCACGCCACGCAGAGGAGTCCGCGCTCAGACCGGAGGTCGAGCGCGCGCGCCTCCCCGCCGGATCGTCAGTCGCCCGTTCCTCCGCGTACGCTGGAACGCGTCCCCCTCTGATGCACCGGTCACGGATCACCTCCAAGGAAGCCCCATGAGCGCCCCTGTGGCCTCACGGGTCGACGCACGCGCGCGCGTCTTCGGAGTCCTGGCGGAGACCGGCGCCGCGTCCCGTGCCGATCTTGCGCGCCGGACGCAGCTGGCGGCCTCCACCGTGTCGGCAGTCGTCACCGAGCTGCAGACCGCCGGCCTGGTGACCGAGCCCGCCGCCGGCGGCGATCCGCGCCCGCCCGGCGCCATGGGGCGACCGCCCGTCCTCGTCGCCATGCACCGCAACGCCGGCGTGGCGATCGGCCTCGACTTCGGCAAGCGTCACGTGCGCGTCGTGGTCTCGGACCTGGCACACGGCATCCTCGCCGAGCGCCACGACGAGCTCGACGCCGACCTGCCGGCGGCCGCGGCGATCGCGCACGCCGCCGGCCTCGTCGACGAGGTCCTCGCGGAGGCCGACGCCGATCAGGACGACGTCGTCGGAGTCGGAATGGGGCTGCCGGGTCCCGTGCACGGCCCGACCGGCGAGCTGGGTGACTCCACCATCCTGCCCGGCTGGGTCGGCGTCCGGGCCGCCGAGGCGATGAGCGATGCGCTGGGGCGCGCGGTCGAGGTGGAGAACGATGCGAACCTCGGAGCGTTGAGCGAGTGGATGTGGGGCGCCGGACGCGGCGCCGAGAACATGGCCTACTTGAAGGTCGCGACCGGCATCGGCGCCGGCTTGATCATCCGCGCCCGCCCGTACACGGGCACCAGCGGCACGGCCGGTGAGATCGGCCACACCGTCATCGACCCCAGCGGCCCGAACTGCCGCTGCGGCAACCGCGGCTGCCTGGAGACGGTCGCCGGGTCCGCAGCGATCCTGGCGGCGCTGCGCGGTACGTTCGCCGCAGACGTCACGATCGCGGACGCGATCGCCTGCGCGGTCGACGGCCACACCGGATGCGCCCGGGCCATCGCGGCCGCGGGGACGGCGATCGGCACCGCCGTCGCCACGCTGTGCAACCTCTTCAACCCCGAGCGCATCGTGGTCGGCGGTGACCTCGCCGCGGCCGGCCCGCTCCTGATCGAGCCGCTGCGCGACGCGATGCGCCGCGGCGCCGTGCGCTCGGCCGCCGAGGACGTGACCGTCGTCGAGGGAACGCTCGGTGAACGCGCCGAGGTCCTCGGCGCTGTGGCGCTCGTCCTGCGCCGAGGCGCGGAGCTGCTGCACCGCTCCGACGCGGTCGCGGCGCGCCGCGCCTGACCAGCGGCCCAGGCACCCGTCGTCGTAAAGCGACGACGGTGCCTGGGCTTGGTCAAAACACCTAGGTCATGTCACTGCACTGCAGCGCGTCGGCGTCCTTGCCGGCCCCGGGCACCAGGCGGATGTTTGCGAACGCCGCCTCCATCTGGCCGTCGGTGTAGATGAGGAACGGGGTGTTGATGTGGTCGAACTCCAGCGATCCCGTGTCCAGGCACCGCAACGGCACCTTGATGGTGTGCTTGGCCCCGTCGGCGACGTCGGTGAAGGCCTTCGTCATCGGGGCGTCCGAGAAGCACGGGTACGTGCAGTGGGCGCTGATGACGACGCGAGCCGTCGGCGCCTGCGTCACGATCGTGTCGAACACGATCGCGCCGTCGGCGTTGAGATACGGGCGCAGGTCCTGCTCCGGGGACTGCAGGTAGAACTGGCCGGCGCCGCCCTTCCAGGTGATCTTCCGGGCGTCCTGCTGGACGTTCACGTCCGACGTCCGAGCCTCGATGTTCGTGTGCGTGACGACGCTGCTGGGGTCGTTGCCGAGCTCCGTGCCGCCCCAGTTGTCCGGCGAGCCGATGTAGCTCTTGTACGGCGGCACGTCCTGGCGGACGAAGATGTCCAGGTCGTCGGTCGCCGTGCCGCCGCCCCCGCCGTCGACGCAGCGCGACGCGGACGTCTCGTCGAGCTGCCCCACCGTCCCGGTCTGCCCGTTGCCCAGGCCGTAGCCGAGCGGGAACAGCGGAGCGTAGCCGTCGTCGCCGGCGTTCAGCGGCGCCTGGCACGGGGCTCCGGGCCAGCTGTAGGACAGCGTGCCGGTGAAGCCCTGGCCGGTGTTGCGGCCCTTGACCAGGAGGTCGGCGACGCCCTCGCCCTCGGTGCCCGGCAGCCAGGCCGCGACGAACGCGTCCGAGCGGTTGAGCTCCTTGTTGACGTAGAGCGGCCGCCCCGACAGGAACACCGTGGCCACCGGCGCGCCCTTGCCGCTCACGCGGTCGAGCACGGCGAGATCCTCCGGGTGCAGCACGGCGTTCTCGAGTGAGCGCTTGCCCAGGTCGCCGTTGCCCTCGGCGTACGGCGTCTCGCCGATGACGGCGATCACCGAGTCGAACGCCTTGGGGTCGACGCCCTCACCCGTCTCGCTGAACGTCACGTTCGCCTCCCCGAGCGCCTGGCGCAGGCCGCCGAGGATGGTCGTCCCGTTCGGGAAGTCGGCGTTCGTGTTGCCGGTCCCCTGCCAGGTGAGGCTCCAGCCGCCGGTCTGGTTCTGGAGGCTGTCGGCGCTCTTGCCGACGACCAGGACCTTGGACGTGGGCGCCAGCGGCAGCAGGCGCCCGTTGTTCTTGAGCAGGACCTGCGACTTGCGGACGGCGCTACGCGCGACCTCACGGGCCTGCAGGGCGCCGGCCGAGCCGGCGTCCTCACGCTGCGAGGGCTTCGGGCGGTCCAGCACGCCGCTGCGAATCTTCACCCGCAGGATGCGCGTCACGGCGTCGTCGATGCGAGCCATCGAGATCTGACCGGCCTGGACCTGCGCGACCGTGTTGGCGATGAACGCCTTCCAGTCGTTGGGCACCATGATCACGTCGAGCCCGGCGTTGATGGCCTGCGGGCAGCTCGCGTTCGTGCAGCCCGGGACCTGGCCGATGCCGTTCCAGTCCGAAACGGTCAGCCCGTCGAAGCCCATCTTGCCCTTGAGGATCTCGTTGATGGCCTTGCTGCTGCCGTGGAGCTTGCCCTCGGTGATCCCGAGCTCCTCGTTGGTCCAGCTGTTGAAGGAGATCATCACCGTTTGGGCGCCGGCCGCCAGCGCGCCGTAGTAACCCTGACCGTGGACGTTGATCATCTCGGCCTCGGACGAGGAGTTGACGCCCTGGTCCTTGCCGCCGTCGGTGCCGCCGTCGCCGATGAAGTGCTTGGCCGTGGCGATGACGCCCTCTTCGGCGATCCCCTTGCGGTCGTTGCCCTGCAGGCCGCGGATGGCCTCGTAGCCGTAGGCGCGCGTGATCCGCGGATCCTCGGAGAAGCCCTCGTACGTGCGGCCCCAGCGGTCGTCGCGAACGACGGCGAGCGTCGGAGCGAACGCCCAGTCCTGGCCCGTCGCCCGGACCTGGCGCGCCGTGGCGGCCTCGACGTCGCGGACGAGGCACGGGTCGTGCGCGGCGCCGAGCGCGATGTTGTGCGGGAAGAGCGTCGCGCCGTAGACGTTGCTGTTGCCGTGGACGGCGTCGATGCCCCAGACGGCCGGGACATGCCCGGCGTTGCCCTGCTTCGACGCCTTCCAGTAGGCGTCGGCCAGCGTGAGCCAGTCGGTGGGCGCGGCATGCTTGTCGGCGCTGGGCCATGAGCCGCCGCCGTTGAGGATCGAGCCGATGTGGTACTCGCGGACCTCGTCGGGCGTGATGGCCCCGATCTCGGGCTGCGTCATCTGCCCGACCTTCTCCTCGAGCGACATCTCGGAGAGCAGGGATCGCACGCGCGCCTCGACGTCCTTGGACTTCTTGATCCGGCTGGAGACCGCCGGCCAGTCGGCGAGCGTCGGCAGGCTCTGCTGGATCCGGGCGCAGCCGTCCTCGCCGAGCTGCGGCTGACCGATCTGCGCCTGGCCGCCGCGATCGGCGCCGCTGACGCCCGGCAGCAGCGCGACGAGGAGCGCGGCGAGCGATGCGAGGCCGACCACCCCCAGTCGACCCCGGCCGGCGAGCCCGCGACGCGACTGCGCCACCGACCCATCTCCCAGCGGTGTGTGCGCCGGCGTATCCGTAGACCCTTGGACCCGCGCGCGTAGACCACGGCGGACGTGCAGTCGACCCATGATGCTGCTCCCTCTCCCGATGAGAACCCCGGGCGGCCGCAATCGTCGACCGCCTCCCCTTTATGCGATTTCGCAGTATCTTCGGGTCACGGCGCGGTTGTCAAGCACGCCCGCTTCCGGGGTGTTGGGCGGCTCTGAGGAACGGCGTCACCGACGCCGAGGCGGGACGTCTACGGCGAACGCCCCGCCGGAGCGGGGCGTTCGCCTGCGGTGCCCCAGGGTGTGGCGGGTGCCTACGGCGTGGTGGTCGTCGTCGGCGTGGTCACGGCCGGCGTCGTCGTGGTCGGCGTGGGCGTCGTCGCGGTGGTCGTGGGCGTCGTGGTCGACGGCGGGGTGGTCGTCGACGCGTCGTCGTCCTTGTCGGCCCGCAGGTGAGCGGCGGCCACGACGCAGCGGCTGTACGGGGTGCCCTTCTGACCCTTGACGTGCTTCTTGCTCACGCCCTTGCAGGCCTTGGCCGGAGAGGTGGTCTGGCCCTTGTCGATCTTGTCGAGGGCGGTCACGCACTGGCTGAACGGCGTGCCCTTCTGGCCCTTGACGTGCTTCTTGGACTGGTCCTTGCAGTACTGGCCGGGCGCCGTGGCCTTGCCTGCGGGCGTCGTCGTGGTGACTGGCGCCTTGGGACCGTTGCCCGGCGTCTCCGCCGGCTTGTCCGCGAACGCCGCGAACGGGAGCGCCAGGCCGGCGCCGGCCGCGCCGACAGCGATGAGAGTCTTGATCGTCATGCACACTAGAACCGGCCGGCGCCTCAAAATCACGAATTTCCGTCATCCAAGCGGACACTTGTTCGAGTCCCGCTCGACGACGGTCCCACTACGCCGCGCTCGCCACGCCGCTCATCCGCGCGGCCGTCCCGTCCCACGACCGCTGCACGGCGTCGTCCAGTGCCGGGTGGTAGTGCTTCGCGAAGAGCTTGGAGGTCAGCGTCAGCATGACCAGCTCGGGGTGGATGAGGATGTCTGGCCGGGCTCCTCCAGCAGCGCGCGCCGAAGCGCCACGGTCACTCCAGCCCGATCACGCCCTCGCGGTGCAGGCGTCCGAGCTCGGCGTCGGTGAGCCTGAGCAGGCCGCCGAGGACCTCGGCGGTGTGCTCGCCGAGCAGTGGGGCGCGGCGGACGGGCTCGCGCGGCACCGCGGAGAAGTCCAGCGGCGTGCCCGGCATCCGGTAGCGGCCGACGCCCGGGTGCTCGACCTCGTCCCACATCTCCGAGTCGACGGTGACCCGCGGATCGTCGTCGACGAGCTGGCGGAAGGTCTGGTACGGACCCCAGGAGACGCCGGTGCCCTCGAAGGCGTCGCGGATCTCGGCCAGGTCGCGGGACCGAAACCAGGGCCGCAGGATCGCGGCGATCAGGTCGCGGTCCTCGAACCTGCCGGACTCGGTGTCGAGGTCGACACCGGTCGCCTCGTTGATCTTGGCCATCTGCTCCTGCGTGCCGGTGACCTCGAGCAGCGCCTTCCACTGACGGCGGGTGAGGGCGACGACCATCACGTGACGCTCGTCTTTGCTGATGAAGTCATGGCCGAAGGCGCCGTAGAGGTAGTTGCCGTCGCGGCGCGGCGAGTCGCGCGAGGCGAGCTGCGCCTCGGCGACGCGGCCGAGATGGCCCACGACGGCGAACGCGACGTCCGAGAGCGCGATCTCGACGAGCTGCCCCTGACCGGTGCGGGTCCGGTGGCGGTCGGCGGCCAGCAGCCCGACGGCCGCGAGCTCGCCCATCGCGATGTCCCAGGCGGGCAGCACCGAGTTGAGCGGCGCGGCGAGGTTGCGCGGCCCCGTCGCCCAGGGAAAGCCGGTCGCGGGATTGACGGTGTAGTCGACTTCGCTGGTGCCGTCGCGGTTGCCCTTGAGGTGCACCATCACCAGATCGTCGCGACGGGCCCGCAGCGTCTCGTAGCTCAGCCATCCGCGCGCGGGGAAGTTCGTGAGGAACGCGCCGGCGGCGCCGATCACCTCGGAGACCAGCTCGCGGCCGGCATCGGAGCGCAGGTTGACGCTCAGCGAGCGCTTGCCCTTGTTCAGGCCGGCCCAGAACAGCGACTGCCCGCCGGCCGCCAGCGGCCAGCGGGTGTGGTCGAGCCCGCCGCCGAGATCGTCGAAGCGGATCACGTCCGCGCCGAGCTGCGCGAGCGTCAGCCCGCCCAGCGGCGCGGCGACGAACGCCGACCCCTCAACCACGGTCAGCCCTTCCAGGATCCCGGTCATGCGCGCCTCCAGCTCATGGCATCAACGCGATCAGGCGCCAGTCCAGGACGTCGCGGGCCACGCCGTCGCCGCCGGTGGCGGCCGACCGCACACGGAGACGGACGAGGCCGCCGTCGTCCTGGCCCTCCAGGCCGGTGATCTCGATCCGCGAGTGCAGCCGATCGCCTTCGAAGGTCGGACCCAGGTGGTCGCACGACTCCCATGCCAGGATCGTCGCCAGGTCGGGCAGCGCCCGCGTCACATGCGCGGCCGCGACGCCGATCACGTGCCCGCCGTAGACCAGCCGCTCGCCGTGCGCGCCGGCGCTCGCGTCGGTGTGGGTGTGCGCGAGGTTCAGCGACAGCCTGGCCAGCTCGGTCGCCGCCGTCACCGTCTCGGCCGCCTCGATGTCATAGGTGTCGCCCTCGCGCAAGGCGATGAACAAGCTTCCCAGCGGCTCCTCGCGCAGCGGACCGAGGTCCCAGCCGCGCGGGATCAGGCCGGCCACGTCGACCGGCTGCCCGATCGCGGTGAGGTCGTCGGCGTCGTCACCGGGCGAGGCGGACCTGCTCGGCAACAGCGGCGCACGCCAGAAGTCGAGGATCGGCTCGCCGTGGGCGTCGACCGTCGTCACGCGCAGCGCGACGATCCCGCGACCGCGAGACGCATCGCGTCGCGCGACGACCTCGGTCGTGGTGCGCAGGGTCGTTCCGACCGGGACCGGGCGGGCCCCGAGGCCGCGGTAGAAGAGGTTCCCGAGCACGCGGGCGCTCGGCGCGGTCGACTGGCCGATCGCGATGTCGCAGACGAGCATGGGGTGCGCGAGCAGCCCGGGCGTCCCGGTCACCGCTTCGCAGAGCGGGCCGTCGAGCGAGAGCCGCAGGCGGTCGCCGACGATCGACTGGTGCAGGGCGGCGTGTCCGCTGGTCAGCGTCAGACCCGGCGCGCGGAAGGTCTGGCCGCGGCGCAGCTCCTCGTAGTACGGAGCGGCGACCCGATGACGCGGCGCCTCCGGGGCCGGCTCGTCCTCGTAGGGCAGCGCCAGCAGCCGGTGCGCCTGGCGCGCCATGGCCTCGTCGACCATCGCTCCGTCCACGGTCGCCGCAGCACCGCCCGCCGAGGACGCGCCGGCCACGGCCACGGTGACGGCCTGCGCCCAGCGTCGCTCGCGCGAGCTCGGGGCGAACGCGGCGTTGATCGGTGCGACCTGCGCGGGATGGATCGCCCACTTGCCGTCGAAGCCAAGCTCCCGCGCCGCCCGGGCCGCCTCGCTGACCCCGCGGTCGTCACGCAGGCCGAAGAAGGGCCCGTCGATGGCCTGCGCCCCGCCGATGCGAGCTGCGGCCAGCACCGTCTCCTGGGCGACCAGCCAGCGGTCGAGATCGCGTTCGGCGCCGCGGCGCCCGAGTGACGCGGCGAGGTCCGCGTAGCCGAGGATCAACGTCACGACGGAGGGGTGGGCGGCGATCGCGCCGGCCGCGGCCAGGCCCTCCGGCGTCTCGACGAGCGCCTGGACGGGCGCGACGGCGGCGGCCGCCACGACGTCGGCGGGCGCCTGCACCTTCGGGACCACGATCGTCAGTCCGTCGTGCCCGGCCGCGGCGCACGTCGCCAGGTCGGCGGCCTGCTCGGCGGACCCGGCTGCGTTGACGCGCACCGCAACCCGGCGCTCCTTCCATTCCGCCGCCGCCAGCGTCTGCGCCAGCTGCTCCCGCGCGGCCGCCTTCGATCCGGCTGCGACGGCGTCCTCGAGGTCGAACACCACCTCGTCGGCCCCGGCGCCCAGCGCCTTGACGTGCATCTTGGCCTGATGGCCGGGCACCACGAGGCACGATCGACGGACGGTCACGGCTTCGTAAGGTATCCGCCGGGATCGTCGCCCGACAGCGGTCCGAGCACGCGCTGGGAACGACGCGAGAGATGGGTTACGCTCGGACGCACCAGCTAGCGCAAGGAGGGGTGATGACCTTCGAGGTCGGAGACCGAGTCGTCGCCGAGTCCGAGTCGACGGAACGTCCGCCGCGCCCGGGGACCGTGCGGGAGATCCTCCATGCCGATCCGTCGCCGCGCTACCGGATCGAGTGGGACGACGGCCACACCACGATCTACGTGCCGGCGGCGGGCGCGCTGCACGCCGCTGGAAAGCCGGCCGAGGCGGCGACCTGATCAGCGGCTACGGGGCCGGCTCGCGGAACTCCACGAACCCCATGAGTGCGCGGTCGGCCCGAATCGCGCGCTGGATGCTCTCGGTGCTGGGCCGCCCGAGCCCGAGGTCGGCTCCGACGATCAGCAGTCCGTACCCCGACGCGGCAAGCCGCTCCATCCACCGCGGTGGGGCGTCTTCGGCCGCGTCGTGGAAGCGCTCGCGCGGCTCGCCGGCCCGCAGCAGGACGAGGTCCGGCCCGTCGACCTCGAGGGTCAGGCCGGCCAGTTCGCGCACGGGCTCTCGGGCGAGCGCGCCGTGGAACCCGTCGTAGCGCTGAGCGTCGAGGTAGGGGCGCGACTCGCAGTCGCCGGGT
>NZ_DATHDY010000064.1:0-20227 GCF_035318805.1 Baekduia sp.
GCCTGCGTGGACTCCGACGCCGAGAACGTCTTCATCACGCTGACGGCGCGGGAGCTGAGCCCCGAGATCGCGATCGTCGCGCGCGCCTCCCAGGAGGACTCCGAGCGCAAGCTGTTCCGCGCGGGGGCGTCGCGCGTGATCTCGCCCTACAAGGCGTCCGGGGTCGAGATGGCGCGCCTGGCGCTGCATCCGCAGGTCTCGGGCGTGCGCGACGTCGCCGCCGAGTACCGGATGGAGGAGATCTTCGTGGCCGGCGGGTGCAGCGGCGTGGGGCAGACGATCGGCGACATCCGCGGTGGCGCGTACATCGTCGGGCTGCGCCAGGTGGACGGCGGCTTCCAGCCCCAGCCCCAGGCGGAGACCGTGTTGCGCGCCGGGGACGTCATCATGGCCATGGGAACCCCCCGCACCCTGGACCGCCTCGAAGCCCTCTTCGCCACCACGCACGCCGGAGCCCCACAGCCGTGACCCATCCCGTCGACGACCTCCGCGACGCCGTCGAGCGCGCGGCCGCCGCCGCCGCCGGCGCCGACGCGCCCGCGCCCAAGGGCCGGCCCACGCTCGAGCGCCCGCGCCAGGCCGAGCACGGCGACTACGCGACCAACGCCGCGATGCTCCTGGCCCCGGTCATGAAGGCCGCGCCGCGCGACGTGGCCGGGCGGCTGGCCGAGGAGCTGCGCAGCGGGCTCGGCGCCTCGCTGGAGCGCGTCGAGGTCGCCGGTCCTGGCTTCCTGAACCTCTTCTTGAGCGACGCCTGGTACGCCGACGCGCTGGGTCACGTCCTGGCGGCGGGCGACCGCTTCGGCGCCGGGTCGGCGCCCGTCTTCGAGAACATCGACGTCGAGTTCGTCAGCGCGAACCCGACCGGGCCGTTGCACGTCGGCCACGCGCGCAACGCCGCCTACGGCGACGCCCTCGCGCGGCTGTTCTCGTTCGTCGGCCACGACGTCACGCGCGAGTTCTACATCAACGACTACGGCTCCCAGGTCGCCAACTTCGGGCGCTCCGTGCAGGCGCGCGCCCGCGGCGAAGAGGTGCCCGAGGACGGCTACGTCGGCGACTACGTCACGACGCTAACGCTGGAGATCGGAGACGCGGCGACGCGTCCGGTCGAAGACGTCGGCGCCGAGGCCGTCGCGATGATGGTCGAGCGGGCGCGGGCGTCGCTGCACGCGTTCCGGGTCGAGTTCGACGTCTGGTTCAGCGAGCGCTCGCTGCACGAGGCCGGCGAGGACGGGACGTCGGGCGTGGAGCACGGCTTCGCGGTGCTCGAGGCCCAGGGCAACTCCTACCAGTCCGACGGGGCGCTGTGGCTGCGCACGACCGAGTTCGGCGACGACAAGGACCGCGTGCTGGAGCGCTCGTCCGGCGAGCACACCTACTTCGCCTCCGACATCGCCTACGCGCAGAACAAGCGTGAGCGCGGCTTCGATCGCATGGTGTACGTGTTGGGCGCCGATCATCACGGCTACATCAACCGCATGCGCGCCGCCTACCAGGCGCTCGGCGACGATCCGCAGGCGCTGGACCTGCTGATCATGCAGTTCGTGCACCTCGTCCGCGCGGGCGAGAAGGTCTCGATGAGCAAGCGCGCCGGCGAGTTCGTCACGCTGGACGAGCTGGTCGAAGAGATCGGGGTCGACGCGGCGCGCTGGTTCCTGCTCAACCGGTCCCACGACACGACGATCGAGGTCGACCTCGAGCTCGCCCAGAGCGAGTCGTCCGAGAACCCCGTGTACTACGTGCAGTACGCGCACGCGCGGATCGCGGCGGTGCTGCGCAAGGCCGGCGAGGAGCGCGTCGACGCGGCGCTGGCGGCGGCGGGGGCGGCCGGGTTCGGCGCGGGCCTGTCGCTGCATCCCAGCGAGCGCGCGCTGATCTCCAAGCTGCTGGCCTGGCCGCAGGAGGCCGTCGAGGCCGCCGACCGGCGCGCGGTGCACCGCATCGCGACCTACGCGCTGGAGCTGGCCCAGGCGTTCACCGCGTTCTACCGCGACTGCCAGGTCGTGGGCGCCGAGCCCGAGGAGCTGGAGTCGCTGCGGATCGCGCTGTCGGTCGCCGCGCAGCGGACGATCGCCCGGGCGCTGGACCTGCTCGGCGTGAGCGCGCCGAGCGAGATGTAGCGTTCGTCGTACGTGATCCTCGCCGCCGCCAACACCGTCGACACGACCGTCTTCGCCGCCTTCGCGGTGGGGTTCGTGTCGTTCATCTCCCCGTGCGTGCTGCCGCTCGTTCCGGGCTACCTGTCGGCGATCTCGGGCGTGACGATCGAGGAGATGCGCGGCCAGGAGCGCCAGGTCGGCAAGGTGGTGGGTCCGGCGATCATCTTCTGCCTGTCGTTCACGGTGATGTTCGTGGCGCTGGGCATGTCGGCGACGGGGATCGGCTCGACGCTGCACGACCACCAGGACACGCTGAACCGGATCGCGGGCTGGCTGATCGTGGTGCTCGGCACGTTCTTCGTGGCCACGCTGTTCGTGCCGCGCTTCAACCGCGAGTGGCGGCCGGAGGCGCTGATCGTGCGCGCGGGCGCGGGCGGGCCGGTCATCGCCGGACTGGCCTTCGCGGTCGCGTGGACGCCGTGCGTCGGGCCGACGCTGGCCTCGATCCTGGCGGCCGCCTCGACCTCGGACACGGTCGGCAAGGGCGGCCTGCTGCTCGCGTTCTACTCGCTCGGGCTGGCGGTGCCGTTCCTGCTGACCGCGGTCGCGTTCGACCGGGCGACCACGGCGTTTCGCTGGATGCGGGACCGGCACGTGCTCGTGACCGCGGTGTCGGGCGCGGTGCTGATCGTGATGGGGCTGCTGATCGTCAGCGGGGAGCTGACGACGCTCAACGCCAAGGCGCAGCAGGGGCTGTCGAACCTGGGACTGGACTTCTTGTACAACTTGTAGGCGCCGCGGTGGCGCCTACACGTCGTAGCGGGCGAGGTCCTCGTTGAGGCGGTCGTTGTCGGCGGCGCTGAGCGCGGGGCCCGCGGGGGCCGCCGAGCCCGCGCCGTCGCCGCGGTTGCGCCAGCGGGGGAGGAAGACGGCGAGCGCGACGAGCGCCGCGAGCACGAGGGCGATCGGCACGAGGAAGGCGGCGAGGCCGAAGCCCTCGCTCCTGGGCATCGCGAGCACGCGGTCGGTGTAGGTCGCGACGAGCTCGCTCTTGACCTGGTCCTTGGTCAGTCCGCGCGCGACCAGCCGGCGGATGAAGGCGCGCTCGCGATCGGCCTGCGGGGACTCGGCGATGCCGAGCGGGACTCCGCAGGCCACGCACATGACCTCGTCCTCGATGTCGGTGACCGAGGCGCGGGGGGTGGCGGCGAGGGCCTGCGTCGTGGTGAGCGCGGTGGCGGCCGTCAGGGCGAGCAGCGCGGCCAGGATGGCGAGCGCACGCCTCACGACGCGCTGCCCGCGCGCTGCGCCTTGGCCAGCGCCTGGTCGAGGAACTTCTGACTGATCTGGCCGCGCGAGATCGCGACGACGCGGCCCTGGCGATCGAGCACGAACGTCTCCGGGAGCTTGTTGGTGCCGTACTTGCGGGCGAGGTCGGTGCCGAGGTCGCGCACCGACGGGTACGTGATCCTGCGGCTGCGCTCGAAGCCCTTGGAGTCCTCGGCGGCGTCCTCGTAGGTGGCGCCGAGCACGGTGCCTGCGTGGGCGGAGGTCAGCTCGCTCTGGGCCCGCTGCAGCACCGGCGCCTCGTCCTTGCACGGCTCACACCACGACGCCCAGAAGTTCAGCACCACGACCCGCCCCTTGTAGTCGGCGAGCGACGTGTCGCCGGAGCCGTCCAGCATCGGCCGCTTCAGCGTGGCGCCCGGGGCCGTCGGCAGCTTGCCGGCCTTGACCGCGTCGTCGAGCGAGGTGTTGTCGCCACCGTGGACGACGCCGTAGACCAGCAGGCCGACCAGCGCGGCGGCGAGCACGCCGACGACCGCGGGGACGACGGGACGGCGCCGCGGCGCGCCGGCCTCGGCATCGGCGTCGTCGGGCGCGGCGCCCCTGGGCACTTCGGCGTCGGCGGAGGACACACCCACAGGGTAGAGAGCCAACCTCCTCGAGCGTCGGTAGACTCGTTCTCCCGCGCGGGTGTAGCTCAGTTGGTAGAGCGTTGGCTTCCCAAGCCAAAGGTCGCGGGTTCGACCCCCGTCGCCCGCTTGATCGGAGAGGCCGCTGACCGAGCGGCCTTTCGTGGTTTTCGGGTGTCGCGAGCGGAGTGGTGGAGGGCGTCGGGTACCACGCGCGGGTACCAATGGTCGCGAGGTGTGTGGCACGGACCGTCGTGTGAGCTGGTCCCCGGCCCTTCTCTCCGCCCTCGACTTGGCGCGTTGCCACTCCGTGCGGGAAAGGTTGTCGCGGGTGGGCAGTCGACCGGCGCATGAACTCCGCTCCGTGGCTCTTGAGCTTCAGATGCCGACAGCCACCCCCGCACGCCGCGCCCGTGCGCCGTCGACGCCGCCAGCCCGACGCGGCCGCCCGAACGGGTATCTTGGGCCGTGGATCGACGACGAACAGAGAAGGGGGGCGAACGACGTGGCCGGCTCCGGTGAGCACATCAAGGCGCTGGTACGAAGCCACGCCTCGGGGGACGACGACTCCTTCTACGCCGTCGCCGCTCAGATCGCGGCCCAGGCCGCCCGCAAGGGCCACAACCGCCTGGCCAGTGACATCAAGCAGACGATCGACGCCTCCAAGCGCGAGCCCGTCGCACGGACCGTCACCGCGATCGCCCAGCCTCGCGGCGACCTCGCGGAGCTGGTCACCGCGACCTTCCCGAACGTCGGGTTGCGGGACCTCGTCGCCCCACCGCACCTGCTCGACCAGGTGCGGCAGGTGCTGAGCGAACAGCGCCAGCGCGCAGCTCTGATCGATCGCGGCTTCACGCCGGCGCACCGGCTGCTCCTCGAAGGACCGCCGGGCACCGGCAAGACGATGACCGCCGCGGTCTTGGCGCATGAGCTGTCAGTGCCGCTGCTCACCGTCCGTCTGGACAGCCTCATGAGCAAGTTCATGGGCGAGACCGCCAGCAAGCTGCGGATCGTGTTCGACGCCGTCGCCGAGCAGCGCGCCGTCTTCCTCTTCGACGAGTTCGATGCGTTGGGTGCTGACCGCTCCGGCAACGACGTGGGCGAGGCGCGTCGGATCCTCAACTCCTTCCTCGTGTTCCTGGAGCAGGCGGGTCCGGAGAGCATCGTCGTGGCGGCCACGAACCACCGCTCGATCCTCGATCGGGCGCTGTTCCGGCGGTTCGACATGGTCATCACCTACAACCTGCCCGACCCCGCCGAAGCCGCCGCCGTAGTCAGGCACCGGCTCGGCCCGATGGGCAAGGGATTGCGCTGGCCGGCCCTCGCACCCGAGGCGGAAGGGCTGAGCCACGCGGACCTCGTCAAGGGAGCAGAGGCCGCGGGCAAGCGAGCGCTCATGCGTGGTGAGGAGCGCGTGAACTCCGACGATCTCAGCGTCGCGCTGAAGGCACGCAGGACCGCGAGCGTTGGCTAGCGGCGAGGGGCCGCTCCCGCACCTTCTGGTGCGTGGGGCTGTCGAGCGGCGCGACTTCACCCGCCGGGGCCGCGGCGACCCGAAGATCCGTGAGGTGGAGCACCGCGCTCACGGCGCGGCCCGTAAGGGCGAGCTGACGGCGACCTTCGACGCGGTTGACGTCGATCGCGACACCGCCCGCGAGTCGTTGCTGGAGGAGCTCCAAGCGCTCGGGGTCTTCATCGTCCTCGAGGGCGCGCAGGCCGGATTCCCGCTGAAACTGGAGTCGCTTGAGTCGTGGTCGAGGCACACCAAGCAACCGAAGCGGCCAAGGTGGTTGCTGCAGTCGGTGCTGCCGGCGGACGAGAGCCATCCTGAGCGTGCCACCGTCTGGGTCAGCGACGCCTACCGTGGAGCGTTCCTCCGCCTCTTCGAGGACTATCTGGAAAAGACCCGCGCGGACACCGGCGAGCCTTACAACCGCGGGTTGGTCGCCAACATCGCCCGCATCCGCAGAGCGGTGCTGGACGACCTGTGGCAGTCCGACGGAGCGCCACCCCTGAAGGGCCGCCGGTGGTGGGAGCTGTGGCTGGCACCAGCCGATGACGCCGTCGCGCTGCTGAGAGCCTTCGCTGCCGATCGGCCGGTGCGGGTCGCCGATCGGGTGCTGCGCCTCGGCGATCGGACGGTCGCCTGGGTTCAGGCCGAATGGGAGGATCTCGAGGTCCTCCCGTTCACCGCGGTGCCGCTAGCCGAGATCCGTGAGCCGGAGTTCGTCGACACCGTTGAGGACCTTCCGCGCGAGCAGCAGGATGAGCTCACCGAGGATCTCGGAGCACGCATCACGGCCGCCGACGCGACAGCGCCCGCCGTCTGTCAGCTCGATACGGGCGTTCGACGCTCGCACATCCTGCTGCGGGATTCGCTGGCGGCGTCCGACGTGCACAGCCTGTTCGGCGCGGCGGGCGATCCGGTCAACAACCATGGAACGCTCATGGCGGGCCTCGCGCTTCTCGGCCCGCTGGACGACGAGCTGCTGAGCACCCGCAGCGTTACGCTCCGTCACCGTCTGGAGTCGGTGCAGATCCTGCCCGACCGCGGCACCAACGACCCGCTGGCCTACGGGTTGGCGACGGCGCAGGCCGTCGCGCTCCCCGAGGCCACCGTCGGCCGCTCGCGCGTGTTCTGCATGCCGGTCACCGCCCCGCCGGAGCGGATCGGCGAGCCGTCGCTGTGGTCGGCGTCGATCGACGCGCTGGCGGCCGGCGTGGACATCGCTCGTGCCGACGACGGCATCGAACTGCTCGGACCGCCCGATCCCCGGGCGACGCGCCTCTTCTTCATCTCGGCCGGCAACGTTGAGCCCGCCGAGTTCGCCGCCGACTACCGCTCCGTCTCCGACCTCGCGCCGGTCGAGGATCCTGCTCACGCGTGGAACGCGTTGACCGTGGGTGCGTCCACCGAGCTCGTGACGCCACCGACGCACCCCGACTTCGCCAGTTGGACGGCCGTCGCCGAGGCTGGCGACATCTCGCCTCACAGCCGAACTTCGCTGCGGTTCAGCGCTCGCCAGTGGCCGATCAAGCCCGACATCTGCATGGAGGGTGGCAACCTCCTCACCGACGGCGCGGGCGGCTATGACCCTCATCCGCTGCTCTCCCTCCGCACCACCGATTCGCTCGACGATCGGGCCGTCGCATCGGCCTTCGCGACCAGCGCCGCCACAGCTCAGGCGGCCCGGCTCGGCGCACTCGCCCAAGCTCAGTACCCCGCCTACTGGCCAGAGAGCATCCGAGGTCTCTTGGTGCATGGTGCTGAGTGGACACCGGTGATGCGGGAGCAGCTCGACCAGGCGCCGGGCAAGACCGGTCGCTTGGCCATGTTGCGTCGCTACGGGTGGGGCGTCCCGACCGAGGACGCGGTGCTCAACTCGTCCCGCGCCGCCGTGACGATGGTCTCCCAGGACGAATTCGTCGCGTTCTCCGGCAAGGAGTTCAAGCTCCGCAACTTTCGTCTCCATCGGCTGCCGTGGCCCACCGAGACGCTACGTGACCTCGGGGCGGGACTCGTGACCATGCGGGTCACCTTGTCGTACTTCATCGAGCCGACCGCGTCCCGGCGGGGCTGGCGTCGCCGCTACGCCTACGCCTCGCATGGTCTCCGATTCGAGCTGAAAACACCGACCGAGAACGTCGACGACTTCGTGCGGCGCATCAACGGCGAGGCGCAGGCCGAGGAGGACGGCACGGTGCCGCGCACGTCCGGCTCCGATCGCTGGCTGGTCGGGTCCAACCAGCGCAACACCGGGTCCCTGCATCAGGACATCTGGGACGGTGTGGCCGCCGATCTGGCGTCCTCGGGTGTCCTTGCCGTCCACGCCGTCGGCGGCTGGTGGAAGAACAACCCGCGCACCCCGCCGGACCGCATCGACAGGCCCGTGCGCTATTCGCTGATCGTTTCGCTGAGGACCGCTGAGCAAGGCGTCGACCTCTACACCCCGATCGAGATCGCGAACGAGCAACTGGTGCCGATCGGCATCTCGGCCACGTAGCGAGGCCGCTGGGCCGCCCCATCGGCACGGGCTTCCGATCAAGCCCTGCAGCGACGACGGAGCGCGGAGCCATCGAGGAAGCCGCCGGTCTCGCCCGGGGAGACGAGGTCGTCCTCGCCTGTCCACGCACCCCGGAGCGCCAAGCCCTCTACCCGCGTGGCCGTGCGACCCCGTCGCGGGCTCGACCACCCACACACACACCAGCGGGCGCGGATTTGTGACATCAGTCGTGCATGCAGGTGCGACGTCACGCACCCAGCGCCGCCCGGCAACGGCTTGTGCCTTCACGTCTTCGCGACGTCGCCAACACTCGTCGCGATCAGCTTGAGTCAGCGGGTCTGGTCTTTCAGCTCCGGACGAGACGTAAACTCCATTTGACGAATATACGTAAAGTCGTCTACCGTCGTAGACGTGCTCTTCGCCACCCCCAAGCTGTCACGCGACCTAGAACGTCGCCTCGAGGTCCTTGACCAGCTCCGCGCGAGCCTCGGCGCGCGCGTCGGCACGCCGACGCCCTGGATCGGCAAGCTGGGCCGCCAGGTCCGCGCGGAGTCGGCCGAGAGCTCGATCGCGATCGAGGGCTTCGAGGTCCCCGAGGCCGAAATCGTCGATCTCGTTGCCGGCCGGACGGCGCCCGACCCCGAAGACGCAAATCGCATGGCGCTCACGTCCTACGCCCGCGCGATGGAGCACGTCGCCGTCATGGCCGGCGACCCAGGCTTCCGCTGGTACGACCGCGTCCTCCTGGACCTGCACTTCGACGCCTGCTCCTTCCAGCGCGACAAGCGCCCCGGCCGCTGGCGCGACCATCCGATCGGCGTCACCAGCCTCACCGGCAACGGCATGGCCTACGTCGCGCCCGACGAGAAGGCCGTGCCCAAGCTCATGGGCGAGGTGGTGGCCTGGCTGCAGAAGGGCGACCTCGACGTCCACCAGGTCGTCCGCGCCGCCATGGCCCACCTCCACGTCGTGTCGGTGCATCCGTTCAGCGATGGCAACGGGCGCCTCTCCCGGGTCGTGCAGTCGCTCGTTCTCGCACGCGACGGCATGCTCGCGCCGGAGTTCGGCTCCATCGAGGAGCACCTCAGCCAGAACACCCCTACCTACTACTCGGTGCTCGAGGAGGTGCAGGGCGGCAGCTACCAGCCCGACCGCGACGCGACGCCCTGGATCGACTTCTGCGTCGCCGCGCATTTCGGGCAGGTCAACCGGCGGATGGAGCAGCTCGAGACGGCCGCGCGCCGCTGGCAGTTCCTGGAGGAGTTGGCGGGCGCGCGCGGCTGGCCCGATCGCCTCGTCATCGCCCTCGAGCAGAGCCTGTTCGGCGGGGCCGAGCGCGCCGCCTACGCCGCCCAGGCCGACATCTCCTTGCCGACCGCCAGCGGCGACCTCCGCCGCCTCGTCGACGCCGGCCTCGTCACCCAACAGGGCCGAACTCGCAGCACGCGGTACATGGCGACCGATCTCCTTCACCAGCAGCTCCGCCGGGCGCTCGCCGGCTACGCCGGCGTCGCTGAGGCGGGCCACGCCTGAGCTCCAGCTGGTTTCGGGACGGCGGTCACGCACCCCACGGACCTGGAGCACGTCGACGTGGCCGGCTTGCGCGCGCTGCGCGGACAAGACGGCGCGCCGCTCCTGATTTCTGCTGAGTCCGAGCCCGATCCGCCGCCTTGTCGGCCTGCTTGGGTGGGATACTGATGCGTCCGTGTAGGTGATCTCGTGAGCCCCGCGCCCGGCCATCACAACATGTACGAGTACGGCGAGGACAGCGGCCTCGTCGATCGCGTCGCGCCATTCCTCGCCGAGGGCTTGGCCGCGCACGAGGCGGTCGTCCTCGTCGTCGACCCGCGCAAGCGCGCGCTGCTCGACGAGGCGCTCGGCGCGCTCGCGGGCCAGGTCGACTACGTCGACCGCGACACCTACTACACGCGCCCCGAGGACGCCCTCGCCGGGTACGACGCCCAGGTCCGCCGGTACCTGCGCGATGGGGCGCGGCGGGTCCGGGTCTTCGGCGAGCTGCCCCTCTGCCGCACCCAGGAGCAGAGCGATACGTGGATCCGCTACGAGGCGCTGCTGAACCCGGCGTTCGCACACCACCCGGTGACGATCGTGTGCGGGCTGGACGTGCGCGAACAGCCCCTCTCGGTGCTTGAAGGATCGTGGCAGACGCACCCGCGCACGATGAACAGCCGGTGGTCGGACAACGGCCACTACCATCGTCCCGAGGACATCGTGCGGGCTCATACGCCGGCCCCGGAGGACGTGGTCGGCCTCAGGGCCGTGCCTGCCGACCTCGACGCCCGGGCGCTGAGCCTGCTCCTGCGGGCCGAGATGGCGGCGGCGAAGGTCGCCGACTCCCAAGCCGAGAAGATGATCGTCGCGGCGGGCGAGGTGCTCGCCAACGCGCGCCACTACGGCGGCGGGGCCCGCGGGCTAAGGATCGGCCGGGTCGGCGAGCGCTTCGTCTGCGAGATCTCCGACCACGGGCCCGGGCTCGACGACCCGCTGGCCGGCTACCTGCCACCGGGATCGGGGCACGCCCGCGGGACCGGCCTCTGGGTCGCCCGCCAGATGACCCGGCGCCTCGACATGGTGAGCACGGAGCGCGGCCTCACGACGCGGCTCTGGGTCTGAGCAGCCGGCCAAGCGCTTGCCACCGAGCCACGCCCTTCCTCGTCGTGCAAGACGCTCTCCACGCGAGGATGATCACGGCGTGACATCGACGCTCCGTCGCTGGCTGAGCGCCGCGCTCGCGAGTGCGGCGCTGGTCGCCGCCGTCAGCGCGGTGATCGCGCTCCTGGAGCCGCGCGTCCCGGCCCTGGGCCTGGGCGTGCTCTACCTCTTGGCAGTCCTCCCGATCGCGCTCGTCTACGGCTCGGCGGCCGCCGCCGCGGTGTCGGTGACGAGCGTGGTGGCGTTCACCTACTTCTTCCTGCCGCCCCGGTACAGCTTGGATCCCGGCACGTCGGACCGCTGGTCGGTGCTTCTGGCGTTCCTGGTGGCGGCACTGGCGGTCAGTGAGCTCGCCGCGCGCTCCGAGCGCGAGGCGCGCCGATCGGCGCGCCTCGCAGACCAGCAGGCCCGGCTGGCCGAGGAGCAGGCGGCGTTGCGGCGCGTCGCGACGCTGGCCGCGCATGGGACGTCGCCGGAGAGGCTGTTCGCCGCGGTGGTCGAGGAGGTCGGGCGGGTGTTTCCCGCCGAGCACGCGGCCCTCGCTCGCTACGAGTCCGGCGCCACGATGACGACCGTCGCGATCTCGGAGGGCTTGGCTGCCAGCTTCCCCGTCGGCAGTCGGTGGCCGCTCGGCGGAAAGAGCGTCAGCACGGTGGTCTTCGAGACCGGCCGTTCGGCTCGGATCGACAACTATGGCGCTGCATCCGGGCGGCTCGGGGTCGCCATTCGCGAGCGGGGCCTCAGCTCAGCGGTCGGGGCGCCGATCGTCGTCGAGGGCCGCGTCTGGGGCGTGATGACCCTGGCCTCGACCGAGCACCCGCTGCCGGACGACACCGAGGCGCGTCTTGCGTCCTTCGCGGAGCTGGTGGCGACGGCGATCGCCAACGCCGAAGCGCGGACGGAGGTGGCGGCGTCGCGGGCGCGGATCGTGGCCGCGACCGACGACGAGCGCCGGCGCGTGGTTCGCGATCTGCATGACGGCGCCCAGCAGCGACTGGTGCACACGATCGTGACGCTCAAGCTGGCACAGCACGCCGTGCAGAACGAGGAGGACGACCTGCCCGCCCTGCTGACCGAGGCGCTCGACAACGCCGAGCAGGCGACGGCCGAGCTGCGAGCACTCGCGCACGGCATCCTCCCAACCGTCCTCACCCGGGGTGGGTTGCGCGCGGCAGTGGATGCGCTGGCTTCGCGGATGCCGGTGCCGATCGAGACCGACGTCACCGTGGGTCGGCTGCCGGCCGCGGTCGAGGCGACCGCCTACTTCGTCGTCGCCGAAGCGCTCAGCAACGTCGCCAAACACGCTCACGCCCGACACGCCGAGGTCGCGGCGCGCATCGAGGACGGCACCGTTCAAGTCCAGATACGCGACGACGGCGTCGGCGGCGCCCTGCCCGACGGCGGCGGCAGTGGCCTGATCGGAATGGCCGACCGGCTCGCCGCCCTCGACGGCGAGCTCCGGGTCGACAGCCCGGCCGACAGCGGCACCCTGGTTGCAGCCGCCATCCCCCTCCGTCGGTAGGCCGCGGCCCCTGGCTGGTCAGCCTCGGCGGGGCGACCTGCGTTTGGCCGTTGGAACGCAACGGCAGGCGCGGGCGCAGCTCAGCGGCCGGCGGAAACGGTGAACCTAACCACCTAACCACCCTGCATCGAAGCCGGGGCACCCCGGGGCCGACACCGTGCCGGCGATCGTGCACGTCGCGCTCGCCGCTTCGGCGGTTGCCGGTACCGGCGTATCCGTGCGGAACAGGATGCCGCCGCTCGCGGGCAGTGAGACCGGGATCGTCGCTACGCCGGGTCCAGAGCTCGACGGCGTCACGGTCGACCACGCCCCGGACGAGCTCAGCACTTCGGGGAGCGCGCTCGCGTAGCCGAGCTGCACGCCTGTCGAGACGGAGCTCGTGTCGTCGCGGTTGGTGACCAACGTGTACACGTGACCACTGCCGTCAGTGGCGTCGAAGACCCCCACTGTCAGCTTGGATTTTGTGTTACTGATGCGCACCCGCGCACCGGGCGGCCGTCGTGTCATGCCCGGCGAATCGAGCGATCCGGTTTGGAACGTATAACGGTTGCGTGCGTTGAGCAGCTGCTTGCCGATGGTCTGCAGCTGGGCGTTGTTCTGCGACACCCAGTCGTAGTGCGAAGTGCGTTCCCCGTCGTAGCCGATGAGCGCATGGTCCGCGTACGATCCCGTCGCGGTGTTCTTGGACGAGTCGCTCCAGTAGAAGTAGTTGCCTACGCCCTGGGCGCCGTAGGCAAGCATCTGCATGCCCGGCTTCAGGAGCTCCTGCGGCGTCAGCGGCTGCGGGAGGCTGCCGTCCCCGCCGACGTGGATCGCCTGGCGGAACGGGACGTTGTGCGCCGTGGCGGCCTTGCGCGCCGCGACCAGGTTGTCGTAGGAGGTCGGTTCGCGGTAGTTGTCGTAGTCGAGCGCCGTGACAGACGTCTGCGTCAGGAAGGCATCCAAGTAGCTGTCGTACTTGCCGCCGAGGTCATTGGAGCTCGCGTAGTTGGGAAGCGCGTTGACGAACCCGTAATGGCCGGGATCGTTTGACTGTAGGTACTGCACGACCCCTCCTACGCCTGCGAGTTGCGGGTACGACGGCTCGTCTCTGACGTAGTAGCCGGCCAGCGCTGGATATCCGGCGTAGTCGCTGATGACGCCGGCGAGTCCGCTGAGGTCTCCGCTGAGTGCCTTCTCGATCCGGGCGTCGCCGACGATCACCTGGATGCCGTTTGCCGCGGCGGCGTCCAGTACGCGGCGCGTTGCGGCGACGTCCGTTTGCGCCTGAGTCCCGTACCACTGCGCCGTCATGCCAACGCCGGGTTCGCATGGTGGAAGCAGCAGATTGGCGCCGGCGCCTTTGTACTCGGCGACGCGCGCGTTCGCCTGGGTGGAGTCAGTCACCATCCTGGTCGGCGGCCCGCACCAGAAATAGATCGGCATCTCTCCGGACGGCGCCCAGGCGGCTCGCGCCGCCTGCGGCGCGCACAGCACCATCGCCGCGCACAGCACCGGCAGCGCACGCCGGACGACTCGTGGACAGCTACGGCCTGGCGACTGACGTCGATGCACAGAAGACCCCAAACTCAAGTGAGTGGCACGCGGCGATGCGTGGCCCAACGGTTTCTCGTCCGCGCCCGCACTGATCTGGCGGCTCGCGGGTTCTACGTCGGTGGCGATCGCAGCCTCGTTGCCCGATGCAACGTTCCGGATCGTGGCGGACACGACCTGTCGAGAAGCGCCGGGAGCGCCGAGGCCGTCCCTCGGAAGTCGAGGTCCTGCGGCATCGGACGCCGAGGCTACCCCGAGCCCGGCCGGCAAAGAAGTTGTGAGACATCTCGTACTCCTTGGGTGTCAGCGGGACCCGGACATCGCGGCGGCACGTGGCTCGCCGAGGCTCCGGACCTTCCTCGTCCGAAGCTTCCAGGCAGAGCGCCACCGAGCGCGTCGGCCGGGTGGCCAGTCCGGGGTCGTCCCGACGACCGGCGCACGCACGTGCGGGGTCGTCCGACGGTCGGCCGCTCGCTACGGTGCGCCGGGCTGCGGGGTCTCGACCTGCCGTTGCGCGAAGACCTTCTTGACGACGTACAGCGCGTTGAGCACGCGCGGGAACCCGGTGTAGGGGATCAGGTGGATGAGGCTCTCGACGATCTCGGTGCTCGTCAGTCCGGCGGTCAGGCCGGTGTTGACGTGCAGCTCGATCTCGCGCTCGGTTCCCTGCGTCACGAGCGACGCGATGGTGACGAGGACGCGCTGCTGGTTCGTCAAGCCAGGCCTCGAGTAGATCTCCCCGTAGCCGAACTCGACGATGTACCGGCCAACGTCCGGAGCGATGTCCTTGAGGTCGTCGGCGAGCTTCTGGTGCGTGGCAGCGCCGCTGCTGTCGTGCAGCGTGTACTCGCTCAGCTTGCTCACGCCTCGTTCGTGGGCAGAGACGTGGGGCCGGTCTTCCATCGTCGGACCAGTGTCCCGGCGAACCGCATCACAGGAAGCTGCCCGACCGGACCGTCTCGGCTGACCTCGTGGGCCACGCGGAAACCCGCGCGACCCATCTAGTAGCCGAGCGTCTTGTGTGAGATCCGCTCGCAGCCGCGCACCTTGTAGCCCCTCCTGGCGTGCCGGCTGATGTACAGCAGGTCGTTGCCGGGCCCGCAGTCGACGGTCCCGCGGCCGAAGTGGGTCTTGATCTCGTCGTTGCCCGCGCCGGCGTCGATGACGTTGGAGCCATGGCTGCCGTAGATGATGTCGTTGCCGGCGCCGCCGTAGAGGTGGTCGACCTGGTTCGCCGGCTGCCCGGACGGCTTGTAGTCGCCCCAGATGACGTCCCCCCACGGACCGGCGTGGATGGTGTCGCTGCCGTGGCCGCCCAGCAGCTCGTTGTGCCCGGGCTGCGATGACATGACAAAGCCGTACTGCCATGGCCTGACCGAGCCGGGCTGCGCCGGCATGGCCGCGGCCTCGAAGTGCGGTACGAACCGACGGTGGCACGCGCCTCGCACGTGGACCGCGTCGCAGGAGTAGCGGCTGTCCGTCCCGCCAAACGGATCCTGACCGGGGCGCGCGTCGAGCGGGCGCGTGCTGTCGGTCTTGTTCATGAGCAGAACGCCGTCGATGGTCGGCCAGCCCTCGTGGCTGGTGTTGGCGACGGCGACCCCGGCGGCGACGGCGACCAGCAGGCACGCGGACGACAGCGATCGGAAGAGGACGCGCATAGCCGGACACTGAGTCACGTGACGGTTGCGGTGAGCTGTCCCAAGGCGCGGTTTTGAACTGGGCGAGCGCTTGCTCGCCACCCCGAGGTCGAGCTCGTCGACATCCCACTCGATGGCCAACCCAGCGCGGCGCCGCCCGAGCCGCAGACGCGTCACGGAAGCGTCAGGGCGGCGGTGATCGCTGCGATCGCGAGGACCGCGAGCAGCCCTGCTGCCGGGCGATGAGGGTCATGCCTCGCCGAGCCCGGCGGCGTGCCCGCTGCCGCTCAGCGTGTTCCGGCGTCGGCGGCGTCAGGCCACGCGGCCGCGCCGACCACACCGTCGCCGCCCTCGGGCTTGGGGCCGCCGACCGCGATGAGGTCGAGTCCGTCGGGGCCTGCCTCGAAGGCCCGAACGACTTCGGGCGCGACGCGCACGACGTCCCACTGGCGAAGCTCGATCACCTCGTCGTCCAGGAGCACCCGCCCACCTCCGCCGACCACGACGTAGGCCTCCTCTTGTTCGCGATGGCTGTGGGCGAACGGGCTGCGCAGGTTCGGGTCGTAGCGAAAGCGACTGACGCCCAGATCGCGTGAGTCCAGATGGCGACGGCCGAACCGCCCGTCGATTCCGGGTGCCCGCTCGCCCACGGAGTCCTCGACGTCCAACAGATTCACCTTGGCAAAGCGCGACATTGGATGCTCCTCTGAAAGGTCGGTGATCGTGCTGGTCGCAACCCTACGTTGCGCGCCCCCGAAGAGACGCGTGTCAGGGCTCTCTATGCCGTGCCCACGAGGACGTAGCCCATCGCCGCGCCCTGGTTCCAGCCGAAGCGGGGCTTGGCCGTCATGCAAGCCGAGCCCTGGGTGAGGACGACGAGTTCCAGGACGTAGCTGCCCGGGGCAACCGTGTAGGGGTCGGCGGGCGCGTTCGGGTTGCTCCCAGCCAGCAGCAGCCCTCCGGTGTCCAGAGGGCTGACGCTCTGCGCAACGAGCCGCCCGTCCCACGCCGCGACCGAGACGGCCAGCGTGGTCGTGTTCCCGGCGTCGCGGAGTCGTAGCCACAGCCCCGCTTCGGTGTTGCCCGATTGCTCGTTGGCGATCGAGCCGTGCGCATGCGTCCAGACGCGCGAAGGCTCGGTGACGGTGAGCGGCGTGGACCCGACGACGACGTCCTGGCCGCACGCGATGTCGTTGACGTTCGGGACCTGCCGGCTGGCGGCGGCGTTGAGTCCACGATCTCCCTTGTCGCCCTTGGGACCTTGCGGCCCGGTCGTCCCGGCGGCACCCGTGAGACCGGTCGGACCCCGGCGCCCGGCGGCGTCGAGCCGCGCGCGCACTGAGCGCGCCAGGTCGGTCGTGCCGACGGCACCGGTGCGAATCTTGGTGCTCGTGACGGCGTTGCGCTTGAGCTGCGGGGATCCGACGCTGTTGCGCGGGATCGAGATCGCCGCGTATGAGACCCCGGACGTCGCGATGATCAGAGCAAGGGTCGCGGTGACGTTGGCGTAGGTGATGTGACGCGCCATGGTGTGCCGACCGTACCCGCTCTGAGGACCGGTGCCTAGACGCGTCGAGAGCGGCTGACCGCTTTGGAGTGCGCTGGCGGGGAAGCATCGCGGCGCGAACGAACACGGTCAGGCCCGGTCTGGTACGCAGACGAGGACGTCGCCGCGACGATCGAAGCGGGCCGCATGCAGCCCGTGGCGGCCTGACTCGGCCGGCCCCGACCGCACGGCGCGACGAGGCGCCGCAGGGGTCACGGTCCGACAATCTCCGGCGCGGCGAGGTTGGCGGATAATTCTCCGCGTGGACGCGGCACGACATGGCCGGCTTGGTCTCAGTGGCTCCGCTCGCGTCGCGGTACCGCTCCTCGTCGTCCTGCTGAGCGTGGCGGCCTTCATCGTGACGACGCGCGCGGTCGGCGAGGAGCGCGGGAACGCGGCGCACCGCCGGGCCGAGGTCCAGGCACTGGAGGTCCAGGGGCAGCTCGAACGCGCCCGTGCGTTCGCCATCGGGCTCGGCAACGCGCTGCAGGGCGAGCGCGTGCCGAACGGCCGGCGCTTCGCGGCACTGGAGGGAAGCGCCACGACGACCGTCGGGCTCACCGCCGCCATGTGGGTCGAGCGCGTGACCCACCGGGCGCGCCGTGACTACGAACGCCGCATCCGGGCGCCGATCACCCGGCCGCCCGGACAGCGGGTCGCCGGGCCGGCGGCGACGTACCTGCCGGCGACGTACGTGACGGGTGTCGCGGTGCGCCCGGGCGCCGACATGGCGCGCGTGCCTGCGCTCGCGGCGACGCTGCGGAACCCGACGTCCATCTTCGCCGGCACGGCGACGCCGGTCGCCTCGCTTGCCGGGCAGCGCGGGTTCTTCATGGTTCAGGGGGCACAGTACGGTCATGGCCCCGGAAGCCAGGGCTTCCTCGTCGTGTTCGTGCCCGCGGACTGGCTGAGCGTGTCCCTGGACCTGAATCCGCACCGCACGGCGATCATGCTGGACGGCCGGCCGCTCAACGGCGCGCTGGCTGCCGCCCCGGCCGCCGGCCAGAGCTTCGAGTCGCTGACGCGGCGGTGGCGGGTCGACGTGGCCCGGGAGCCCGCCACCGCGCTGCAGGCGACGCTGCCGTGGCTCGCGGTCGCCTGGCCGCCGGCGACCGCGCTCCTCGTCTACCTGCTGGGCCGCGGGTTGCTGCGGCGGCGCCGCGCCGAACGGCAGGTGGACGACATCTTCGACCTGTCGCCCGACCTGCTCTGCGTCGCGGGTCTCGACGGGTACTTCAAGCGCGTGAACCCGGCGTTCGAGCAGACGCTCGGCTATGAGGCCGCCGAGCTTCTGTCACGCCCGTCTCTCGAGTTCGTCCATCCGGAGGACCGCGAGCGGACCGCCACGACGGTCCAGGCGCTGAGCGACGGACGGCAGATCGGGGAGTTCGAGAACCGCTACATCCGGGCCGACGGCGCCGTGCGCTGGCTGCAGTGGAACACGCGGACGATGCCCGACAACGGCCTGATGTACGCCGCGGCGCGCGACGTCACCGAGAACCGGATGCTCACCCACGAGCAGGCCGCGCTGCGGCGCGTCGCCACCCTGGTCGCCCAGGGCCACGACGCCGGCGAGCTGTTCGACGCCGTCGCGGTGGAAGTCGGCCAGCTGCTCAGCGCCGACGCCACGCGCCTGCTGCGCTACGACGAGGACGGGACCGCCTCCGTCGTGGGAAGCTACGGCGCCTCGGATGCCGAGATCGGCGTCGGATCGCACGTGAGCGTCGACCGTGGCCAGCTCTGGGAGCGCGTCGCGCAGAGCCGGCGCGCCGAGTGCACCGATCACCTCCGGGAGGGGTCGGACGCCCTCGCCAAGAGCCTGCGCGACGTCGGCATGGCTGCCGCGGTCGCCGTGCCGATCGTCGTCTCCGGGCGCCCGTGGGGCGCGATCGTGGCCGCCTGGACGCATCCGGACATGGCCGGCGGCGACACGGAGATCCGCATGGCGCAGTTCACGGAGCTGGTGGCGACCGCCGTCGCGAATGCCGAGAGCGGCGCCGAGCTGGCCGCCTCCCGCCGGCGGATCGTGGCGACGTACGACGAGGCGCGCCGGCGGATCGAGCGCGACCTGCACGACGGCGCGCAGCAGCGCCTGGTCAGCACGGTGGTGGTGCTGGAGCTGGTGCGAAAGCAGCTCGGCGACGCAAACGGGCCGCTGGCCGAGCTGGCGGAGGAGGCGCTCGAGAACGCCCGGCGCGCGATGGACGAGGTGCGCGAGATCGCGCGCGGCATCCATCCGAGGATCCTCTCGTCCGGTGGCCTCGGGCCGGCGCTCAGGACGCTCGCTCGCCGCTCCGTCGTCCCCGTGACCGTCGACATGCAGACCGACGCCCGGTGGCCCGAGAACGTCGAGATGACCGCCTACTACGTCGCCTCCGAGGCACTGACGAACGCGGTCAAGCACGCGCACGCCTCGGAGGTGCGCATCACGGCCGACGTGGATGATCGATCGATCATGCTCACCATCCGCGACGACGGTGTCGGCGGTGCCGATCCCACCCGGGGGTCCGGCCTCATCGGTCTCCATGACCGCGTCGCAGCGCTGGGCGGAGACCTCGCGGTTCACGGGGAACCCGGTGCCGGTACGGTCTTGACCGCTCAGATTCCCATCGCGGCGCCGTCCGGGTCAGACCCGGAGCCTAACGACCCCAGATCCGCCGGTAGTTCGCGCGATAGCCGCTCGGCGGATCGAAGACCACGCCGTCCGGCACATCCGCGCGGGTGATCAGTCGCGGTGGAGCGATGTAGCCGGACGGGGGCTGCCCCACACGGGCGCGGTTCAGCTCATCGACGATCTGCCAGCCCTGCAGGTACAGCGGCTCGGCGACCGACGCCGTCTGATGATTCCCCGCGCGGATCCGCTCGAAATCCGATGCATCGCCGTCACCCGCCCCGATCGCGAACGGCGGATCGTCCCCGCGCCTGCCCGCGTTCACGAAGGCCGCGAGCGCCCCGCCGATGTAGATGCCGTTGATCGCCAGCATGTAGCGGAACCGCGGCCCGAAGCGGGGCAGGAGCGACGACACGACGGCCGGCATCTGCTGCTGGGCAAGGCCGATCGGCGAGTTGACGACGTCGACCACCGCGCAGCGACGGCACCTTCTGATCTCCGCCGCCATCACGTCCGCCTTGTAGGCGGCGATCGGGTACCTGCGGTCCGTGAAGATCACCACCTGCGCCGTCCCGTCGGAGTGGTCGATCGCGTAGGCCGCGGCCAGGCGCGCCACCGACGCGGGGTCCGTCGACACGTTGGTGAACAGGCCGGCCGGCCGATCCGGGCCCGGCCGCGTG
>NZ_DATHDY010000065.1:0-38818 GCF_035318805.1 Baekduia sp.
CCGATCGGCCTCGCGCAACTTGCGCACGATCTGCTCCGGGGTGTGCCTGCGTCGCTTCAACTTGTCGTCGTCCTTCTCGCCCATCATCACGGACGCATAGGACTCTCACAAGCACCGGACCGAACCCACGGGGTCACGCCAACCTCATGCCAGCGCTCTTCCGCTTCCGTGCCAGCCGGCCGGCCCTTCCGCCGCTCGTCCAAGGCGGTAGCGACGTTGTCGCCGGCTGAGGCCAACGCGGACGACTACGAGCTGACGCCATTTGCGCTGGCTGGTCTCATGAGCTTTCCTCTGGGCGCTCATGTTCAGCTCAGCGGGACTCGAACCCGTTCCACTTGATGAGGCCCTTGAGATCGTCGGCGCCGACTGCCTCGCTTACCTCACGGCCTGCCGAGCTGATGACGTTCGGGCACGGGCCGCGGGGAGGAGTCGGCTAGAACAGCGTCAGGAGGAAGTGCTCGCCGCGGTGCTAGGTCTGCTCGGTGCGCCGATGGTTCGTAGCCCGCGGGAGGGAGAGTGGCGGACGTGGGCGGCGGTGTCGGCGCTCACGATGTTCGATGATGACGCGGGAACCACCATTGCGAACGTTCTCCGCATGCAAGCCGGCGGCGACCTGCCGGAGTTGCCCGTCAGTGATCCTGTCGAGGAGGCGGCCGCGCATCTCGCGAGGGACACTTTCGTCGCTCTACTCCCGCCGGTAGGCGAACGGTCCATGGGAAGCGCTCTTTCGCCGGCGAGTATCTCTCGCAATCCGTGGTCCGTCCGGTTTCAGGAGGCTGTGTTGGCCGACAGCGACCTGGGCCAGCTCTTCACCGGTCCTCCAGAGACCGACGCGGGCTCGTTCTCGTTCATGTCGACCACCGGGCATGGCGAAGGTGGAGTCCAGCTCGCCCTCCTGGGGGAACGGATTCTTTCGACCCCGGCGGCGATCTGCCGTGCGCATCAAGCCACGCCTACCCAGTTTGTCGCTGCTGGCATCGGCGCCGTGTCCCACATGAGGCGCCTGGTGATCGCGGGTCGTACTGTCCGCGCGCCCGCTCTCCTCGGCTTCGATGGCATTTCGGTACCGCCCGAAACGCACGTCGATACCCCGTGGGGTCACCTGCGCGCTGTAACTGCCGGAGAGCGCGAACTAACTGGGACCTTTCCAGGCAGCGGCAACGCCGTTCTGGAAGTCGAGTATCCGGTCAAGCTCTACATCGGACACGACGCGGCGTTCGGATCGGTCGATAGCCGGGCCGTTGAAGCCATGCGCGCGGCCCGCGCGGACCTTGAGGAACGCGCCCGGATGATTGCCTTGGCAGTTCTACTCGCTGAAGACGTTCCGCTTCCAGCCGGGGTGGGGCTCCGCTACACGCTGATCGAAGACCCGTTCGGATGGATGCCGGCAATCTCGGGTCGTATCGACGCAGGTCCCCGCGGCGCGGTCGAACTCTCGGCCGAGCAGGTAGCGGCGGTCGGCGAGTGGCTGGTGCTGCTGGAGGGACGTCACCATGGCTCGATGAGCGTTGCCGTCCGCCGAACCCTCTCGGCCCACGAGCGGTTTGACTCGACTGACGCCTTCATTGATGCCCTCATCGCGTGGGACGGTGTGTTTGGCGCCCGGTCCGGCGATGCAGTCACGTTCAGGGTCGCGCTCGGATTCGCGCTCGTGTTGGGTGGCACCGAACCAGAGCGACGAGAGATCAAGCGTCGCGCGCAAGAGCTGTACGCCCTACGAAGTGACCTTGTGCATGGCTCGATCCCTGAACTGCCGTGGAAGGAAGCGGGCGAGCATCGGGAGCAGGCCGTCCGCCTCCTCATGCAGGCGCTCCGCGTCCTCTACCGAGATCACCCGCGGCTCCTCAGTAGCCAGGACAGAACCGGCGACCTGGTCCTCCGCCTCGGTGCTGACCCATGCGAGTGAAGCGCGCGGCCTGACGCGAGGTCGGTGCGAGAACCGCCATGCGCGACGGTCTAGCTCGCTGCCGCTGTTCGTCCAAAGCGGCAGTCGCCGGGCGGGCGCCGACCGCTGCCTCACCTGCCTCGACGGAGAAGCTGGTGGTCCACAGGAGGACGGTGCGCTCCTTGCTCATGGCACTGGCTGGATGAGCCCGTACCAGGGCGACGGGTACCTCAAGTACGGCGCCCTCGACCGCGCGTGAGGTGCGGCCCGGACGCCGGTTTCGTGCGCTGCGATGAATTGCGCGGCGGCGGGCGGTCTTACGCCCATGACCTCGATTACCGCGCAGACGCACGCGACGCTCGACGGCGTCATCGACGCCCCGCCCGCCGACGCGCTCTTGCCGTACATGAGCGACGCCGGCCGGCAGGGAGCGCTGGATCTCGCGCTGGCGGCCGACGCGCTGCTGCTCGCGCGCGAGACCTGGCAGGGCCTGGCCCGGGCGTGGCGCGACCAGACCGGCCCGATGGCCGAGCGGCTCAACGCGATGCCGAAGTACGTCGTGTCCGCGACGCTCAAGTCCGCCGACGAGTGGGACCACACGACGATCGTCGGCTACAACGACATCGCCGACCTGCGCGAGCGCGAGCAGCTCCTGACGTACGGCTGCGGGCGCCTCGCACGGGATCTGCTGGCCGACGGGCTACTCGACGTGCTCGTGCTGTCGCTCACGCCCGTCGTAGCGGGCACCGGCCGGCGCCTGTTCGACGACCCCGGCCACCTCATCCGGCTGCGGCTCACCGACAGCACGACCTTCGAGACCGGCGCCGTACGGCTGTTCCTTGAGCCGGATCACGCCTGACCGAAGCTACAACCGAGTACTGCTCTCCATGCGACTGGGCACTCGCTCGTTCTCGTACCGGGCATCACCCCGCTGTACGACGCCGGGCGACGCCCACAGCCCGTCAGGGCCGGTAGGAGCCCTCACGGAGCGCGGCGCCGCGACCGTTGGGCGTGATCCGCAGATCGCCGGGATACCTGGCGCGCTCCTTGCGCAGCTTCTCTGCGGAGCCGCCGACCACGACGGTCCAGAGGTCCGAGGAGGGATCACGCTGCTCGAGCACGAAGTCGCCGCGCATCCCGCGGTACGGGCGCTTGCTGGTGCCCACGTCAGTCCTCCTTGAGAACGTAGATGCTGTGGTGCTTGGGCGAGATGTTGGTGTTGACGCTGGAGCCGATCGGGTCCTCGGAGCCGAAGCGGCGCACGTAGGACTTCTCCGGGCCATGGCTGACCACCTCGAGCAGCGGGCCGGCGGGCTCGGTGCGGTAGGTGGCGCCGGGCGGCAGGGACGTCAGCGGCTGGCGCTCGCGGGCCTCCTCGTCGTCGTCGCCGTCGTCATCCGTGGCGCTGAAGTCGCCGAGCCGGGCACCCAGCGCGACGTGGCTGGTGGCGGTAAAGCCATGGCCGGTGCGTAGGTCGACCAGCAGCTCGGGCCGCCACTTGGGGTCTTCGGCGGCGTACCTGCACGCCGCGGCGAGCGTGGGGAACGTGGTCAGCCACTTCTCGTCCGGCGCACGGCCGCCGTTGTACTGGATCAACGCCCAGGCGTCGGATTCCTCAGGGACGGTGTCTGCGGCGGCGTCGTAGGCCTCGGCCAGCCGGTCCACGACGCCCAACCGCACAGGGTGGGGCGGCAGCGGCCGCACGTCGACCAGCGCCTCGGGCTGTGCGGCAACCAGCAGGGCGTGTAGCGCTGCGATCAGCGCCGGCGCCGAAGCGGCGTCGGCGTGGCCGAGCGCGTGAGCCAGGCCGCTGACGCGGTCGATGATGCCTCGGCTGAGGTCGGGGTTCTCGTCGGCGAAGGACTCGGCGTAGGCGACGGCGAGGTCGCCGAGGTGGTCGGCGGCGGCGAGGTAGAGATCGTGCTGTGTCTTCATGGTCTCTCTGTGGGCAGGGGCCCGCCCCGGCGGCGGGCCGATCCCCGACCGACAGCACGCGAACGCGTGCCACCGTAGGGAGGGGTCGAGCCCGCCGACCGGCGTGCCGGGTTGTTGGTGTGGTCGGCTCAGGCCGGTGGGCTGCGGCTGGCCGCCGGCCATGCGTACGTGGTCGGCCAGGGGGCCGGTGGCGTAGGTGGTGCCGGGCACGTCGATCGTGGAGCCGTCCTCGAAGCCGAGGCGGATCGACCAGTTGCCGTCGCCGTCCCAGACCTCGATCGCGGCGCTGGTGACGCGCTGGCCGACGAGCCGTGCGTCGACGCCTTGTGAGGCGGCGTCGTTGTTGGCGAGGATGTCCCCGACGAGGTCGGCGAGCTTGGAACGAATCTCGTCGCTGTCGCCGGTCATGCCGTCACCTCGGGTGCGCTGCGCACGGAGCCGACGTGGACTCGCGTGGGGCTCGGTCCGGAGTTCCAGTCGACGACCATCTCGCCTGAGGCGTCCGGTGCGCTCTTGACGGTCCCGGCGGTGCCGCATGTGCGGGACTCGACGGGCGGTGCTCGGGGAACCCAGCGCCGTCGGCGGTGGCGCTCGCCGCGGGGACGACGATCGCCATCCCTCCGGCGGTGCGCAGCGTGGGAGTGGGGCGATCCTCGGCGGCCCGCGGCACCGCGTTCTCGGTGTTGACCATGACGAGCGCGCGGTCGAGCGTGCCGTGGACGGTGTCCAGCGGGGTGGTGGCGGCGTCGCGCGCACGGTTGCCGGGCGTGCGCTCGAACGTGTTGCCGGCGACGGGGAGGACCATGCCCATGTCGTGGCGCGCTGTGAGGGTGACCAGCGGGAGCGTGGTCGGCTTGGCCTGGCCGCCCTGCAGCAGGCGGACGGCGAAGGGCTCGCGGCCGAGGCGGTCGAGGCCGCGGCGGATCCGCTCGCGGGTGTTGGCGGCCAGCGGCTTGTCGCGGTCGCCGATGCGCTCGGCGGGCAGGGTGTGGTCGATGATCGACGCGGCTGGGAACGCGCCGGGCAGCGCGGTCTTGTGGCAGTCCGGGCAGTTGTAGGTGTACTGGGCGCCGTAGCGGCCCCAGGGGCGCTGGCCGGGCTTCTTCCAGGTCTGCTGGCCGAGCACGATCTTCTGGCAGTGCAGGCACCAGGCGGGCGGCTCGACGCGCAGGTTGGGCGTGCGGATGCCCTTGCGCCAGAAGACGACGTACATGCGGTCGCGCGACTGCGGCGCGGGGTCCGGGGCCGGCGGCGCGGAACATGCTGTTGAGCCAGACGATCTCGTGGCGATAGCCGAGCGAGTCCAACGCGGTGAGCCAGGCGTTGAAGAGGCCGCCGTCGTCGTTGGCGGAACGCGTCGACGGCGTTCTCAACGACGATCGCCTTGAACGGCTTGCCCGCCAGCAGCGCCTGCTCGGCGAAGCGGACCATGTCTCACATCGTTGCCCGTGACTTGTCCTGCTCGTTGTCGCCGGCGGGCCCGTCGTCAAAGAGCGACGCGGCCCGCGGCTTGACGCGTCGCCCGCCCTTGGCGATCGAGTGGTTGGTGCACTCGGGCCCGCCGATGAGGATGTCGGCGCGGGCGTGGGCCAGGTAGCGGCGGATCTGCGCGGTCGTCAGCGACGAAATGTCCTCGCAGTCGTGATCGGCGTGCTGGAAGTTGGTGGCGTGCGTCTCGACGGCGCGCTGCCAGTGGTTGAGCCCAAGCGCGAGCCGCGCGCCCGCGAGCTCGGCGCCGAGGCTCGAGCCACCGGCGCCGCAGAAGAGGTCGACCACGCGCTCGGCCTGGATGACCTCCAGCAGCCGACCGATCAGCCACGCCATCGCCGGCGGCGTGACGCTGTTGCCGTACTGGGCCATCCGCTCGCGCTTGTTGCCGACGACGCGGTAGGGCTGACCGGCGGTGTGCTTGTGCATCACCATCGCCGCGGCGATCTCCTGCAGCGCGAACATGCGGAAGCGACAGGCGTCGATGTCGGCGTCGGTGAAAACCACCGGCGGCTCGGGCGGCGCCGCGGCCGTAGGCGCGAGCGCGGCGTGGGGCTCGGTCGCGAGGCCGTTGGAGGGCACGACCAGCGCGAAGCGGTCGCGAGTCGAGATGGCGCCGACCGGTCGGGTGGCCGCGGCCTGGGCCTCGCCGGTGCCGTAGTAGGGCACGACGATGCTGTGGTGATCGCGCGTGGTGACGCTGCCCATCGGCAGCTCGCTGGCGCGCCGCGACCAGCCCGGGTCGAAATGGGCGGTCACCACGCCGTGGTGATTGCCGCCGGCGCGGACGGTGTGCACCGGCGTCAGCGCGGCCGCGCGCACGTCGCCGTTGCGCTGGACTTCGACGACGCCGCGCAGGTGCACGACGCCGACGGCCTCTGCGGCCGCTTCGGCGCCCGCGGTCGCAGCGGCGGCGCCGCGGGCATGGTCGTCACGAGATGCGGTGACGAGGGTGTCGGTCATCGGTGTGCCTGTTCCTTTGCAGCAAGGGAGCCCGCCCCGGCGGCGGGCCGATCCCCGACCGAGCGCACGCGAACGCGTGCAACCGTTGGGAGGGGTCGAGTCCCGCCCCGGGCGGCCCCCCCGCGTCGTCGTCCGCTCGGCGGCTCAGCCCGCCGTGTCGAAGAGCCTGGCTTGGTCGACGGGCTCGTCGCGGACCGCGGCCTCGTGCGCTAGCGCACGGAAACGCTGGAGTAGCTCGGCGGGTAGGCGCCGCGCCACAGCTGCGGCTCGGCGATCAAGTTGTCGAGGTGACGCCGCCAGGCCAGCGCCGCGGCGGGCGGCTCGGTGCGCAGCGCGCACAGCGCGTTCTCCACCTCGTCGGGCCGCTCGCAGAGCGCGTCGACGTCGGATTGCAGCAGCCGGTCCTCGTGGGTGGCCACGAAGCCGCCGCGGTGGCCGGAGGGCCGGCCGCAGCGCTGCCCGGGCCGGGTGGCGCAGGTGGCGCAGCGGTGCACCAGCGGGCACGCGACAGCGCTTGCTACCGCTGCACAGGCAGGTCGGAAACGGCCGAACCGATGTAGGCGAGGGCGGCGAGCACGAAGCTGGTTCGCGGACCGCGGCAGCGGGGACGGGGTGCTCGCTCACCACCGGGTCTCCAGCTGCGCCCGTAGCGCGGTGAGCACGGTTTCGATCCCGTCGGCGGCGGGATGGCCGTCATGGGTCAGCAGCCAGCGCAACTGCGCGCGCAGCTGCCGGGCGTCGAGGCCGGGCGGAGGCGGCGGGGTCAGCGCCTGGTCGTGGTTTGTTATGACGAGACGGCCGCCGCGGAAGCCGACGCGGCCGTGCAGCGCGAGGATTCGACCCGCGGTCGCGCACCGGCGATGCGACGCGACGAATGCGCTGCGCGCTGAGACTTGGTTGGGGGAGGGGGGAGTCACGTGTCAAGCCCCAGGGCGCGACGGGAGCCCGACAGCGGCTCCGGCGGGCTGTGGCGATGGACGTAGCCCTCGTTGACGCAGACGCGCACGTAGGGCTCCAGGTCGTCGTTGTGATCGACGCCTTCGGCGACGCCGTTGGTGTCGACGTCGAGGACCCAGGCGCCGTCGGCGCCCCGGTAGACGTGGACCTCCATGCCGGTCGAGCAGCGCACGACGTACTGCTCATCGTTGGGGCCGCCGATCAGCGGGGCGGGCGCCGCGGCGCTGTCGATGGCGCTCATCGCGCCACTTCGGACAGGTTGGGGGAGGCGGGCCGAAGGCGGTAGCCGGTGCCCCAGACGGTCTCGACCCAGGGGGCGCCACCGAGCTTGACGCGGAGGCGCGAGATGTGGCTGTCGATCGTGCGCGTGGTGACCTGCAAGAGGTTGGCCTCCCAGACGACGCGGTAGAGCTCGGCCTTGGTAAAGAGGCGATCGGGCTCGCTGGCCAGCACGGAGAGCAAGGCATACTCCTTGGGTGTCAGCGTCAGCATCGCGCCGGCGAGGCGGGCGATCTGGGCGCTGCGGTCGATGTGGAGCTCGCCCACCGTGAGGGCGCTGCGGTCGACACCGAGGGCGGCGCGCTGCTCGGGCTCGCGCGCGAGCTGTGCCAGATCGGCGGCGAGCCGAGCGGAGATCGCCGTCAGGCTGGCGCCGGCGGCGGCGATGGCTGCCGCCACGACGGGGTCGGCGTCAGCCCGGCCGACACGCTGGGTGTGGGCGGCAAGCTCGGAGATGCTGGCCGCGAGCCGCTCTGCGGGGCGCGCGAGGGTGGGGACCGGAACGGTCTGCATGAGTCCTCTTGTGGGTAGGGGCTCGCCGGGTTGGCGAGCCGATCCCCGACCGACCGCACGCGACCGCGTGCCAAAGTGGGAGGGGTCGGTGAAGCCCACCCGGCGCCGCGCCCGGTCAGTCGCGCGCGGCAGCGCGCTAGTTGCAGTGGACGGGAAAGGTGTAGACGACGTGGAAGGAACCGTCGCCGGCGCCGCCGAACTGGCCGGTTTCGTCGTGGAGTCCGTGCCGTCTTCGATGAAGGCGAACCCCCGACGGAACGTGGATGGAGCGCCGCATGATGATGTCCTTCACGGCGCGATGTTGCTGTAGTCCTGGAAGCGCGAGCCGACCATGACCAGCGCGTCGTTGCACCAGACGCGCAGGTCGGGCGCGCCGTCCTTGAGGTGGTCGTCGGGGACGGTGGTGGTGTCGATGGCGACGACCCAAGCGCGGTCGTCGGCGCGGTGGATGGTGACGACGGGCACACCCGTCAACTTCGATCTTGTGAATGGTCATCGGTCGCTTAAGGTCGGTATGGGGTCGGCTAGATGGCCAGCGCGAACTGGCCGTGCTCGTGCTCGAGCACGGAGATCTCGACGTCGTGCAGCGTCAGCGGCACCAGCGGCTCGCCGGTGTCCTCCTTGCGGCGGCGGATCATGCCGCCGCACAGCAGCCGCCAGAGCATCGAGAGGTTGGTGACGCGCGGCAGGACCTTGCGGCGGCTGTCGCCGGGCTTGGCGCCGAAGAGGTACTCGATGACGCAGAAGTCGCGCTCGAACTTGCCGCGGCCGCCGGGGTAGTCGTAGGGGAAGCGGTCACCGGTGCGCAGGCACCACCAAAGGATCTTGAACGAGTCGTTGACGTAGTTCTTGATCGGGGTGCCGGTGCCGCCGAAGCGGTTGTCGGAGTGCAGGCCGCAGACGGCATCTGAGCGCATGGAGTCGCCGGCGGCGTTGGTGATCTCGTCGACGAAGATCGCGCCGCGGCGAAAGGCGGTGCTGAGCCAGTGCCCGGCGGTGTGGACGCGGCGGCGCTTGTGGACGTAGCCGCACTGCAGGCAGCGCCGCCCGTCCCAGCGCGGGGGCCGTCCTCGGAATCGGCGGTGGCACCGGCGGTCGTCAGACACGACGGGCAGACCTCCTCGGTGGTCAGCAGGTCGCCGCCACCAGTCAGCGCGGCGACGTCGCTGTTCTTGATCGCGCGGGCGCGGTCTGCGGCGGGCAGGCGCAGGTACTGCGAGGGGTGCACGACGAGCATCGGGCGCTCGTCGCGGCGCGAGCGGGAGCCTGGCGTCAGGTCGAGCGATTCGTCGCGACGGCCCGTCAGCGACAGGCCCTCCATGTGGACGATGTACGAGCCGCCGCCGCCGGCGGCGACATGCTTGGCGACCCGCCGGGCGTGGGCGGGGCTCTCGATGAGCGTGAACGAGCGGCCGAAGAAGTCGCGCGCCTCGTCGCGCCACTGCGGGATCAGGTCCTGCGGGACGACGAACAGGGCGGCGGGCTGGACGCCGAGGCGCTCCAGCGCGACCGCCAGGGTCATCATGCCCAGCGTCTTGCCGAGGCCCTGCTCCCACGAGAGCAGCTGGTTGCGCTTGACCAGGGTGCGGGCGAGGTCCTCGAGTTGGAAGTCCTTGTAGGCCCAGCGGATGCGGCCCTCGGGCAGCGGCCCGTGGTGGCCCGCCAGGCCGAAGTCGCGCTGGATGCCGCGCAACACCTCGCGCATCGCCTCGACGTCCTCGGGATACAGCGACGCGAGGTCGCCGGGGTCGGGCACATCGAAGTGCTCGAGGATGTACGCGATCTCCTCGGGCTCCTCGTCAAACGAGAGCGGCCCGATGGTGATCTGCAGCAGCTTGCGCTCGTGGCGCCAGCGACGCTGCTGCGCGACGCCCGTGCGGTCGTGGACGATCGTGACGCCCGTGTCCTCTTTGACCTTGGACTCGACCGAGAGCGGGTAGCGCTCGCCAGCGAGGTAGCCGCGCTCTGCGTCACCGGTGACGCAGAGGATCGAGTCGAGGTCGTCCAGGTAGCCCAGCCGCTGCTGCGGCTTGATCGGGTAGTTGGGCACCAGCGCGCGGCGCGCGCCGGCGATGACGCGCTCAACGCGCGCCTCTAGGTCGGGACAGACCGTGAGCATCCCGTCGGCGGCCAGCTGCTTGACGCGCAGCCACTCGCGCGTGTTGTAGGCGAAGTAGCTGTCTGACTGGCGGTGCAGCCGCTGGACGGTGTCCAGCGCCTTGGCACGAGAGAGCGCCAGCGACGCGAACGCGGTCAGCGAGACGCGCAGCCGCCCGGACCGCAGGGTGAGGTCGTGGCTGGCCTGCCGCGCGGCGGCGAGCCCGCGGCGCCGCGCGTGCTCGTTGGCAATCGTCTTCCAGGTGCGCGTCTCGTCGGCGGTCCGTAGGCCGGTCGGCGAGACGTAGGGGCCGGCGCGTAGTCGCAGCGCTCGCCGTGGGCGTCATTGACCCACCGCACGAGGCCGGGCAACTCGGCGCGCGCGGCGGTACGCCACGCGGGCGGGGTGTCGTTGCTGCGCGTGTGCGGCGCGCGAAAGAACGCGACGACGCAGGGCAGCTCGACGCCCTCGAAGAGGTCGTGGCATTCGATGACGGCGTACACGCCGCGCGCCTCGGGCTGGTCGGCGATCTCGCGCGCGAAGCGGTCACGCCCGGCGATCAGCACGCCGTGGCCGCGCTCGTCGAGGACCCCGAGGCCGTAGCGCAGCGCCAGCAGCGTGCTGTTGATCGACTTGCCGTGGATGTCGGTCCACGTCAGGCCGAACGGCGGGTTGAGCACCACGGCGCGAAAGCCCAGCCGGGTCAGGCGCACCAGCGGGTAGACGCGCTGCAGGTCACCGTGGATGGCGTGGTAGTCGCCGGCGGCGACCTGGTCGGCGTCGATCTCGATGCCGTAGCGCTGCTCGCGCGGCCACTGGGCCAGCAGCGCGCCGTCGCCGGCGGTGAGGTCGACGGCGTTGCAGTGGCCGGCGTGCAGCACGCGGCCGACGAGCTCGGCGGCCTCGGGCGGCGAGTAGAACTGTTGCAGCCCCTTGGCGGCCAGCAGCCCCGACGGCCGCAGCACGTCGGGGCTGGAGGCCACGGTCTCGCGGGTCAGTGCAGCGCCGGTCAGCCGGGAGCCCTTGGCTCCCGGCGCGTGGGTGGTGAGGTCCGTCACGGGCCATTCCTTGGCGTGGATGGATGGCGGGGCGGTGAGGCCCCGAAGGTCGGTGCGCGGGCAGCGCTGGCGGACGCGGGCAGGCACCGCAGATGCCGGTGGTCAAGGGCAGCCCGACAGGGCCGCAGCGGCGCAGCCGGGTCCTTGAGCAGCCCGAGGCCGTCAGCGAGCCTTGAGCGCACCTTCGGGCCGATCGCCGACGGCGGCCGCTGTTGCGTCGTCAGATCAGCGTCAGCTGAGCTGTGGCGGCGCCGTGTTCGGCGCTGACAACGTCGCGCTCGGCGGCGACGAGGTCCTCGAGCCGGTCGGCGTAGCGCTGCCAGCCGGACGCCTCGAGCAGCGCCTGCAGCGAGAGGGTGGCCATGTCGCTGCGCCCGGTGCGGCGGTGAAATGCGAGGCTAGAGCAGAGCGCGTCAAAGACGCGTTGGCGGCCGAGGTCGCAGCGGTCGGCGCGCTCAGTCGTGCCCGGGATGTAGCCGGATGTGGGGCGAGGCAGGCCGTCGCAGCGTGGCGCCAGGCCAGCAGCCATACGCACGATCGCCTCGGCGCCCGAGGGGCCGTAGGTGCTGTCGTTGCGGTGTGCGTGGCCGCGGACGATGTTCTCGGCGGCCATGGCGCAGCGCAGCTGCCGGTCGCTGGCCGCCAGGCGCTTGAAGACGCGCATCAGCGGCGAGCGACGCGCCTCGACGTGGAACGGCTCTCGGTCGTAGTTCTCGGTGCCCGCGCCGGGCAGCCAGTCCAGGCCGCTTTCCTTGCGCGCCTGGGCGACGGCGACGGGTGCCCACTGGCAGCCCTCGTAGATCGCGCCGCAGCGGCCGTCCTCGAGGCGGATCAGGCTGAAGGCCATGGCGTTGCCGCCGCTGACCCAGCAGAGGTAGGGCCGCGGTCCCCATTGGGGGCAGAGCACGCGGGCGTAGGAGTAGTACGGGCGCTGGCCGCCGATGCCCGAGTCGTAGGGGATCATCGCGCCGGCGCCCGACGGAGGACGGTGATGGACACCATGTCGGTTTCTCCTGACAGGAGATTGCGGGCCCGCCCCCGGCGGGCGGGCGCTGTCTCGCAGGCCGACCGCACGCGCAGCGTGCCAACATCGGCCGAAGGGACATGGGCCTGGCCGAAGGGGAGCCCAGGGGCGCGCGCGCACCCGTCGCTGCCGTTGCCGTCGAGGCGGGATTTGTTCCGACGTGGTGCAATCCTCAAAGCACTGTGGAATCCGTCGCCGCCTCGACCTCGAGCGCCAACCATGCTGAAGGCTGCCTGTTCGTCGTCAGTCCGACGGCGGGTTCGGCAGCCGCGAGCACATCTTCAGCGAGGGCTTGGGCAACCAGGAGTACGTGCTCGAGCGGGGCGTCGTGTGCGACCGCTGCAACAACGGGCCGCTGGCACCGGGGGACGGGGAGCTCGTCAACTTCCCGCCGATCGCGCTGCTCCGCGCCGAGCGCGGCCTGCCGACCAAGCAGAAGCAGCCGGTGGCGGCTCAGTTCAGCAACGCACGGATCTACTACGTCAGCCCGCCTGAAGTATGTCGACCTCCGAGATTAGGTGACAACGAGCCATTGCTAGAGCCTTGAGCGCGCTTGTTGTGACGACCCGCAGCGAAACCGGCGCAATCTCTTCGATAACACTCCACATTTGCTCCACGCTGCCCACCGGCGCCACGGGTTGGACGGAGGATGCCGCCCCATGAACATCACACGAACGATCGCGCGTCGAGGCGCGGCTCTCGGAACCGTCGGCGCACTGGCGCTCGGCGGGGTGGCCGCGGCCGAGAGCGCAACATCTCCGACGGCTGCGCCCACCGGCACGGCGGCCACGCAGGGCTGGGGCGCCTACGGGCCCGAGACCGTCATCAGCGGCTCCTTCAGCATCTCGCCCAGTGGCACGGTCACCGGCACCTTGCCTCCCGGCTACACGAAGGCGCGCCCGCCGGTCGACGCCGCGGCACCCGAGACAGCCGCGCGCATCCGCGCGTCCACCAACACTGCAGGACTCAGCGAGTTTGCCGCGCCGACAGCGTCAGCCGCGCATCACCGCACCGTCAAGGCTCGGGCTGCGAGCAACCCGGCGGGGTGCGTCACGGCGTTCTCGACCATCGACAGCGGCGGACTCTCCTACAAGGGTCAGATGGCGGGCTGCCGCTACGGCCACCTCTGGCTGCACACCTACCTCAACGCCAACGGGGTCCGAGTGGACGACTACCCCGCCAACGACTGCTACAACACCACGTCGTGCAGCGTCCCCTACACCAAGTACACCGGAGCACCCAACTGCCGGCAGTTCGTCAACTACGCGCACGGCATCAACCGGACCACGGGCGGCGATGACACCGCCTACCAGGTCCACAACCCCTGGGCCTGCTAGAGGCCGAATCCTGGTCGGCGACCTTGGTGGCTCCGGGCGTTCTCGCCGGAGCCGCAGGTCGCTGGCCAGCCTAGACTGACGGCCCATGAGCAACGCATCAAGCCCCCGGTGGGAATGGGCGGGCAGCCCCCATGCCTCCGAGGTACCGAAGTGGATGCGGCCGGGTCACGGCCCTGACGGAGCCATGCACGCCGCGCTGCTGCACCTCGCCCGGGCCCGAGAGTCCGCCGACGGCAATCCCGACCACGCATTCCGGCCCCTCGCCGAGATCCATCAGGAAGCAGTCGAGTGGCGCGGCTTCACTTCTGACGATACGCACCGGATGCTCGAGGAACTCGTGCCCGAGGGACTCATCGAATCTCGCAGCCAGCATCGCGCAGGAGGCGAATGGCGCGCCACCCCGGCGGCCGTTCAGGCAATCAACACCGCCTACGCGACTCGCCATCCGCTCACCGAAGATGGCCGCGCCTAGCCGATTCGGCGCGCGCGGTACGCCGTGATCGCTACGCAACGAACCGCTCGCGGCGTTAGCAACACCGCCCCCGTGGGTGGAAGATGGTCGAAGACGACGTTGACAGCGGGGTCACGCGACGCGCACTTGCCTTAGCTAAGCTGAGTACGGCACGCCGACCGGGGCGACTACCTTGGAGTACAGCCGCCTGCAGGTGGGCGGCCGCGAGGCCATGCCCGTGATGATGAGCGTCTTCGGGGTCGAGATCCACACCGACCTGTTGCGGCGAGACCTGCCGAAGGCGCAGCTGACGCCGCCGCGGGAGTTCAGCCTGTGGGAGTTCTGATGGCCTACGTGTAGTCCTTTAGCGTGATCTCGAGGCCAGGGGTGCGCGGCAGCTCGTCAACCAGCGACAGGAGCCGGCGCGCGTCGCCGAGCTCCAGGCGCCGTTCGAGCACGACGCGCGCGACCCAGCGGGCGGCGGCACGGCCGTAGCGGGGGTCGTGCTTCTTGGCCAGCAGCGTGACGATGGTCAGCGCGTCATCGAGCGAGATGGTCGGCAGCTCTCGCGCGGCAGCGTCGATCATCGTGAGGTTCTGCGTCAGCAGAGCCCTGCGAAAGCGCGCGTAGGCCGATCCTTGACTCGTCACGAACACATGTTCGCATGACGGGGCGGGGTCGTAGGCCGTGCGACAGGACGAGACGCCGCGCCTCTAGGCGGCGCGCAGTAGGCCGGTGGACGTCACGAGGCCTGCGGGGGTGCGTGTGAGCGTGACGTCGCGGACCATGCCGGGGTTGTCCGTTCCGGCGGGGATGGCGGCCTCGAGGACGAGGTCGCCGCTGGCGGTGCGCCGGGCGACGCGCCACGGGATCGCCTTGGAGGCAGTGGCGCGCCGCACCAGGGCCTCTTCGGCGTCGTTGAGATCGCCGACTTCGGCGGGGATGGCGGGCAGCACGGCCATGGCTAGTGGTGGCGGCGGGGGTCGCGCCAGCCGAAGTAGCCGGGCGCGATGAGGGTGGCGCCGATGAGCACGCTGATGCTGGCGATCAGCTGCGCGAGTGGGCTCCAGCTGCTGAGGCCCAGCTCGACGAGCGCCGCGGAGGCGGCGAGGATCCAGGCGAGGATCGCGGCGAGCTGCAGGCGGGTCACGGCTCTCATGCTACGGCGTCGATCAAGACGATGAGGAGGCCGACGAGGGCGCCGGCGGCGGTCCAGCGGGCGCCGAGGCGGAAGCGTTGGTCGGAGCGCCGCGGCGCTGGGGTGAGGCGATCGCGCCGGTAGGCGACGCCGGTGCCGATCAGGCCGCCGATGAAGGCGCACTGGGCGATGAAGCCCAGCTCGGGCACCGGGCCGACGGCCAGGGTGCTCCCGAGCAGCCCTGCGACCAGCAGGGAGGCGAGGGCACCGAAGGGGTGGTGGTTCACGGGCGATCCTTGGGGGCGGGGGTGAGCATGGCGGTGGGCATCACCCGGAACGGGCCCGCCACGCGCAGGCCGCGCCCGCAGGCTGGTTTACTGGACAGCGTCGAGAACGGCGACGGCGTCGTCGGCGAGGTCGATGCTGACCTCGTGGCCGAGGGCAAACAGCCACTCGACCAGCCGCTCGGCGTGGTCGTAGGCGCACTCGGCCGCGCGGTAGAAGACCTTGCTGGCGGTGGTGCCGTGGGCGTCGCCGAAGGCGATCGTCTCGATCGTGGGGCTCTGGCCGGCAGGGCCCTGCTGCAGGTGGGTGACGTGCGTGCGCACGCCCGGCGCGCCGACGTAGGCGGAGGTGAGCGCCAGCGGGAGATCGTGGCGGGCGATCACCGTGGCGATCGTCAGGACGTGCGCGCCGCTCCAGTGCACGGTGGTGCTGGTCGGGATGGGCTCGCCGTTGACGGTGAGCGCCATCGGCATGCGAAGCGACGGGGCCATGTGGGCGCTGACGCTACCCGCCATCACGGACGCAGAAAAGGTCGTTGCGCGCGACCCGGGCCGGGGCCGCGCGCCGGGGTTCCTGGGGTCTAGATCAGCTGCCGACGGAGGCGCCCGACGCGTAAGCCGTCGTCCCACAGCTGCGCGCGGGATTCGTTGTCGCTGGGCAGTCCCAAGGCGTATGGGTTGCTGCTGGCGGGCCGGCCTTCGAGGGCGGCGCTGTAGCCCTGGCCGAGCGCCATGGGCGGGGTCGGTGGCTCGGACCGGATGCAGTCGGGGTCGGGCAGCGGCCAGCGAGGCGCGGTCGGGGTGGCGGCGCCCGCGGCCGCCGGCGAGGGGAGAGCGAGCGCCGTGGTGGTCATAGCGTGATCTTGTCGGCGAGGGCGAGGGCGAGGGCGAGCAGCACTGCTGCGCGGCGGCGGTAGAGCTGGCGGTCGTGGGGGCGCAGCGCGGCCCAGAGGTCGCCCATGGCGGCCCGTGAGGATGCTGAGCCGATGAGCGAGACGACCTGCTCGGGGGTGTTCCACGTGTGGTAGTGCTGGGCGATGGCGACGCGCTCGACGTCGTCGTCCCAGTCCAGGCGCACGCCGCCGATGGGGTCGCGGTGGTTGCGGTCGCGCCACCACAGCAGCAGCTCGCGGCGCGTCCAGCTGCCGGGACCGGTGCTCGGGCGAGCGCCCGGGGAGCGCGGGGGAGCGACGACGGCGAGCACCTGCTCGGCGGCGTCGGGCAGAAGATCGAGGGTGGCGGCCATGTCGCTCAGTCCCCGCAGAACTCGGGCGTGAGCTCGAGGATCCAGGGCAGCTCGCCATCGGTGCAGTAGATGCCGTCGGCGCCGTCGGGGCCGTCGATGGCGGCGGCCAGCGTGGTGTTGGGCAGCTCATGGGGGCGGCTGGTGGCCCAGGCGTTGAGTGCGGGCCCGCGCAGCTCACCGCGGTACATGGCGGCAACGCGCTCGGCGGGCGTCATGCGCTCCATCGCGCGCATCTGCGCGGCGATCTGCTGCTTGTAGTCGGGGCCGAGCAGCTCGGCGAGGCTGGCGACGACGGGGAGGTCGTGGATGGAGACGACGTCGGGGTGGTTGGTGTTGGCGGCCATGCCGGTGAGGTCCTTGCGACGAAGTTGGGGTAGTCGAACTACGGATACGGGCGCAGGCCCGCGGTGATGCCCCAGCCGTGGCTGGGGCGAGTCCAGCGGCCCGCCGGGCGGTGCCCCGGCGAGACGCTGCACGCGGGCTAGGCCCGGGGCCTAGAACGGGATGTCGTCGTCGGCAGCGGCGCCGACGCCGGCCGGGACGGCGGGCTTGGCGCTCGCGTCGACGGGCGGGAGATCGGTCGGGCCGTCGGCGGCGGCGGCGCGAGCCGCCTTCTCCTCCTCGGTGGCGGGAGCGTGGATCCAGTTGATCCGGCCGACGATGTCGATGCCCTCACGCCACTTGTCGGTCTCCTTGTCCTTCCAGGAGCGGTGCTCCAAGCGGCCGTCGACCTCGACGCACCAGCCCATGGTGAGCTGGTTGAAGGACGCCTCGCCGGGCTTGTCGTACTCGACGACGTTGTAGTAGCCGGACTCCATGTTGCGACCGCCGCCGTCGACGGCGACGCGGATCTTGCAGACGGGGGTACCGTTGTTGGTGTGGCTGAGCTCGGGGTCGGCCACGAGGTGACCCACGAAGCGGGTGCGCGGAGCGCTCATGATGTAGGTGGTGCCTTTCTGCTCTCGCCGGCGGCGAGGGCGACTGGGTTCTGACGGAGGCGAGAAACGCCGCCGCGACGGGAATCGCAAGCCCCGTTAGGGGTCGCCCGAGCGCAGCGAGCGGCCTTGCGAGACCGGAGCGGCGGGCGATCCTGAGCTGAAGACAGAGACACCCAGGCGCCCGACCAGCCGGGCGCGCGGAACGCGGGGGGTGGTGCGTCGGGGACGGCGCGTGCGCGGCGTGTCAGCGCGGCGGGGGGTGCGGCCGCTCACAGCGCGACCTCCTCACTGGGCCCCATCGCCAGCATCGCTGCCCGCTCGGCGGGGTCGGCACAGGCGACGACGCCGGCGATGGAGTGCAGCTGAGCGGCCAGCGGCGTCTCGCCGCGGGCGATCCGACGACCGACGGCGACGCGATGCAGGCCGGCCAGACGACCGTCACAGGGCCAGTAGTGGGCCCAGAAGTCGCGGTCGTGGTGACTCATCTGAAACCAAGGCGGGCAGCGGCGAGGTGGTGGCGCGCGTTCTTTCAGGCGCCCGGCGTGGCGTAGGTCTCGATGACGGCGGCCAGCGCGAGCGCGACGACGCAGACGGCGGCCGCGACGAGCAGCAGCCGGCCGCTCAACGCGCCGGGACCGCGGGCGGTGAGGTAGACGTCGAGCGCGATCGCCAAGGCGGCGAACTCGACGGGCAGGTGCGGCAGCCAGGGCGCGAGGCGCCCGAGGCCATAGCCCGCGAGCGACAGCGCCAGCAGCGTCACGTTGCCCACGAGACTCAGGCAGATGACGGCATCGAGGACGGCGCGCAGTGGGTCCCGGATTCCGGGGTGAAAGCGGAGTCCGGCCAGCGCCGCGGCGCCGAGCAGCGGCAGCGCGACGACGCGCAGGTTGTGCGCGAAGATCGAGAGCGCCTGAGTGCCGCTGCCGGTGCTGGGCTGCAGGGCTAGCGGGCTCAGCGAGCGAGCGGCCGCGGCGACGTCGGGCTGCAGGTGGCCGAGGACGCCAAGGCCCAGCGGGGCAGCCATCAGCAGCACCAGCAGCTGGACGGCACGGATCCGCCAGGCGGCCAAGGGCAGAGCGCTCATACCCCTGTGGCGGGCGCCTCCGTGGTGGTGGCGCAGTGTCTTGGCGTCGTCGCGCGGGCCAGCTCGAGCCTCAGGGACAGCAGACACGTGGGGGTTGGCCGCGCACCATGCGCAGCACCGCGTGGGCGGCTGTGGCGCCGCCTGCGACGGGCGCTCCAACTTCGGCGAGGACCACGCCGCCTTCCTGCGGTTCCTCGTACACGCAACGCGCGCCGAGCGCATCGGCCGCGGCGTAGGCATTGTGACGACCCGCTCTGTGCCCCCGGGCAGCGCGGCGAGCGGATTGCTCGCGGATGGCCGCGCGGATGCGCTCCCGGCACCCGCGTCCTCGTGGCGCTACGGCTGTGAACGCGTGCACCTGCTCCGCGCCCACCGGCGTCGACGCCGCGTTGCCACGATGCCTCGGCAGCGCCGATGCTGGATGCGGTCGGAGCTGGTTCTGGAGGCGCTTGGCTTTGCGGACTGGGCATGACGGGAGTGTCTCCTCCTCTAGTCGGCGTCCCAGGCGGACCGCCCGGTCGCGCACGTTCCTCAACGACGACGGCAGCCGCGTCGCCAAGGTCTTCCCGGTGGCGGTCAACTTCGAGCGCGCCGACGGCTCGTTCGACGCCATCGACAACACGCTCGTCGCGTCATCGCGCCAGGGCTACGCCGTGCGCAACCGCGCCAACGGCTTCCGCGCGGAGCTGCCGGACTCGCTGAGCCGGCCCGTGCGGTTCGCGGTCGGCGACGACTGGGTCAGCTTCGGGCTTGAAGAGGCGGGCGGCCGCCTGCAGCGCCAGACCGACCGCGTGACCTACACCGAGGCCCTGCCCGGGGTCGACGCGGTCTACGACGTCCAGAACACCGGCCTGAAGGAGACCCTGGAGCTCGGCGACGCCGGCGCCCCCACGCGGTACGCCTTCCGGGTCGCGACGAGCGGCGGCGTGCGGCTGCGCGCCGACGGGGACGGCGGCGTGGAGGTGCTGCGCGGGCGGACCGCGATCGCGCGGTTCGCGGCGCCCTACGCGTGGGACGCCGCGGGCCACGGCGCGGCGGACGCCGATCCCCACGTGACGCTCGGCCTGAGCGACGACGGCGAGCGGCTCGTCGTGGAGGTCAACCCGGAGCGGCTCCGCGACCCCGCGCGCCGGTTCCCCGTGTCGGTCGACCCGACGATCACCTACATCGGCGCGGGCGCGGTCCTGGCCGGTGGCCTCCAGGACGCGTTCGTCAACGAGAGCGCCCCGACCACCTCCTACGGCTCGCTGACCACCCTGGAGGCCGGGCGCGGCATGGTCGGCACCGTGCTGCGCGGCCGCCGCTCGTTCCTGAAGTTCGACGTGGCGAGCGCCATCCCCGACGACAGCATCGTGTTCAGCGCCACGCTGGCGGCGTATCTGCTGACCAGCACGACGTCGAACCCGAGCCCGCTCCACGTCCACGAGGTGAGCACGGCGTGGACCGAGGCCGCGACGTGGAACACCTACAACGGCACGACGGCCTGGGCGACGCCGGGCGGCGACCAGGGCACGGCGACCGGCAACGTCCAGCCCCCGGCTAGCGGATGGACCTCCTTCAAGGACCTCGGCTCGCTCGCCCAGCGCTGGGTCGACGGCACCACGCCGAACCGCGGCGTGGTGATCGACGCGGCGACGACCACCGGTGACAACGTCTACACGTTCACCTCCTCCAATGGGAACCAGACGCAGTGGCCGTACCTGCAGGTCTGGTACACGCAGCGGTCGGGCACGTCGCGCGACTACACGTTCTGGCACCCCGACGGCACGGTGACGCCGGGCGCGGAGCCCGACCAGCCGAACACCGAGGGCACCCCCGCCGTCTCGGTCAACCTGGCCAACGGCAACCTACTCGTCCGCGCCGAGGACCGCGGCGTCGGGCCGGACGAGCCGGGCCTGCGCCTGGACCGCTGCCACAACAGCGTGTGGTGGGGCCCGAGCACGTTCTACCCGCGGGTGGACGGGGGTTACACCTGGGACGGGGCCGAGCGGCTGCCCATGCAGGGTGGGGGTCAAAGGTGCTGGGACTGGCTTAGAGCCTCGCCTTTGGAAGGGAGATGGAAGAGAAACAACGATCAACAGTCACGACAACAACAGCACCGACCCTGGTGGCGCGCCAGAGGCATTCCAGGGTCGAGGACGGACGAGACCGAGAGATTCTCCACTGGATATCGCGGTTTCGGTTTGTCGACGCGGCCACGCTGGCGCAGCGGTTCGGCGTCTCGAAGGAGAAGATGAACGCGCGGCTGCGGCGGCTTAACGTGCCGGCCTGGTGACGCGTAGCGGCACGCGCGGTGGCACTGCCGGCTGGACGGTCACTGTGACCGCCCGGGGTCTGCGCGCGGTGGGGCTATTGCCGCGGCGTCCCGCGCGCACCGACCTGCAGCGCGAGCACGAGCCGGGACTCGCCTGGCTGGTGACCCGGCTCGAGGCGCGCGGCGACGGCGCCAGCGTCTACACCGAGCGCGAGTGCCGCGCCCGCGAACGCACGACCGACACGCGCCACAGCGCCGACCTGCAAGAGGCCGGCGATCGGACGGCCAAGCGTTGGCCGGATCTGATCGTCGAGCACCGCGATGGCCGTCGCGTCGTCCTCGAGTTCGAGCGCACGCTCAAGGGCGCCGGCCGCCTGCGGCGCATCGTCGAGGGCTATCGCGCCGCGCGCTGGTTCGACGAGGTCTGGCTCCTCTGCGCCGAGCCCACCATCGCGCGCGCCGCCGCCGCGGCGACGCGCCGCGATACCGAGCCGCTGCCCGGCTTCCCCGAGCCCGTCATCGACGCCGACGAGCCGGCCATCAACTTCGCGCCCTGGCCCGGTCTCGAGCCCGCCGCCAAACACGCGATCCAGCGCGCCATCGAGCACGCCCGCCGGCCCGCGCCCCACCCCGGCCTCGCGCGGCGCCGCTAGCGCGAACGCGCGCAGACCAGACCGCGCGCATCCGCGACGTCACCCCGTGCATGCACGCATGGCGTCGCGCACGCTCGGTCGTGGTCGTCCGGCCAGACCTCACCCGCGCCGGCACCGACGTCCTCGAGCTTGACGACCGTGCCGTTACAGCGACCGTCGCGCGGCAACGAAGCCGCTGAGCCGTCCCGGGTTTCGCGGAAACCGTGATCTACCCCTGAAATCGTGGAGTTGTGGTTCTGGAGTCAGGCGGCGTCGTTGGTGTGTAGGTAGGTCTTCGTACTCGGTTGGGGTGAGCATAATCAGCGAGCTGTGCCGGCGCCGGGTGTTATGAATGAGCTCGATGTAGTCGTGGATGGCGGCCGCGAGCTCGATGCGGTCTTCTGAGGAGCTCGACCTGCAGCGACGGTTGCTCCGGCCACGAAGGCGTGTTTGCTCGGTCTGGGCGCGCATGACCCCCACGAGCGCCAGTTCTACCGCCGCCGCGCCGCCGCGCCGCCCGGCATCGCCGACGGGATCGTCCTAAGACCCTCACAGTCCTGCAGCCCGCCGCTCCCGTCAACTCCCGCGGCCCGCACATCCCCGGCTCCCGCGAGACGGCCAACGCCTACCGGGTCAACCCCGCGGGCGCCTACATCAGCGGCATCGCACCGTGCAACCAGACGACCTACCGTGCCCTGACCGAGGGCGCTATCGCGACGGCACGCCGTTCGCCGCTCGCTAGCGTCCTTCGGCCAGGATGCGTCGCACGAGTCCGCCTCACCGTTGACCGTTCGCGTCCGGCCAGGCCGCGCTACGCAGGCGTCGTCCGCCACGCGTTCCTCAGGTGAGCCCGATGCACCGCCGAGCACCGACGAGAAGGCTCCTAGCAAAGGCTTCCGGCCGTTCCGTTCGGCAGCCGCTTCGTGATTACGGCCGGGCAGCTGCGGCCGCCCCGGGCGGCGTAGACTGAGCGATAGCCGTCAGCCCCGTGCCGCCAGAGCACCCAGGTTGTGCGGCGTCGCTCTAGGCTGAGCCGGGTTACGGCCCACCCAGCCGAGCACGTAGCCGACACGACCCGCGCGTGGATCACCTTGCCGAACTGCTGGGCGCGACATGACGCGGCCGCCGAGGAGGTCGCGACCCCGGCAGGGAGTTGCGAGACCGTTGCCCGACCAAGGTAGACCGTGCTCTGGATGACCGTGCCCGTTGGGACGTGGGGCAGTACGCCGGACGCCACGACGACCTGGCGCTCGGCCAGGATCTCGGTGGTCTTCGGATCGAATACCAGCTCGCCGCGGGTGCCTCGGATCGTATGGCTGACGACCGTGCCGGTGCGGCCGCCCTCGACGCGGACGTCGCGCTGGACGCGGATGCCCGGCACGAGCGCGAGCGTCCGGAAGAGCACGGCTCGGAGACGCGGCGTTGTCGGCGTCTCCCGCAGTGCGTCGCCGAGCTGGGAGAACACCTGCGCCTCGGCCGACGCTCCCTGGCCCCGGGCAGCGTCGCGCAGGCGCCGGTACAGCGCGGCCGGATCGGGCGCGTATGTGATGAAGGCGGCCTGGCCGAAGCGCTGCTCGCCGATCGAGTACTGCCGCAACGCCGGCACGCCGAAGCGCGACGCCCGCGCCGTTCCTGCCACGCGCTGCTGCACGACGCCGGGGCGCGCCAGGCTGACCCAGCTCCTGCGGTCCCGCACGACCAGCCGCGACGAGCCTTCGGCGCCGCTCAACGCGCTGGTCTTGCTGTGGACGTAGTAGTACGCCGTGCTCGGCGGCACCGCCGCTGCGTGCCCGCGTGCGATCGATGCCGCACGGTTCAGCACCTGCGCGGCAGACGCGGAGGCCGGCCCTAACTTAGAGCGGTGCTCATCGCTTGGGAGCACCGAAAGGATCGATGCGATGATCGCGGCGGCGGCGAGAGCCGCGACCGCCCGTCGCCGCCACGGCGAGTGACGATCGATGGCGAAAGTTCCGTTCGCGACGCGGATGAGCTCGCCACGCAGCTCTTGCAGCACCGGAAGATCCGACGACGTCGGGTTTCGGTCAGACATGATCGGTCCTCAAGGTTCTCGTGGTCGGGAGGAGTTGCGTGCGAAGTGCGCCGAGACCTCGCGAGACTCGCGTCCGGGCGGCCTCCTGCGAGATGCCAAGAAGCTCTGCGACCTCGCGATACGGACGCTCCTGAACGATCCGAAGCTCGATGGCTGCGCGCTGGTCATCGGGGAGCTCGCCCACCGCTCGCGCCACGTCGGCCCGCAGCCCGCCGGAGGAAGCAAGATCCTCGATCCGCTCATACTCATCGTCGCTCAGATTCCTGGTCCGGATTCCGAGGCGCTCGATGGCGCGGCGCTCGGCCTGGCCGTGCCGGACAAAGTCCGCCGTGAGGTGCCTCGCGATGCCGAACACCCACCCCCTGGCGACTTGGTCGCCGCCGCCGCGGAACTCGTCTCCGCTCTCGAGTGCCCGAGCGAAGGTTTCAGCCAGCAACTCGACGGCGACGTCCGGATTCCAGGTCCGGCGAACCAAGAAGCGCAAGAGGTCGCGGTGGTGGCGGTCGAAGAGACCGGCGATGTCGTCAGCGGTGAGAGGCACGTCGTACGTCGTAGTCGCGCGACGGCTCAATACCGTGACAGGTACGACGGCCGGACGGGCGTCAGGGTCCGCGTGACACTGTGACGTAGGCGAGCGATCAAATGGAGATTAACGCGGAGATCCGACACGCTTGCACCTATTTCGCGCGGTGAGGACCCCTGCGTCATACGTTGTCCCGTGCCAGGCGCCGTGGACCGGCGCACACCATCGCCCGAAGGGCGAAACCGATCTGGGGGATGTATGAGCAAGATGCGAGTTGCCGTCGCCGTGGCGGCGGCAATGGCCCTCGCGGGAGCCGCGCAGGCTTCCGCCGAGACGTACCTGGTGGACGGGGTGCCCACCGCGAAAGAGACAGCGCTCACCGCACAGGGCGGCTGCTCGGCGGCGAAGACGGACGGCCCCGTGCCGTGCTTCTCGTCTGATGCCGCCCACAACACCGCTGAGCGGGAGGCCGTCGCGAAGGGCGAGACGCCTCCCGGTTGGGGCGCCCCGGCGTCGCCGTCACTGGCTCAGGCCATCCTGAGCGGCACGGCCAAGGCCGCAGCGTCACGAGGGCCGAAGGCGCACAAGTCCGACGACTGCAGCCTGACCGACACGCACGTCTGGAAGGACCTGAACCGGGGAGGAATCCAGGGGTGGTTCGGCGGCTACACCTACTGGCAGTGGCACAGCGAGCCGTTCTATCGCGAGGTCACGTCGTACGTCGCGTCGAACTACTGGCACCCCTACTGGCGTGATAGCGACACGACGCTCGGCGGCGGAGCGCTGTACGACGCTGCATATCAGTGCCGTGAGGTGTCGAGCCTGGCGAACGGCGGCTGGAACGACCGCTTCACCCAGTTCCGCGGGGCGTGACCGACCGCATCACGATGTCTCGGAGGAGCGCGCCGCGATCGGCGCGCTCCCTTCGGGCCCTGGGTCGGGTGCTGCCCGGCGTGGTCGCCTCGTCGCTCCTCCTCGGTTGCGGCGCTGATCGGGCACAGCGGGCGGCCACCGCGTCCGAGCCGCTCCAGGCTCTAGACGGCGCGAGCTGGCGCAAGCTCCCGCCGATCCCGAGCGGCACAGAGCCCGGGCCCGGGCAGAACGGAACGATGGCCGTCGTCCAGGGCCGACCGTATGTCGCGACCATCACCGGTTCCCGCCGTCGCTTCACGGGAGAGATCCTGACGCTCGCCGACGGGCGGTGGCAGCGCCGGGTCGGGGGGCGCCGCCTCGATCTGGGGACCGCGGGGACCCTGACCCTCGCCGCCTACGACGGCACGATCTGCGCCGGGCTCGACCGCCGTGGCCTGCGCGTCCTGTGCCTGCGTGACGGACGCTGGAAATCACTCGGGCGCCGGATCTGGCCGTCGGCTTCGCGTGGCGGCTTGGGCCAACTCGTCGCCGCCGGCGGCGTGCTCTATGCGCTACGTGGATTCGTCGACCGACAGGACCGAAGCCGGTTCTCCGTCAGCGCCTACGCGGACGGCGGCTGGCGCGACGCGTCGCCGCCCGACGAGCTGCTGGGAGACCAGGACCTGAGCATGCAGCCGTTCGCCGACGGCGCTGTGTACTGCGTCGGGTTCCAACACGTCGAAGGTTCCACACCGCCGGCGATCCGGGTTCTCTGCCGCAGGCCCGACGGCGGCTGGGCCGCCCGTGGCACAGAGATCCCGCCGAGCGCCCTCGGCGTCGACGTCGAGAGCGCCGACCTCGACAGCGCCGCCTCCGCGGGAGGCGTCATCTTCTTGTCGGCCGACGTGTTCCGGCGCGACGGCTCGCCGAGCGCGAGCCTGGCGCAGCCCGACACCGGTAGACCGAAGCCACAGGTCGACTGGACGGTGTTCACGACACCGGACGCCACGACCGGCCTGTCCCGGAGCGTGCGCGATGTGACCGAGCAGGGCCGCCTCATGTCAAGCGGAAACCTGCTCTGGGCATACGCCTTCAGCCAGCGATTGACGCAGCAAGGGCTCCAAGGCTGGATGGATGTCCGGGCCATGGACCCGTCGACCGGACAGGTCCGCACCGTCGGCCAGCCGCTCGCCCGGCGCTTCCGATTCAACGGTCCCGTCGACTGGGAGCTTGCGGCCGACGCCGACTCGGTGTTTGCGTTGTTCACAACGGCCGTTCACGGCGTCCCAGGGCAATCGACGAAGATCGGTGTCGCGCGCCTCGTGCTAGCCGTGGGGCCGTCTCCGTGATGGGCTCAGCGATAGCCGGAGACTTGACGCGGCTGCCACGACACCCAGACCCGAGGCGAGGCATCGTCTTCGCTGGCAGGTCGTCGATGCGTCGCCAGGCGATCGTGAGGACCTCGGTGGCCGCGTCCTCGGCGTCCTCGTGCGCGGCGCTGCGGCGCAGGAGGTAGGCAGCGATCCCAGGGTAGTTGTCGGTGAAGCAGCGCTCGAAGCGCGCCGCGGCGTCGTGGTCGGTCACCGTCTGGGGTCATGTCCGGACGGTCCCGGACTCCCGCGTCGTAGTTGATGTGGTGGGCCGTAGCGGAAGGCGCCAGCGGGCGCCCCGTTCGAGCCGGCCGCTCCGCCGCATCTGGGCCGCCAATCCGCCCACGGCGTAGCAGCCGGAGCTACGGGGCGCCGCAGGGCCGCGGCGTCGGCTGGTGGTCGGCGGGCTTGACAACGGCGTCTAGACGAACGCTTACGCGGTCTGCGAGTTGGGCGCCGAACCGGATGGCGCGGCCTCCGAGATTGATGTCGCCAACGACGTAGCCGAGCGCCTCCGGCACGCTGAAGCTGGCGCGTACGGTGTGGCCCGGGTCGCCACGCTCGACCGTCCAGAAGGTCGCCGGGTCCGTCCCGTCAGGCGTGACCATTCCGGCTGTGGAAATGCCGTCGAGATAGAGGCCGGGGGGATCGCCGAGCGTAATCTCGTTCCCAGAGCGGGCGGCGTCATTGACGGCCGCCGCGATCTGAGGGTCGCTGTTGCGGAACTCGTTGCCGAGCTGCGCGCACTGAACTAGCGCCTGCTTGCTCGTCACGGGACCCCCATTTTTCTCGCGCAGAATGGTGGCCTTGGCCGCGAGGTCGACCGCGGCGCCGAGGTTGTTGTTGGGCTGAACGAGGTGGGCGAGTCGTCCCTCGGTCAAGACATTGTGCTCGTTGTCGAACACGTAGCGGCCGTCGACGAAGAGGTCCTCGCGCGTGAGGCTCGCATCGACCAGCTCGCGATAGAGCTCGACGATGCGGTCCGGGTCGCGGGAGGCGATGTGCTCCCAGTACTCGCGCACCTCGCTGGTGAAGGTCACGCGGATGATCGCGCCGTCGTCTCGTCGCTCGACGCTCCATTCGCAATACTCATCCTGCTCGTCGCGGCTGCCGTCGGCCTGGGCCCACCGCTGTTCCTCGGAGGTCGCCTCGGGCAGCAGGCGAGCCGGAAAGGCGGTCCAGGCGATATGCGCGATCGTCGCGGTGTGCGGAGTCTCGGTCTCCGTCGGGTCGTAGAACTGCGGGAACTCGTCAGTCGCGAACTGGTCGATGATCGCCTTGACCGCCTTGCTCCACGCGTCTTCGTCGGCTTGCGTGGGTTCGCGCAAGTTGCCGGGGGTGGAGAATCTCTGCAGCGGGGGCACGATCAGACCTCCTCGACGGTGGCGTCGGCGCGCATCCTGCGCCGGCCCTGGCCGATGTTGGTGGTGGCAAACAGCATCTGGCTCTCGGTGATTGGCATGGGACGTACGACGTCGCGTCGCGCCTCTGCCAGCCGCATGAACGCGTCGAAGCCGTCCTGCGTCGCCACCTGCGTCGTGACCGCCGCGTAGTAGGCCGACAGCAGTTCGCCGAAGCGCTCTCGCCATTGGTGCCCCGCTGACCAGAGACTGGCGAACTCGCGCTCAGGGCTGCCTTCGGGGGTTGGCTCGGCGGCCGTGAGGATCGCGTTGGCCATCGTCTCGGAGAAGTCGCTGCGGCGATCTACCACGGTCGCGGTGGCCGGCACGTAACGCAGGAGTGCCGCGCGGCGGTCGGAGAAGATCGGGTTCGGGAAATCGGTCATGAGCAGCGCGGCGACAAGCCGGTCGCTGAGGAGTCCGGCACGCATCGCCTGGGCGATTACCGCCTGATCCTCGAAGGCCCGCTCAGGAACGCAGAAAGCGAAATGGGTATCGCCCGGCCGAGTGAACGACCGACCGTCGGTGAACGTCACTCCGAAGGTCTCCAGAGCTTGCCGGTAGATCGCCGCCGGCACGTTGATCGGCGCCGGCGCTGCAAGACCCAGGAGTTCCGTCAGTGCCTCGGAATCCACGAAGAAGGTTTGCGGCAAGTCAACCGCTTCGACGTTCGGGGCGTTGGCGCTCTCGGTATGGCTCGTCACGAGGTTCACCGCCGCGGACTCAAGAACCTGGCGCAGGATCCGCGCTGGATCGCTGATAGTGCCACCAGCCGCAACCGCGCCTAGACGGGCCTTGGCCCAACGCGTGATGGCGGGTCGCGCAACCGTCGTCTCGCAGGTGAAGGCTCCCAGCGGCGCCTTGTTGACGAACCACTCGTGCGTCCGCAGCGCGTCGTCTTCAGCGAAGACCGACGGTTGGATGTTGGCGTCCGGCGAATGCCAGTTGATCCACGGCGCCCGGAGCTCCTTCATGAGGAACGCGCCGCTGTGGTGGGCCTCGAACGGGCCGTTGCCCTGCGTCGGGTCGCTCAGCGCGTGGCGCGCATTGCCGGCGAAGACCCAAGCTCGCGTGTTTCCGACGGTGCGGTAGTAGTTGAAGCCGCCGTGGTCGTGGTCCCACGCCATGACCTCCACATCGCTCTGCTCGGGGTGAAAGGCGCTGAGGATGATGTCGGGACCGTCCGGCCCGCCACCGCACGACACGAGGAAGCGGAGGTCGCGCTGGACCTCGGCGGTCTCCGGGGTCAGCGTGATCTGGCTGCCCTCGCCCAGCAGGAAGAACTGGGTCTGTCGGAGGGAGTCGGCTGGATCGGTGGCGTCGCGCAGCGCGTCCAGGACGTCGCCGGCCGTCCCGGGAAAGATGCCCTTGAGAAGCAGCAGTGTCGCAAACGGATCGCCGAGTTCGGCCGCGGCCTCCCCCGCCGATAGCGCGCGCGGCTCGCGATCCTCGCCGAGCACGAATCGATGAATCGCCGTGCGCTCGAGCGCGCCCGGGAACTGGACGAACATCATGCAGCCCTCATGCGGGGGCGAGGCGGCTGTGTTCATGCCTTCCTCTCGATCGGGGAACGGAACAGGTCGGCGCCCGCGAACGGGCGGCCTCGCGGCGGGACGGCATAGAAGCCGCCATCGGCCAACGTGACGAAGCTCGGCGAGCCGGGCGGGCCGCCGAAGTTGACATCGCCGAGCCACTCGGGAAGGTGCAGCAGGTGCTGCAGCGTGGCGAGGTCGGACTGGAAGCTGATGAAGTTGAGGCCCAGTTCGGGGCCGCCCGGCCCGAGGGTGTCAAGGAAGTCGTAGCCCTGGCGGAAGATGCGCAGCGCGCCGGGCGCCGACGGTGACGCGCGGCTCTGATTCGCGCGGTGGATGTGAGACATCTCGAGCCCTCGGTTGGTCGTCTCTGGCGGATCGATGAAGGCGCTGGGATCGTCGCCGTCAATCCCCGCTGGACGGCCGGTTCGCTTGTCGCGACCGACGAGCGCCTCTTGCTGTGGTTGCGTGAGCGCACGCCAGCGCGCGAGGTCGATCCGGAAGCGCAGGAAGGCCATGTAGGTCCCACCGGCCATCCACAGCGGGTCGCCGAGCACTTCAATCGCCGTTCGTCGCTGCGATCCCTCGAGATTGCTTACGCCGTCGTAGAAGTCCAGCCAGCCACGGCCGTCCGGGCGGCCGAAGCCGGAGAAGGTCGCGACCGGTCGCAATGGCAGCGCGTCGTCGGCGATCCGCTTCCAGATCTCGATGAGGGTGCAGTTGACTGCGCCGTCGTGCGGGCCGATCAGCTGGAGCGCGAGATCGGCCTCACCCGTGTTGTGCGGAGGGTCGTCGTGCCACGGCGTCGTCGGGAAGGCCTCGCTGCGCTGATCGAGGTACGCCAGAAAAGCGGGCCGCGGCCGGTCGCTGAGCGGCGGGTCGTGGTGGCGTTCGTCGAAGAGACGCCGACCAATAGCGAGCGTCGCACACACGTCGGCGAAGAGGGCGGCTTCGGGATCGGGCAGGGCGCCAAGATCGGCGGTTCGGCCCTCGCGCAACTCGTCCAGGCAATCGAAGAGGCGGCCCAGCGCGGCGTGCAGATCCCTTGGCCGTGTATCCGGCGCGACATTGAAGAGCTGCAGACGGAAGCACGGCGGCGGCCGCTCGCCCGCACGGAAGAAGATGCCCGGCTGCAGGCGGTCGGCGTTGTTCACCTTGCGTACTCGCGGTAGTGAGCGTGGAGCTCGTTGCAGCCGTCGGCCGCCGCACCGTCAGCTACCGCATCGGCTCCCATGGTCGCCATCGGCTGGGGCGGAGCGGCAGCGGCATCGCTCACACGCAGGTAGACCGAGAGCTGCAGGAGCTCTGCGACCTGGCCCCCGTATACGATCGGCTCCTCGGTCGCCACGTCGATGAGCTCGCCGACGGCGTCGCCCTCCTCGGGCGGCACCTCGAAGGCAACGCGCTGGTGACGTGCCCGGCCGTCGGGCGCCGCGTTGGCCGGCGTGCCGCGGGTAAGCGTGAACCACTCGGCGGGCACGGGATGGCCTGCAGGCGTGCGGAGGCGGTGGTGCTCGACCCCACGGATGTAGACGCCGACCGGGTCGTCGAACGCCACGAGTCTGCCGTCCCACGCCAGGCGCGTCAGGCGTTCGACGAGTAATGGGTCGCTCGCGCGGCCGGGCTCGGCGAGGCCACGCATAAGCGGGAGGACGTCCGCGGCCGAAAGGCATCGCAGCGGCTCGGCGTCGGGCCCCGTCACCGTGCACGTGCGTAGCGCGGCCCTGGTCAACGCCGCTAGGGCTTCGAGCGTGTTCGTCGACTGCACCATGCAGCAGATGGCCTTCGCGCCGGTGTTGTACGGGCTGCGACCCCTACAGGCGAGCATGGTTCGCTGGAAGGCGGTGGCGCGGTCCTCTGGCGTGGTGGAGCTCGCCAGCGGGTCACAGTCACCGAAGATCGCCGTTGGATCGACGGAAGGCTCTCCAGCAAACTCGGCCACCGTGTCGAGACACTGCTGTGGCGCGTAGGCCGCCAGCGTGAGCCAATACTCAGGGAGCTCCGTCGTGCACTCCACGCGCCGCACAACTCCTTGATCATCTCGGACGGTGCGCCACTCGACGTATTCCTCTTGAAGCCGACGACGACCCTCGTCGCCGTGGGGCCCAGCCCAGTCAAGGAGCCGAAGCGCGGCGTTGCGGCCCAGACATGTCGTAACGCGATGCGGGAGGCCGGTCCAGTCCGTCGCCAAGCAATGCGGCGTCTGATCGCTTGGACTGAGACGGAGCCTGCTGGGTGGCACCGCGTCTCCACCGGCTAAAGCTTCGTGGACGAGCGTTCGCCAGGCGGCGAGCCCGTCAGGCGGCAGTGCGTGAAGATCGCCGGGCTCACGCATGGCGTCAGCCGCCAGAGTCCGACTGCTGCCAAGCAGCCCAGTGAGCGTGTCGACCGAGCATCAGCCGACGCTAACCGTACCGAGGCGCTCAGCGCAATAGGCCGCATTGCCCCGGTCCCAGGCTGGCGGCCAGGACCGCGAGCAGGTCGCCGACACGGAACGGCATCGCCGGACGTGGCGGGCCCGCCCGGCGCTGGCCGCCGTGTCCAAGGTGCCGGGGGTCATAGTTCTCCAACCCCGACACGGCAATCCATACACGGCAACGTACCAGAGATCCGACCCGATTGACCGGGCTGCGGATCGAGCCGCGACCTCACGGGTTCGGCAGTCCGCCGTTGATCGGAAGTGGCTCCAGGGGAGGGGGCAGATCGTGGCACACCCGTCGGAGGCACCCACCGGAAGACGGAGGTACTTTCTGGTTCCCGGGAGGCTCCCAGGGTTGGCGCGTTAGCGCTGGTGGGGCAACGTTTGGGGCAACACGGCGCGATTCGGGGCAAGCCTGAGCGGCTCCGAGCAGCGGCATCGTGGCCGCCATCGTTCAAGAGCGGAACTACCGCGGCGTCTGATGGGCTCTGAACCGGGTGACTGCCGGCCCACGGGCTATCGGGATGGCTGCCATGCGCGTCTGGAAGACCTCCTGGGTGCGATGCAAGCAGACCGCGCGCTGAGAAATCAGAACCATCCGTTCTGCAGGGATTTTCGGGCTACGGCACCCAACGCCACTGAGCCCGACGAGACCCTGAACTTCACTCGTAATGAAGGGGTCCCCGGTTCGAATCCGGGCGTCGGCTCTTCAGGAGCTCCCCGCAAGGCGTCATTTTCTGCCACGCCAGCGGATGCACTCGCTCCCCGATCGGGGCCATCTCGGGGCCACGGCGACTTCCCTTCGCGCCCCCTCCTCGGCCACGAAGGAAGGCGAGCGCCGCCCGTCCGCAGAGGGCGGATGCCGGAGCTCCGTTGTCCTCGCGTCCTTCGCCCTCGACCCCGCGCGGCGCTGCAGCCACGCGCATCGAGAGCACGGAGGCGCCGATGCCGGACGCCCAAGAGACCGTCGAGCCGCGGCGAGCAGCTCGAGTTGCTGCGACGCGTCGCCCTACGAGGCACTGGAACGAGCCTGCGCCACCGGAGGCGGAATGGGAGCAAGTGATCCCCGCGCGCAGTCGACGCCGCCGAGACCGTTGATGGGGCTCGAGGCGGGCCAACTGGGATCCGACGAGGTCGCGCTGCCGCCCGCATCGCACCGCACCGTGTGTGGACGGGGAAATGCAAGCCGTCCTCGGTCTCCTAGGCGGCGGCTTTGGAGCCCTGCGGCTGGCCACCTACGCCCTGGGCTGGGCCGCGCCGCCCCAGGTCCCGGCCACGCTTCAGCAGCTCGCCAACGTCGTCGGGTGTCGCGCAGGCCACGACACAATGGTCGTTGTGCGGCAGCCCGCACTGGCGCAGAGGGAGCACATCGGCGGCTTGGCGTAGGGTCACGTTGATGACGCGGTCACTCAACGGCGACGCAGAACACGGCAGATGAGCCTTGAGGTGGTCTACGGCGGCAGCCGCAACGGCGCGGCGGCGCACGCCCTTGTCGACGTTCTTCGATCGGTCCTGGACTCCGGCATTGTCTACCTCGGCTATCCCGTCTTGCCGACAGCTGAAGACCGACTGGTAATCGACGCCCTGCTCGTCAGCGAGAAGCACGGACTCGTTGCCTTTGGTTTCGCCGACGGCCTGCCCGACAGCTCAGATCATTGGGATGACGTGGTCAAGGAGCAGGACGACATGTACGCCGCTCTGACGAGCTTCCTCACGCCCTATGAGGACCTGCGTCACGGCCGTCGCCTGGCCTTCGAGCCGCACACGGCCACCTTGTTCGCCTCCGAGCCGGCCGATGCCCCCAGCACGGCTGCCGATTCCTTCTTCGGCGACGTGAACCGGGTGGGGGAATGGCTCACCGCTCTGCCAGCCCTGGATTCGGCCGTGGAACGTCCACTTCAGGCGGCCCTTCAGCGTGTGACCACGATCAAGCCAACGAAGCGCAGAAGCACGGTCACGGACTCGTCACGTGGCGGCAAGATGCGCCAGATCGAACGCGAGATTGCCAATCTCGACCGGTGGCAGCGTCAGGCTGCGATCGAAAGCCCAGAAGGTCCCCAACGTATTCGCGGACTCGCCGGGTCAGGCAAGACGGTGGTCCTCGCGTTGAAGGCGGCCTACTGGCACACGCAGAATCCGCAGTGGAACATCGCGTTGACGTTCCAGTCACGGGCCTTGTATCAGCACATCGACGACCTCGTTGAACGCTTCACCTTCGAGCACAGCAAAGATCGCCCCGATCCGGACCGGATGCACATCGTGCACTCCTGGGGCAGTCGCGATCGCGCGGGCATGTACATGCTCATGGCCGAGGCGGCAGGAGCCGTCCCTCGTGACTTCAACTACGCCCAGGCGACCCATGGTCGTGAGGGCGCTTTTGCTGGCATCTGTCGCGAACTGTTGGAGGTTGTGCGCGGGCGAGAGGTCCCCGCGCTCTTCGACGCGATCCTCATTGACGAGGCACAGGATCTGCCCCCCGAGTTCTTCCAACTCGCATATGCGTTCTGCGCTCCGCCCAAGCGCATCGTCTGGGGCTTCGACGAGCTTCAGAGGCTGTCCGAAGCCACGATGCCAAGCACAGATGATCTCTTCGGAACGCATCCGAATGGCCAGAGCGTCGTGTCGATCGAGCGCGTCGAAGATGGCCCTCAGCGCGACGTCGTGCTCCCCCGTTGCTATCGCAACACGCCTTGGGCCCTCGCCGTGGCCCACGCCGTCGGTCTCGGCATCTACCGACCCCAAGGTGGCCTGGTACAGCATCCCGATGAGCCGAATCTCTGGCGCGACATCGGTTACGAGGTTCGCAGCGGCGAACTGGTGCCCGGGCACGGGGTGACCCTTGCCCGAGCTTCCGACAGTTCCCCGGACTACTTCAGCGAACTGCTATCTCCAGCAGACGCGGTGCTGGTGAGGAAGTTCGACATCCAGGCCGAGCAGGACGAGTGGATCGCTGGCGAGATCGCCACGAACCTGACCACCGACCAACTCGAGCACGACGACATTCTCATCGTCTTACCTGATGCGTACACCGCCAAGACCCGAGCGACCGGTCTTGGCCGCGCGCTCGCTCGGCGCGACATCCCTTCCCACCTCTCAGGAGTCGGAACGAGCCAGGACGAGCTGCGGCGTAAGGGATCCGTCGCGATGGCGCACATCTGGCGCGCAAAGGGCAATGAGGCGGCGATGGTCTACGCGGTCGACGCCCACCGTGCGATCGAGCGTGTGAATCAGGTAACACGCCGCAACACGCTCTTTACGGCGATCACGCGGAGTCGGGCGTGGGTGCGGATTACGGGCTTCGGCGATGATATGACGCAGGTGGCCGCTGAGATCGCCGCGACAGTCGCCAACAACTACGAGTTGACCTTCACCGTACCCACGTCAGAGCAGCTGGCCGAGATCCGGCACCGGCATCGCGACCGCGGGCGCGAGCACGAGGCTCGTGTTCGCCAGGTGGCGACCAACCTTGCTGAGCTCGAACGCCAAATGGTCGAAAACCAGATCGACCTGAACGAACTCCCGCCGGAGCTGCGCACGCGCCTGATCGAACTCCTCAGGGATGACGACCGCTAGGGCCGTTCATACGGATTTGATCAACGCGTTCGACTATCTGCAGGGAGCCGGCCTTTTGCTGTATTCGCCGACCCCTCGGTTGGGGACGACGCGTGTGTCGTGGCATGGAGCGCACGACTTCGATATCAGCGCGCCGTACGCGACGGTCGAGCAGTATCTCGAATGGGCCTCGCAGAGCCAATATTCAGCGGTGCTGCCCGACGCGAGCCTCTTGCAGATGACCTACGACGTCGTGGGAGGCAGCGTGGTCGGTCATCGGCTCGCGTATGTGCCTTGTCCCGTCCTAGTGGACGAGGACCTGATCCGAGAGGCGGGCTTTGTCGACGTGGTCGAGACCCATCTCGACGAGGGCATTGCCAGCGTCGTCCTGCGATCGCCCGTGCGGTTCGACTTCGACCCCGAGGCAGCCTCGCCCGGACACCCCGCGTCACATCTGACCTTCAACGGCCCGGACTGTCGAATCGCTTGCGTCGCCCCGATGCATCCGTTCCATTTCCTCGACTTCGTGTTCCGGCACTACTACGCCGAACTCCGCGACGCCGGAAGCGCTTGGTTTGACGGCTACGCCGGCCGCACCATCGACGAGCGGGTACTGACCCAGGAAGATCGAGATGGGATGCATGTCGTGTGGCCCTTGTGACGAGCCCACGCCGCGGGACACGTCGGCCGGATGAGGCCCTCAGGTCGTCGGACTCAGGTCACCACGACAAGCTGCGAGACGGCGCCGGACGGGCCAGTATTTAGCGCTTGAGGCTCAGGCGGCCCGGATGCAAGTCTGACTGGAAGTCACGGTAGGCGTCATCGGTAGGTGAGAGTCGCTGGGCCCAGTTTGGAGTTCCCCCGCTTTGGTAGTCACCGCCTCCAACAAACCCGGGGCGATTCAATCGCTACTGTGCCCGCAACGCCGTGACGCGGCGGTTTGTGTCCGGCCTCAAGTGCAAGATGAGTCGCGCATGGCAAGCAGGCCCGCCCCCTCGGTAACGGTTTGGCGACTAGATCCGAGGGGGCGGGCACACTTTTCAAGAGATTGGCAATCCCTTGTGCGACCGAAGGTTACAGCGCGCGTCGGACGGACAAAACGCGCCGTTGTGCGTGGATATGCGCCGCTGTGCCGAAATCCGCGTGGTGGACGTCGTTGTCGGCGACCCGCCGTGCCAACCCTTCTGTGGCACCGGCACCTTCTTGCGGCTACCACGACTACGGCGTGCCACAGCACAGGCATCGCTGGCCGCGATCACGAGATCGTCCCCACATCTGATCACGGAAATTCCCCACCCCTGAGCCGGTAGCGGCGACGGGTCGCGGAGCGAGGCCCGGAGGGCCGAGCGCAGCGAGTCGTCGCTCGAGGCCGGTCTGTCGGGGGCCCCCTCCAGGGTCGCGGGTGTCTGACGCCTGCGATCTGGATGGAGGCCCCCGGGGGATGTTGACTGAGGAGGACGATGTGGAGATCCACGCCCTGGCGCGGCGCGGCTGGTCGGTGTCGGCGATCGCCAGGCACACCGGCCGCGACCGTAAGACGGTGCGCAAGTACCTGAAGGGCGCAGGGCCGTCGAGGGAGCCGGCGGTGAGCTGTCTGGAGCCGTTGCGCGAGTACCTGGTCGCGCGGTTCGTCGATGACGCGCACGTTGACGGGACGGTGCTCTATCGCGAGGCGGTCGCGCTCGGGTTCGAGCGCTCCTACGTGACGTTCGTGCGCGAGCTGCGCCGGCTGGGGCTGCGGCCGCGCTGCGAGGCCTGTCGCAGCGGCGGGCACGGCGTCACCGTCGAGCTGGTCCACGAGCCCGGCGAGGAGCTGCAGTTCGACTGGCTTGAGCTGTCCGAGACGCCGTGGGGCCAGCCGGCCTACGTGCTCGTCGGGGCGTTGTCGTTCTCGGGACAGTGTCGGGCGGTGATCTGCGAGGGCATGACCTTCGGCCACCTCGTCGAGGGGCTCGACGGCGTGCTGCGCCGGCTGGGCGGCACGGCGCGGGCGTGGCGCACCGACCGGATGGCCACCGTCGTCTTGCCCGGAACGGATCGGATCACGGTGCAGTTCGCGCAGGTCGCCAAGCACTACGGCGTGCAGGTGTGGGTCTGCCCGCCCAGGCGGCCGCAGCGCAAGGGCGTCGTCGAGGCGGCGGTCAAGTACATCACCCGTTCCTGGTGGACCAGCGCGCCGGTCGCCTCGCTGGGTCAGGCGCAGGCCGACCTGGATCGCTGGGCCGTAGCGGTCTCTGACCGGCGCAAGCGCCACGGGCAGACGATCGCCGGGTTCGCCGCCCAGGAAGGCCTCCTTGCGCTGCCGGCGGCGGCGTTCCCGGCGCAGCTTCAGGTCGAGCGCGTCGTTGGTCGCTCGGCGCTGGTCGCCTTCGAGGGCAACCGCTACAGCGTGCCGCCCGGGCTGGTCGGCCAGACCGTCACCGTCTTGGCCCGGCTCGGCGAGCTGCACCTCGAGGTCGTCTCGGCGGCCGGTCGCCGCGTCGCGCGGCACCGGCGCGCCCCGACGGGCGCCGGACAGCTGCTGCGCAGCGACCAGCACGCCCGGTCGCTCGAGCAGGCGGTGCTCGACGCGTTCACCACCGACAAGCCCTGCCGGCGCAAGGCCAACCGGCCGCCCGGACCGGCGGCGCTGACCGCGACCACCCGCCTGCAAGACCAGGGCACCAACGGCGGGGTCGTCGTCGATCTCGAGGACTACGCGCAGATCGCGAGCGTCGCCCGGTGAACAAGCACACCACCTACCAGCAGCTCCGCGGCCACCTGGCCTACCTCAAACTCGCCGCGACGGCCGAACACCTGCCGGCGGCACTGCAGCATGCCGAGACCGACAAGCCGAGCTACACCCAATTCCTACACGACTTGCTCGCCGTCGAGGTCAAGGCCACCGAACAACGCCGCCTCGCCGGCCGGCTGCGGCTCGCCGGCTTCCCGTCGACCAAGACGCTTGAGGAGTTCGACTTCGACGCCCAACCGTCGCTCGATCGGCGCCTCGTCGACGAGCTCGCCACGCTGCGGTTCATCGAAGAGAAGGCCAATACCTTGCTCATCGGGCCGCCCGGCGTCGGCAAGACAATGCTCGCGATCGCGCTCGGCCTGAAGGCCGTGCACGCCGGCTACCGCGTCTACTACACGACCGCCGCCGATCTGGTCGCCCGCACCACCAAGGCCGCGATCGAGGGCCGCTGGCAGACCACGATGCGCTTCTGGAACGGACCCCAGCTGCTGGTCATCGACGAGCTCGGCTACCTCCCGATGCCCGGCGAAGCCGCCAGCCACCTCTTCCAGGTCATCAGCCGCCGCTACGAACACGGCTCGATCATCCTGACCACCAACCGCGGCATCGCCTCCTGGGGCGAGATCTTCGAAGACACCACCGTCGCCGCCGCGATCCTCGACCGCCTCCTGCACCACGCCACCGTCCTACAGATCGACGGCGACAGCTACCGCATGCGCGACCACCGCGCCCGCCTCGCCACCCTCCGAGCCGGCCTCAACCACCCCTCACAAGGTGGGGAATTCCCGTGATCGCACCTGGGGAATTCCGACGATCGTTGAC
>NZ_DATHDY010000066.1:0-142898 GCF_035318805.1 Baekduia sp.
CGGGCGCCGGCCTGGTCGGTCTGCCGCCGGCGCCGAGGGGGGATGGTTCGGGCATGAATCGCCACGCTTCGAGGTCCGGGTCGCCTCGTGCCTACATATTCCCCATGAATCGACCCGGACCCTCGACGGACCTCCCGCGCCCCGGCGCCGGCGGACGCCCCGGGGCGCCGGCGCCGCCCGGGCGCTCGCTCTCGTCAGTGCCCCCGAACCACGCGTCGCGGCACGACCAACGCCGGGGCTGAGCGCCATGAGCGCCAGCCCGCACGCCGAGGCCGGCGTCAGTCGTACGTGTAGAACCCGCGGCCGCTCTTGCGGCCCAGCGCGCCGTCGGCGACGAGGGCGACGATGGTGGCGGGCACGGTGGTCCCGATCGCCTCGCCGATTGCCTGGGCGACGTCGAGGCCGACGAAGTCCAGGAGCGCGAGGGGCCCCATCGGGTGGCCGGCGCCGAGCTGCATGCAGGTGTCGATCGCCTCGGCCGACAGGCCGGACTCCTCCTGGAACGCGACGGCGGAGAACAGGTAGGGGAACAGGAGGCGGTTGACGACGAAGCCGGGCGTGTCGGGGACGGTCACCGCGGTCTTGCCGAGGTCCTCGCACAGGCCGGCGGCGCGGGTGCGCGTGCTGACGGTCGCCTCGGCGGGGAAGGCGAGCTCCACGAGCTTCATCTTCGGCACCGGGTTGAAGACGTGCAGGCCGACGAAGCGCTCGGGCGCCCCGCTCGCGGTGGCCAGCTCCTGGACCGAGAGGGAGGACGTCGTCGAGCCGAGCAGCGCGTCCGAACCGACGACGTCGGCCAGCTCCGCCCACAGCGCGGCCTTGGCGCGGGCGTCCTCGACCACGGCCTCGACGACGGCGGTGGCGCCGCTCAGCGCGCCGAGGTCGCAGCCGACCCTCACGTGCGCGGCGTTGACCTCGCCGCTCAGGCGGCCGCACGCCTTCTCGACCACCGCCCGCGCCCGGTCGGCCGAGTCCTCCGAGCGCGCCCAGAGGACCACCTCGCCGTGGCGCGCGGCGGCCGCGGCCAGGCCGCAGGCGATGGCGCCGCTGCCGACGATCCCGAGTCGCTCGTTCATGGGCCGGAGTTCTATCGGGATGCGGTCCGCCGGGCTCCACCGCCTCGATGCGCGAGGGCCCGCGGGCCCTCGCCGTCCTTCGGGCTGGGGAGCCCGGTGGGGCCGCGACACGGCGCCGACGAGGCCGGTCCGCACGTCCCGCCGGCGTGCTCGCTATCCCCAGCGGAATCCGGTGGCGCTCGCCGCCACCGGCAGCGGGCTCTCCGGGAGCCCTTCGGCCGGCGTGACGTCGTTGTAGCCGCCCGGCGCGGTGTCGTTCGGACCGTCGGCGTGGAAGATCGAGGCGAGATGCTGGATCTGGCCGCGACCGACGCCGAGCTCGAACTGGCCGCCGCCGTACATGCCGATGCCGTGCTCCTCACAGTGCTCGTAGGCGGCCAGGAGCGGGCGCAGGCCGCCGAGGCGCGACGGCTTGACGTTGACCATCTTCGGCGGGAACGGCAGGCCGAGAACATCCTCGACGCTGTGGATGTTGGCGTCCCAGGTGATGCGGTCGCGGTGGGGCTCGAGGGCCGGCCACGTCGCGTCGGTGATCGCCGGGTCCTCGATCCACGCGTCCGGGAACGCCTCGGCGACGCGGCGGTAGAGCACGGGGTCGGGCGGGTTGTCGACCACCGAGCCGACGTACAGGCCCTTGAGGTCGACGCTCTCCACGGCGCCCGTGGCCGCCAGCTCGGCGACGAGCGCGTCGTTCCACGACGCCGTCGGGTCGAGCTTGAACTGCAGTGCCGGATACCGGTCGAGCCGCGCGCGCAGCGGCTCCATCGTCGCCGGCTCGCCCAGGCGCAGCGACACGACGAAGCGCACGGGGGAGAGCGGACGACCGAGTGCCTCGTGCAGCGGCACGCCGGCCTGGCGCAGCGCAAGGTCCAGCGCCGCCGACTCGTACGCCCACACGCGGTACTGCCGCGACGCGTCGTGGCGCGCCGGCTCCGGCCAGAGGTCGAGCGTGGCGAGGTGGTCGCAGAACGACTCCAGCGTCCAGGTGCCGGCCAGCGGCAGCGTCGGTCCCGCCGCCTGCAGCGCAGCCTGGTCCTCGGCGTCGTAGCTGACGTCCTCGCCCAGTCCCTCGTGTCCGTCGCCGCCGCGGAAGCGCAGCACGGTCGAGACGCGCGTGAAGTCCGACGACACGTCGCGCTGCAGCCGCTCGAGCGCGTAGTCCTCGATCTCCAGCGGCAGATCGGCGATGCGCTCCCAGAGGCGGCTCACGACGACGGCGCCGCGGCGTCCGCGACCGGCGCGGCCCCACCCGGGCGCTGCTCGAGGCGCGCCACGAGCTCGTCGAGGCGCAGCTCCTCGAGCCCGCGTCCGACGGCGTCCAGCTCGCCGGCGCAGAACTCGACCAGGCCACGGCCCTCCTGGCAGAGGTCCAGCGTCTCGCGCAGGCCCGCCTCCCCGGAGTCCAGCCGCTTGATGATCTCCTCCAGCCGCCCGGTGGCGGCCTCGTAGGTCTGGGTGCTCACGCGCCCTCCTCGGGGTTCTTGATGTCCTCAACATGGGCGCCGACGTCGCCGTCGGCGAAGAAGAGCCGCACGTCGCCCAGCTCGCGCGCCTGCACGGCCGAGGTGACGATCCCGCCCGCGCCGTCGTCGACGATCGCGTACCCGCGAGCGACGGTGCGCTCCGGGTCGTGCGCCGCCAGCGCGCTGGCCAGCGACTCCAGCGCGGTGCGCCGCGCGCGGTCCTCCGGCCCACCCGCCGCGGCGGCCTTGCGCGACAGCGCGAGCGCCCGCCGGCCGGCGCGCTCGGCGTCGTCGTCCAGACGCCGGCGGGCGCTGGCCCGCAGCTCGCGCAGCCGCTGGCGCAGCGCGACGCGATGGCGCTCGATCGCCTGCGCCGGGGCCCGCGACAGCGCCGCCAGGTGGCGCGCGCGGCCGACGACGGCGCGGCGCCCATGGGCCTCCAGCGCCGCGGCGCACCGCGCCAGCGCCTGCCGCGCCTCCAGCGGATGGCACGGCACCGCCGACTCCGCGGCGTGCGTCGGCGTCGAGCAGCTCACGGCCGCCACGTCGTCGATGAGCGTCCGGTCGGTGTGGTGGCCGACCGACGCGATCACCGGCACGCGCAGCATCGCGACCGTGCGGCACAGCGTCTCGTCGCAGAACGCGAAGAGGTCGGCCAGCGACCCGCCGCCGCGCGCGACGATCACGACCTCGACCTCCTCGATCGCCGCGAGGTCCTGGAGCGCCTGCGTGATGCGGGGCGCGGCGTGGCGGTCCTGGACGGGGGCGAAGGCCCAGACCAGCCGGCCCGCCCACCCGCGGCGCCGCAGCCCGGCGAGCACATCGTCGCGCGCTTTGCCGCCCTCACCGGTGACGACGCCGATGCAGCGCGGCAGCTCGGGCAGCGCGAGGGCCTTCTGGGCGGCGAACAGGCCCTCCGCGCCGAGCGCGCGCCGCAGCGCCTCCATCTGCGCGAGCAGGTCGCCCTCGCCGGCGATCCGCAGGCCGGTGACGTCGAAGGAGAACGACGGCGAGGACGTGCGCGACCCCGGGTAGTAGCCGGGCCCGCCGGCGGCCACGACCCGTGCGCCGTCGGTGAACGTGGTCGTCGCGAAGCCAAGCCGCTCGAAGTCGTTGCGCCACATCGAGCACGGCACGGCGCCGTCGCCGTCGCGCAGCTCGAAGTAGACCTTGGCCTTGGACGCGCGGAAGTTCCACACCTCGCCGAAGAGCTGCACCCGCGCGCGCTTGCGCAGCTCGTCGCGGAGCTTCTCGGCGTACGCGCCGACCGGGAACGGGCCGGCCAGGGACGATCCGGCGATGCCGTCGGGACGGGGCTGGACGCTCATGTCGACGCCTCCCCGGCCGCGGGAGCGAGCCCCTGGGCGAGCTGCCGGGTGGGCGGGTCGGCATGCGAGCCCCTGGGCGAGGTCGTCCGCCTCATCTCGTCACCGTCGCCGCCGCCAGGGCGCGTACCACGCCGGCCTTGTCCTCGCCGCACGGGACCGCGACGAGGGTCGTGACGCCGGCCCGCTCGTAGGTCGCCAGCCGCTCGTCGAGCCCGGACGGCGTCGTGGCGATCGCGCCCGCGTCGACCAGCGCGTCGGTCACCGCCGCCGCAGCGCCCGTGCGGTCGCCGCCGAGCATCAGCTCCTGGACCTCGCGAGCGGCGGCGCCGTGCCCGTGGCGCTCGGCGAGGTCGACGTAGAAGTTCTTCTCCTTGGCGCCCATCGCGCCGAGGTAGAACGCCAGCCACGGGCGGACCGCGTCGCGGGCGGCGCCCAGGTCCTCGTCGATCGCAACGGGCACGACCGGCGCCACGTCGATGTCGGCCAGCGAGCGCCCGGCCTCCTCGGCGCCCTCGCGCAGCGGGCCCATCAGCACCTCGGGCTCGGCCGGGTTCAGCAGGAACGGCAGCCAGCCGTCGGCGATCGCGCCGGCCTGGCGGACCGCGCGCGGACCGATCGCCCCGAGGTAGATCGGCAGCGTGTCCTGAACCGGGCGGGTCAGCAGCTTCAGCGGCTTGCCGAGCCCCGTCGGCGGGTGGTCGGGATCGTCGCCGCCCTCCAGCGGCACCTGGATCGGCTCGCGCGCGAGCGTCCGGCGCACGATGTCCACGTACTCGCGGGTGCGGGCGAGGTTGCGCGTGAACGGCACGCCGTACCAGCCCTCGCTGACCTGGGGGCCCGACAGCCCGAGCCCGAGCCGGAAGCGGCCGTCGCTGAGCACGTCGAGCGTCGCGGCGGCCATCGCGGTCGCGGTCGGCTTGCGCGCGGGGATCTGCAGCAGGCCCGAGCCCAGCCCGACGCGCTGCGTGCGGCCGGCCAGCAGCCCGAGGACCGACACCGCGTCCTGGCCCCACGCCTCGGCCACCCAGACGGAGTCCAGCCCCAGCTGGTCGGCGAGCACGGCCAGCTCGACCTGCTCGGTAGGCGAGAACCACGGCCAATAGGCGAGAAACACTCCAGCACGCATCGAGCGCCTCAGGGTAACCACGACGCCGGGCGGGTCGGACCGTCCAGCCGCGGGTGGACACCGCGTAAGCAGGAGCTCGCGTCCCGGTTGGCATCGGCACATGCGCCGTCTCACGCCCGTCCTCGCCCTCGTCGCCGTCCTGAGCCTGCCCAGCGCCGTCGCCCGGGCCGCGGAGCCCGGAACGCCCGGCTCCACGTTCCTGGTCTCCGCCGTCCCCGGCGGGCTCGATCCGCTGGCCACGCCGGTCAACGACTCCGATTTGGAGCGCTCCGGCGTCAGCGCGGACGGTCGCTACGTCGCGTTCAGCTCGGACTCCGACAGCCTCTCGCCCGACGACGACGACGCGGTCGAGCAGGTCTTCGTCCGTGACCTGGTCACCGGCGCCGTCACGCTCGCCAGCCGGGCCGCCGGGGCCGCCGGCGCTCCCGCGCACGTCACCTGCCGTGGGGCGACGATCTCCGACAACGGCCGCCGGGTCGCCTTCGAGTGCTACGGCGCCCTGGATCCCGCCGACACCAACGGCGTCAGCGACGTCTACGTGCGCGACCTCGACGCGCAGACGACCACGCTGGTGAGTCGCGCGGCCGGGCTGGGCGCCGTCGGCGACGCCTACTCCTACGACGCGGCGATCAGCGGCGACGGGCAGTACGTGGCCTTCGAGTCCAACGCCAAGAACTTCAGCGGCGTCGACCCCGACGGCGCGACCGACATCTTCCGCCGCCGCCTCGGCAGCGGCGACGGGATGGCGCTCATCACGGTCCCGCAGGGCGCCGGCGTGCCCCAGCGCTCCTACGGCGCCGCGATCTCCGACAACGGCGACGTCGTCGCGTACACCAGCGGCTCGACCGGGCTGTGGCTCCAGACCGGCGTCAACGACACCAACAACAACTCGGACGTCTACGCCCGGATCGTGTCGGTGGACGAGTCGGTGCTCGTCAGCACCGCCAACGCCGACGCCGCGGCCCTGACCCAGGGCGGAGCCAACAGCGCCAGCGTCAGCGGCGACGGGCTCTACGTCGCCTACGACACGTCGGCCAACAACACCAACACGGCCGACGTCGACTCGGCCTCTGACGTCTTCCGCCGCCGTCTCGACACCGCGGCCGTCGCGCTCATCAGCCGTCCGACCGGCGTCGCCGGCACCAGCGACGGCAACTCCTACTCGCCCAGCCTCGACCAGACCGGCGCCCGCGTGGCGTTCACCAGCTCGGCCACGAACCTCGGCGACGGCGACGCCGATGCCCGCTACGACGCCCACGTCCGCGACGTCGGCGCGGCGACGACCGCGCTCGCCACCCGCGCACCGGGCGCCGCCGGGGCCAAGAGCACCGCCGACAGCAGCATCCCGGCCATGAGCGACGACGCGAGCACGATCGCCTTCCCGATCGACGGCGACGGCGGCCTGCTGCCCGGCCTCGGCTCCGACGCCCGGCGCGTCTACGCCCGCCGCGGGACCGACACGCTGCTGGTCTCCGCCGCTCCCGGCGCCGCGCTGGCCAGCGCCGGCGGCGACAGCCGCGTCGCCGGCCAGGGCGCCATCAGCGCCGACGGCCGCCTGGTGGCGTTCACGTCGGTGGCCGACGGCCTCTCCGGCGAGGACGACGACCGCGTCGCGCAGGCCTTCGTCCGCGACACGGCGACCCGGACGACCGTGCTGGTCAGCCGCGCGAGCGGCGAGCACGGCGCGGCCGCCTCCGCCGACGCGGAGAACGTGGTGCTCAGCGCCGACGGCCGGCGCGCCGCCTTCGTCACGCGCGCCGCGCTCGATCCCGCCGACGTCAACGACCGCGACGACGTCTACGTGCGCGACCTCACGACCGCCACGACGACGCTGGCGTCGGTCGGCGAGGGCGGCGTGCTCGGCAACGGGAACGCCACGGAGCCGGTCCTCGACGCCGACGGCAGCCGCGTCGCGTTCGCGACCGGCGCGAGCAACCTCGGCGACGGCGACGTCACGCCCATGCTGGACGTCCACGTCCGCGACCTCGCCGCCGGCCACACCATCCTCGTCAGCGCGACGCCCGGCGGCGCGGCCGCCAACGGCGAGTCCGGCGCGGCGTCGATCTCGGCCGACGGGGGGCACGTCGCGTTCGAGTCCTACGCCTCCAACCTGGGCGACGGCGACGCCGACACCACCTACGACGTCCACGTCCGCGACCTCGCCGCGGGCACGACCGTGCTGGCCAGCCGCGCCGACGGCGCCGGCGGCGCCAAGGCGGGCGGCGCGGGCTCGCGCAGCCCGTCACTCAGCGGCGACGGCACGCGCGTGGCGTTCGACAGCGACGCCCAGGACCTCGATCCCGCCGTGCCCGACCCGGGCGGGTCGCGCGACGTCTTCGTCCGCGACCTCGTCGCCGGCACCACCGTCCTGGCGGACCGGGCCGACGGCGCCGCCGGCGGCAAGGCGAGCGGGGGCCAGGACCCGGTCCTGTCGGCCGACGGCCGCGTCGTGCTGTTCCACACGTACGACCCGACGTTCGCGCCGACGCTGATCAGCGACGAGCCCTACGCGACGTTCGCCCGCGACCTGGCGGCCGGCCGCACGCGTCTGGCCACGGCGCCGGACGGCGACGCCCCGCTCGGCAACCAGTACCTCGGCGCCGCGGCGGTCAGCGCCGACGGCGGCTGCGTCGCGTTCGTCGCCGCCGGACACGGCCTCGTGCCCAGCGTGAACACCGACAACAGCGAGATCTACGTCCACGTGCTCGGCGGCCGCTGTGGCCTGCCGCCCGTGGGCGAGACGTCCGGCGACACGCCTGCGGCGCCCGTGCCGCCGCTCGGCCCGCCCGCCGTGCGGCCCGACCGCACGGCGCCGCGGATCACCGGCCTCAAGACCACCAACAAGCGCTTCCGCGTGGCCAAGGGCGCGACCGCGGTCAGCGCTGCCGTGAAGGCCGCGAGCAAGCCGCGCGCGCCCGCCGGCACGACCTTCCGCTTCACGCTCTCGGAGGCGGCGACGACGCGGATGGCGATCGCCCGCGAGCTGCCCGGGCGGCGCAAGGGCAAGAGCTGCGTCAAGGCCACCAAGAAGCTCGCGCACGCCAAGCGCTGCACGCGCGCGGTCGCCGCCGGCACGCTGACGCGCAGGCTCCGGGCCGGCGCCGCGAAGGTGACGTTCACGGGCCGGGTCGGGCGCAAGGCCCTGGCGCGCGGCACCTACGTGGCGACGCTCACCGCCACCGACGCCGCCGGCAACCGCTCCACGTCGGCGCGCGTGCGGTTCGTCGTCGTGGCCGCGTGATCCGCGCTCAGCCTGTCGCGGCCAGCCGGCCGCCGACGAACTGCGCGAGGCCGGCGATCCGCTGGCGGACCTCCGCGTAGCCGCGGTCCTTGAGCCCCTCGACGATCTCGTCGGGCTCGAACAGGCGGATGCCGCTGCGGGCGCCGGCGAGGTCGTTCATCGCGCGCCCGGGCGCCGACTGCAACCGGCAGCTCGTCAGGATCGCGATGCGCCCGCCGGGCGTCAGCACGCGCGTCATGTGGTCGAGCGCCGCATCGGGGTCCTCGAACAGGTGGAGCGCCGCGAAGCAGCAGACGGCGTCGAAGCTCGCGTCGCGAAACGGCAGCCGCACGGCGTCCCCGCGGACGTAGGCCACGACCTCGCCCGCCCGCCCCGTGTCGGCCACCGCGCGTGCGAGCATCGTCGGCGAGGCGTCGATCCCGACGGCCAGGCCGCCGTCGCCGACGATCCCGGCGAACTCGCGCGTGAAGTTCCCGGGCCCGCAGGCGACGTCCAGCACGCCGTCGCCGGGCGTGAGCCCGAGCAGCAGCCGCGCGATCCGGTGCTCGTCGCGCATCCCGCTGCCGAACGCGCCCTTCAGCACGCGTCCCCAGGCGGGCCGCCACCAGCGCTCGTAGACCGCCGGCAGCGTGCGCGACAGCATCAGCCGCTGGGCCGGGGTGGACGGCATGGAGCCGCCGTCGCCGATCAGGTCGAGGTAGCCGTGGCGGACGTCGGGCGCGGCGGGCCGGGCCGCGGGATCGAGCAGCGGCAGCGCGCGCGCCACCGGATCGGGCAGCGCTGCGTCGCGCGCCGCCCGCACGGCGTCAGACGACCGTGGTGTGCGGCTCGGGGTCCTCGGACCCCGCGCCGCCGATCGCCGCATCGGGATCCGTGACCGACGGCAGCGGCTTCATGCCGGGCTCGGCGTGGTGCCCGCGGACCTCGCCGGTGACGCCCAGCGCGGTCAGGCGCCAGATCTCCCGCTCGCCGAGCACGCGCGCCGGATCGTCCTTCGGCAGGTCGACGATCAGCCGCGCGATGCGGTTGCGCAGCTGCAGCGCGAAGTGCGGCGTGGACGCGCCCATGAGCTGGCGGACGTCGTCGACGGTGACCTTGCGCGTGAGGCGCTCGGGGTTCTCGGCCTGGCTCATGGTTTGGGGGAGGGGCTCGCGCGCTCGTTGACGGGGACGATCTCGAGGAGTGCGTCGATGCGCGACTGGGAGTCCACGGACAGGGCTCCTTCGTCGCCGACGATCCAGCCGTGATTGTAGACGCCGCGCACCGGATCCCTGGTGTAGCCGGGCTGCACGTCCAGCAGGTAGCCCTGCAGCGCGGGCGGCAGCGCGGCCGGGTCGTCGCTGACCAGCAGCGGGCCGTAGGTGCCGCTGGCCGACAGCGGGGCGGCGGCGGCGGCGTCGCCGGGCCGCTTGGTGCTGGCGAACACGAACCCGTGGCCGGGGTCGACGACGCCCCAGCCGAAGTTGCCGTCCACGAACCGCGCGAACGCCACCGAGCTCGCGGCCGGGCTCGGGCCGGAGATGCGCGAGACGGTGCCCAGGCGCCGCAGCTGCGCCAGCGCCTTGTTGGACACGACGCTCTCGGGCCCGAGCACGTAGATCTTGGGCTGCTGGTGGGCGGCGATCGCGGCGCGCGTGTCGCGCGGCACGTCGTCCTTGTTGGTGAAGAGGATCGGGTCGCCCGCCTTGGCGGCCCAGGCGGCCGCGGGCATCGCGTACTCGGGCGAGTCGGCCGGGACGACGACGACGCGATCGCTGGTCGTCCCGCGCGCGGCGGCCTGGAAGGCGTCGATGGCGCGGGCGATCGCCGGGGCGTCGGCCCCGCGCAGGTCGGTGGTCCGCATGCCGTTGAGCTCCGGCACGTCGCCCACGCGCACGACCTGGGCGCCGCCGGCCTGCTTGGAGCCCGTCGGCGCCAGCGCGGCGAGCGCGCTCTTGGTGGCCGCGGGGAGCTCGTCGGGCCCGTGGGCGTAGAGCAGCGGCGCCCGGATGGGAGAGCTCATCAGCACCGAGGCGGCCAGGCCGACGCGCCAGTCGCGGTCGTCGGCGAGGACGACGGCGCGCGGGCGCGTGACCCGCGAGGAGCCGGAGTAGACCGCGCGCGCCACGGCGGCGGCGTCGGCGACCGGGTCGGCGCCGCCCACGCGCGTGGTGTTCTTGGTCGCGAAGACCGGGAAGCCGAGGTCCGCGGCGGCGGTCGTCTCGGTGCCCTTGGCGCCGATCTCGGGCTGCTTGGCCTTCGTGGTGGTGGAGTCGGCGCCGCGGCCGCAGCCGGCCGCGACGACGGCGAGCGCGAGCAGCGCCGCGGCGGTGGACCGTGGGGCACGCATGCGCGGCAGGCTACGACCTCGCGCCGCCGTCACGCGCCGCCGGCGGCCATCGTCGGTGTGTCCGCGCCCGAACGGTCGGGGTCGTGAACCTCATGCGGTAGGTCGACCCAAGAGCTTGCAACCGGTCATGCGGGACATGGATGTGCACGTTTCGTCCCAGTCGTGTAGGTTGCCGATCACGCCGAACCGCTGGTGAGGAGCCAGTGGGCGGGGGACCCAAGTTGTGTGGGGCGAATTGCACGGTGAATCCGTGCGAAGCGCAGGCTCTTTCCGCGCTAGCCCGTCAGCTAACCCCGTAGGCCGACGAAAGAGGAATCGACCTTGCGGGCATCTGCCGTTGTGCTGACGATCGTCGCATCGCTGGTCGCCGCACCTGCGGCGATGGCGCAGACGACGGCCGGCACGACCGACACGAGCAGCACGACCGCCCCGGCCCCCACGGCCCCGGTGGTTCCCACCGGCGGCGCCGCCTACGGCGAGCCGAACCCCGCCACGGTCCAGCTCACGCCCGAGCAGACCGCGACGATGCTGCCCAACGGCTACGCCGCCGCGCCCGTGAGCGCGCCGCAGGAGGTCAAGGACGCCATCGCGGCGGCCAACCTCATCATCGGCAAGCCGTACGTCTACGGCGGTGGCCACAACGCGCGGTTCACCTCGCGCGGCTACGACTGCTCCGGCACCGTCTCCTACGCGCTGCACGGCGCCGACCTGCTGACGAGCCCGCTCGACTCGAGCTCGTTCATGAAGTGGGGCGCCAAGGGCGCCGGCACCTGGATCACGGTCTACACGAACCCCGGTCACGCGTTCGCCGTCATCGCCGGCCTGCGCCTCGACACGAGCGCCGCCGGTGACTCGGCGGGCGGCAAGGGCCCCCGCTGGCGCCCCGCGCTGCGCAGCACCAAGGGCTTTACCGCCCGTCACCCCAACGGGTTCTAGGTCGTCTGGCCGCCGCGCCGGCGGCCAGGTCTGGACGCGGGCGGGGTAGGCTAGAGCTGACCCCGATCCTGCGATCAGTATGGAGGCCCGATGCCGGGCGTTAGTGGCCGTTTCTCGACGGTCGTCAAAGCGAAGATCTCGAAGCTGCTGGACCGCGCTGAGGACCCGGCGGAGACGCTCGACTACAGCTACCAGAAGCAGCTGGAGTCGCTGCAGAACGTCAAGAAGGGCATCGCGGACGTCGTCACCGCGAAGAAGCGGCTGCAGATGCAGTCGACCAAGCTCGAGCAGTCCGTGGTCAAGCTCGACACGCAGGCGCGTCAGGCGCTCTCGCAGGGCAACGAGGAGCTCGCCCGCGTCGCGCTGGAGAGAAAGAACGTCGCGCAGACCGAGCTGCAGGGGCTCGACCAGCAGGTCACCGAGCTGGAGGCCCAGCAGCAGAAGCTGGTCGACTCCCAGCAGAAGCTGACCACCAAGATCGAGACCTTCCGCACCAAGAAGGAAGTCATCAAGGCGCAGTACTCCGCCGCCGAGGCGCAGGTGCGCATCTCCGAGGCCGCCACCGGCGTCGGGGAGGAGATGGCCGACGTCGGTCTCGCGATGCAGCGCGCGGTCGACAAGACCGAGCAGATGAAGGCCCGCGCCGACGCGGTCGGCGAGCTCGAGGCCTCCGGCGCGTTCGACGACCTCACCCAGCTCGGCTCGGGCGAGGACGACATCGACCGTCAGCTCAAGGAGCTCTCGAGCACCGCCACGGTCGACGACGAGCTGGCCAAGATGAAGGCCGAGCTGGGTCCCGGCGCCGCCGGCGACTCCAAGCAGCTCGAAGAGGGCCAGGCATGATCGTCCGCATCTCCGAGGACGGCCAGTACGAGCTCGACGACGCGCACCACGCGAAGCTCAACGAGCTCGACGACGCGGCCGTCGCCGCGGTGGACCGCGACGACGAGGACGCGTTCCACTCGTTCTTCGAGGAGCTGCTGCAGTACGTGCGGACCAACGGCACCAGGATCGCCGACGACGACCTGCGCTCGTCGGAGATCATCTTCCCCCCGGCCGACCTGTCGTTCGTGGAGGCCGGGCAGGACTTCACGGGCGACGGCCTGGTGCCCGACCCGCCCAGCAGCACCACGGCCTAGGAGCAAGAGGTCCGGCCGGCGCGGCGTCCTTCGGGGAAGGGCGCCGCGCAGCCCGGCGTGCGCGGGCCCGCCCCGCATGGACGCGCGCCGCGTGGGTACCAGGACTGCACGCTCGCGGCCCGCCGCGGCGGTCGCAGCGCCCCTTGCCCGATGATGCGCGTCCAGGACATCCCCCGAGACTCCCTCGCCCCTGCCGTCGGGCGGCACATGCTCGACGACCTCGACGGCACGGTCGCGTCGCACGTCGCCGACCAAGCTCGTCTCCTCGTCTCCGAAGTCGTCACCAACGCCGTGCGTCACGGCGAGGGCGACATGGTGCGCGTGATGCTCGACGCCGACGGCGGGGGCGTGCTGCGGTGCGAGATCACCGACGACGGGCACGGCTTCGTCCCCGCCGCGCGCACCAAGGCGGCCACCGAGGTGGGAGGCTGGGGCCTGCACCTCGTGGAGGCCCTGTCGCGCGACTGGGGCGTCCGCGAAGGCCGTACCCACGTCTGGTTCGAGCTCGGCGCCGACTGACGCCGCCTCGGGCGCTCCCTAGATCGGGATGCCCCAGAGGGGGAACCAGCGCTCGAGCTCGGGCTCGACCGGGAGCTCGGTGCCCAGCTGCGCCTTGACCTGCAGCTCGCGCTCGGTGTCGCGCTGCTGGTCGCCGCGGGCGGGCACGAAGGGGTACCAGGTGCCGCGCTTGTAGTTGTAGATGAAGTAGACGGGCCGGCCGTCGGACTGCTCGAACGCGAAGACCGACGCCAGCACGCGGTTGCCGTAGCCGCCGATCGCCAGCGCGTCGGAGACCGCGTTGACGCCGACCGCGAGGTCCTCGATGTCGTCGTCGTGCAGGATCATCCAGCGGTAGCCGTAGCTGTCGTCGCTGGTCGTCAGCGTCGTGCCGGTCTCCTCGCCGGTGCCGCGCACGACCTCCTCCATCTCGGAGGCGATCTGCTGGAAGTCGCCGGTCGCCAGCGGCTGGAAGACGATCGCGGCCCGGCCCCGGTTCTTGATGCCGGGACCGGACTCGAGGGCCACCGCCGCGGTCGTGATCGCGAACAGCCGGTCGGGCGCGGGACCCTTGACCTTGCTGCGGCCCAGCAGCGCGTCGAAGAGGCCCATGGGCTAGGACGCCAGCGCGGTGCGCACGGGACCGCCGCCCTGCAGCTGGGACTCCAGCCGCGACAGCGCCGCGATGCGCTGCTCCATCGGCGGGTGGGTGGAGAAGATGTTGTAGATCGACTCCTTGACCTTCACCGGGACGATGTAGAACGCGTTCATCTCGGCGTGGGCGCGCAGGTCGTTCTGCGGGATGCGCTCGTTGATGCCGCTGATCTTCAGCAGGGCGGAGGACAGCGCGCTCGGGCGGCCGGTGATGACCGCGGCGCCGCGGTCGGCGGCGAACTCGCGGTAGCGCGACAGCGTCCGCATGAGGAAGAAGCTCACCACCCAGACGATGGCCGACACGAGGATGATCACCATGAAGCTCGGGCCGTCGTCATCGTCGTCGGAGTAGCCGCCCCCGCCGTACCCGCCGCCGAAGAGGAAGCCGAACTGGACGATCATCGACGCGACCGAGGCGAAGAAGCCCGCCAGCGTCATGATCATCACGTCGCGGTTGACGATGTGGGTGATCTCGTGGGCCATGACGCCCTCGAGCTCGGCGGGGGAGAGCAGGTCCATGATGCCCGTCGTCGCGCAGACCGTGGCGGCCTTGGGCGAACGGCCCATCGCGAACGCGTTGGGCACCGGCGTCGAGACGACCGCGATCTTCGGCTTCGGGATGTCGGCCTGCACGCACAGGCGCTCGATCATCGCGTGCAGCTCGGGAGCCTCCTGGGGGGAGACCTCCTTGGCGCCGACCGAGCGCAGCGCGAGCTTGTCGGAGGCGAAGAACTGGAACGCGAGCAGCGCGCCGCAGCCGATCGCGGCGACCGCACCACCGACGCTGGCGAACAGCACCGCGGCGAAGACGACGTAGACCAGCCCGAGCAGGAGCATCGTCACGAGCATCCGGATCTGCAGACCGGTGTCGCGACCGAACGAGGTGTTCATGCGGGGAATGGTAGTCCTGTTGCCTTAGGGAACCATGAAGGTCGTACGCACGGTGCCTTGCAGGTTCGACATGCGGGCCGCCTACCATGCCCGATCGCATGCGCCTGCGCCACGTGCTGGCCGGTGCTGTCCTACCGCTGGTGCTCTGCGCGTCGCTGTGGCTGGTCTTGCCGCTCGGCTCGGAGGCGTCTCCGCAGGGCCGCGCCGCCTCCCTCCAGAAGAAGATCGATACGACCCGCGGGAAGATCGGCCGCCGCAAGGGCACCGAGCACGTCCTGACGTCCGACATCCAGCGCTGGTCGACGCGCATCTCCAAGCTGCAGGGGTCGATCAGCACGCTGCAGACGCGCGAGCAGCGCATCCAGGCCGACCTCGACGCGCGTCGCAACGAGCTCGTGAGCACCCAGAAGCAGCTGCGCTCCGAGCGCGCGCGCCTGGCCCGGCTGCGCGCCCGGCTGGCCGAGGGCCGCAGGATCCTCTCGCGCCGGCTGGCCGAGCTCTACGAGGCCGACAAGCCCGACCTCGTCACCGTCGTCCTGAACTCGAAGGGCTTCGCCGACCTGCTGGAGCGCGGCGAGTTCCTCGGCCGCATCCAGGAGCAGGACAACAACGTCATCAAGCTCGTCCGCGACGCCAAGGCCGATGCGACCGCGACCGCCGCGCGCCTCGACAAGCTCGAGCGCCGCCAGCAGCAGCTGACGACGATCGTCCTGCAGCGCCGCGACCAGGTCGCCCAGGTCAAGCAGCAGCTGATCGACACGCGCGTCGGCTACCAGCAGACGCGCAACGACAAGAAGAACGCCCTCGGCAAGGTGCGCACGGAGCGCAAGTCGCTGGAGACCCACCTCGACGAGCTCCAGAAGGAGTCCGACAAGGTCCAGGCGCAGCTCCAGGGCGGCGGCAGCCTGCCCGCGGGCCCGATCAAGGGCGGCAGCGGCCGTTTCATCTGGCCGGTCAACGGCCCGCTCACCTCACCCTTCTGCGAGTCCCGCGCCTGGGAGTCCTGCCACCCGGGCATCGACATCGCCGTGCCCACCGGCACCCCGATCCGCGCCGCCGACGGCGGCCGCGTCGCGATCGCCGGCTGGGTCGGCGGCTACGGCAACTACACCTGCATCCAGCACACGGCCTCGCTGTCGACGTGCTACGGCCACCAGTCGGTGCTGAAGGTCAGCGTCGGCCAGTCGGTGTCCAAGGGCTCGGTGATCGGGCTTTCGGGCTCGACCGGGCACTCGACAGGGCCGCACCTGCACTTCGAGGTGCGCGTCAACGGCGCGGTGCAGAACCCGATGAACTACTTGTAGGACTTGGGTGGCCGGCGTTCCGCGCGGGCATGGGCCATCGAGGGACGAATGAATCTCGTACAGCGAGATTCATTCGTCCCTCGACGCTCCCGGCGCTCGGCCAAGCGCCGGCGGACGCTCGCTGACGCCCCGCCGAACGCCGGCGGAGGACACCAGGCGCCGACGCACCGTCCGCGCTCTTGTCGGTGATCCGGACCACGCCTCGCACGGCCGGCGCGCTCGCGCGGGACGCCACGAGCGCCGGCAGGCGGTGCCGCTACGCCCCCAGCGCCCGTCCCAGCCACCGCACCGCCATCCCCTGCAACTCCGGGTCGTGCTGGATCGAGCGGTGATGGCCGCCGCAGACGACGACCAGCTCCGAGCCCGGCGCCGCCGCGTGCAGTGCCCGCGACAGCTCCACCGGGACGACCTCGTCGCCCTCGGCGTGCAGCAGGAGCACCGGAACGGCCGCCGCGTCGAGCGCGCGCGCCGCATCCGTCTCGTCGTGCCGCCCCAGCAGCCCGACGACCGCGTCCCGATCCGCCGCGAAGCCGAACCGCTGCGCGCGCACGCCCACCGACAGCCCGACCGCCGACGCCGGGCAGATCGCCACGACGGCGCCGGCCCGCGCCCCCGTGGCCGCCACCAGCGCGAAGTACCCGCCCATCGACGACCCGCGCAGCCCGACGGCCGACACGCCGCCGCGCGCCCGCAGCACGTCGGCCATGAGCGCCACGTCGTCGACCGCGCGGCCGTCCAGCGCGCCGCCGGACTCCCCGTGCCCCCGCGCGTCGAACGCCAGCGCCGCCAGGCCACCCGCGGCACATGCGCGGGCGAAGTCGAAGTGGCTCTCCTTGCGCGAATCGGCGCCGTGGAGGACCACCACGCCGGCGGCGGCGACCCCCTGCGGAGCGAAGCGGGCCCAGGCCAGCCCGTCGGTCGTGCCGGTCTCCACCGGTGGCTCAGCTCGAACGGTGCGCATGGCGTGGCATCATGCCGCCCGCCGATGGCGACGACGCAGACCCCCATCTCCCACGTCTGGCCGCTGGGCACGACCCTCGACGCCGAGGGCGTGCTCCAACTGGGCGGATGCGATGCCCGCGAGCTCGCGCGCGAGTTCGGCACGCCGGCCTACATCGTCGCCGAGGACGACCTCCGCACGCGCGCCCGCCGCTTCCTCGCCGCGTTCGCGCAGCGCACCGACGACTTCGAGGTCCACTTCGCCTCCAAGTCGTTCCCCGCCACCGCGGTCCTGCGGCTCTTCGCCGAGGAGGGGCTGGCCTGCGACGTGGCGTCCGGCGGCGAGCTGCACCTCGCGCTCAACGCCGGCTTCGACCCGGCCAAGGTCCACCTGCACGGCAACGCCAAGAGCGTCGCCGAGCTGCAGATGGCCCTCGACGCGGGGATCGGCGACATCGTCGTCGACAACATGGACGAGCTCGAGCGCCTCCAGCGGCTGATCCCGCCCGGCCGCCGGCAGCGGATCCTGCTGCGCATCGCGCCCGGCGTCAGCCCCGACACGCACCCCAAGATCTCCACCGGCGGCCCGAACACCAAGTTCGGCTTCAACCCGGCCGACGCGCAGATCGCCATCGAGCGCGCGCAGGCCTCCGACAGGCTCGACCTCGACGGCCTGCACTTCCACATCGGATCGCAGATCCTCGACCTCGAGCCGTTCCGCGCCGCGCTGGAGGCGGTCGTCGCACTGGGCGACTTCAGGACCTACAACATGGGCGGCGGCCTCGGCGTCGCCTACACGCACGAGCAGTCGGCGCCCGGCATCGACGACTACGTCGCACGCAAGGTCGACCTGATCCGGGAGATCGCCGGCCCCGGCAAGCGCATCGCCGACGAGCCCGGGCGCGCGCTCGTCGCGCACTCGACGGTGACGCTGTACGAGGTGCAGTCGGTCAAGCACAACGTCGCGACCTGGGTCGCGGTCGACGGCGGCATGTCCGACAACCTGCGCCCGATGCTCTACGAGGCCCGCTACGAGGCGATGGTGGTGGGGAGGTCTGACCAGCACGGCACGATCTGCCACCTCGCCGGCAAGCACTGCGAGTCCAGCGACGTGCTGATCCACGACGCCGACCTGCCGGACCCGCGGCCGGGCGACCTGATCGCCATCCCGGTCACCGGCGCCTACGGCCACGCGATGGCCAACAACTACAACGGCCAGCCCCGGCCACCCATCGTCTTCGTCTCCGGAGGCAACGCCCGCGCGGTCGTGCGGCGTGAGACCTACGAGGACCTGACGCGGAGGGATGTACATGCCGAGGCATTCCCGAAGGAACGCAATGGCTGACTCATTCGCCGGTGGTCGGAATGCCTGAGCCCTTCCGGATCGGCCTGCTCGGCCGCGGCACCGTGGGCGGCGCGTTCGCCGACCTCGTGGCCGAGCGCGCCGACCACGTCGCCAACGTCACCGGCCTGCGCCCCGAGATCTCGGGCGTCCTGCGCCGCAGCGAGGGCGACTTCGACGAGATCGTCGCCAACTCCGACCTGATCGTCGAGCTGATCGGCGGCCTGGAGCCGGCGCGCGAGTACGTCCTGCGCGCGATGGCCGCGGGCAGGCACGTCGTCACCGCCAACAAGCAGCTGCTGGCCGAGCACGGCGAGGAGCTGTGGGCCGCCGCGCGCGAGCACGGCGTGCAGCTGCGCTTCGAGGCCGCGGTCGGCGGGGTCGTCCCGGTCGTCCGTGTGCTGCAGGAGTCGCTGGCCGCCGCCCACGTCGAGCGCCTGCACGGCATCGTCAACGGCACCACCAACTTCATCCTCAGCCGCATGGCCCAGACCGGCGCCAGCTACGAGGAGGCCCTCGCCGAGGCCCAGCAGCTGGGCTACGCCGAGGCCGACCCGACCGACGACGTCAGCGGCAAGGACGCCGCCGCGAAGATGGCGATCCTCGCGCGCCTGGCGTTCGACACGCCGGTCAGCCTGGCCGAGATCCCCTACGAGGGCATCGAGCACCTGACCGCCGATGACATGGAGTACGCGCGTGAGCTCGGCCTCGGCCTCAAGCTCATCGGCACCGCCGAGCGCGTGAACGGCGGCCTGAGCGTCCGCGTCCACCCGGCGTTCCTCTACGGCGCCCACCCGCTGGCGTCGATCAACGGCCCGTTCAACGCCGTGACGATCGAGTCGCCCGCGATCACCGAGATCACGCTCAGCGGCCCCGGTGCCGGCGGCCCGCAGACGGCCAGCGCCGTCCTCGGCGACGTGGTCAGCGCGATGATCCCGCCCGCCTCGGGGGTGGGCGGGACCGATTCCCAGCGCCTGGAGCTGATCTCCGACGTCACCGGCGCGTTCTACCTGCACGTCGACGTCGCGGACGAGCCGGGCGTGCTCGCGCAGCTCGCCCAGATCCTGGGCCTGCAGGGCATCAGCGTGAAGTCCTTCGTGCAGAAGGGGCTCGGCGCCGACGCCCGCCTCGTGATGGTGCTGCACCCCGTGCTGGAGTCCCGGCTGTTCGCGGCGGTCGACCTCATCGCCGGCCTGGACTTCGTCCGGGCCCGGCCGCGCGCGATCCGCGTCATCGACGAGGAGTTCTAGGACCCATCATGCCCGGCCTCATCGAGCGCTATCGCGACCGCCTGCCGTTCGCGCCCGGCGACCCCATCGTGTCGCTGCAGGAGGGATCGACGCCGCTGGTGCCCGCGCCCAAGCTGGGCGAGCGCGTCGGCGCCGAGGTCTTCCTGAAGATCGAGGGCGCCAATCCGACCGGCTCCTTCAAGGACCGCGGGATGACCTGCGCGGTCTCCGACGCCGTCCGCAACGGGTCCGAGGCGGTCCTGTGCGCCTCGACGGGCAACACGGCCGCGTCGCTGGCCGCCTACGCGGCGCGCGCCGGGCTGCGGGGCGCGGTCATCGTGCCCGAGGGCAAGATCGCCACCGGCAAGCTCGCCCAGGCACTCATGCACGGCGCGCGCGTCATCGCGCTGCGGGGGAACTTCGACGTGGCGCTCAAGCTCGTGCGCGAGGTCTGCGACCGCCAGCCGATCGGCCTGGTCAACAGCGTCAACCCGTTCCGGATCGAGGGGCAGAAGACCGCGTCGTTCGAGATCCACGACGCGATCGGCGAGATCGACGCGCTGTGCATCCCGGTCGGCAACGCGGGCAACGTCACCGCCTACTGGAAGGGCTTCCAGGAGATCGGTCAGTCGCCGCGGATGCTGGGCTTCCAGGCCGCGGGCTCGGCGCCGCTGGTCGAGGGGCGCGTGATCGAGGACCCGGAGACGATCGCCAGCGCGATCCGGATCGGCAACCCGGCGCGCTGGGAGGAGGCGATGGCGGCGATGACCTCGTCGCACGGCATGGTGCGCGCCGTCACCGACGACGAGATCCTCGACGCGTACCGCTTCCTGGCCGCCGGCGAGGGCGTGTTCTGCGAGCCGGCGAGCGCCGCAGGCGTCGCCGGCCTCTTGAAGTACGGCGCCCCCGAGGGCGTCGCGCGGATCGTGTGCATCCTGACCGGCCACGGGCTCAAGGACCCGCAGACGGCGCTCATGCAGGCCGGCTCGGTCGTGCCCTGCGAGCCGGAGCTGGACGCCGTCGAGCACGCGGTCCTGGGGTAAGCACGTCTCAGGCCGGGGGCGTCAGCCGCCTGACGCCGGCGTGTGATCTTCGGCGTGGACGTGTGTCCTGGGGATGGCCGCTCTGCGCGGCAGGTTCACCCATGCTGCCGCCCGAGGACTTCACCATCACGGTTGGACGCCATCGCGAGACCGTGACGGTCGCGCTGGCCGGCGAGCTCGATCTCGCCTCGGCGCCACTGCTGGGCGACCACCTCACGGCGGTGCGTGAGGAGCGGCCCGGCACGCTCATGCTCGATCTCGGCGAGGTGACGTTCATGGACTCCAGCGGGGTGGTCCTGCTGCTGTCGGCGTCGCGCCACTGCGAGCGCGACGGCGTCACGCTGGTGATCTCGCACGTGCCGCCGGCGGCCCGGCGGGTGCTGGAGGTCTGCGGCGTGGTCGCGGCGCTGCCGCTCGCGGAGTCGGAGGCTTCGGGCCCGCACGACCTGCGCGCCGGGTAGGGTTCCGGCGCTCATGGAGCGTCGTCGCCTCGTCCGCGTGCCCGCGTCCTCGGCGAACCTCGGCCCGGGCTTCGACGCGCTGGCCGCCGCCCTGTCGCTGCACACCGAGATCGAGGTCGTGGAGACCGGTCGGTTCGCCGTCGTCACGGACCTCGCGATCGCGAAGGACCGCCGCAACCTCGCGGTCCGCGGCTTCGAGCGCCTGCACCCGCCCGACGACTTCGAGTTCCGGATCCGCTCGTCGATCCCGCTGTCGGGCGGCCTGGGGACGAGCGCGGCGGCGTACGTCGGCGGCCTCATGGCGGCCGACCACCTCTTCGAGCTCGACGCCGACGTGTTCGCCCTGGCCAGCGAGCTCGAGGGCCATCCCGACAACGTCGCCGCGGCGCTCCACGGCGGCTTCGTCGTGTGCGCGGACGGCTCCACGACCCGCTTCGACGCCCCCGCGGGCCTGGAGGCCGTGCTGGTCGTGCCCCACGACCCGGTCCGCACCAAGGAGGCCCGGGCGGCGCTGCCGAAGGTCGTGCCGATGGCCGACGCCGTGGCGAACGTCGCCCACGCGTCGCTGCTCATGCTGGGGCTGTCACGGGGTGACTGGGACCTCGTGAGCCGGGGGCTGGCCGACCGGCTGCACCAGCCCTACCGCGCGCATCTGTTCCCGCGGTCGATGGAGGTCGTGGAGCGCGCGCCGGCGCTCGGCGCGCTGGGCGCGACGATCTCGGGCGCGGGCCCGACGGTGCTGGTCTGGTGCCACTACGAGCAGACGGGCGGGGTGATGGAGGGCCTGCGACGCGAGGTGGGCGGGTGGGCCCAGGTGCTGCGGGCGCCGTTCGAGCCGCACGGGGCGGACGTGCGCGAGTTGTAGGGGTTGGTCGTCCGGGGCCGGTGGCGTTCCGCTCGGCGCGCTGGCCGGGGCCGGTGGCCGGGGCTGGTGGCGTTCCGCTCGGCGCGGTGGCCGGGGTGCGGTGGCCGGGGCTGGTGGCGTTCCGCTCGGCGCGCTGGCCGTGGTGCGGTGCGTGGTCCGTCGGCGATGACGGGGAGGTTGGCAGTGGGCGCGGGCGCTCTCGGTCTGCCGCGGGCGCCGCGGTGCGGGAGATCGTTCGGGCGTGAATTGCCGCGCGGCGGTCCGGGTCGATCCGTGAGGGATAATCCAGCGTCCAGCGACCTGGGTCCCCGATGACGCCTTCGAGGGACGAATGAAACTCGTACAGCGAGATTCATTCGTCCCTCGACGCCCCGAGGCGCGCCGATCGACGCCCGCGGCGCGCCAATCGACGCCCGCGCCGCCCACCGAGGCACCTCCGGCCCCCGCGGAGGACAGACCAGCGCCGAGGCACCGGTCACGCACTCGTCATTGCCCCGGACCGCGCCCCGCACCCGCACGCCACGCCTCGAGCTGGGCGCCAACGACGCTCGCGCGCCCGCGGAGCACCGAGGCCCCAACGACGCCCGCGCCGCCCCTCACGCGTGGATCGTCACCGGCGTGCCGAGCCGCACCTGGCGCATCAGCCGGTGCAGCGCCTTGTTGCTCGCCCGCACGCATCCGTGCGACACGCGCTTGCCGATGACCGAGGTGTCCGGCGTCGCGTGGATCGCCACGCGGTCGCCGCCGCCCCAGCCCTGGGCGATCTTCGGCTGGTGGGCGGTCAACGCGAGGATGCAGCAGCCGTAGGGCGTGCCGGGCTTGACCGTGAGCCGGTCGGTGACCGCGAACTTCCCGCGGGGCGTCGGGGTCGCCGCGGTCCCGATCGCCACCTTGTAGGTGTCGGTCGCCTTGCCGCGGTGAAAGACCGTCAGCTGCCGCTCCGACAGGTCGATCACGAGCGTGCGCGGCTGGCTGAACAGCGCGCCGGCCTTCACCGGGAGCCAGCCGACGTGATGCTTGCGCACCGACGTCCGCACCATCACCCAGCCGGGCTTGCGCCCCGCGACCGCGAGGATCCGCGGTGACTTGAACTCCGTCCTGGTCCCCAGCGTCGCGACAACGCGCCCGCCGGGCTTCGTCCGCAGCTGGGTGCGGTGACGGACATGGAACGCCAGCGGCCCCTTGAGCTTGGGCGCCGCCGGCGCCTGCGCCGACGGCGTCGTGTCCGCCGGCGCCGGCGCGGGCGCGGGCGTCGCCTCGGCCGTCGGAGCCTGCGGCTCGGTGTCGGCGCCGCAGCCGGCGACGGTGGCGCCACCGAGGGCGAGCGCGGCGCCGCACGCCAGCACGGTCCGGCGAAGGGTCATCGCGCGGGGGAGACGACCTGCGCCGCGTCGAGCAGCGGCTTGAGCTGCTTGCGCGCCGCGGTCAGGCGCAGGCGGCCGAGCAGCTCGTCGGCGAGCCGGAGGTAGTCGCCGCCGAGGTCCGGGCGGTGGTCGACGATCGAGACGGCCCGCTCGGCCGACTCGGCGTAGGCGATCGACTGGCGGATGACCGTCTCCAGGAGCTTGTCGCCGACGTGCTCCTTCAGCGACGCTTGGGACTCGCGCGAGTGCACGGTGCGCATGTCGGCGATCGTGAACGCGACGCCGAGCCACTCGAGGTCGGGGTTGAGCCCGTCGCGCGCGAGCTCGATGACTTCGAGCGCCTGCTCGACGCCCTGCAGCGCGAAGTACTGCGCCTCGGCGCTGAGCAGCGCATGGTCGGCCGCGACCAGCGCGTTGACCGTCAGCAGCCCGAGGTTCGGCGGGCAGTCCAGGAAGATGACGTCGTAGCTGTCGGCCAGCGGCTTGAGCGCGCGGCGCAGCGTCAGCTCGCGGCCCATCTTGCCGGCGAGCGCGACCTCGGCCTCGGCGAGCGACAGGTTGGCCGGGATGACGTGCACCCCACCGGGCGACGTGTGCACCGCCGCCTTGGCCTTGGCCTGGCCGACCAGGACGTCGCGGATCGTCGGCTCGGCCTCCGGATCGACGTCGAAGTAGTCCGACAGGTTGCCCTGCGGGTCGAGGTCGACCGCGAGAACCTTCAGCCCCGCGCGCTGGAACGTGTCGGCGAGATGGCGTACGGCCGTCGTCTTGCCCGTGCCGCCCTTCTGCGAGAGGACGGCGATCCGCTCAGCCATGGCGGATCGCTCCTCCGCAGGGCCGGTCGTTCGCGAAGCGCGCAGTCGTCACCGCCATGAGAGGCGGGGATTCTAGGCGAACGATCCCGTGGGACCGTCCGCCTGCCCGAATGTCCTGCTCACCCGGCGGTCGCGATGCCCGGCGCGGTGGCCGGCCCGCTCTCGGCGAGCGACTCGTCCGTGAACACGAGGTAGTGCAGCCGGTAGCGCCCGACGACGATCTCGTCGCCGTCGGCCAGCGCCCGCCACTCCACGCGCTCGCCGTTGACGAACACGCCGTTGAGGCTGCGGTCGTCGAGCACCCGCACGCCGTCGGGCTGGCGCACGATGAGCGCGTGCCGGCGCGAGACGGTCGGGTCGTCGAAGCGCACGTCGGCGGCCAGGCTGCGCCCGACCCGCGTCCACTCCTTCTCCAGCTTCACGGTGCGCAGGCGCCCCGCGTCGTCGTACGCCAGGTACTGGCCCGGCTCGGTCACCTCGGACCGTGCCGACACCAGCAGCTCCGCCCGTTCCTCCGGCGTCGGCGCCTCCGTCGACCGGCGCTGGAACCGACCACCCGTAAACAGCGACGCGCGCACGAAGCTCGCACCGCTGCAGCCCGGGCAGGCCGGGAGCTCGTCGGCTGCGGCGAGCGTCACCACATAGCCGCATTTCTCACACCGGAACGACCCCGTTCCTGCCAGGGTCCCCGTCGTCAAGGACTCCATCATCGACCACTTCCTCTCTGCCGGCTGGCGACCCGCTCTGACCGACTGTACTGCCAGATCGGCATCCAAAAAACCCCGACGGTCAATCCTTTGACAATGCGACCACAACACAAGTTTGTGGCCCAGACCGTCTCCACAAGGGAACCCGGCCAAACTTGTCCGTGGACGGACGGTCCGGTGCCTGGCGCACTGCTGCACGGTGCGCTGCCGCGGGAGGAGCACCCATCCGGGTGGCGAACCTCGGCCCATGGCCCGCACCTCCAGGACCCTGTCGGAGCCCGACCTCGAGCTCGCGCTGCTGCGCAAGTCCGTCGGCACGTTGATGGCGGGCCGTCACGCCTGCGCCGACTGCGGGCGCACCCCGCTGGTGGGCGAGCGGATGTACCACTTCGGCCGCTCGGCGACCGTCTGCGCGCTGTGCACGCCGCTGCGCCGGGCCGAGCCCGATGCGGTCGAGCTCGTGCGCCACTTCGAGCGCGGGCACACCGTGCGGCGGGTCACGCGACACGCTGCGTGAGCGGACGTCGCGGGTAGACTGCTCGCCCGTGGATCCCGTCGAAGTAGAAGTCACCATCGCGCGTCCGCGCCGGGAGGTCTTCGCCTACCTCCAGGACGTCGCGAACCACGCCGAGTTCAGCGACCACTACCTCGTTCGGTGGCATCTGACGCGCGAGGACACGCTCGGCGAGGGGGCCGGCGCCCGCTTCAAGCTGAAGGCGCGGTTCACGCGCTACGCCTGGGCCGACGTCACCTTCGTCGAAGTGCAGGAGCCGCGGCTGATCGTCGAGCGCGGCCGCGGCGGCAAGTACAACCGCATCCTCAACCGCGGCGTGTACGAGCTCGAGGAGGTGCACGGCGGCGCGTCCACGCGCGTCACCTACACCTTCGAGACCAAGCCGAAGCTGTTCTCGGACCGCTTCCAGGAGTCGATGGGCCGGCGCGGCTGGTACAAGCGCAAGAGCCGCAAGGCGCTGCGCCGCATGCAGGCGATCCTGGAGGAGGGCCGCGACCGTGGAGCGCGCGTCACGCTCGCCGACGGGCCGCGCAAGCCGTTCTCGAACTTCCGCTTCCGTCCCGAGGCCTTCCGCCCGGGCGCCAATCGCTAGAGTCCGCCGCCGCCATGCCGCTTCGCCGTCTCGTCACCACCACCGCCGCCGTGCTGACCGCCGCCGGCGCCCTCGCCGCGTGCGGCCAGTCCGAGGAGCCGCGCCACGCCGCGACCGAGGGCGTCTACGTCAACACGGGCGAGTTGAAGTACCAGGTCCAGATCTCACGGCAGCTCACGGCGCGGGACTTCGAGGACCGCGACTACCTCGTGGGGCTGCCCGCCGGCGCCCAGACGCTCGGCAAGGGCGAGGAGTGGTTCGCCGTCTTCATCCGCGTGTTCAACTCGACGAAGGCGCCGCACCCGTCCGCGCAGAAGTTCGTGATCCGCGACACGACCGGCAAGGAGTTCCAGCCGGTCGCGCTCGACACGGCCGTCAACCGCGTGGCCTACCGTCCGGAGGTCGTCCACGGCGGCGACCAGATCCCGGTTCCCGGCTCGCTGGCGCGCGAGAACCTCACGCAGGGCGGCATGATCCTCTTCAAGGTCCCCAGCGCGTCCTACGCCAACCGTCCGCTGGAGCTGCACATCGCTCCGCCGGAGGGTGGCGCAGAGGCGACGGTCGACCTCGACGTATAGGGCAAGGCCGCAGAGCATCACCCCTTGAGCCCCGCCAGGAGCACCTGGCGGGCGACGGGCGCGGCGGTGTCGCCGCCGGCGCCCGCGCTCACGAGCAGCACGCCGACCGCGATGCGCGGATGGCCGCTGCCGGCGGGGGCGTAGGCCGAGAACCACGCGTCCGTGTCGGTCGTGTCCTGCTGCTGCTCGGCGGGGCAGGACTCCGGGTTCTCGGGGTCGGGCTCGCACGCCTGCGTGGACTTCAGCTCCGCGGTCCCGGTCTTGCCCGCGACGCGGACGTCGCCGATCGCCGCCGCGGTGCCGGTGCCGTTGCGCACGACCGCGAGCATCAGCCGCTCGACCTGGCGGGCGACGCGCGCCGTCGTCGCCTCGTGCGTCGGCGCCTCGCCGTCCCACTTGTCGGGGTCGAGCGTCACGTCGGGGCGGCGCCCGCGCAGGCCGATGGCCGACGCGACGATCGCCATCTGCAGCGCCGTGGCCTGCACGCGACCCTGGCCGATCGCCGACGAGCCGACCGCGAGGTCGTCGCCGATCTCGGCCGCCGGCGGGATCGACGCGGTCGCCGCGCCGGTGATGCCGGTCGGACGGTTGAAGCCGAAGCGCTCCGCCGCCGCGACGAGCTTCTGCGCGCCGAGCTTGGCGCCCAGCGGGGCGAACACCGAGTTGCACGACAGCGCGAAGGACCGGACGAGCGTGCCGCCGCAGGACTCGCGGTTGGCGTTCTGCAGCTCGACGCCGCTGAGCGTCGCCGACGTCTGGATCGGGAACGTGTCGGTCGGCTTGGCGACGCCCGCCTCCAGCGCGGCGGTGGCCGTGATGATCTTGAAGGTCGAGCCGGGCGGCTGCAGGCCGCTGAAGCCGATCCCCGCGGCGGCGAGGATCTCGCCGGTGCGGGGGCGCACCGCGACGACGCCGCCCAGCCGGCCGGCCAGCGCCGTGACCGCCGCCTCCTGGACTGCGGGCGCGATCGTCGTGCGCACCGCGGCCCCCTCGCGCGGCGCGCGCTCGGCCAGCAGCCGCGCGCCGGCGCGCAGCTGACCGCCGGGGACGCCCGAGAGCTGCTCGTCGAAGGCGCGCTCCAGGCCCGTGATGCCGACCTGGGCGTCGGCCGGGTAGCCCAGCCGCTCCGCCCGCTCCGTGCGGTCGGCCGGGATCGGGCCGAGCGCGCCGACGATCGCCGCGGCGGTCGCCCCGAGCGCGGACGTCCGGTTCACGCCCTGGGCCAGCGGCGTGCCGTCGCGGGCCAGCAGGTCGGCGCGGTCGGGCAGCGTGGTGGTGCGGCGCAGCTCGTCGCCGGGGGCGAGGCCGGGGAAGACGAGGCTGGGCCGCCAGGCGATGCGGGCGGCGTCGCCGTCGCGGACGACGTCCAGGTGCAGGACCCCGCGAACCGCGCCGAAGGCGCGGGTCTGCACCACGACGGGCAGGCGCCAGCGGCCGTGGCCCTCGTCGGTGGCCCGGCCCGTGTCGACCGCCGTGGCGGTGGCCGTGTCGATGGCCGCGCGGTAGCGGCCGGCGAAGCTCGCGGCGGGATAGCGCTTCTGGGCGCCGCCGTCGATCTCGCGCCGCATGCCCGTCCAATCGCTGCGCTCCCACGCCAGGGCGTAGCGCTGCACGGTGTCCTTCTCGCTCGGTCCGCCCGTGCTGGCGCAGACGACCGCGACGCCCAGTCCCACGACGACCACGGAGCCCACGGCGACCATGCGCCGCCGCCGGGTCGTCGAGTCCTGGGCGCGGCTGGACGGCATGAGCGTTGCAAGGTACTGACGCGGCCCGCGGGTAGGGTGCGCCAACGTTGACGCGCATCGACTGGCTGATCGTCGCCTTCACGCTCGTGATGGCCACCATCGGGTGGCGCCAGGGCTTCGTCGCCGGAGCCTTCGCGCTGGCCGGCTTCGTGGCCGGTGCCTTCCTCGGCAGCCGCCTGGGACCGGCGCTGCTGCCCGACGGGTCGTCGTCGCCGTACGCGCCGCTCGTGTCGCTGGTGGCCGCGGTGACGGGCGGATCGATCCTGGCCGGCCTGCTCGAGACCGCGGGCTTCCTGGTACGCCGCAGCGTCCCGATTCCCGGCGTGAAGGCGCTCGACGGGCTGCTCGGCGCGGTGCTGAGCGTCGCGATCGCGCTCGGGCTGTCGTGGATCGCGGGCGCGGTCGCGCTCCAGACGCCGGGCGCCCGCCAGCTGCGTGCCGACATCCAGCGCTCGGAGATCCTGTCGCGCCTCAACGACGTGCTGCCGCCGTCGGGGCCGGTCCTCAACGCCCTGGCGCGCTTCGATCCGTTCCCGCACATCGACGGGCCGGAGGCCGATGTGCCGGCGCCGACCGCGCGGGTGGCCCGCGAGCCGGGGGTGCGCTCCGCGGCCGGGAGCATCGTGCGGGTGCTGGGGACCGCGTGCGGCCTGGGCGTGGAGGGCTCGGGCTGGGTGGCGGGCGACGGCCTCGTGGTGACCAACGCGCACGTGGTGGCCGGGGAGCAGGACACCGTCGTCCAGCGCGTGGGCACCGGGCCGAGGCTCGACGCGGTGGCGGTCGCGTTCGACCCCACCAACGACGTCGCGGTGCTGCGCGTGACCGGGTTGGGCGGTGCGCACGAGCTCTCGCTGGCCGCCGACCCGCCGGTGGGCGCCGCGGCCGCGATCCTGGGCTTCCCGCAGAACGGGCCCTACCGCGTGCGCGCGGGACGGTTGGGTCAGACGCGCGCGGTCGTGTCCCAGGACGCCTACGGCGCCGGGCCCGTGACGCGCCAGATGACGACCTTCCGCGGGACGGTGCAACCCGGCAACTCGGGCGGCCCGCTGGTCGACACGCAGGGCCGCGTGCTGACGACCGTGTTCGCGAAGGCGACCGGCACCTCGCGGCGCGGCGGCTACGGCGTGCCGAACGCGATCGTGCGCCGCACGCTGGCCGGCGCGGCGCCGTCGGGGTCGAAGGTCTCGACCGGCCCGTGCGCCGGCTGACCGGGTCGCGCCGCGAGTGTCACGACTTCGCCACAGGCCCACAAGGCGCGCTTCGCGACCGCTACGCTGCGGCGTCACATGGCCAAGACCCTCGTCATCGCCGAGAAGCCGTCCGTCGGGCGCGACCTGGCGCGCATCCTCCCGGGCCCCTTCGAGAAGAAGTCGGGCGCGGGGGAGAAGACCGAGCGCTGGCTCGAGGGGCCCGAGCACATCATCAGCTGGGCCGTCGGCCACCTCGTGCAGCTCGCCGAGCCCGACGAGTACGACGACAAGTTCAAGAAGTGGCGCATGGCCGATCTGCCGATCGTCCCGGCGAAGTTCAAGCTCGTCGTGCGCGACGAGCGCTCCCAGAAGCAGATGGCGGTCGTCAAGACGCTGCTGCGCCGCGACGACGTCGACAACGTCATCAACGCCTGCGACGCCGGCCGCGAGGGCGAGCTCATCTTCGCCTACCTCTTCGAGAAGGCCGGCGCCAAGAAGCCGGTGCAGCGCCTGTGGCTGAACTCGATGACCAACGACGCGATGCGCGAGGGCTTCGCGAACCTGCGCGACGGCGCCGAGCTGAGCAAGCTCGAGGACGCCGCGCGCTCGCGCTCGGAGGCCGACTGGATCGTCGGCATGAACGCCACGCGCGCGGCGACGATCCGCCTGCGGTCGTCGTTCGACGGCGCCGTGTCGCTGGGCCGCGTGCAGACGCCGACGCTGGCGATCCTCACGCGCCGCGAGGAGGAGATCCGCGCGTTCGTGCCCGAGCCGTACTGGCTCGTCGACGCGCAGTTCGCCGCCACCGGCGACCGCGCCTACGAGGGCCGCTTCCACGCCGGCGCCCACCCGCGGATCGCCACGGCCGAGGAGGCCGAGGCGGTCGCCGGGGCCGTGCGCGGCCAGCCTGGTCAGATCACCAAGCTCGAGAAGACGACGCGCCGCGAGAAGGCGCCGCTGCTCTACGACCTGACGTCGCTGCAGCGCGAGGCCAACACCCGCTTCGGGTTCTCCGCCCGCCGCACGCTCGGCGCGGCGCAGCGCTGCTACGAGGAGCACAAGGCGCTCACGTACCCCAGGACGAGCTCCCGGTACCTGACGTCGGACATGGTGCCCGAGCTCAAGGAGGTCGCGGGCCACGTCGGCGAGCACCCCGAGTACAGCAAGTCCGCGCAGTACGTCACCGGGCTGGACCTGCTGCCGCTGGGCCGCGTCGTCGACGACGCGAAGGTCGGCGACCACCACGCCATCATCCCGACCAACGCGTCGCACAAGCTCGAGAAGATGAACGACGACGACCGCCGGATCTACGACATGGTCGCGCGCCGGTTCCTCGCCACGTTCCATCCCGAGGCCGTCTTCGAGAACACGCGAGTCGAGACGACCGTGGCCGAGCACGTCTTCCGCACCCGCGGCAAGGTCCTGGTCGTGCCGGGCTGGCGCGGTGTCTACGGCGAGCTGGCCGACGACGGCGGCGCGCGCGACGACGAGGACGAGGGCCGCGACCAGTCGCTGCCCAAGCTCGAGCAGGACGAGGCCGTCGACACCACGGCCGTCGAGGTCCTCGCCAAGGAGACCAAGCCGCCGCGGCGCTACTCCGACGCGTCGCTGCTGGGCGCGATGGAGACCGCGGGCAAGCTGGTCGACGACGACGAGCTGCGCGAGGTCATGAAGGAGTCGGGCATCGGCACGCCGGCGACGCGCGCGGCGATCATCGAGCGCCTGATCGACGTGGGCTACGTCGAGCGCGACGGCCGCGCCCTGGTGCCCACCGAGAAGGGCATGAACGTCATCCGGCTCCTCGACGGGCACGCGCTCACGTCGCCGTCGCTGACCGGCGACTGGGAGCGCCGCCTGGCCGAGATCGAGGCCGGCGAGCAGGACCGCAAGAAGTTCATGGCCGACATCGCCATGTTCGCGGGCTCCACCGTCGGCGAGCTGGACACCAAGCTCAAGGACGTCCGCATCCCGCGGGCGAACCTCGGCCCGTGCCCGATCTGCGGCCGCGACATCGTGGAGAACCGCAAGGGCTATTCCTGCTGGGGCCGCGAGGATCCGGGCTGCGGCTTCGTGATCTGGAAGTCCAAGGCCGGCAAGAACCTGCCGCCGGCCGTGGCGAAGGAGCTCATCGCGCGCGGCAAGACCGAGAAGCCGGTCACCGGCTTCAAGGGTCGCAGCGGCCGCTCGTTCCGCGCACGCCTGGCGCTCGTGCAGAATGAGGAGGGCCGCATGCGCGTCGAGTTCGACGAGCCGTGGGCCAAGGAGGGCTTCAAGGAGGCCCAGGCCGACGAGATGGCGGCCGCTGCGGCCGAGACCGCCGAGGCCGCGAGCGCCCGCGATGCCAGCGCGGCGGCGTAGAAGGCCCCTGAAAATCAGGCGGTCCTGGCCGCAGCGACTTTTTCAGGGGCCTTCCAGGACCCTGCTGCTGGCCGGCGCGGCTGCGGCCGTGCCGCTGGCCGGCGCGGCGCCGGCGTGGGCCAACGACGGCGGGTCGATCACGCACTCGGCGGGGCAGACCAGCGCGACGATGGAGTGGGACAAGGCCGAGTACGGGATCGCGAACCCGCGGCTCGTCGTCGTGCGCGAGGGCGTCCGCTACGACATCACGATCGCCGACGTGTGCGAGGAGGGCTGCATCGTCGCCCCCGACGGCGCGCCCGACCCCGCGACCTCGGCGGTCAAGGTCGCCGACCTCGACGCCGACGGCGAGCCGGAGGTGCTGGTCGACACGTTCTCGGGTGGCGCGCACTGCTGCCTCACCGCGCGCCTGCTGACCTTCGACGGCACCGGCTACACGCCCAAGGACGTCTCCTACGGCGACGTCGGCTACGCGCTGAAGGACGCCGACGGCGACGGCCGCCCCGAGCTCGTGGGCTACGACCCGCGGTTCTCGGCCGTGTTCACCGCGTTCGCGGCGAGCGCGTTCCCGCCCCAGGTGCTCCAGGTGCAGAAGGGGACGACGGTCGACGTGACGCGCCGGTTCCCGTCGCTCGTGCGCGCCGACGCGAAGCGGCGGCTGGCGGACCTACGGAAGGCCCGGCGGGGCGACGACGTGCGCGGGATCCTCGCAGCGTACGTCGCCGACCAGTACCTGCTGGGCAAGGGGAAGGTCGGAACGGCCGAGGTCGACCGCCAGCGCCGGGCCGGCCGCGTGAGCACGGGGTTCAGGAAGGAGCTGCTGCGGCGGCTCAAGGGGTGGAGGTACCGGTCCGCGGCCCTGAGCGGCACCGCCGCCTGACCTCAGGTGGGAATTGACGCGGGCCGGCATCCAGCCGGCCCGCGCGCACCCTGGGGATGAGGGGGTGCGATCTGTGCGGGTCCCTGTGCTCGAACCCGCGTGAACCCCCGGCTACCTGCGCGAAGCTCACACCAAACACCGGAGCGAGCGGCGACTGTCCGGCGTTCGGAAGCGGGACGTCGGGTGGCGGTGCCACCCTGTCGGACCCGCATGCCTCTGCACCTCGTCACCGGACCCGCCAACGCCGCCAAGGCGCGCACCGTCCTCGCCGCCGCCCGCGCCCGCGCGGCCACCTCGCCGCTGCTCGTCGTCCCGACGTTCGGCGACATCGAGACCTACCGGCGCGAGCTCGCCGAGGACGGCGCCGTCCTCGGCGTCCGGGTCGAGCGGTTCAGCGGCCTGCTGCGCGAGCTGGCCTTCCGTGGCGGCGTCCCCGGCGGCGCGCTGTCGGCGCTCCAGCGCGAGCGGGTCGCCGCCGCGGCCATCGCCGCCACGCCGCTGCAGCGCCTCGCCGCCGCCGCCGCGACGCCCGGCTTCGCGCCCGCCCTGGTCGCCTTCGCCGAGGAGCTCGGCGAGGCCCGCATCGAGCCGCCGCGGTTCGTCCGCGCGGTCCGCGACTGGGCGGGCGACGACGCGAGCCGGCGCGCCTACGCCGACGAGCTGGGCGCCCTCGTGCTCGCCTATCGCCGTGCGCAGGAGCGCACGGGCCGCCGCGACCGCCCGCAGCACGTCACGACCGCCCTCGACGCGCTGCGCCTGGAGCCCGACCGCTGGGGTGGCACGCCCGTCCTGCTCTACGGCTTCGACGACCTCTCGCCCCTGCAGCGCGACGTCGTCGACACGCTCGCCAACGCGGTCGGCGCCGACGTGCTGCTCTCGCTCACCTTCGAGCCCGGGCGCACGGCGTTCGCCGCGCGCGCCACGCTGCATCAGGACCTGCTCGCGCTCGGCGCGACCGAGGAGATCCACCCGGCGTCGGCCGACTACTACGCGCCGGGCGCGCGCAGCGCCCTGCACCACGTCGAGCGCTCGCTCTACGAGCCCGATCCCGAGCGGGTCGACCCGGGCGAGGCGATCGTCGCCCTGGAGGGCGGGGGAGAGCGGGCGGAGATCGAGCTCGTCGCCGCCGAGGTCGCGCGGCTGATCCGCGCCGAGGGCGTCGCGCCCGAGGAGGTCGCGGTGGTCCACCGCGGCCTCGACAGCGTCGCGGCGCTGGTCGACCAGGTCTTCCGCGCCTACGACCTCCCGGCGGCCGTGCGCCGCCGCATCGCCGTCGGGCACACGGCGCTCGGCCGCGGGCTCGTCGCGATGCTGCGCTGCGCGCTGCTGGACGCCACCGCCGACGACCTCCTGACCTGGCTGCGCACGCCGGGCGTCCTGCGCGTGCCCGCGTTCGCCGACCGGCTCGAGTCCCGGGCACGCCGGCAGGGCGCCCGCACCGCCCGTGAGGCGCGAACGTTGTGGGAGCAGGAGCACTGGGAGCTCGAGGCGCTCGACCACCTCGCGCAGGCGTACGCCCGGGGCGGCGTCAAGGCGCTCGGCGAACGGGTGGAGGCCGAGGCCGCCGCGCTGCTGGCCGCCCCGTGGCGCCGCTCGGCGCCCGTCCTCGACGAGGAGGGCGAGCTCGACGCGCGCGTCGCCGCGCAGGTCCGCCGCGCGCTGCGCGAGCTGGCCGCGCTGCCGCCCGACCTGCAGCCCGACCCCGCCGCGCTGGCCGCGACGCTCGACGGGCTGGAGGTCTTCGTCGGCGCCGACGCCGGCCCGGGGCGCGTCACGGTCACCCAGCCGCAGAGCCTGCGCGCCCGCCGGGTCCGGGCGCTGTTCTGCATCGGCCTGCAGGAGGGCGTCTTCCCGGCACCGACGACGCCCGAGCCGTTCCTCGGCGACGACGAGCGGCGCGAGATCAACGCGGCGTCGGGCCTGCGGCTCGCGCTGCACGAGGACGCGCTGCACGTCGAGCGCCTGTTCTTCTACTCCGCGGTCTCGCGGCCGACCGACCTGCTGGCGCTGAGCTGGCACGCGGCCAACGACGAGGGCGCGCCCTCGGTGCGGTCGCTGCTGGTCGACGACGTCGCCGACCTGCTGCCCGAGGGCTGGGCCGACCACCCGCGGCGGCGCGAGCTCGGCGCCGCCGGCTGGCTGGCCGTCGGCGCGCCGACCGACCGCGAGGCCGCCCGGTTCGCCGCCGCGGCCGCCCCGCCGGCCGAGCCGCCGCACATCGGCCACCTCACCGCACCCGCCGCGCTCGGCCCGCTGCGCGAGCGCCACACGTGGTCGGCGTCGCAGCTCGAGGTGTTCTCCTCGTGCCCGGTCAAGTGGTTCGTCGATCGCCACCTGCGGCCCGAGGCGCTCGTGCCCGACCCCGAGCCGATGATCCGCGGCGAGCTGGCGCACCGCGTGCTCGAGCACGCGCTGTCGTCGCTCGTCGGCGTCGGCGGCCTGTCGCCCGAGCGGCTGCCGGAGGCCCGCGCCCTCGTGCACGCCGCCCTGGACGAGCACGCCGACGACTTCCGGATCTCGCCGAACCCCGAGCGGCTGCGCAGCGCGCTGCGCCGGCTGGAGGTCGACCTGGTGCGCTACCTCGAGTACGCCGCGCACGCCGGCAGCGCGTTCCGGCCGTCGCACTTCGAGGTCAAGTTCGGGATGGCCGAGGACCCGCATCCCGCGCTGGAGCTCGACGGCGGTGCGCTGCGCCTCGCCGGGCGGATCGACCGCATCGACACCGATCCATCCGGTCGCGAGGCGATCGTCTACGACTACAAGGGCAAGACCGCGACCGCGCAGGCGCGCTGGCTGGAGGAGGGCAAGCTCCAGATCGGGCTGTACCTGCTGACCGTGCGCCACGTGCTGGGGCTCGAAGCGGTCGGTGGCCTCTACCAGCCGCTCGGCGCGACCGACGGGCGCCCGCGCGGCGCCGTGCTGGCCGAGGCCGACCCGGGACTGGACACGGTCAAGACCGACCGCGTCGACGAGCACGAGCTCGAGGCGCTGCTGGAGCAGTGCGCGGCGGCCGCGCGTGACGCCGTTGCCCGGATCCGCGCCGGCGCGCTGGAGCCCGCGCCCGACAAGTGCGCCTACAGCGGCGGCTGCGCCCATCCCACGATCTGCCGGTGCGTGACCGCGTGAGCGGCGGCGTGCAGGCGCGCGGCGCGCTCTACGACGACGCCGGCCGGATGGTCGGCCGCGGCGGACTGCCGTTCACCGATGAGCAGGCCGACGCGATCCGCCGCCGCGAGGGCCCGCTGCTGCTGTCGGCCAACGCCGGCTCGGGCAAGACCTCCGTGTTGAGCGAGCGCTTCGTGCGCTCGGTGCTGGAGGACGACGTCGAGCCAGGGCGCATCCTGGCGATCACGTTCACCGACAAGGCCGCGGGCGAGCTGCGTACGCGCGTGCGCGGGCGGTTCGTGGAGCTGGGGCGTCGCGACCGCGCGCGGGACCTCGACGCCGCGTGGATCTCCACCTTCCACGGCCTCTGCGCACGGATCCTGCGCGCCCACGCGGTGCGCGCGGGGCTCGATCCGGCGTTCGGCATCCTGGAGGAGGCCGAGGCACGCGACGTGCGCGGTGGCGCCTTCGAGCGCGCGCTGGCCGACTTCCTGGGCGCTGACCGGCCGGACGCGCTGGACCTCGTCGCGGCCTATGGCGTCGACGCGCTGCAGGCGCGCATCGCGGGCGCGCACGACCAGCTGCGCAGCGCGGGGATGACGCGGCCGGCGCTGCCGCCGGTGAGCGCGGCGCCGCCGGACGCCGGCGCGCTGACCCGGGCCGTGGACGCCGCGGACGGCGAGCTGGCGGTCGACGACACCCGCCGCTCGGTGATCGCGGCGCGCGCGGCGATCGCGCGGTGCCGCGACCTGCTGGCCGCCGGGGCGACCCCCGACCTCGCCGGCCTGCAGGGCGCGGCGTTCAAGCCGGGCAACACGAAGGCCCTGCAGGGCGACGGGTGCGCGGCGTACCTCGAGGCGCTGGAGGCCTACACCGCCGCGCGGCGCGACACGCTCGCGGCGCAGGCCATCATCCTGCTCGACGAGCTGCTGGGCCGCTACGCCGGCGCCTACGCGGAGGCCAAGCGTGCCCGCGCCGCGCTGGACTTCGACGACCTCGAGCTGCTCGCGCGCGACCTCCTGCGCGCGACGCCCGCGATCCGCGGCAGCTACGCGGCGCGCTTCGAGCGCGTGATGGTCGACGAGTTCCAGGACACCAACGCGACGCAGCTCGACCTGCTGGAGCTGCTCGGCGGCGACCGCTTCGTCGTCGGCGACGAGCTGCAGTCGATCTACGGCTTCCGGCACGCCGACGTGCGGATCTTCCGCCGCCAGCGCGCGGAGCTCGCCGAGCGCGGCGCGGCGGCCGAGCTGGCGGCGAACTTCCGCAGCCGCCCGGACATCCTCGGCGTCCTGGACGATGCGATGGGCGAGCTGCACGGCGCCGCGCACGTCCCGTTCGTCGCCGGACGCGGCACCGCGGGGCAGCTCGACGGCCCGCTGGTCGAGCTGCTGCTGACCGACGCCGAGGCGGTGGAGGCGTGGCCGCCCGAATCGGTGGCCTCGCTGCCGCAGGCCAACGTCAAGCGCCGGGCCGAGGCGCGCGTCGTCGCCGCGCGCGTGGCACAGCTGATCCGCGAGGAGGGCGTCTCGGCGGCCGACGTCGTGATCCTGCTGCGCGCGGCGACCGACATGGCGGTCTTCGAGCGCGCGCTCGAGGAGGAGGGCCTGTCGACGCTGGCCGCGGGCGGCCGTGGCTACTGGGGCCGCCAGCAGGTGCTCGACCTCTGCGCCTACCTCGGCACGCTCGCCAACCCGCGCGACGAGCTGGCGCTGTTCGGGCTGCTCGCGTCGCCGCTGGTCGGCCTCAGCGCCGACGGGCTGGCGATCCTGGCGCGCACCGCCAAGGCGGGCGCGCGCTGGGACGCGCTGTCGGCCGCGTTCTGCGCCGAGGAGACGTCGTCGCTGCTGGAGACCCTGCCCGACGCCGATCGCGACGCGCTGACCAACTTCTGCCCGTGGTTCGCGCAGGAGCGGGCGCGGGCGCCGCGCCGCGGGCTGGACGAGCTGCTGGCGCGCGTGGTCGACCGCACCGGCTATGACCTGCACGTCCTCGGGCTGCCCGGCGGCCGGCGCCGGTGGGCCAACGTGCTCAAGCTGCAGCGCCTGGCCGCGGGCTTCGAGGGCCGGCGGGGCCGCGACGTGCGCGGGCTGATCGACCTCGCCACCGCCGAGCTGGAGGCGGAGGCGCGCGAGACCGACGCGCCGGTCGAGCTCGGCGACGCGACCGCCGTGCGCCTGATGACGATGCACGCGGCCAAGGGACTGGAGTTCGGCGTCGTCGTGGTCGCCGACCTGGGGCGCACCGGACGCAGCGACACCGACGACCTGCTCGTCGGCGGCGACCGCGTCGGGCTGCGCCTGCGCACCGTCGACGGGGCCTCGGCCAAGGCCCTGGACTGGGACGCCCTGCGCGACGAGCAGCAGGCCGCCGACAGCGAGGAGGAGCGCCGCATCCTGCACGTCGCGATGACCCGCGCCGAGGAGCGCCTGATCCTCAGCGGCACGTTCGAGGCCGGCAAGTGGCTCGGCGCGCCCGCGCCCGCGGTCGCGCCCCTGCGCTGGCTGGCGCCGCGTCTGGCGGCGGGCCTCGCCGGCCTGCTCGAGGGCGCCGACGACGACCCCCAGCTCGCCGATCCCGACCCGCTGGCGCCGCGGCCGCGCGTCGGCGTCACGGTGCATCGGGCGCCGCCGCCGACCGCAGCCGGGACGCTGGCCCCTGTCGCCGCCGAAGCGGCCGGCCCCGGCCTGCCCGAGCCGCCGGAGCCCGCCGGCGACGGCCAGCTGACGCTCGACCTGTTCGCCACGGCGCCCGCAGAGGCACCGTCGCCCGCGCCGCCCGAAGGGGGACTGTCCCCCGAGCGCGCCGCCGCCCCGCGACCGCTGCCGGCCACCCTCAGCTACACCTCGCTCGCCGCCTACGACCGCTGCGCGTACCGGTGGTACCTCGAGCGGATCCTGCGCCTGCCGCCCGACGACGCCGGTGGCGCGGTCGCCGCGGCGCGCCCGCCGGGTCCGGTGCCCGACGGCCTCGACGCGCTGATGCGCGGCTCGCTCGCCCATGCCCTGCTCGAGGACGTCGACTTCGCCGCCCCCGCGGCGCCGACCGCCGAGGCCGTCCGGGCCGCCGCAGGGCTGCGGGGCGCCGAGGTCACGGACGCCGACGTCGCCGACCTCCGGGCGCTCGTGGCGGCGTTCGCCGACGGCCCGCTCGCGGCGCGCCTCGCCGCGGCGCCCGACGTCCGGCGCGAGCACGGCTTCGTCGTCGGCCTCGGCGACGCGGCCGCGCCGCTGCTCAACGGCGTGATCGACGTGCTCGCCTTCGAGGCCCACGGCGGCGCGCTGATCGTCGACTACAAGTCCGACGTCGTCGGGCCCGACGCCGACCTCGAAGCCCACGTCGAGGCCGACTACGGCGCGCAGCGCCGCATCTATGCGCTCGCCGCCCTGGGCGCCGGCGCGCCCGACGTCGAGGTCTCCCACCTGTTCCTGGCCCGGCCCGAGGAACCGGCGACGGTGATCTACGACCGGGCCGACATCCCGCGCCTGCGCGCCGAGCTCGATCTGCTCATCGCCGGCATCGCCGCGGGCCGGTTCGTGCCGAGCGAGCGTCCTCACCGCTCCCTGTGCCTGACTTGTCCCGGCCGCCGGGCGCTGTGCCACCACCCGGAGGAGCTGACCCTGCGGGAGGAGCCGGCGCCGGTGGTGTGAGGGACGGGGGACCGCCGCGCCCGGCGCTCTGCGCCCGCTCCAGCTCTGCGTCGAGCTCCGCGCCGAACAGGAACGCGCACGACGACAGCCACAGCCACAGCAGCAACACGATCACCGCGCCCGCGGCGCCGTAGGCGGCGCCGTACGTGCTGAAGTGCTTGATGTAGATCCCGAAGCCGATCGAGGCGATGATCCAGATCGCGACGCCGGCGACCGCGCCGGGCGAGATCCAGCGCAGGCGGCGCGGCTCGCGGTCGGGCGCGTAGGCGTAGATCAAGGCATAGGCGATCAGCGCGGCGCTCAGCGCGAGCGGCCAGCGCACGATCGCCCACACGGTCGCGGCCGTCCCGCCCAGCCCGATCGTCCCGAGCAGGTCCTCCGCGATCCCGCCGCCGACGAACAGCGCGCCGATGACCACCAGCAACAGCACGACGATGACCAGCGTCATCCCCAGATCGTTGAGCTTGCGCCCCACGAACCCGCGATCCTCGTCGACGCCGTAGACGCGATTCAGCGCGCGCCCCGCGGCCCCGAACGCGCCCGATGCGCCGTTCAGCGCGATCAGCACCGACACCACGAGCGCCACGGACACCGCGCCGCCCGACGCGCTGACGATCTTGTCCACGACGGAGCGCACCGCGTTCTGGGTCGCCTCGTCGGCGCCCTGGCGCGCGACGTAGTCGACGGCTTCGGACACCGTCTTCTGGTCGCCGATGAGCGAGAACAGCGACGTCGCCAGCACGATGCCGGGAAACAGCGACATCATGGCGTAGTACGTCAGCGCCGCGGCGGCGTCCGTCATCTCGTGACGGCGGAACGCGGCGAACGCGCGCTTCGCTACGCCGGGCAGCGAAGCGCGCGGAGCCCCAAGAGCGTCGTCAGAGGCGATTCCGGCCACCGAGACGTAGGCCGTAGCCACCCGTCCCGACGCCGCTGATGAGCACGAGGACGGCCGCGATGATGCCGACGATCACGGGAAGGCCAAGCGCGAGGCAGAGCCAGTAGACGAGCGCTGCCAGCAGGATTGCGATGAGAACTCCGATCATGCCGGTGAGCGTTCCCGCCCGGAGGATCCGCTATTCGTGGCGTTGGCCGTCGCTCAACAGCGCGTGCCCGTCGGTGACCGCCGCGGCCACGTCGAGGACCGTGCGGTTGTTGGATCGCGCGTGCGCGCGGATCCGGTCGAAGGCGGTGCGGTCGCCGATGCCGTGGCGCTCCATGAGGATGCCCTTCGCGCGCTCGATCAGGGCCCGGCGCTCCAGGGCCGACTCCAGGCGCACGATCTGCTCGCCCAGGCGGGCGTTCTCGGCGTGGCGGCTCAGCGCGACCTCGATCGCGCTCTGCACGGCCTCGGGATCGCCGTCGCGCACGGCCGCGTACAGGCCGCGCTCGGCCGCGCGGCGCACGAAGTCGTGGTCCTCCTCGTTGAGCAGCGCGATGACCGGGCCGGCGGCGAACGCCGTGATCTCCTCGATCAGGTCCAGCGCGTGCTCGTCGTCGTGGTGCACGACGACGACCGACAACTCAGGATCCTCCCGCGCGACCGCCTCGGTCACCTGGGCGAGATCGACGGCCGTGGCGGTGACGTCGTGGCCGAGCCGACCGAGCATCCGCGCGGTGCGCTCCAGCGCCTCCTGATCCTCGTCGGCGGCCAGGATGCGCAGGCCGTCCGCTGGCGTGTTCACTGGCCTATAATAGGTCGCGGACCCCGGGCCGTAGCCCCGCTCGGCGAGTTCATCCTTCTGCGCCCCATCACCCCGGCGCGTGCTCATCTCTTTCTGAGGTCTTGTTGCACGACGCCGCCCGATCCGAGGAGGAACGCCTCCTCTTCACCCGCCTCGCACAGACGCGCGACCCCGCGCTGCGGGACACGCTGGTGGAGCGCTACCTGCCGCTGGCCCGCCAGCTGGCGCGGCACTATCAGCGGCCCGACGAGTCGATGGACGACCTCGTCCAGGTCGCCTCGCTCGGCCTCGTCAAGGCGATCGACCGCTTCGACCCCAGCCGCGGGGTCGCGTTCTCGAGCTACGCGGTCCCGACGATTCTCGGCGAGATCAAGCGCCACTTCCGCGACCGCACGTGGTCGGTGCGCGTGCCGCGCGACCTGCAGGAGATGGCGCTCCGCGTGGAGCGCGCCGTGGGCGAGCTCACCCGCGAGCTGCATCGTCAGCCGTCGGTCCACGAGCTGGCCAAGCACGTCGGGATCTCCGAGGAGTCGGCGCTCGAGGCCCTCGAGGCCGCCGGCGCCTACCACGCGACCTCGCTCGACACGCCGCGCGGCGCCGAGTCCGAGAGCGGTGACACGCTCGCCGACACCCTCGGCGGCGAGGAGGACGGCTACGACCGCGCCGAGGATCGCGCGACCATCGACCGCCTGATGCGCACGATCACGCCGCGCGAGCGCGAGGTGCTGCGCCTGCGGTTCGAGCAGGACCTGACCCAGGCCGAGATCGGCGAGATCATCGGCGTGTCGCAGATGCAGGTCTCGCGGCTCATTCGCCAGTCGGTGGCCCGGCTGCGCCTCGCCGCGCAAAGCGCCCCGTCGCCGTAGGCGCCACGCGCGCGGCCGACGCAACCTCCCGCACCAGCCGGTCGCGCAGCAGCGCGAAGCCGACGGCGGCCGAGATCGCCGAGAGCAGGCGCCGGTTGTCGGCGTCCAGCGGCTCGATCTCGTCGAAGACCATCACCAGTAGGCCGAGCACCTCTCCGGCCACGGCGATCGGGAGGCCCGCGGCGTGCAGGCCCTCGGGGACGCCGAGGACGCCGGCGGTGGTCGCGTCCAGCCACGCGCCCTCGACGTCGCGCAGCGCCCGGCCCAGCTGCGGGTGCGCGGCCACCGTCAACGTGCACGGCCCCAACGCGCCGCGGCGCGTGCCGCGCAGCGCCAGGCGGCCGCTCACGGAGGTCGCCAGGCCGACGTCGACGGCCTGCGTCTGGCGGATCACCACGTCGAGCGCCGACCCGATCACGTCGGTCCCCGACTCGTGCTGGAAGTCGGCGGCGAGCGCGGCCAGCGCGTCGAGCCAGCGGTCGTGGCGCTCGTCGCGCCGGCGCAGCCGATGCAACTCGGCCTCGGCGAGCGCGAGGGCGGCGCGCGCCTCGTGCTCGCCCGCCGACTCGATGCCCACCACGGCGACAACGGGGCGCTGGCCGGGCGCGACCGGCAGGCGGTAGACCACCGAGCGCGCGGACGGCAGCGCCGGGCCGCCGCCCCACGGCGGGTGGTCCAGCTCGGCGGCCGGCAGGTCACGGACGAAGTGCTCGCGCAGCGCCGCGCCGGTCGGCGCGTGCTCGGCGACCGGACCAAGCCCGGCGCCGGGCGCCGGCGCGCCGTCGATCGCGCGCAGCGCCGCGTTGCCCCACTCCAGCCGCAGCGGCGCCGGACCCGACACGAGCGCCACCGGCACGGGCGCCAGGTGCACCGCCGCCCGGAACGCCTCCGGCGGCAGGGGGCGACCGCCGTCGAGCCGGCCGGCCGCGCCGATCGCCACCGCCAGCGGCGCGCCCTCGGCCGCGGCGCGCCGCACCGCGACCACGCTCACGGCGTCGGCCAGCGCATACCGTCGCGGCCCGTCGCCGACGCGCACGGGCTGCGGGAAGCCGAAGCGGCGCTCCCAGGTCCGCAGCCGCTCGCGCGACACACCGGTCAGCTCGCTGAAACGCGTCGCGCTGACCGTCTGTCCACCCCTGTCCACCGTGGTCACGGCAACATTGTTGCCGCTAGGGCGGTTGACCAAGCGTGTCCACCTTGCATCGGCATCCCCAAAAGTGAGGATGGACGCATCCCCAAAAGTGGGGATGCCGGCCATCCGCGCCGAACGCGACGGATCGGGCCGGTCGCCATCGATGGGGGATGGCGGGGACAGAGGACCAAGGGGAGACGATGCACCCGACGACGGCAGGGACGGCGGGCGGCGACGATGTGCGTGCGCTGCTGCAGCGGTGGCACTCGGCAGGGGATCGCGACGCGCGGGACGAGGTGGCGGCGCGCATGATGCCGCTGGCCCGCAGCCTCGCCCGGCGCTACGCCAACAAGGGTGAGCCGCTCGACGACCTCGAGCAGGTCGCGTGCGTCGGTTTGATCAAGGCCATCGACCGCTTCGACCTCAGCCGCGACGTGCGCTTCGCGACCTACGCGGTCCCCACGATCGCCGGCGAGCTGAAGCGCCATTTCCGCGATCGCGGCTGGATGATGCGCGTGCCGCGCGAGGTCCAGGAGCTCAGCGGGAAGATCGGCGTCGCGCGCGACCGCCTGGTCTGCGACCTCAGCCGCTCGCCCACGGCCAAGGAGCTGGCGCTCGCGCTCGGCACCGACGAGGAGCGCGTGCAGGAGGCGCTGGCCGCGGCCGAGGCGTACCGCACGCTCTCGCTCGACCAGCCGTTCGGCGACGGGACCGGCCCGCTGGAGGCCATCGGCGACGACGACCTCGGCTTCGAGCGGGCCGAGGCGCGCGCGATGCTGGCGTGCGGCCTGCAGCAGCTCGCTCCGCGTGAGCGTGAGATCGTGCACCTGCGCTTCTTCGAGGGGCTGACCCAGCGCGAGATCGCCGAGCGGATCGGCATCTCGCAGATGCACGTGTCGCGGCTTCTGCGCCGCACAGTGCAGCAGCTGCGCGAGCGCATCGCGCTGCCGCAGGCCGCTTGAGATCCGCGGCGGGCGGCTAGAACGTCGGACGCCATGTCCGACGACGCCTCCAAGCGCGACGCCCGCAGGGACGAAGGCGAAGCGGAGCGGCTCGACCGCGAGCTGATCGAGCTGCTCAACGAGCTGCGCGTCGTGATGCCCGGTGTGCAGGTCCTCTTCGGCTTCCTGCTCACCGTCCCGTTCCAGCAGGGCTTCCATCAGATCGACGCGTTCCAGCGCGACGTCTACTTCGCCACGCTGTTGCTCACCGCGGCGTCGTCGGCGTTCCTGATGGCGCCCTCGGCCTTCCATCGCCTGACGTTCCGCGCCGGCCAGAAGCCCTACCTCGTGCAGCTCGGCACGCGCCAGGCGATCGTCGGCATGGCGCTGCTCGCGCTGGCGATGAACGGCGCGGTGCTGCTGCTCACCGACATCCTGTTCCACAGCCTCACGGTGGCGATCACCGTGGCGTGCTCGGCAACCCTGTTCGCGTGGCTCTGGTTCGGTGTTGCGTTGCGCCGGCTCGCCTCGGGCAAGACGGAGTGGTGACCGCCAAGCAGCCGCCCCCCGCGGCGATCCTCGACGCCTCCAGCGCCTCGGCGGTCTTCGGCTCATCGACGAGCTCCGTCGGCGCCTGGACGAGACGCCGATCGGGTAGGCCGGGGTTCCATGCGCACCATCCCCCTCCTGGAGGTCCCGCAGCCGGTCGAGCCGGCCACGCCGATCGTGCCCGAGTCACCGCCGTCGGTCCCGGCCGACCCTGTTCCGCCCAGCGAGCCGGCGCCGCCGGGTCAGCCCGTGGGGCCTGACGTCCCGGAGCCCGACACGCCCCGCGAGGATCCGATCGAGCCGCCCCCGGACCCCGTCGAGCCGGTACCGGCCGGGGAGTAGGCTCGCTTCTCATGGGCTTCGACCAGTACCACGAGCCACCGGACGAGCTGCCCCCGGCGACGCGCACGTTCGCTCGCCTGTGCGCCTCCCTGACCGAGGAGGCGGAGGCCATCGGCTGGTACGCCCAGCGGCTCGCCGTCGAGAAGGACCCCGAGGCGCTGGCGGTCATGGCCAACGCCGTGGGGGAGGAGTACAAGCACTTCTCGATGGACCTCGAGTTCCTGCTGCGCCGCACCCCGGAGTGGCGGAAGATCGCGGAGGGCGTGCTGTTCCAGCCCGGCGACATCGTCACGCACGGCGACGTCGCCGAGGAGTCCGCCGAGGACGACGGCGGGCCGCCCGTGCCCGGCGCGCCCGCCGTGGGCGGCGGCCCCGGCGGATCGCTCGGCATCGGCAGCCTGAGAGGTGAGGGCCTGTGAGCGATCATCTCCTTCGCGCCCACGCCCCGATCACCGACGACGGCTGGCAGCGCATCGACGAGGAGGCGCAGGGTCGCCTCCGGCCCGGGCTCGCCGCCCGCCGCCTGGTCGACTTCGAGGGTCCGCTGGGCTGGCAGTACTCGGCCACGAATCTCGGTCGCGTCGAACCCGTCGACGCCGGCGGGCTCGGCGACGTGGAGGCCCGCCGCCGCCGCGTGCTGCCGCTGGTCGAGCTGCGGGCGCCGTTCCGCGTGTCGCGCGAGGAGCTGCGCGCCGGCGACCGCGGCGCCGAGGACGTCGACTTCGACGACCTCGACGAGGCTGCCCAGCGCATGGTCGTCGCGGAGAACACCGCGGTCTTCCACGGCTGGGACGCCGCGGGCGTCGCCGGCATCGCGCCGTCCTCGCCCCACGACGCGATCACCTGCGGCGAGGAGATCGATCGCTACCCGAGCCACGTGGCGCGCGCGGTCGAGCTCCTGCTGCGCAGCGGCGTCAGCGGGCCCTACGGCCTCGCGCTCGGGCGCGAGGAGTACACCCGCGTCATCGAGGCCGCCGAGCACGGCGGCTACCCGCTGCTCGACCACCTGCGCAAGATCCTCGACGGCCCGATCGTCTGGGCGCCGGGCGTCAACGGCGGCGTGGCGGTGAGCATGCGCGGCGGCGACTTCCTGCTCGAGAGCGGCCAGGACCTCTCCGTCGGCTACGACGCCCACGACGCCGACGCGGTGTCGCTCTACCTCGAGGAGTCCTTCAGCTTCCGGATCGCCAGCCCGGAGGCGGCTGTGGCGATCGTGCCGTAGCGGGCCGCGGGCCGGCGCCGCTGCTGGTGGTGTGCCGGCCGCCCTCTCGAGCAGGGCGCTCAGCCGATGTTCAGCACTGTCGGTAACGCTTGGGCCGCCTGCGACCAAGAACGGACATGAGACCCGACGAGCTGCCCCGGATCGCTCAGGACCCCGCGGCCTTCGAGGCGTTCTACCGCGACCACGTCGAGGCCATCCTGCGCTTCGTCACGCGTCGCGTAGACGACCCGCACCTTGCCGCCGACCTCACCGCAGAGGTGTTCCTCGCGGCGATCGACGGCGCGGACACCTACCGTCCCGCCGGCGGCACGCCCGGCGCCTGGCTGTTCGGCATCGCCCGCAACGTCGTGTCGTCCGAGTGGCGCCGCGCCGCCCGCGAGCGACGCGCGCACGCCCAGATCCAAGGCCGGCGGCTGCTCGACGACGACGACGTCGCCCGCATCCAGGAACGGATCGACGCGCAGGCTCAGGCCCGCGACCTGCATGCCGCAGTCAGCGGCCTGCCCGAGGGCGAGCGCGCGGTGTTCGAGCTGATCGCGCTCGACGGTCTCAGCACCCCGGAGGCCGCCGCGGTCCTCGGCATCCGCAAGGTGACCGCGCGCGTGCGGCTGCACCGCGCTCGCACCGCTCTGCGCGGCCAGCTCTTCGACGACGACTCAGCCACGACCACACGACTCATGGAGGCCTGACCTCATGTCCATGTCCAACCACTTCGAAGAGCGCCTGCTCCAGCAGCTGCGCCAGGTCGTCACGGAGCGCCCCGCGCCGACGCGCGCGGTCGCCGCGCCGACGCCGCCCCGCACGCATCGCCGCCGCTTCGTCCTGGCCGGCGCCGGCGGCGTCGCGGCCGTGGCCGCGACCGTGGCGGTCATCGCCAGTAGCGGCGGCGTCACCGAGTCCGCCTATGCGGTCACCCCGCGTGCCGACGGTAGCGTCACCGTCAAGATCAGCAGCCTCAGCGACGCCGACGGGCTGCAGCGCGCGCTCCGCGCGGCCGGCGTGCCGGCGGTCGTGCGCTACGACGCCGCCACGACCTGCCCCGCACCCGCCGCCGGGGATGAGCGCGGGACCGTCGAGCAGCACACGACCACCGGCGACGCCTCGGGCCCCAGCCTCGACTCGGCCGGCGTCGAGCCCGCCGCCGGCGCGGCCAACGGCCCCAAGGTGTCCAGCAGCGTGCGGACGGGCCCCGACGGCACGACGTTCACGATCGACCCCGGCCCGCTCGCCTCCGGGGACAAGGTGTACATCACCGCCCCCGACGGCACGGCGCGGTCGCTCGGGCTGCACATCGGCAAGGACGCGGCGGGCGCCTGCGCGCCGGCGCCGTCCGGCCGCTAGGGGTGCCGTAGGCGGCCAGCGAGGCCGAGGCCCACGATGGCCAGCCGTCGCCGCCGGAGGTGGGTCCCCAGTCGCGATAGCGACACAGTCTCCTAGGGAAACACTGGCCCAGAGGGCCAGGTTCCCTTGCGGGTCTTCGCCCAGGGGGCGAAACCCGCGGCGGATCAGGGACCCACGCTCCTAGCGCGACTTCGGGCCTCAGACAGCCTCTGCGCAGGCCGGACCTCCCGCGGCGGAAGCACCAGCCGCGGAAGGCGCCGGCCTGTTGCGGTCGCCCGACTGGCCCTAAGCCAGCCCCTCCGCCGCGTACTCGCGCAGGTATCCCTCGAACAGCCGCCGGTGTCCCTCCTCGTCGCGGAGGATCGCGATCACCATGTCGTTGGTCACCGGGTCGACGCCCTCGGTCGCCTCGATGATCGCGTTGTAGTGCTCGATCGCGCCGGTCTCGGCCTCGATCACGCCCTTGATGACGTGGACCACGTCGGTCTGGTGGTCGGGCGGCTGCAGGTAGGTCTGCTCGGGCGTGAAGTCCATCGACCCCGGGACGACCCCGTAGAGCTCCTTGATCCGCGCGGCGAACTGCTGCGCGTGACCCAGCTCCTCCTGGATGTCGCCGCTGAGCGACTCGATGATCTCCTGGGCACGCACGCCGTCGGGGTTGACGGAGTTCGTGATGTAGCTCATGACCGTCTCGAGCTCCATCCAGTAGGCCTTCTTGAGCATCTGCACGATCTGCTCGCGCTGCGTGGACTTGTCGTCGGCCAGGATCCCCTGGCTGGCGTTTCGTGTCGTGCTCATGCGATGACGTCTACCCCCAGGACCCGTCCGACGAATCAAGCTCCAAGGCGTAGCGGTCCCAGCGGCGTTCCGCAAGAAACCCTGCGAGAGGTGTGCAAACCACCTCTCGTGGGGCACACTTGCTCGTCCATGCCTCGTTCGATCTGGACCGGCGCCATCAGCTTCGGGCTCGTCACCGTGCCCGTGAAGCTGTACAGCGCGGTCAACCGCAAGACGGTCCGTTTCAACCAGCTCAACGCGAAGACCGGATCGCGGATCAACCAGAAGCGCGTCGACGCGTCGACGGGGGAGGAGGTCAACTACGAGGATCTCGTCAAGGGGTATGAGATCTCGTCGGACCGCTACGTGGTGATCGAGCCCTCCGAGCTCGAGGCCGTCGAGCCCAAGAAGACGAAGACCATCGACATCGAGGACTTCGTCGACCTCGAGGACATCGACCCGATCTTCTACGACCACCCGTACTACCTGGCGCCCGGACCGGGCGGCACCAAGCCGTACGTGCTCCTGTTGGCGGCGATGCGGGAGACCAACAAGGTCGCGATCGCCAAGGTCGTCATCCGCTCCAAGGAGAGCCTCGTCGCGATCCGGCCCATGGCCGACCACGACGTGCTGGAGATGGCGACGATGCTCTTCGCCGACGAGATCGTCGATCCCGACCGGCTCGACGACATCCCGTCCGCCGAGGAGGTCGAGACCTCCGAGCGCGAGCTCGACATCGCCAAGCAGCTGGTCGAGTCGCTGGCCGGGGACTTCGAGCCCGACAAATACAAGGACACCTACCGCGAAGCGGTCCTCGACATGATCGAGCGCAAGGCGGCCGGCGAGGAGATCGCCGTCCAGCCCGAGGCCGAGGAGGTCGCGCCGGCGCCCGACCTCATGAGCGCGCTGAAGGCGAGCCTCGACGCGGTCCGCGAGCGCACCGGCGACGCCGACGCCGAGGCCGACGGCAACGGCGACCAGCCCAAGCGCAAGCGCGCCCCCGCTGCCTCCAAGCCCAAGCCGAAGAGCAAGGCCAGCGCCAAGAAGTAGTTGCCGGCGCGCGGTGGCGGGTATGCCCGCGCCACGATGCCGAGCACGAGCGCCCAGAAGCCCCGGCTCCGCAAGGTGGACTGCTCGGGCCCAGGGCTGCGTCGCGTGCGCCGCGGCCGCGGGTTCTCGATCCTCGACCGCGACGGCGAGCGCGTCGAGGAGCCCGAGGTCCTGACCCGCGTCAACGAGTTGGTGATCCCGCCGGCCTGGGACGACGTGTGGATCTGCCTCTATCCGGGCGGCCACATCCAGGCGACCGGTGTCGACCAGAAGGGGCGCAAGCAGTACCTCTACCACCCGCGATGGCGGGAGCGCCGCGACATGGCCAAGTTCGAGGACATGGTCGTCTTCGCCCGCGCGCTCCCCGCGCTGCGCGAGCGCGTGGAGGCCGACCTGGCGCGCGGCGGCCACTCGCGCGACCACGTCCTCGCGCTGGCGGTGCGGCTGCTGGACCGCGGCTTCTTCCGGATCGGCTCCGAGGACTACGCGGTCACCAACGAGACGTTCGGCCTGGCGACGATGAAGAAGCGCCACGTCCGGGTCGACGGCGACCACCTGTACTTCGACTACCCCGCCAAGCACGGCAAGCGGCGCGTGCAGGCGGTGATCGACGGCGACCTGGCCGCCGACGTGCGCACGCTGAAGCAGCGCCGCGGCGGCGGCGACGAGCTGCTGGCCTACAAGCACCACCGCCGCTGGGTCGACGTCCGCTCGGCCGACATCAACGCCTGGCTGAAGGAGGTCACCGAGGAGGACATCAGCGCCAAGGACTTCCGCACCTGGGGCGCCACGGTGCTGGCCGCGCTGGGCCTCGCCGTCAGCCCGGTCCCCGACAGCAAGGCGGCGCGCAAGCGGGCGATGGCGCGCGTCGTCAAGGAGGTTGCGCACTACCTCGGCAACACGCCGGCGGTGGCGCGCGCGTCCTACATCGACCCGCGCACGTTCGACCGCTACGCCGACGGCATCACGATCGCCGGCGCGCTGCCCGAGCTGGCCGAGGAGGGCGACGGCACCGCGATCCAGGGCGACGTGGAGTCCGCCGTGCTCGAGCTGATCACCGGCGAGGAGTCGCCGGCGCTCGCCCCGCCCGGGGGCGAGGTGGCCGCCGAGGCGGCCTAGGAGGTCGGCGCCTCTTCCTCGTCGAGCGCGGCCAGCGCCTCGTCGCGGCTGCCGCGGATCGTGAAGATCTGGTCCAGGCCCGTGATCTCGAACGTCTTGGCGATGTTCTGGTCGACGTTGACGATCGTCAGGCGGCCGTCGCGGGAGCGCAGGCGCTTCACCGTGCCGATCAGGACGCCGAGCGCGGTCGAGTCCAGGAACGTGGTCTCGCCCAGGTCGACGACGATGCGCGACTTGCCGGCCTCCATCGCCTCGCCCAGCGCCGTCTTGAGCTCGGGCGCGGTGAACAGGTCGATCTCGCCGCAGACGGCCACGACCTGCGTGGCGGCATCGACGGCGTCCTGGGTCAGTGCGAATTCCGGTGGCATCTGTCCCCCTAGTGTGACGTATCGCTGCGGAACGCGAGGTGCAGAAGCAACTCCGAGCCGTCGGTGCGGACGTCGTCGGCGACCCGCTGGAAGACGTTGCCGATGCCGGGCAGCGAGGCGGCGTCGACCAGGGCCTGGGCGCCTTCGGCCGGCAGCGGCCCGATGCGGAGCGATAGCCCCTCGGGCTCGGCGTGGACGTGCACGGTGACGCGCCCGTTGGCGGTGTGCCCGGGCGCGTGCGCCGCGACGGCGTCGGTGAGCAGCAGCGCGTCGTCGAGGCGGTCGATCGGGCACTGCGCGCGCGCGGCGAGCATCCCGACGACGCGGCCGAGGACCGGCCCGAGCAGCTCGGCGCGGCGGACGGTCAGCGTCGCCTCGTTGACGGTGGGCGGCTCGGCGCTCACGCGGGCTCGCCTTCCGGCGTGCGCTCCAGCTCGAAGGTCATGCGCACCTCGGTCTGCTCACGGTCGTTGGTTCCGAGCTCCAGGGTGGAGGCGAGCGTGGCGATCAGCGGGAGCCCGAGCCCGAGGCCGGGCGAGTCGGGGCGCGGCAGGATGCCGCGGCCCTCGTCGCTGACGACCACGGTGAGCGCCCCGTCGCGCAGCCCCGCGGAGACCGCCATGGGGCCGTCGTCGCCGTCGGGGTAGGCGTGGACGACGACGTTGGTGCACGCCTCGGTGACGGCGAGCTTCACGTCCGCGAGGGCGTGGTCGGGCACGTCGAGGGCATCGCCCAGGCCGCCGAAGGCATGGCGAACGACGGCCACGTTCTCGGCGCGGGCCGGCAGAGTCAACTCGAAGTCGGGCGTCAGAAGCTCCTGGTGGCGATCGTGCCGGGCCGTCCGGGGCCCGGGGTTCTCATCGGCTGCCAATATGCCCACCCGGTCGTCGTACTAGTCGCAGATCGCGCCCGCACGCGCGACGGGCCCGGAGCATAGACGTTCGAGTCTTCTGCCAAGGCACCTGCCTGTGATCGGCAAGCACGTCGAGCCGCCCGAGGGCAGCTCGACGTGTGTGGGGGAGGTCATCGCGTCGCACCGGGGCAGGGTCCGGCGCTTCCGTGACGCGACATGGGGCGGGAGCATCGTTCCCGCGACCTCGGTATGCCCGGCGTCAGGGGCCTCAAACGAGATGCTCATCCGACGTAGGCCCGCGGACGAAGAGGCTGGTCCCGCGGGGTTTCCGCCGTGGTCCGCGGAGGCTGTACGCGATCGCGTACGTCTGTCCAATCTGGAGTGGTCTTGCTACTCTGCCGCTTCCTCCAAGGCCTGGGGAGCCCGCGCCGACGGCGATCACGGGCCAGCCTCAGGCCCCGTGCCCCCGGGCCGCCACGGGACACCTCATGACGATCTCCGCACTGCCTCAGGCCGACGGCCTGTACGACCCCCGCTACGAGCACGACGCCTGCGGTGTCGCCATGGTCGCGCGGCTGGACAACCAGCCCGACCACGGCGTCATCGACCGCGCGCTGACCGCGCTCGACAACCTGGAGCACCGGGGCGCCGAGGGCGCTGACGTCCGCACGGGCGACGGCGCGGGCATCCTCGTCCAGCTCCCCGACGCGTTCTTCCGCGGCGTCGTCGACTTCGCCCTGCCGCCGCGTGGTCAGTACGGCGTGGCCGTCTGCTTCCTGCCGCGCGACGAGGCACAGCGCCGCAAGCTGGAGGAGCTGCTGGAGCTCAACGTCCGCATCGAGGGCCAGCAGCTGCTCGGGTGGCGCGACGTGCCGGTCGACCTCGAGCACGTCGGCGACACGGCCAACAGCTCGCGCCCGCACATCCGCCAGCTGTTCGTCGGCGCCGGGGAGGGTGGGCCGTATCGCGAGGACCAGGACGCGTTCGAGCGCAAGCTGTACGTGATCCGCCGGATCGTCGAGCTCGCGGCGGGCCCGGACTTCTACGCCCCGAGCTTCTCCTCGCGCACGTGCGTCTACAAGGGGATGCTGATCTCGCATCAGCTCCGGCACTTCTTCCCCGACCTCAAGGACGAGCGCTTCGTCTCCGCGCTGGCCCTGGTGCACAGCCGCTTCTCCACCAACACGTTCCCGTCGTGGGACCTCGCGCACCCGTTCCGCGTCATCGCCCACAACGGCGAGATCAACACGCTGATGGGCAACGCGAACTGGATGCGGGCCCGCGAGTCGCAGCTGGCCTCGGAGCTGTTCGGCCTGGACCTCCAGAAGGTCATGCCGATCGTGCGGCCGGGCGGCTCGGACTCCGCGACGTTCGACAACGTCCTCGAGCTGCTGATGCTCGCCGGCCGGTCGCTGCCGCACGCGGCGATGATGATGATCCCCGAGGCCTACGCCGACCGGGACGACCTGCCCGAGCACCTCAAGGGCTTCTACGCCTTCCACTCGTGCCTCATGGAGCCGTGGGACGGCCCGGCGTCGGTCTGCTTCACCGACGGCACCGTCGTCGGCGCGACGCTCGACCGCAACGGCCTCCGGCCCGGGCGCTGGACCGAGACCAAGGACGGCTACATCATGCTCGGCTCCGAGACGGGCATGCTGCCCGTCGACCCGGCCGACGTCGTGCGCCTCGGCCGGCTCGCGCCGGGCAAGCTGTTCCTCGTCGACCTCGAGGCCGGCCGCATCGTGGAGGACCACGAGGTCAAGGAGCAGGTCGCCACGGCCAAGCCCTATGGCCGCTGGTTCGAGGAGAACGTCGTGCGCTTCGACGACCTCGCGCCGCGCCAGGGCGCGCCGCTGAGCCAGCCGCTGCGCAACCTGCAGCTCGCGTTCGGCTACAGCCAGGAGGACCTGCGGATCCTCATGGCGCCGATGGCCAAGAACGCCGAGGAGCCGCTGGGCTCGATGGGCAACGACGCGGCGCTGGCCGTCCTGTCGGACCAGCGTCCCTCGCTGTTCACCTACTTCAAGCAGCTGTTCGCGCAGGTCACCAACCCGCCGATCGACCCGATCCGCGAGTCGATCGTCATGTCGCTGGGCACCGGCGTCGGCGCCGAGGGCAACCTCCTCGACGAGTCGCCCGAGCACGCGCGCCAGCTGGTCATGAGCCAGCCGATCCTGCGCAACGACGAGCTCGAGACGCTGCGGGCGATCGACCACCCGTGGTTCAGGTCGCACACGATCGACATCACCTGGGCGGTGCAGGACGGCCCCGAGGGGCTGCATGCGCGCCTGGCCGAGATCTGCGACGAGGCCCACGACGCGGTCGCCACGGGCGTCAACGTCCTGATCCTCAGCGACCGCGGCATCGGCCAGCGCCGCGCGCCGATCCCGTCGCTGCTGGCCGTCGCGGCCGTCCACCATCACCTGGTGCGCCTCGGCACCCGCCTGCAGACCGGCCTGGTGCTGGAGTCCGGCGAGCCGCGCGAGGTGCATCACTTCGCCACGCTGATCGGCTACGGCGCGAGCGCCGTCAACCCGTACGTCGCGTTCGAGACCGTCGACGCCCTCGTCGCCGAGGGCCGTGTCGGCGACATCGACTCCTCCGACGAGGCGCAGCGCGCGGTCGTCAAGGCGCTCGGCAAGGGCCTGCTGAAGACGATCTCCAAGATGGGGATCTCGACGATCCAGTCCTACTGCGGCGCGCAGATCTTCGAGGCCGTGGGCCTCGAGAAGCCGCTGATCGACCGCCACTTCTGCGGTACCGCGTCCCGGATCGGCGGCATCGGCCTCGACGAGCTGGCCCAGGAGGCGCTGGACCGCCACGCGCGCGGCTACGGGACGCGGGCGGCCGTGTCGGCGGACGAGCTCCTGCCCGTCGGCGGCGTCTACGCGTGGCGCCGCGACGGCGAGCACCACATGTGGAACCCGGAGACGATCGCGGCGCTGCAGCACGCCGTGCGCCCGGACACCGATCCGGCCCGTTCCGCCCAGGACAAGTACGACGAGTACGCGAGGATGGTCAACGAGCACGCCGCGCGCAAGGCGACGCTGCGCGGCCTGCTGAAGCTCCGCGCCGATCTGGAGCCGATCCCGCTCGACGCGGTCGAGCCCGCCCAGGAGATCGTCAAGCGCTTCGCCACCGGCGCGATGTCGCTGGGCTCGATCTCCACCGAGGCCCACGAGAACCTCGCGATCGCCATGAACCGCCTCGGCGGCCGCTCGAACACGGGCGAGGGCGGGGAGGACCCGCGGCGCTTCGAGCGCGACGAGAACGGCGACCTGCGCCGCTCGGCGATCAAGCAGGTGGCGTCGGGTCGCTTCGGCGTGACGATCCACTACCTGGTCAACGCCGACCAGCTGCAGATCAAGATGGCCCAGGGCGCCAAGCCCGGCGAGGGCGGCCAGCTGCCCGGCTACAAGGTCGACGCCTACATCGGCTCGGTGCGCCACACGACGCCCGGCGTCGGCCTGATCTCGCCGCCGCCGCACCACGACATCTACTCGATCGAGGACCTCAAGCAGCTCATCTACGACCTGCGCTGCGCCAACCCCAAGGCGCAGGTGTCGGTCAAGCTGGTCTCCGAGGTCGGCGTCGGCACGGTCGCCGCGGGCGTCGCCAAGGCCAACGCCGACCACGTGGTCATCGCCGGCCACGACGGCGGCACGGGCGCCTCGCCGCTGAGCTCGATCGTCGCGGCCGGCGCGCCGTGGGAGATCGGCCTGGCCGAGACGCAGCAGACGCTGCTGAAGAACGACCTGCGCTCGCGCATCGTCGTCCAGACCGACGGCCAGCTCAAGACGGGTCGCGACGTCGCGATCGCCGCCCTGCTGGGCGCCGACGAGATGGGCTTCTCCACGGCCCCGCTCATCGCCACCGGCTGCATCATGATGCGCGCCTGCCACCTCAACACCTGCCCGGTCGGCATCGCCACGCAGGATCCCGAGCTGCGCAAGCGCTTCAAGGGCACGCCCGAGCACGTCGTCAACTTCTTCTTCTTCGTGGCCGAGGAGCTGCGCGGCATCATGGCCTCGCTCGGCATCGCCAAGATGGAGGACATGATCGGTCGCGTCGACCTCCTCGAGGCCGACCAGGCGATCGACCACTGGAAGGCGCGCGGGATCGACCTCACGCACCTGCTGACGTTCCCGCGCGACGTGGCGCCCGACGCGCCGCGGCACCGCACCCAGCCGCCGCCGCCGGTGCTCGACGACGCCCTGGACCACGTGCTCCTGGAGCGCGCCCGCCCGGTCGTCGAGGGCGGCGACGCGAGCGTGCAGATCGACGTCGGCGTGCGCAACGTCAACCGCTGCGTCGGCGGCATGCTGTCCAGCCGCATCGCGGAGCTGCACGGCCGCGACGGCCTGCCGACCGACAGCGTCCAGGTCCGGTTCACCGGCTCGGCCGGCCAGAGCTTCGGCGGCTGGCTGGCTCCCGGCGTGACCTTCACGCTGCACGGCGACGCCAACGACTACACCGGCAAGGGCCTCTCCGGCGGCACCGTCGTCGTGACCCCGCCCGAGGGCGTGACCTTCCGGGCCGAGGACAACGTCGTCGTCGGCAACACGGTGCTCTACGGCGCGACGTCGGGCAAGGCGTTCTTCCGCGGTCAGGCCGGCGAGCGGTTCGCGGTCCGCAACTCGGGCGCCAGCGCCGTGATCGAGGGCGTGGGCGACCACGGCTGCGAGTACATGACCGGCGGGCGCGTCGTCGTCCTCGGGCAGACCGGGCGCAACTTCGCGGCCGGCATGAGCGGCGGCCTCGCGTTCGTCTTCGACGAGGACGGCGGGTTCCGCTCCCGGGTCAACCCGACGCTGCTCGACCAGCTCGAGGAGCTGGGCGACGACGACGCGGCCGAGGTCCGCGCGCTCGTCGAGGAGCACCTCCAGCGCACCGGCTCGCCGGTCGCCCAGCGCGTGCTCGACGACTGGGACGTCTCGCGCGGCTGCTTCGTCAAGGTCTTCCCCACCGACTACAAGCGCGTGCTGGCCGAGCAGGCCGCCGCGGAGGCTGCTGCTGAAGAGGAGGTCGCCGCATGACCGCCAGCGTGTTCGTGAATCCCGTCCACCTCGACGTCAAGCGGGCCGCATGACCGCCAGCGCGTGCGTGAACCCCGTCCCCCTCGACGTCAAGCGGGCCGCCTGATGGGCGAGCTCGGCGGGTTCCTCAAGATCGACCGCTCCAACATGCCCTACCGCGACCCGCAGGAGCGGGTGGGCGACTTCAAGGAGTTCGTCGTCCAGCGCTCCGACGCGGAGCTGTCGGCGCAGGGTGGACGCTGCATGGACTGCGGCGTCCCGTTCTGCCACAACGGCTGCCCGCTGGGCAACCTGATCCCGGACTGGAACGACCTGGTCTATCGCGACCGCTGGCCGGACGCGATCAAGCAGCTGCACGCGACCAACAACTTCCCGGAGTTCACCGGGCGCCTGTGTCCCGCCCCCTGCGAGGCCGCCTGCGTGCTGGAGATCCGCGAGGGCGACGCGGTCACCATCAAGCAGATCGAGAACTCCATCATCAACCGCGCGTGGGACGAGGGCTGGGTCGTCGCCCAGCCGCCGCTGGTCGAGACCGGCCGCAGCGCCGCGGTCGTCGGCGCCGGTCCCGCCGGCATGGCGGCCGCGCAGCAGCTGCGCCGCGCGGGTCATCGCGTCGTGCTCTTCGAGCGCGACGAGGCCGGCGGCGGGCTCGTGCGCTTCGGCGTGCCGGACTTCAAGATCGAGAAGTGGCTCGTCGAGCGGCGGATGGACCAGCTGCGCGAGGAGGGCGTCGAGGTCCGCTGCGGCGTCGACGTCGGGCGCGACGTCACGGGCGAGGAGCTGCGCGCCGAGTTCGACGCCGTCGTCCTGACGATCGGCTCGCGCGTCCCGCGCGACCTGCCCGTCCCGGGGCGCGAGCTCGAGGGCATCCACCCGGCGATGGACTACCTGTACGTGCGCAACCGCGCGATCGCCGACGAGTTCGGGCCGGCGCCGACGGTCGCGCGGGCGGGTGGGTCCGACTCCGTCGAGATCACCGCCGCCGGCAAGCACGTGGTCGTCATCGGCGGCGGCGACACGGGCGCCGACTGCGTCGGCCACTCCATCCGCGAGGGCGCGCTGAGCGTCACGCAGCTCGAGCTGCTGCCCGAGCCGCCGGCGCACCGGCCCGACGACCGGACGCCGTGGCCGCTGTGGCCGCAGAAGTTCCGGCTGTCGTACGCGATGGAGGAGGCCCAGGCCATCGGCAAGGGCGAGCAGGACTACTCGATCGTCACGACGCGCTTCGACGGCGAGGACGGCCACGTGGGCGCGCTGCACTACGCCCAGGCCGCCGACGCGCCGCCGTTCGCGCCCGTCGAGGGCACCCACGGCGAGATGCAGGCCGACCTGGTCCTGCTGGCCATGGGCTTCCTGCATCCCGAGCACGAGGGGATCGTCGAGCAGCTGGGCGTCGACCTCGACCAGCGCGGCAACATCAGGGCCTCGACCTACGCGACCTCCGTCAACGGCGTCTTCGCCGCCGGCGACGCTCGCCGGGGCCAGTCGCTCATCGTCTGGGCGATCAACGAGGGCCGCCAGGCGGCCCGCATGGCCGACCGCTTCCTCCACGAGCTCGGCGCCGCCGAGCGCGAGCCGGTCCTGGCCGGCAACGTCCACGACGCCGACGACGGCCCCGAGGGTCCGCCGTCGCACGCCGACGGCGGCATGGCGGTGGAGGAGAGCTAGCTACCGTCGCGCGATGCCCCACGCGCCACTGACCCGCCGCCGGCTCCTGCAGGCCGGAGCCGCCGGAGCGGCGATCGCCGCCGTGGAGGGACGGGCGCCGGCGCTGGCCGCGCGGCGCCGGCCCAAGCGCGCCGACGTGGTGGTGGTCGGCGCGGGCTTCAGCGGCCTGGCCGCCGCCCGGGCGCTGGAGGCGGCCGGGCACTCGGTGATCATCCTGGAGGCGCGCCGGCGCGTCGGCGGCCGCACCGCCAACGTCGGCATCGGCGGCGGCACGGCGATCGCCGAGATCGGCGGCGAGTACGTGGGGCCGACGCAGGACCGGATCCTCGCGCTGGCCAAGGCGACGCAGACCAAGACGTTCCCGGCGTACAACGAGGGCTCAAACGTCCTGCTGGCCGGCGGCCGGCGAACGCTGTACCCGGCCGCGACCGGCGTTCCCGACGACCCGGAGACCGTGGCGGCGCTCGGCGCGCTCCTCGCCCTCGACCCGATGGCGAAGAAGGTCGGCGTCGCGCTGCCGTGGACGTCCGAGAAGGCGCGCGCCCACGACGGCCAGACGCTCGCGCAGTGGCTGGCGCCCAAGGGCCTCACGCCCCGGGGCAAGGCGATCGCCGACGCGGTCTGCGAGTCGATCTGGGGAGCCGATCCCGAGGAGCTGTCGCTGCTGTACGTGCTGTTCTACGTCGCCGCGGCGGGCAATGCCAGGACGCTGGGCTCGTTCGCCAGGCTCGTCTCCACCGCCGGGGGAGCCCAGGAGCAGCGCATCGTCGGCGGGTCGGTCGTCGTGGCCGAGAAGGTGGCCGCCAAGCTCGGGTCGCGGGTGATCCTCGGCGCGCCGGTGCGCCGCATCGCCGCGCGCGACGGCGGCGTACGCGTCACGGCTGACGGCGTCACGATCGACGCGGAGCGGGCCATCGTCGCGGTTCCGCCGGTGCTCGCCGCGCGCATCGCCTACGCACCCGGACTGCCCGCCGGGAAGCGCACGCTGCTGCGGGCGATGACGCCCGGCTCGCTGACCAAGGTGGAGGCGGTCTACCCGACGCCGTTCTGGCGCGAGGCCGGCCTCAGCGGCCAGGGCGTCAGCGACACCGGCCTGGCCCGCGTCCCGTTCGACAACAGCCCGGCCGACGGCAGCCTCGGCGTCCTTCTCTCGTTCGTCGGCGGCCGACGGCACCGCGAGTGGGCGGCCTTGGACGCCGCCACGCGCCGCGCCCGCGTCCTCGACGACTTCGTGCGCTTCACCGGCGACGAGCGCGCCCGCAGCCCCGAGGATCTCGTCGAGAAGGACTGGACGACCGAGCAATGGACGCGCGGCTGCCCGGTCGGCCACTTCGCGCCGGGCGTGCTGTCGAAGCACGGCGCGCAGCTGCGCGCCACGCACGGCCGCATCCACTTCGCGGGCACCGAGACCGCCGACTACTGGCTCGGTTACATGGACGGCGCGGTGCGGGCCGGCGAGCGTGCGGCCCGGGAGGTCGGCGCGGCGCTCAGGAGGCGGAGCTGAGCGTCCTGCCACCACAAACTTGACGCCCCCGTCACCTTCTGCGACGCTGCCGCTCATGTCCCCGTCGCTTCCCACCGTCTGCCTGATCGGCGCGGGCTCGTCCGGCATCGCGGTCGCCAAGGCCCTGCACCAGCACGGTGTCCCGTTCGACTGCGTCGAGGCCTCCGACCGCGTCGGCGGCAACTGGGTCTTCGGCAACCGCAACGGCATGTCGGCCGCCTATCGCGACCTGCACATCAACACGTCGCGCGACCGCATGGCCTACTCGGACTTCCCGATGCCGGCCGACTACCCGGACTACCCGCACCACGCGCAGATCGCCGCGTACTTCGACGACTACGTCGACCACTTCGGCTTCCGCGACCACATCGTCTTCGACACGCGGGTCGAGAAGGTCGTGCGCGGCGGCGACGGCGTCTACACCGTGACGACCGACGACGGCGTCACGCGCGAGTACGACGTGGTGCTCGTCGCCAACGGCCATCACTGGAACCCCCGCTGGCCCGAACCCGCCTTCCCGGGCGCCGACACGTTCGAGGGCACGCAGATCCACGCCCACTCCTACCTCGACAGCTCGATCTTCGAGGACAGGAACGTCGTCGTGCTCGGCATGGGCAACTCGGCGATGGACATCGCGGTCGAGTCGTCCTATGTCGCCCGGAGCACGTTCCTGGCCGCCCGCCGCGGCGCCTGGATCGTCCCGAAATACCTCTTCGGCCGCCCGTCGGACCAGCTCAAGAACGACCCGCGGATCCCGTTCAAGATCCGCCAGAAGGCCATCCACAACATCGTCAAGCTCTACACGGGCGACCTGACGAAGTACGGCCTGCCCAAGCCCGACCATCACTTCGGCGAGGCGCACCCCACGGTCTCCGGGCGCATCCTGGACCGCATCCAGCACGGCCGGGTCGCGCCCAAGCCGAACATCGAGCGCCTCGACGGCCGCTTCGTCGAGTTCGCCGATGGCAGCCGCCAGGAGGTCGACGTCGTGGTCTACTGCACCGGCTACAAGATCACGTTCCCGTTCTTCGACGAGGACTTCCTCTCGGCGCCCGACAACCAGATCGAGCTCTTCCGCCGCGTGTTCCACCCGGCGCTGCCGGACCTGGCGTTCGTCGGCCTGCTGCAGCCGCTCGGCGCGGTGATGCCGCTCGCCGAGGCCCAGGGCCAGTGGCTGGCCGCCTACCTGCGCGGCGAGTACGCGCTGCCGGCGCCCGGCGAGGTCGGCGCCGACATCCGCGCCGACCAGCGGGCGATGCGCAAGCGCTACGTGGCCTCCAAGCGCCACACCATCCAGGTCGACTTCGACGACTACCTGCGCGACCTCGACAGGGAGCGCAAGGCCGGCGCCGAGCGCGCCCGCACGCGCGGCTTCGCCCCGCCGGTCGCCCACCGCGCCAAGGACGCCCCGCGCACCGCTGGGGCCGCTGAGGCCGTCGCCGCGTGACGCAGGCCGCGCCAGCCGGCAAGCGCGAGCGCACGAAGCAGGCCAACCGTGCGGCGATCCTGGTCGCGGCGCGCGCGGTGTTCGCCGAGCTCGGCTTCGGCGCCGCCTCGGTGCGGGACATCGTGCGCAAGACCGACCTGGCGACCGGGACGTTCTACAACTACTTCCCCGACAAGGAGTCGGTCCTGCGCGCGCTCCTGGACGAGACCGCGGGGGAGGCGCGCGTGCGCGTGCGGACGGCCCGCCGCGAGGGGGCGACCCTGGACGCCTTCGTGCGCGACGGCTTCCGGGCCTACTTCGACTACCTGCTCGAGGATCGCCAAACGTCGGAGATGCTCAGCCGCAACGCGGGCACGATCCGGGCGATGTTCGACGAGCCGTCGCTGGTGGCGGGTGTCGAGGAGCTCGCCGAGGACCTGCACGCCGGCGTCGCTGCGGGGCTGATCCCCGGGCACGACGTCGAGTACATGGCCGCGTCGATGGTGGGTGCGGCGTTCGAGGTGGGCGCACGGATGCTCAGCAGCGACGTCCCGGACCCGGCGCGCGCCACCGAGTTCATCAGCGCGCTGTTCATCGCGGGCCTGTCGTCGCGCCGCTGACCGTCGCGCTTTTGCACGGTCCGTTGCGCGGACAGGCACCGCAACTTCCGCCCCGGCTAGGCTGTCCTAGTTCTCAGCGCGCCGAAGTACGCCGTGCGCTGACCCCTGGTACTCGTCCCCGACGCCGACAAAGGAGCACCCCGCATTCCGATGCGACGTCTCTTCCGCACGTCCCTGCTCGCCACCGCCCTGATGGCCGCCGCGATCCCCGCGAGCGCCTCAGCTGCGACGGTGGGCATCTCCGATCAGCAGCCCTCGACCTTCACGAACCCGCTGTACTCGCCGTTGAAGCTGAAGGTCGCCCGTGTCATCACGCCCTACGACGTGACCAAGGAGCCGGCCGAGAAGGCGCGCCTGGATCAGTGGATCCACAACGCCAAGCTGGCCAAGCAGACGATCCTCATCTCGTTCGAGCACTCCCGCCTGTCGTCGAAGTACAACAAGGCACCGAGCGTCTCCGCGTACACCAGCGCGCTGAAGGCGTTCAAGAAGGAGTACGGCAGCAAGTTCGACATCTCGCCCTGGAACGAGGTCAACGTCTGCCAGGCCAAGGGCCGCCAGGAAGGGCAGCCGGCGAAGATCTGCAAGTCCGCGACGGGCCCGAAGCTCGTGTCGCAGTACTACTCCGCCGCCAAGAAGACCTTCCCCGGCCGCAAGATCGTGGCCCTGGACATCCTCGACGGCTCCAACGTGGGCGGCGCGGTGAGCTACCTGCGCAAGTTCAAGAAGTACGTCAAGGGGACGCCCAAGTACTGGGGCATCCACAACTACAGCGACACCAACCGCGGCTCGACGTCGCGCACCTCACGCCTGATCAAGGAGATCAACAACAAGAAGGCGGAGGTCTGGCTGACCGAGACCGGTGGCCAGCTGCGCCTGCGCGGCGTGGAAGCCGGGCAGGCCAAGGCCGCCAAGGCGCTGAAGTGCATGTTCTCGATGCCGAAGAAGTACAAGCAGATCAAGCGCTTGTACATCTACCAGTTCAACGGCGCCGCTCCGAGCAACGACTTCGACGCCGGCCTGATCAACACCGACAACACGATCCGCACCGGCTACACGGTCGTCCAGAAGCGCCAGTCGGCCACCTGCCACGCCTAGTGGGCCACTAGGCAGACCGACCGCAGCACCACGCAGGATCGACGGGCGCCCTCCGGGGCGCCCGTCGTGCGTTGCCGCCCCATCCGGTCACCCCAGCCCCGCGTGGGGGCGCGGTTCGTAGACTGGGGGTGTGCCCTCCTTCTGCCGTCACAACCGGCTCGTCGAGAACTGCCCGATCTGCTCCAAGAAGGCGTCGGTCGTCAGCCCGGTGCGCTCGGTCGCGCGGCGTCCGTCCAAGCCGGCCAACGGCGGGCCCGTGCGCGCGCCGCGCAAGTCGACGGCGGGTGGGATGACGGTGCGCCGCGTGGAGCGCGCGCCCGACGACGGCTACGAGCACGATCTCGTCCCCGGGCTGCGCTCCAGCACGGATGCGGGCCGCCTGGCCGACGAGCTGGCGTTCTCCGCGGCGCGCCTGCGCGAGCTCAGCGACGCGCCTCCCGGCCTCTACGCCGACGTGCGCGCCACGGAGGACCGCGAGGAGGCCGCGTGGCTGATCTTCCTGATCGCGTTCATGGCCCCGCTGGAGGGCGACGACCAGTGGGCCGGCATCGAGGCCGTGCGCACCACGTGGGCCGCGGGCGAGGTGCCCGTGCTCGACGGCGGCCGGTTCGGCCCCCGCACGGCGTACGACCCCAAGCGCGGCGCTGCGCCCCTGGTGGCCTACCGCACGTGGGCCGAGCGGCTCGGCGGGCAGATCAGCGCGCTGGCCGGCGAGGAGAGCTGGACGCTGCAGCATCGCTACGACCGCGCCTTCGAGCGCCTGGCGTTCTCGAGCTTCGGCCGCCCGCAGCGGATGGAGTTCCTGGTCCTGGCCCACCGCCTCGGCCTGGTCGAGCTCGATCCCTGGACGATGCACCTGAGCGCCGCCACGGCGACCGATCCGGTGGCTCTCGGCGCCAAGCGCCTTCTGGGGATCGGCGATCCCGTGCTGCTGCAGCGCCGCCAGCGCGAGCTGGCCCACGGCATCGACGTGCCGATCGAGGCGCTGGACCTCGGCCTGTATAACTGGAACGCGCCGATGGACGCGCCGCGGGTCAAGGCGGGCGCGACCGTCGACGCCGATCCGGCCGAGCGCAAGCGCATCGCGAGCGCGCTGGGGCTGTAGGACGTTGCGGGTGCGGCGTCGCGCCCGGCTCGCCGCCGGGCTGACCTGCCTGGTGGTCGCGGTCGGCGGGTGCGGGGCGCAGTCCAAGAGCTCGCAGCCGGGGAACGCGCCGACGGTCTCGCTCTGGACCAGCGCGACGTCGGCCGACTACCGCCAGGTCAACGACGGCGCGCGGCTGGCGCTGGCCGAGGCCGGCGGCAAGGCCGGGGTCTTCCGCGTCAACTACGCGGCGCGCGAGCTCTCGGACGCCGAGCCGCAGACGACGGCCGACGCCCTGGCGGCGGCGCGCCTGACGTTGCAGGACACGCAGTCGAGCGCGATGCTGACCGGGCTGGGCGACGCACCGGCGAAGGCGGCGATCACGCTGCTCAACGAGGCCGGGATCGGGACCGTGAGCCTCGGCGACGCGACGCTGAGGACGGCGGCGTGCTCGTCGCGCAGCGACTTCTACCCCAACGGTCGAGCGACGGCCGTCGTCGTGAATCCCGATGCCGCGGTGCCGGCGTCGTGGGCGTCGACCTTCCGCAAGACCTACGGAATCGCCCCGACCGTCAAGGCGTTTCGCGCCTACGAGGGCGCGTGGGCGATCCTGACGGCGCTCGCCCAGCCGGGCGTGGCGACCACCGACTCGCCGCCGCGGCTGAACCGCGACGCGCTCGCCACCGCGCTCGTGCGCGAGCAGCGCGGCTGCGCGTAGACGTCACCCGGGCGCCGCCCGGCCCGGCGAGGACCTCGTGCGCATCCCCAATCTTGGGGCCCGTTTTGGACGAACGTTGGCGTTTGTCCGACCATCGTGCATGAGCGTCACAAGGGGTGCTCGGCGCCCAAGTGGTACGTCGAAGTGCCGCAAAATGCGACCTTCGGCGTAGCGAAGCGCACAAGGGCTTGTCCGCATTCTGACGCCGTCTTCCCGCAGACGCGGTCGTCCGCCGGATTCGGAGGTCAGGTGATCTCGAGCGCGTTGCGATACCTCGTGGCGTTGCTCACCGATGGACGTGCGTCGCCACTCGGACATCCCCTGGGAACGAGGGGGGCGAGAAATGGCCCGGCGCGCCCTAATCGGTACGGACGCCATCGAACGACACCCAAGGACGGGACATGCCGGAACTCGCCCCTCCGGAGCAGGAAGCTCCGGGCAGGCTCACGCAGGAAGAGGCACAGGAGCTGGTGCTGCGGACGGTCGCCGCGCACGCGGAGTCGCTGCTGCGCACCGCCTACGCGCACAGCTTGTGCGCCGACGACGCGCATGATGCCTACCAGCGCGGCATGGAGATCTTCATGCGCCGCGCGCGATCCCTGGATCCGCAGCACGTCGATCGCTGGCTGCATGTCGTCGTCAAGCGCGAAGCCATCGCGGTCCGCCGCGGGCGCTCCGAGCTGGTGGGGACCGAGGACATCGACTTCGACCGGCACGAGGCGCCGCACGTCGCCTCGCCGGAGGAGCGTGTGCTCACCGCCGACCGGACGACGCGCGCCGCGGAGGCGCTGCGGCGCCTGAAGCCGCAGGAGCTGCGCGCGATCTGGCTGAAGGCGCTCGGGCATTCATACGCCGAGATCGGCGAGGTCACCGGGTTCTCGGCGACCAAAGTCAACCGGTGCCTGACCGAGGGACGCAAGAGCTTCCTCTCGCGCTTCGAAGGGATCGAGACGGGCGAGGAGTGCCGGCGCTGGGAGGGCGTGCTGTCGGCCATGGTCGATGGCGAGGCGTCCGCCGCGCAGCTCACCGACGTGCGGCCGCACCTGCGGGCCTGCCCGGCGTGCCGCGCGACGCTGCGGTCGCTGCACGGGCAGAACCGGTCGCTCGTGGCCGTCCTGCCGGTGGGCGTCGCGGGTGCCGGGATGAAGCTCGCGACGCTGTTGGAGCGCTTCGTGCCGGGGGTCGCGACAGGCGACGGCGGCGCGGCCGCGGCGGCCGGCGGCGCCGGGTTCCTCGGCGTGGGCGGGGCGAAGCTGGCGGGTCTGCTGGCCGCAGGCGCCGTGGCGACCGCGGGCGGCGGGCTCGTCGCGGTGCACGAGCGGGAGGCGCGCCCGCCGGATCGGCAGGCGGTGGCGGCCCGGAAGGTCACGGCGGCGCCGGCGCGGACGGCTCCGGCGGCGGCGTCCACCGCGGTGGGCTCAGCCCTGAGCGCCGCCTCCTCGCGGCCGTCGACGAAGGGCCGTGAGAGGCGCCGCGCTCCTGTGCGACAGCGCCTCGTCGCGGACCGCTCGGCGCCCGCCGGTCGGCTCGAGTTCTCGCCGGGCGGTGCCGAGCCCGGTGCGCCGACCCCCAGCCCGAGCGCGGCCGTCGCGGCGCAGCGTGCGCCGACGCCGACGCCGACGCCGACGTCGTCCTCCCCGCCGACTTCCGCCGCGGCCGCGAGCGGCGCCGACTCCACTCGGGGCGAGTTCGCCCCGCAGCCTTGAACCGATGATTCACTCGAAAGGACTCACCATGAATCACCCATCCCTGCCCAGGTTGCGCCGGTTGCTTGCGGCGGGCCTGGCCATGTTCGCCGCGACCGGTGCCTACCTCGTCGCCGCCACCGACGCGCAGGCTGCGGCCTACATCCACCAGAGCTGCATGAACGGCGCTGATGTCGCCGACGCCTACGGCGGCTGGCAGCCGTTCAACACGCATCCCGTCCTCGGCACGGGCACCCGGTTCGAATGCCCCTTGGGCGGACTGCACGCCACCATGTCCCCGACATCCAGCGCGCCCGTCCCGCTCGGCGGCGCGGTGGGCTGGACCTACACGGCGCCACCTGGCACGACCCTTTCGCGCCTGTGGCTCGACTACGCCGGTGCGACGAGGAACTTCGACGGCAGCAACCGCGGCGTCATCCAGATCCTGGACGGGCACGGAACCATCGCCTCGAGCTCGAGCGGCGAGGAGATCTCGACGATCGCGCGCCGCATCGTCGATTGGAACGGACTGAACGGCACCACCGTCACCGTGCGCGTCATCTGCGACGGCCCGACCGGCAAGCCGGCCTGCTCGGAGTCCACGGGCTGGGCGTCGTTCTACTACCCGCGGTTGACGCTGGTCGACGACACGCCGCCGGACGTCGGCGCTCCGTCCGGCTCTGCCACGGGCGACCCGACGTGGAAGGACAGCGAGGCCCTGGGCTACGCCGCCACGGATCAGGGCGGTGGGCTCGCGCGCTTCCGGCTCTCCGTGGACGGCACCGTGACGGTCGACCACGCTGTCGATGCCTCGGGCAGCCACTGCAACGCGACGGCCACCGACGGCGGGCTGTGGGTCTTCCCTCTGCCCAAGCCCTGCCCGGGCTCGGTGAGCACGATCGAGACGATCGACACCACCAAGATCCCGGACGGTCAGCACACGATCACGGCACGCGTGGTCGACGCCGCCCAGCGCGACGCGGTGATCTGGTCGGGGTCGCGCGTCGTTGCGAACCATCCGCCGGTGAACTCGGCGGCGCCGTCGTTCGCACAGGCCGCCGATGCCGCGTCACCGATCGTCGGCCTGAAGCTGACGGCCAAGGACGGGGAGTGGGGCGGTCCCAGCCTGACCTTCGCGCGTGGCTGGCAGCAGTGCGACACGTCGGCGCTCAACTGCGTGCAGATCCCGGGCGCGACGTCGGCGGACTACGTCCCGACGGCCGCCGACGTCGGCCATCGCCTGCGGTTCGCCGTCACTGCTACCAACGCCGCCGCCTCGGTCATCGCGTTCTCGCCGGCCACCGGCGTCGTCGCGGCGCCCAGCAGCGCGGAACCGCCCACCCCCAAGCCGGACCCGACTCCCGACACGCCGGCCCCCAACGGGTCCAACGGCTCCAACGGCTCCAACGGCAATGGGGGCACCACGATCGTCATCCCGAACCTGACGACGACCAACACCGAGCGCGCGGAGCACACGCTGATCGGTCGCGTCGTGGGCGAGCGTGCAGGCGTCGCGTGCCCCAACGACAAGGCCACGCTCAAGTTCCAGCACATCGTCGGCGGGCGGACGAAGCTCGGCTATGGGAAGTCCGGGATCGCCCAGCTCCAGCTGACCTGCACGGAGTCGGGCAAGGCGATCGAGGGCGCGAAGCTCGAGATCGCGACGAAGACCGGCGCGCAGGCGGCCGTGGCCTCGGACGTGACCACCGACGGCGCGGGCCACGCCACGCTGCGGCTCGGCAAGGGCGGCAGTCGCGGCATCGTCGTCGGCTACCGGATGTACGCCGACGACCCGATGGCGCGGGCCACCGCCACGTTGCGGGTCCTCGTGACCGGCCGGGTCTCGCTGTCGGCGAATCGCAAGCGGCTGACCAACGGTCGGGCGGTGACGCTCAAGGGCTCGCTCGCCGGTGGGCTCGTGCCGAAGCGCGGCGTCAACCTGGCGATGCAGTGGAAGGACGGCAAGCGCTGGCGTCCCTTCGCGCAGATCAAGAGCGACTCGAAGGGCCGCTTCCACTACGCCTACAAGTTCACCCGCACCAACCGCACGGTCGTCTACCGCCTCAGGGCGCAGGTCGGGCCGGGGCAGGTCGACTACCCGTTCGTCGCGACCGCCTCCAAGCCGGTGAGGATCACCGTTGCCCGCTAGGCGCATGTTCTGCGCGACCCGCCTCGGCGGGTCGCGCCCGACGTCCTTCGAGCTGCTCCGGCGGCGGGCTCTGCCCGCCGCCGTCGGCGGTTGTGCGCTCCTGCTCTCGTGGGCGCTGGCGTCGCCGGCACACGCCGAGGAGGTCTTCACGAGCCAGTCGGCCGCCGCTCACGCGACAGACTCGACCTGGATCGCGGCTCCGGCCCGGCCGGCCGCCGTGTGCATCGTCGACACCGGCAACGACGCGAACCCCGACACGACGAACGTGATCGCCCGGTTGGCGGTGGACGGCGGAGACGGCTCCGATCTCGACACCACCGGCCACCACGGCACCCTCATGTCAATGATCGCCTCGGCGCCCTACAACGGCTTCGGGATGGTGGGCGCGGCACCGAGCGTGAAGGTGGTGTCAGTGCGGGCGACGCGGCCAGGGAACGGAGGCGGGTTTGCGTTCTCCGACGTGATCACCAGCCTGACGCTGTGTCGGAAGCATCAAGCCGTCTACAACATCAAGGTGATCTCGCTCTCGCTTGGCATCCGTAACCGCGGAGACCTCGACATCGACTCTCAGAAGGCGATGCAGGAGGCTGTGGACAAGGCGAGGCAGGCGGGCATCGCCGTTGTCGCTGCGGCCGGCAACCATCCTGGTGCCGTGGACTACCCTGCCGCATACCTGCCGGTGGTCGCTGTCGCCGCCTCCGACACCGCAGGTACAACTTGCGCGTTTGCCGCGTTGGGCCTAGAGGTTGACTTGATGGCGCCGGGGTGTCCTCAGGATGTGGCGCTGCCAGACGGACGAGCCGCGTGGGCATCAGGCTCGAGCGAGTCCGCCGCGTACGTTTCAGCGATCCTCGCCCAGCTACGTGCCCTACGACCTGAGCTATCGCTGGACCAAGCCGAAGGCTTCTTGGCTCCAACCACGGGGCCCGCTGCCGGGAATCTGATCGATGTTGGTGCTGCGTTCCGTGCTGCCGGTCTTGACGTTCAGTTGGCTCAAGGTCATAACGCTATGCCACCGTCGATCGCGCCAGGGCCGGCTGACGCGTCGAACGCGGACCATCCAATGCAGACTCTCACCGGTTCGGGCGCCGCGGAGCAGCCCGCGGCGTCCGATCGCGCGCTGCCGCCAGCCACCTCACCGAATGTGGGACCTCAGCCCAAGTCAGTTACCGCGAAGGTTCCTCTGAGGCTCCCGGAGCCGCGGGTACGGATCTGGCGGTACCGACGCGGACACCTGACGCTAATGCTGGGTAACAGGCCGCCAGGAGCGCAAGCCGACGTGCGGATTTACGCTCGAAGGAGGGGCCACAACCTTCCGACGCTCGTACGGCGTGTCCGTATGATCCGTGACCGTCTGCGGACTCAGGTCTTAGGAACACTGAGTCAGGTGTCGATTAGCTACCGGGATCCCACCGGGAAGCATAGTAATTCCTCTGCGTTCATTCGGCGGCCCTGACCAGTTCCACCGCAGACCATCGTGATCGCTCGTCTCTGTTGTCATCTCGCTGCCATCTTGGCGATGGCTCTCTTCACGGCCGTGCCGGCGACCCCCGCGGTCGCAGCGCAGGATCGGCCGGGGCCGGGCGATGTCGGTCCGTCAGCAGACGGTGGGACATACGTCATCCTGAGCTGTGGCGAGGGAGGGTCGACTTCGGGCTGGGCGTTGGGACCTACAAACGGGCCGACGCTCGCCGCGGGGACTCAGTGTCCACCTCAGCGCGGCAATGCGCCATCTGCCCCCAGCGTCCTGGTGCGCACGGGTCTCTGGGTCACCGATGACGGCGCCGACACCAATACGCCGGCGGGCGATCATTCCGAGCTGATCTTCACGACGACGGCTGGGACAGCGATCACACGAGCGCGGTACTGGCGGCAAGTGTCGAAACGATCCGACGACAGCTGGCAGCCTTACATAGGCCCTGCTGGCGGTCCCGCAGCGGATACGTGTGACATGAACGGGGCTCCGAACTGTGGTGTCGGGAGCGACGATTGGTATCCCGAGGATCCTAACCCGAACCTCGATCGACTCGCTTACGCCGACCTGCAGGGCATCTCGACTACGGGCTTCACTGTCGGGCTGCTGTGCAGGGACGACGGTCTGACGCACATCTGCACCAACGGAGGCACTCTTCCGCAGGCCGACGCCGCCATCTACAGCGCCTTCTTCACCATCGCCGATCCCTCCGCCCCCGCGACGGGAGCTCCGGCTGGCTCTGGTTGGGACGCGACGGGATGGGTGGATGGGGCGCAGGGTGTTCTGCCGCTTGCGTTGAGCTCGACTGACAACACGGGCATCAGTGCGACGCGCGTGTATGCGGATGGATCGCTGATCGCCACGTTGCAGCGCAGTTGCAGCTATGACCGGCCGCGGCCTTGTACCGATGAGCCGACGGGTGCGGTTGGGATTCCGTTGGCGGGGTTGGCGGATGGGGCTCATGGCATTCAGGTGGCGGCGGTCGATGCCGCGGGCAACGAGGAGAGGCTCGATCGGCCGCAGCCGTTGTGGGTCGATGGCGCTGCGCCGGCGGCGCCGGTCGGGCTGGGCTCGGCGGCGGCGACCTCGGCCGACAACCGGTTCTCGGCCACATGGGCGCTGCCGGCGGATGCCGGTACGCCGATCGTCGCGGCTCGGTATCAGCTGTGCCAGGGCGGAACGTGCGCCGCGGTCCAGACGGCTCCGTCGCTCACCGCGGTCGACGGCCTCGCGCTGGCGGCCGCCGGCCAGGGAACGCTGAGGGTGTGGTTGGTCGACTCGCTCGGCCACGCCGATCCCGCGACCGCGGCGACGCTCGCGCTCAACTACGTCCCGGCCGGGGCGCCGAACCCCAACTCCAACCCGGAACCTCCCGCGCCGCCGTCGCCCGATCCCGCCCCTCCGGCCCCGCCACTGATCATCCTGCCGCCGGCGCTGGAGAAGACGGCCGCCGCGCTCAAGCTCTCCACGGTCCGGCTCGTCGGGCGTCGGGTGACGATCGCGGGCCGCCTGACCCGCCGCGCCTCCGGGCGCGTGACGCTGCGCTACCGGGCCCGGATCGGCAACGGCCACCGCAGCCTCAGCCGCCGAGCGACCATCCGCTCGGGCACGTTCCGCTCGACGTTCACGCTCTCGCACGCGATCGCCAAGGCCCGCTCGGCGACCATCACGGCGACCTACGCCGGGGACGCCGACACGAAGGCCGCGACGGCCCGCTCGACGCTGCGGATCCGCTCGCGCTGACGACGCCGTCGCGCGCGCGGACACCCCGTCTTCGCAACGGTCCGCACACCGATTTCCGCAAGGTGCAGGAGGAACGCAAACGCCCGTGAACATCTGGGGTTTTGCCGTCCGACGGGGGTTCTACCGTCACGCCGTCCAGTCCTCGAGCTCCGGGAGCTCCCATGGCCCTCTGCTTCATCGAACCTCAAGACGCGATCCGCGTCATCGCAGAGTCCGTCGGCCGTGAGGCCCGGCGGCAGCTGCTCGGCGAGCTCGTGCGCGCATGGGTGGATGAGATTCCCGAGCGCGAGCTGGACACGCACTACGCCAAGGCGGTCGCCGACCTCGACGAGCACGACCTCTCGATGCTCGCCGCGTGGCATGCGTCGCTGGAGGTCGGGCAGCCGATCGCCAACCGCGACTTCCTCATGAACGTCTACCCGACGCTCGGCGAGAACCGGCGCGAGGCGCTGAAGATCGCCGCCGGCTTCCGCGGCGAAGAGGCGTTCGAGGCCGGCGTCGCCGAGGAGCAGGCCCTCGAGACGGTCCTCCCGCGCCTGTCACGCGAGCGCTCCGTCGAGCTCGCGCAGGAGTGCATCGAGCTGTACCTCTGGGACCGGCTCGGCAGCGACAACTAGGAGACCGTGTCGCTATCGCGACCGGGGACCCACCTCCGGCGGCGACGGCTGGCCGTCGTGGGCCTCGGCCTCGCTGGCCGCCTACGGCACCCTTAGGGTCGCGCCGCTGCGGCCGCTTAAGCCGCCGCGTCCACCCGGCGCAGCACGTCGTAGCGACCCACGCCACTGCGGCCGTCCATCCGCCAGGTGAAGAACGCGCAGTCCAGGCGGAGGCGACCGAGGTCGAGGGTCGTGCCGCACGAGACCTCGCCCGCGGCACGGCGCGCGTAGTCATCGTCCTCGCCCAGGTAGAGCTCCAGGCCCGCGTGGCGCTGGCGACCCTCGGCGTCGTAGGTCGTCGACACGCGCGGGTCGGCGACGACCTGCGCGACCGGCTCGTTGGACTCGCCGTCGTGGCCGAGCATCACGGCGTGGATCGCCTCGTCGGCGTGCGACTGGGCCTTGGCCGGCCGGACGGCGGTCAGCGTGACGCCGACGTCGCCCTCCAGCCACACGCCCAGCGCCCGCGCGACCGAGAGCTTGTCCCAGTCCGGCGCGCCCCACGAATGGCCGCGCTGGCCGCGGCCAGCGAACGGGCGCTCCTGGCCGTCGACCGTCACCGTGCCGGCCACGGTCACCAGCTGGTCGTAGCCCTCCATGCCACCGAGCTTGCCGGCGGGCAGGCCGGCCTCCAGGCGGGCGACCGCGGAGACCGCCGTCAGGTCCAGCGCGAACGCGTGCCGGCCGTCCTCGTCCTCGAAGGTCACCTTCCACGCACGCAGCGGATCGACGATCTGGGTCTCGACGCCCGCGGCATGGACGTCGCCCCAGCCGGTGCCGGAGCGCGGGACGCCGCCCTCGGCGCGCACGGCGACCGGCTCGCCGCCGGCGAACAGGAGCGCCAGGCCGCTGGTCACGATCTCACCGCCGGCCATCGCGCGGCCGATGCGGGCCACGCCGCAGACGTCGGCCTCGGCGTCGCTGAACGCGACCGTCACCGCGTCGCTCTGGCCCTCGTCCAGCGCGCGCGGCGCCTCGTGCTCGGCGGTGACGCTGCTCAAGGAAGTCTCCTGGGATCGATCTCGGTGGCGGTGCCGTCGACGTCGTAGGCGTCGCCCGGTCCGGGCGCGCCCGGCGTCCCCGGCGAGCCGGGCCCGCGACGGCGCCGCCGCCCGCCGCCCGGAATCCCCGGGCTGGGCATGTCGGCGAGCACCTGGAAGCTGAACCGCCGCACGATGATGCGGCGGATGACCGCGCGCGTCGGCGGGATGAGCAGCAGGGCGCCGACGATGTCGCTGCAGAACCCCGGCGTCAGCAGGAACGCGCCGCCGAAGATGATCAGCACGCCGTCGAGCACCTCGCGGCCGGGGACGCGGCCCTCGGTCAGCGCGGCCTGGAAGCGCCGCCACGCCGCGCGACCCTGTGACCTCATCAGCACGCTGCCCGCGATGGAGTCGGCGATCAGCAGCGCGATCGTCCACCATGCGCCGATCGCCTGGCCGACCTGGATGATCACGTAGATCTCGAGGATCGGGACGAGGACGAAGAGGACGAGCAGGAGCAGGAAGGGCATCCGGGTCCGAAGGCTACGCGGTCCTGGCGCGCGGGCGCCCGCGTACGGGCCCGGGCATCACCACGCGCGCCCGCCTACGCGGGCGCGACGACCGGGTCCACGACGACGCCCGGCAGCCGGTGCAGGCCGACGAGCTCGATGAGCCGCTGGATCTGGGGCTGTGCGCCGCGGATGCGCAGGATGCCGTCCGCCTGGCGCAGGCGACGGGCCACGAGCGCGAGGTCGACCATGAGCGACGGGTCGGCGAAAGCCAACTCATGCAGGTCGACGAAGACCGTTCCGCCAGCGCGCAGCGCCCGGGAGAGGGCGGGTCGGCGCAGGCTCTGGGTGGACCGATCCTCGTCTCCCGTGCAGCAGATCACCGGGGGGTGTTCGCTGAAGGAGACGATGGACAGGAAACCTACCCCAGGCGCGGGGCTAGACTCAAGAGCTATGCCCTCCGTCGAGGATGTCGAAGCCGCTCTCACCAACGTAATCGATCCCGAGCTCGGGCTCGATTTCGTCGAGCTGGGCCTGATCTACGGCATCGAGGTGTCCGGGGGCGACGTGCAGGTCACGTTCTCGCTGACCTCCCCCGGGTGCCCGATCGGCCCGCAGGTGACCGAGCAGATCGAGGAGTTCGTCACCGAGCTCGACGGGGTCATCTCCGTCGAGTCGTCGATGACCTTCAGCCCGCCGTGGACCCCGGACAGGATGTCCGAAGACGCGAAGTTCGCGCTCGGCTACTAGCCGAGCCCCCTTCCGGGATCTCTGATGCGGTGGGCGCTCCTTCCGGCAGCGATCACCGGGCTGCTGGCCGTCCCCGCAGCCGCGCTCGCCGCATCCTCGGGCCAGCCCCAGCCTGCGGCGACGCCGACCACCGGCCGGCTGCTCGTCACGCTGAAGCCGCCGCCCGCCGGCCAGGCGCAGGCCTCGGCCGCCCGGGCCGTCGCCGCGCGCACGGGCGCCCAGCCGACGCAGCTGACGATCCCGCAGCTGCGGACCGTCGGCGTGCGCGCCGCCGGCGGCACCTCGCTCCACACGCTCGCCACCCGCCTGCGTCGCGACCCGCAGGTCGCCGAGGTCCATGCCGAGCAGCGGTTCACGCTCCGCTACGTGCCCAACGACCCGGCCTTCACCTCGTCCGAGCGCGGCGAGAACGGGACCGTGACGGAGTGGTGGGCGGCGCGCGAGGGCCTGCCCGCCGCGTGGGACCTCGCCCGGGGCGACGGCGCCCGAGTGGCGGTCATCGACACCGGCGCCGACGCCACGCACCCCGACCTCACCAACAAGATCGTCGCGAGCGCCGACTTCGACGACACCTTCGGGGACGGTCCACCGACCGTCGACGAGGACGGCCACGGCACGCACGTCGCGTCGCTGGCCTGTGCCCAGCCCGACAACGGCCTCGGCATCGCCGGCAGCGGCTTCGGCTGCGACCTCCTGATCGCCAAGAGCGACCTCAGCGAGGGCAGCGTCGCCAAGGCGGTCATCTGGGCGGCCGACAACGGCGCCGAGGCCATCAACATGAGCTTCGGGACCGACGGCCGGCGACCCGCGGGCGACGCCTTCGTCAAGGCGCTCGAGTACGCCAACGCCAAGGGCTCGGTCCTCGTCGCCGCCGCCGCCGACGAGCCCACACGCGAGCAGGGCTACCCGGCCGACGTCCTGCAGCCGACCGACACCGGCGGCGACCTCAGCCGCAACTTGGGGCTGTCGGTCACGGCCGCCGACGCCTCCGACGCGCGCGCCTCGTTCGCCGGCCGGGGCGGTCAGATCTCCATGGCCGCCTACGGCACGTACGGTCCGGGCGGCTCGGACGGCCTGCTCGGCGCCTTCCCGACGCCGACGACGGCCCTGGAGCGCGGCAACCCCGACCTCGACGAGCCGCCCTGCCACTGCCGCACGACCTACGCCGGCGACGACCGCTACGCCTACCTCGCGGGGACCTCGATGAGCGCCGCGGTCGTCAGCGGCGTCGCGGCGCTCATGCGCCATCTGAACCCCGACCTTCCGCCGGCCGACGTCGTGCGCCTCATCAAGCAGACCGCGCAGCGGCCGTCGGAGGCGTGGTCGCCCGAGCTGGGCTGGGGGATCCTGAACGCGGGCGCCGCTGTCGCGGCCGCGCGCTCGGTCGACGCACACGCGCCCAACTCGCAGCTGCAGCGGCCGACGGTCCGCGGCCGCTCGATCCTGCTGCGCTGGCGCGGCGCCGACGACGGCGTAGCGGGCGTCGTGGCCTCGGGCATCGATCACTTCGAGGTGTGGCGCTCGACCGCCGGCCGGACCGCCCGCCGCATCGCCAAGACCAGCGCGCACTCCCTGCGCCTGCGTGGTGTGCGCGGGCAGCGCTACAGCTACTTCACGATCGCCGTCGACCACGCGGGCAACCGCGAGGCGCCGCCCGCCAAGGCGGACGCCAGCGTGCGCGTGGCCCGGCGTTAGCGCTCGTGGCCACGCGGAAACGTCTCACCGGAAATCCCGTCCGGCGAACGTTCCCGCGCGACCCACTACACGGTGGTGTTGCTCGACGAGATCGAGAAGGCGCACGCGCGGCCGCCCCCGCACGCTGCTCGGCGACCTCGGCTACGACCCGACCTACGGCGCCCGCCCGCTCAAGCGCGTCATCCAGAAGCGCCTGGTCCACCAGCTCCCGTTCGGGATCCTCGAGGGCGGGCTCCGCGAGGGCGACATGGTCGTGGTCGACGCGGCCGACGGCGAGCTGACGTTCGCCAAGGCGGAGTCACCGATGCTCGCGGTGTAGCGCTCAACGGGCCACTGCGATGTGGTCTGTTGACTTAAGCTGCGAAATCGAGTTTGCTCAGCGGCACGGCTCGGCGGCTCTCGCCGAGCCCGTACTGCAACCTCGTGGGGGGTCCGCCGTGCCTGTTCGTCGTTGCTGTTTTCTGCCCGGGGTCGCGGCCGCCCTCGTCGCTGCCTCCTCGGTCGTCGCCGCCAGCGCCGCTCAGGGCACTCCGCCGCCGCCCGTTCCACAGGTCGCCGTGCCGTCGCCACTGCTTCTCGCCCGCGCTGCCAGTGGAACCCGGCCGACCGTGCCGACGACCGCCATGCCAAACCTCTCCGACGGCGCGGCTGTCGAGGCGCTGCGCGCCCGTCTGGGCGACGTCGTGCTCGCCGAGCCCTGGACCGGTGACATCGTCGGAGCAGGGGGCCGCGTGGCCGACTACCGCGACGGCGACCATGTCGCCGTCGTCCAGGCCGCGAACGGGCGCAAGGCCGTCGTCGATTCTACGGCGCCGTTGCGCGCCCGCGACCCGCGGACCGGGCTGCTGGCACCGGTCGACCTGCACGTGCGACCCTCTGGCACGGGCTTTGCGGCGGTGAACCCCATCGCTCCCATCACGCTTCCCGAGCGCCTGTCCGATGGCATCTCGGTCGGGCGCTTCGCGGTCCGCGTGACGGCCGCCGCGGACGTGACCGCGACAGCGCTCGATGATGCGTCTGTCGCCTGGCCGAACGCCTTCAGCGACACCGATGTGGTCGCGCGCCCGACGAGCTCGGGCGCGCAGCTGTTGTGGGCGCTGCGCTCAGACGCGGCGCCGGAGGACTTCCCGGTAGCAGTCGAGCAGCCCGCCCGCGGACGCCTCGAGCTCGTCACTGGCGTTGGTGGGGCCGGCGCCGCGGCGGACGGCTCGGTCCGCGTGCTCGACGCGACAGGGGCCGTCGTGGGAACCGTCGGCGCGCCGTACGCCTGGGACGCCGAGAACACGCCGTTCCGCACCGCCTGGCGCCTGGACGGCGGGCGGCTGAGCCTGCACGTTGCGCATGCGGGCATCCCGGTTGCGTGGCCGATCACCGTCGACCCCATCATCAACGACCAGCGCTACTACCAGGACTTGTCCATCCGGCATTGGAACTATTACAGTCCGCAGCCCAGCCACTACTGGCAGGTCTACGGCAACGGTGGCTGGGGCGAGGGCATGTATCAGGGGATCAGCACCTATCAGGCTGGCCAGGCGCCCTTCTACTACCCGGATGGCGAGTACGCCTACTGGTACTTCAGCCTCGCGGGGCGCACGGCCCGCATCCTGCAGATCCATGCCGAGAACATGGACCACGACAGCGGCGCCAACGTGGCCGGTGGACCCGCGACGTGCTCCTGGGTCGCCGTCTTCGCGCAACCGCCGACCCCTGGTGCGCCCTACGACGAAGGCGGCAGCTCGTTCCGCTGCGACAGCTACCGCAGCTGGGTGACCAACGTCGGCAACTGGACGACAACCCCGGGCACGCCGGGCAACGCGGCGACATACGGCATCTCCATGTACGGCGGGGGCGCTCGCGGCTACTTCCAGCAGCACGTCGGGGTGCTGGTGCTCGCGCTGAGGGACGATGACGTCCCTGCCATGTCTCTGAGTGCGCCCACGGGCTGGACGAACAACACGGGCGCCGCGATCTCCGCGTCGGGCAGCGACCCGGGCCTCGGCCTCCAGGCCGTGACAATCGCGGCGCCTGCCGTGCCGTCGTGGTCGGGAGCACGCACCGTCGGCAACTATTGTGAGAGCAACACCCTTTGCTCGACGAGCACGGTCTACGCCTCGACCACGATCTCCAACCTCCCGGACGGGGTTTGGGCGATCACGGCCTCCGGGACCGATCCGGCCGGCAACGGCCCCAGCCCAGGGCTGCCGACCGCCGATGTCAAGGTCGACCGAACGGGGCCCGCGATTACGCTGTCTGGTGCGGCCTGGAACGCCCGCAACACCGGCGTGGACGCCGGCAGCTACGGATTGAGCGTCACCGCGACCGACGGCAACGCCGGCGCCCGGTCCACCGCCCAGTCCGGCGCACGCTCGATCACCATCAAGGTTGACGGGACGACCGTCGACGGCTCCGGCAACCAGCCGTGCGCCGCGGCCATGGGAAGCTGCTCGCTGTCGCGATCCTGGGTCTTTCAGCCGGGCCTGTACGGCTATGGGCCGCACACGATCTCGGTAACCGCCGCCGACCAGCTAGGCAACTCGTCCACCACGAGTTTCTCGATCACGGCGGACTGCTGCTTTGCCACGGCCCTCAGCTGGGGCGCCGCACTGCCCGCCGGCGACATCCGCTACGCCGACGTCAACGGCGACGACTTGGACGACGCGGTGGTGCGCAACACGTCGACCGGCGCCATCACGGTCCAGCTCGCCGGGCCGGCGGGCCCGGGCGCGCCATCGAGCTGGGGGACGTGGGCGACGACCCGCGACTTCCACCTATATGACATCGACGGCAACAACCGCGACGACCTCGTCGGCCGTGATAGTGCCGGCAACGTGTTCCTGAGCAAGTCGACCGGCTCGACGTTCGCCGCGGCGACGACGCTCACGACGATGGCGCCGTCGTTGGCGACGCTGCGTTTCGGCGACGTCAACGGCGACCAACTCGGCGACGTCGTCGGAGAGAACCCCTCGACCGGCGTGATCCAGATCGTGCTGACGAACGGGACGCTCGCGCTGCAGCGCATCGACTCCGCGCTCACCTGGACGCCGGGCGACACATTCATCCTCAATGACGTCGACGGCGATGGCACCGACGACGCGGTGGGGCGCAACATCGCCGCCGGGACGGTGAAGGTGGGGTTCTCGGTCGCGGCGGACTTCGAGACGCGCAACGGCCCGTGGAACATCGCCGCCAACGCGGACTTCGCGGTGGGCGACGTCAACGCCGACGGCCTCGCCGACCTGATCTACCGCGCGAGCGGATCGAGCCAGGTGCTCGTCCGCACTGCCACACAGGACGACGCGAGTACCACGTTCGACGCGGGGCAGGTCTGGGCGGACTGGCCCCAGACGCGCGCCGTGACGACGGCGGACGCGACCGGCGACGGCGCTGAGGATGTCGTGGCGCGCGACACCGGCAGCAACGCGTTGTACGTCGCGGTGTCGCACGGTCGGACCCCGCCCGGCGCATCCACGGCAAATGATCCGGTCCCGGCCCCGTCCGCCACGCCGCAGGCCCTCGCCGCCTTGCCACTCGAGTGCCAGAACGCGAGCACGATGAAGGTCGCGATGATGGACGACGGCCGGCTGCTCTACCACCAGAACGAAGGCCCGGACGCGCCCCTCGGCATCCAGCACACCGTCGAACGGATAGCCGCGCTCGGTACCGAGGTGGTCCGCCTTACCGTCTACTGGGGTGCGCACGAGAACAAGGCCGGCGTGACGCCGCGCTACTTCTGGGACAAGCTTGATACGGCGGTCGACACGATCACGTCGACCCACGTCGGCAACAACCCGGCGTGCGGCACCCTGGGCGTTCATCTCACGCTCACCGGGCAGACCGGGCGGCAGTGCCCCAACCCGTCGAACCCGAGCGATCCGGCCAACTACGACGGCAACGCGCGCGACTGCGACTCGACCGTGGCGCCCACCGGCCTGAACCCTGACTCCGCGCGGTTCGCGGCGTTCGTGCGGGCGGCGGTCAACCACTTCGAGACGCGGCCGCCGGACAAGGGGAAGCCGGCGAGCTATTCGCTGTGGAACGAGCCGAACCTGCCGAGCCACCAGTTCCTTTCGGTCACCGGCACGGCGCCGTCCGGCCAACCTCGCCAGCTGCTGACGGCCGCGCGGTACCGCAGCCTCTACGTCGCGGGGTACCGGGCGGCTCAACTCGGCTACTGCGAGGCACATCAGGTCCCGACGACCTGCACGGATCCACTGTCCGACGCCGTCCGTGTCTTCATCGGCGAGCTCTCCGAGCAGAGGACGAACGACTCGCCGACGGGCGCGGGCTCTCCGCGGCCCGGCGGCTACAGCGCATTGGACTACCTGTACGAGGTGCTCAGGCCCACGTCGACGACATCGGCGCCGATCGTTGCCCTCGGTCTCGCGCTGCACGCCTACCAACACATCGGCCCACCGGATCATCGTGGGCCGAGCGGGCAGGTCGGGATCGGCAAGTTGCGCGCGCCGTTGACGGCCGCCGTGAACGGGAACCGCAACCGCGTCGGTGTGCTCGAGGCGCTGACCGACCTGCGCGACAGGCGTGGGCCAAACGGGAACGACACGTCCGGCGCGTTCTGGCTGCGAACGCCGGGTGGCGCCAAGGCGCCGCTCTTCATCACCGAGTTCGGGTACTTGAACCTCCCGGTCGGCGCCAAGGCCAGCGGCGGATCGAAGGCCAACCGCACGAAGTGGAAGACGGAGGCCACGCGGGCCAAGTACTTCACCGACAAGGGCGGCGTCCACGCGGGGGCGATCTACCAGGCTCAGGTCGCGGATGCGCGCTGGCTGACCATCCACACATTGTCGGAGTCGGGCTGGTCGGCGGACCCCAGCACGAACGTGCCGTACCCGCCCGTAGGAACGCATCCGGACTTCCGCGCCCAGTTCGACACCGGCCTCGTCGCACCTGTCTGGGCGTCGGATTGGAGCGACGCTATCGGGGTGCGAGCCTACGGCAAGACGTCCGTGCCCGGATACACCGACGGCGCGCAGCAGCGCAGCGCCTACTGCGAGCTCTACAAGGAGCTGAAGGGGAAGCACTTCCCGGCGCAACAGGCCGGCGTGCCGTGTCCGTGACGCCGCAACTCACTCGACGCCGCTACGTTGGTAAGGACATGCGATCGATGCGTGGATGGTTCCTCAGCACGATGCTCGTAGCGAGCATCGGCGTCCCTTGCGCGGCGGCCGCGGCGAGCTACGGGCCCGACTGCTGCTTCGCGCCGGCCGCGGCGGTGAGCGCGCCCACGCCGGCCGGCCAGCCCGTCTTCGGCGTCTTCGACAACGGGGTGCCTGAGGCGCTCGTGCGCGATAGCGGCGGAGGTTTGTTCGTCGCGCAGTTCGTCGACGGGCGTTTCGGGCCGCCGAGCGCCCGGCCCGGGCCGGTGGTCGCGCGCGATCTGCAGGTCGGAGACGTCGATGGGGACGGCGTCGAGGACCTTGTCGAGCGCGACGGCCTCGTCGTGTCGGTGGTGCGGTCGATCGGGACGGCGTTCGAGGCGCCTCGGCGGGTTTCGACGCTCCCGCACGCCGACGCCGAGTGGCGTGTGGGCGATTTCGACGGGGACGAAGCCTTCGACATCATCGTGCTCAACCGGCGCACCGGGCGGGTGCGCGTGACCGAGCACGCCCTGGGCAAGGATGCGATCACCGTAGCGGCCGGGCGCTGGCCGATGGCCTACACGTTCATGATCGCCGACGTCGACCGCGACGGCCAGGACGACGCGGTCGGCGTCGACGCTCGCACGGGGCGCGTGCGGGTCGGCTTTTCGATCGCCACCGAGTTCGAGCGGCGCCACGCTGACTGGCGGATTCCGGCGGGCGCGCAACTGGCGTCGGCGGACGTCACGGGCGACGGGCTGGCCGACCTCGTGTTCCGGGCGAAGGGCAGCGACGACGTCTTCGTGCGACGCGCGTTGCAGACCGACGAAACGACGAGCTTCCACACGGCGCGGCGCTGGGGGCGGTGGGATCGGCGCCTGCCACTGACGACGGCCTATCTCAACGGCGTCCGCGCCGGCCTCGCCGCCCGCGACCCGCGCACCGGCCGGATCATGGTCGCGCTGTCTCGCGCACGACTCGCGTCTTCGTCCTAGGCGGCCCGCTCTTCGACCTCGTCCTCGTGCGCCACCGCCACGGCCCAGCGGCCGTGATCGCCGGAACTCGTCCGGCCCGCCGCGTTGATGAGGACATGACACCGATGCGCGGATGGCTCGGCGGCGCCCTCGTGGCGGTCAGCTTCACGGTCGCGCCCATCGGTGCGGACGCGGCGACGTACGGCCCCGACTGCTGCTTCGGGCCGGCGAAGGCGGTGAGCGACCCGTCGCCGGCCGGCCCGGCGGTCTTCGGCGTCTTCGACGGCCAGGTGCCCCAGGCTCTCGCGCGCGACCGCGGCGGGCGGCCGCTGGTGGCCCCGTATGTCGACGGCCGCTTCGCGGCGTACGCCGCGCGTCCAGGGCCGGCGGTCGGGGTGGACGTGCAGGTCGGCGACGTGGACGGCGACAACCGCGACGACCTGATCGTGCGCGCGGGCCGCGCCGTGTCCGTGATCCGTGCATCCCCAGACGCGGACGTCGGCGTCGTCGCTCGGAAGCGTCCGGGCCGGTCGCGGCGCCTCGAACGCCCCTAGGCGACTTCGACGGCGACGACCTCGCGGACATCGTCGTGCGCGACCGGCGCACCGGGCGGGTGAGCGTGACCCGGGACGCGCTCGGCCCGCAGCCGCTGACGGCCGGCATCGGCCGGTGGCCCAAGGCATACACCTTCGTGCTCGCCGACGTCACCGGAGACGGGCTCGCCGACCTGGTGTTCCGCCGACGCGGCCGCGACGACGTGCTGGTGCACCGCACCTTCCAGACCGACGAGCGGACCAGGTTCCATTCGCCGCGCCGCTGGGGCCGCTGGCCGCAGCGCCTGCCGCTCAGGTTCACCTATCTCGTCAGCGCGCGGGCGAACCTCGCCGCCCGCGACCCGCGCGGCGGGAAGATCGTCGTCGCCCTCTGGCACGCGCGGCCCGCGCCGCCGGGACGCTAACCGGCGCTGCCCACGGGCGTGCCGTCCCGGCGCGCGCCGTTGGACGACGACCGCGGCGGAGCCGTCCGCCGACGCGCCAGCGCCACCAGCTCGGCCAGCGACGCCTCGATGCCGTCCGCGATGCGGTCGAGATCGGGCACGGCGTCGTAGTCGCCGAGCAGGCCGAAGTTCATCTGCCCGTTGTAGGACATGATCGCGATCGCCAAGGCATGGTCCTTGGGCAGGAACGCCACGGGGAAGACGTCGGTCATCTCGCGTCCGCGCACGTAGAGCGGCATCTGCGGCCCCGGCACGTTGGTCACGATCAGGTTGAACAGGCGCGTGGAGAAGTTCAGCCGCGAGGCCTGGGCGAGGATCGTCGGCGGGGCGAAGCTCTGCACGCCGGCGAGGACCTCGGCGCCGACGGCCTGCTTGGACTCCTTCAGCCCGTCCATCGACGCCTTGACGGCGCGCAGCCGCGCGATCGGGTCGTCGATGTAGACCGGCAGGGGACCGCGCATCGCGGCGATGCGGTTGCCCAGCTCGTTGCGCTCCGAGCTCGTGCGGGTGGAGACCGGGACGAGCGCCCGCAGCTCCAGGCCCTCGGTCCGCACGCCGCGCGCGTGCAGCCAGTCGCGCAGCGCGCCGCTGACGACGGTCAGCACCACGTCGTTGACGGTGCCGCCGAACGCGTTCTTGACGACCTTGAAGTCGTCGAGCCGGTTGCGCACCACCGCGAAGCGACGATGCGGGCCGATCGGGACGTTCAGCGGCGTCTCGGGGGCGGGGTTCAGGCCGGCCCACGCGACCTCGCCGACGCCCTCGGCGGCGACGGTCAGGGCGCGCAGCGTCGCCTGCGGGTTGCGGACCATCCCCAGCGCGCCGGCGACGGCCCCGGCCGCGACCTTCGCCAGGCCGAGCGCGCCGCCGGCGACCAGCTCGGCGCCGGTCGGCTCGGTGTGCGGCTGCCACGGCTCGTCGGGGTGGGGAGGCTCGGCGGGCACGGGGGTGAGGTCGAACATGACCGTCGCCAGGTCCACGCCCGAGATGCCGTCGATGAGCGAGTGATGGGTCTTGGTGATGAGCGCGAAGCCGCCGTCGTCGAGACCCTCGACGATCCACATCTCCCACAGCGGCTTGGAGCGGTCCAGCTGCTGGGACATGATCCGCGCGACGAGGCGCATGAGCTGCCCCTCGCTGCCCGGGGCGGGCAGCGCGGTCTGGCGCACGTGGTACTCGAGGTTGAACGTGGGGTCGTCGACCCACAGCGGGCGGCCGGTCTCCAGCGGCGGCTGCGCGAGGCGCTGGCGGTAGCGCGGCACCAGGTGCAGCCGCGAGCGGACGTGGTCGAGCATCTCCTCGAACCGCGGCGGCGGACCGTCGCACAGCACGATGCCCCCGATGTGCATGTGCGACGCGGGACCCTCCTGGGCCAGGAACGACGCATCGACTGCCGTCAGCCGATCCAGATGCTGCTGTGCCATCCCGGACTCCCCCGATCTCTCTCGATTCGCGCCAGCCTACTCCGGGACTGCCAGCGGTGCAGGAGGTTGAGTCGCGGGCGCCACGCCCGCGGCGATCTCCAGCAGTTCATCGTGCGTTCGGGCGTGCCCGGTACCGTGCCGGTGCACTCCATGGCCTGTTCGCCTCCCCGACATGTCTGACGTGGACGCGCCGAACGGCGCGCGCGACGACGCGCCCGACCAGCCGCCGGCCGAGCCCGCGAGCCGTCCGGCGCCGCCGCCCGAGGAGGGCGGCAGGCTGTCGGTCAAGCTGCTCGTGGTGGCGCTCGTCGGCCAGGTGGTGCTGTTCGGCGGCCTGATCGCGCTGACCGTCCACGGCTTCCCGTTCCTCGGCGGAGGCGACCACGCCACGGTCGCGCCGACCAAGCCGGGCGCCGTCCCCGGCGCGTCGGCCAACCGCTTCGACGCCGGGCGAGCGATGGCCATCGCCAAGATGCAGGTCGACGCCGGCCAGCGCCCGGCGGGCTCGCCGGCGCTGCGGGCGGTCGCCGAGAAGCTGAAGGCGCAGCTGCCCGCCGGGCGGTTCGAGCCGGTCCCCGCGCACCCCGGCCTGCGCAACATCGTCGGCGAGCTCCCCGGCCCGGGTCCCGTCATCGTCATCGCCGCGCACTACGACAGCGAGTACCACCCCAAGGGCTTCGTCGGCGCCAACGACGCGGCCGCCGCGGTCGGCGCCGTCGTCGAGCTCTCGCGCGCGCTGTCCAAGCTCCCGCGCACCGCCGTTTCGCCCGGCATCCGCTTCGTGCTCTTCGACGGCGAGGAGGAGGCCGCGCCGACCGACGACTTCTACCGCGACGCCCTGCGCGGCTCCAAGTCCTACGTGCAGATCCACGCCGAGGAGATCCGGGCGCTGCTGCTGCTGGACTACATCGGCAACAAGGGCGTGCGCCTGCCGCGCGAGGCGAGCTCGACGGCCTCGCTCTGGGACGACGTCCGCGCCGCCGCCCAGCGCGTCGGAGTCGGCGACGTGTTCGGCGCCCGCACCTCGGTCGGGATCATCGACGACCACACGCCGTTCCTGCGCGCGGGCATCCCCGCGGTCGACTTCATCGACTGGAGCTACCGCTACAAGGACACGGTGCAGGACACCTACGACAAGCTGTCGCCCGGCAGCGTCGACGCGGTGGGCGAGACGCTCGTCGAGCTCCTGCGCACCTGGGACCGCTGACCGATCGCGTCCCGGCGGGAGCGGCCGGGCCGGCGGGGCGCCCTACAATCGTCGGCGATGGCCGCCACTGTCGAGAAGCTCCTCCTGGCGGCCCCGCGCGGGTACTGCGCCGGGGTCGATCGCGCCGTGCAGACCGTCGAGCGTGCGCTCGAGCTCTACGGCGCACCCGTCTACGTGCGCAAGGAGATCGTCCACAACAAGCACGTCGTCGAGCAGCTGCGCGAGCGCGGTGCGATCTTCGTCGACGAGCTCAACGACACGGTCCCCGAGGGCGCGACGACCGTCTTCTCCGCCCACGGCGTCTCGCCGACCGTCCACGCCGACGCGCAGCGGCGCGGCCTGCAGACGATCGACGCGACGTGCCCGCTGGTCACCAAGGTCCATCGCGAGGCCGTCAAGTTCGCCTCCGAGGGCTACACGATCGTCCTCATCGGCCACGCCGGCCACGAGGAGGTCGAGGGCACGATGGGGGAGGCCCCCGAGCACATCGTGCTCGTCGAGACCGAAGCCGACGTCGACGCCCTCGAGGTCGCCGATCCCGAGAAGATCGCCTACATCTCGCAGACGACCCTGTCGGTCGACGAGACCCGCACGATCATCAACCGGCTGCGCGAGAAGTTCCCCGCGATCACCGGGCCGCGCACGGACGACATCTGCTACGCCACGACCAACCGCCAGGCGGCCGTCAAGCAGATGGCCTCGCACTGCGACCTGCTGCTGGTCATCGGCTCGCGCAACTCGTCGAACTCCAACCGCCTCGTGCAGGTCACGCGCGAGCTCGGCACCGAGTCGCACCTGATCGACGACGTCAGCGAGGTCGAGGAGGCCTGGCTGGAGGGCAAGCGCACCGTCGGCATCAGCTCCGGCGCCAGCGCGCCCGAGGAGCTCGTGCAGCGCCTCGTCGACTTCTTCCGCGCTCGCGGCGTGGAGCAGGTCGAGGAGTTCCAGGTCGTCCAGGAGGACGTCCGCTTCATGCTGCCCAAGGCCATCCGCCAGGCCATGGCCTCCGCGGCGCCCAGCGGCGCCTGAGCGCGACCGCGAAAGGTTCGCCGAAGCAGGGCATTCCGGGCTCAAGTCCGGACGTCCGGCAGCCGACGACCGGAGTGGAATGTCCCTCCGGAACCCCATCGTGGGTGCGGTCTCACGCACCCTGCTCGCCGCCGCCGGCACCGTCGCGGCCGTGGGCTTCTCCGCGTGGCCGTCGGCCACCGCCTGCTTCGCCGCCCTCGCGGCGCTCGCGCTCGTCCAGGGCCGCGCCTCCGAGCGCGCCGGGCACGAGTACCGGCGCGAGTCGCGCCACGACGCCCTCACCGGCGTCGGCAACTACCGCGAGCTGCACGAGCGCCTGCACGCGGCCACGGCCGCGGACCCCCAGCGCTTCGCCCTGCTGACGCTCGACGTCGATCGCTTCAAGGAGATCAACGAGACGCACGGCCACCCGGAGGGCGATCGCCTGCTCCAGGAGGTCGGCCGCGTGCTCGTCGAGAACGTCCGCGGCACCGACGTCGTGGCCCGGCAGGGCGGCGATGAGTTCTCGGTCCTGCTGCCCGAGTCCGACGAGGAGGGCGCGGTCATGCTCGCCCGCCGGATCGAGGCGGCGCTGACCTCCATCGAGGCGGCCGACCGCGTGCCGGTCCGCGCGTCGATCGGCGTGGCGGTCTTCCCGCAGGACGGCGCGACGCCCGCCGACCTGCTCGAGAAGGCCGACCTGGACCTGCGCGCCACCAAGGAGCGCCGGCGCGCGGCAGCGCTGCTCTCCGAGGACGGCACGGTGGCCGCATGGGCGACCGCGGCGACCTCGCGGGTCTGAACGACCGCGAGCGGCGCGGCGACGGCCCTACAGCCGCTGCTTGAGCCGCTCCAGGCGCGTGTCCCACTGCGCGCCGGCGGCGACCATCCACTCCATCGCGCCGGCCAGCGGCTCGGGCGTCAGGCGGTAGCGGGTCTCGCGACCCGCGTGCTCGGCCTCGGCGAGGCCGGCGTCGCGGAGCTGGGCGAGGTGCTTGGCGATCGCCTGGCGGCTGACCGGCAGCTCGTCGGCCAGGGCCGAGGCGGTCAGCCCCGGCCGGTGGGCGAGCAGGCGGACGACCTCGCGGCGGGTGGGGTCGGCGAGGGCGGCGAAGACGGGACCGGGATCGCTGCGCTCCATCAGGCGGCGACAGCCATCTGCGGTCCGCGGGTGCGTCCCGCGGCCGCCGACGCGTGGACCGTGCGCTCCGCGACGGCCCGCAACGCCACGATGGGCACCTCGACGACGACCATGCGCGTGCGCCCGTCCTCGGCGTCGTCGAGCGTCAGCTCGACCAGCGACGGCTCGCCGCCCGGCGCGCACCACGACAGCGCGACCCGCCGCCCGTCCTCGACCTCCTCGATCGTGACGCGGCGCAGCTCGCCGTCCTCGAGCACGGTGCCCTCGGCGCCCGGCTCGACCGCGGGGAGGTCCACGTCGTCGGCCAGCCACTCCGCGAGCCCCCCGGGCTCGGCGACGAGCTGCCAGACCGCGTCGCGCGGAGCGTCGAGGATCGTCTCCCGCCGGAGGGCGCCCATCTCTTCGTGCAACTCCATGGTTGCGGATGCTACCGTGATCGAGACGTGCAACCAAACGGTTGCGTTACGACAGACGACAAGGAGCCCAGCCCATGCCCCTCGTGCCCATGGTCGTCGAGCAGTCGCCCCGCGGCGAGCGCTCGTTCGACATCTACTCCCGCCTGCTCAACGACCGCGTCGTGTTCCTCGGCAGCCAGATCGACGACGAGATCGCCAACCTGATCGTCGCCCAGCTGCTGCACCTCGAGGCCGACGACCCCGACAAGGACATCAACCTGTACGTCAACTCGCCAGGCGGCTCGGCGTACGCGGCGCTGGCGATCTACGACGCGATGCAGTTCGTGCGCTGCGACGTCGCCACGATCTGCTGCGGCATCGCGATGTCGGGCGGCTCGCTCGTGCTCGCGGGCGGGGCGGAGGGCAAGCGCGCCGCGCTGCCCAACGCGCGGATCCTGATCCATCAGCCCCACGGCTCCTACCAGGGCCAGTCGAGCGACATGGAGATCCACGCCCGCGAGGCGATCTCCCTGCGCCGCCGCTACGAGGAGATCTATGCCGAGCACACCGGGCAGGACGCGGCGCGCATCAAGGCCGACATCGAGCGCGACCGCTACTTCACGGCGCAGGAGTGCGTGGAGTACGGCCTCGTCGACCGCGTGATCTCCAGCCGCCTGGAGGCGATCCCGGCGCGGCGCGCCGCGGGGCTGGCGTAGGCCGCGCGCCGGGGCGGATAGCCTCGGCGGCGCATGCGCAGCCTCGTCGTCTCCGACCTGCACCTCGGCGGCCGCACGGGCGTCGACGTCCTGCGCGACGCCGACGTCCGCGGCGCGCTGCTCGAGGAGGTCGCCCGCGCCGACCGGCTCGTCCTGCTCGGCGACACGCTGGAGCTCCGCCACGGCCCGGCGCGCGAGGCGCTGGCCGGGGCGCGGCCCGCGCTGGAGGACATCGGGCGGGCGCTGCGCGCCGACGCCGAGGTCGTCCTCGTCGCCGGCAACCACGACCACGCGCTGGCGAGCCCGTGGCTGGATGCCCGGCGCCGGCCGCTGGGCCTCGAGACGCGCGTCAAGGCGCAGACGGCGTCGACGATCGCGCGCCGGGTCGCCGGCTGGCTCGGCGCCGGCGGCGCGGCGGTCGGCGTCGCCTACCCGGGCGTGTGGCTGCGCGACGACGTCTACGCGCTGCACGGCCACTACCTCGACCCGCACGGCACGGTGCCGACCTTCGAGCGGCTGGCCGCCGGGGTGATGAGCCGCCTCGTCGGCGCCGTGCCGGACCCGGCCACGGCCGAGGACTACGAGCGCGTGCTCGCGCCGCTGTACGCGTGGACCAACGCCGCGGCGCAGCGGACCGCCGCCGGCGGCCTGGGCGCGGGGGCGGGCAAGGCCGGCAAGGCCTATGAGCTGCTGCAGGGCGACGGTCATCGCCCGGTGCGCGCGCGGCTGCTGACCGCCGTCTTCCCGCTCGGCATCCGCGGCCTGAACCTCCTGGGCGTCGGGCCGGTCAGCGGCGACCTGTCCGGCGAGGCGCTGCGGCGCAACTCGCTGACGGCGATCGGCGAGGTCGTGGGCCGCCTGGGCGTCGAGGCCGAGCACGTGATCTTCGGCCACAGCCACCGCACCGGCCCGCTGCCGTTCGACGACGTGACCGAGTGGCGCACCGAATCCGGCGCGTGGCTGCACAACTCCGGCAGCTGGGTGCACGAGCCGGCGTTCACCAGCGCGGACGGCCCGAGCAGTCCGTACTGGCCGGGCGGCGCGATCCTCGTGGAGGACTCCGGCGCGCCCAAGCTGCTGCGCCTGCTGGGCGATTCGGCGGGCGAGGAGGAGGAAGGGGAGGACGGCGGCGAGGAAGCCGAGGCCTAAGCCGGCGCCAGGCCCGGTGTGAAGCACACGGCGTGGCAGGTGACGCCGTCGCCGACCTCGAGCTCGAGGACCGCGGCCTCGTGGTGGCCGTGGTCGACGAGCAGGTGCGCGCCGGTGAAGTCCACGGCACGCTCCGCGTCGTTGACCGTGATCGTTCCCGCGCCCTCCAGCACCGCCCAGACCGCGCCGGCCTCGTAGGGCCCGGAGTACGCGCCCTCCTGGTCGGGCGTCGGGACGACGATCCGCGCCTCCGGATCGTCCTCGGGGTGGATCGGCGGCACGAGCTCGCCCGCGGTGCCGAGCAGCTCCTGGATGGCCTCCTCGGTCTCGCGGTAGCCGCCCTCGCCGAAGTGCACCTCGAACAGCCGCAGATCCTGGTTGAAGAGGTAGCGCGCCGGCCAGCCCTGGTTCTCGTAGATCTTCCAGAGCGCGAGGTCGGTGTCCAGCAGCACCGGGTGCTCGATGCCAAGCCGCTGCACGGCCGCGGCCACGGCCTGCTCGTCGCGCGCGGGCGCGAAGCCCGGCGCGTGGGCCGAGATCACGCGGAGGCCCGCCTCGGCGTAGCGCGCGTGCCAGCGCTGCAGGTATGGCAGCGTGCGCAGCGAGGACGGGCGGCAGAAGTCGAAGAACTCCAGGAGCACCGGACGGCCGCGCTGCTGGTCCATCCGCAGGGTCGCGACGTTCAGCCACTTCAGGGCGGCGGGGAACATCGGGGCGGCGATGGTGTCGGTCGGGACGCGCACGAGGCGGGCGACGGTAGCAGCGGCCCGTTGCCCAGAGCCGCCATGCACGGACCGGCGTCCTTCCGCCCACCGCAACTCTTGCGCTCCCGAAGTTCTGGATAAGCTGCGCACCCCGTCCCGCGAGTCTCTTGGAGGAGAAGCTTTTGCGTAAGGTCTCACTCATGGCGATTTCCGTCGCCGCACTGCTGTGTCTCGCTGCTGTCGCGCTGGCACAGACGAGCAGCAACGTCTACAGCGTCACCGGCAAGATCGCCAGTGGCGGCACGAAGGCGAAGCCGAAGCACGTCGGCGTCGTCTTCAACTACAAGATCAGCACGCCCGACAGCACGCTGACGTCGCCGGTCAAGACGTACAAGATCCACTTCGACGGTCTGAAGTACAACACCAAGGGCGTCGCGAAGGGCAAGTACTGCACCGCCGCGTCCATCAACGCCGCCGCGTCGGACGCCGGCTGTGCCGCCGCCACCAAGGTCGGCACCGGTCAGGTCAACGCGTTCGTCGGCGCCGCCGGCGGCCCGGTGGACCCGGGCGCCAAGTGCAACCTGAAGCTCGACATCTACGCGGGGGGCCCGAAGAGCCTGGCGCTCTTCCTGCACGGCACCCCGCCGGACTGCATCGCGCAGATCAACCAGGCGATCGACGCGAAGCTCAGCACGGACGCCACCGGCGGCTCGCTGACCTTCACGGTCCCGCCGACCCTGCTGCACCCGGTTACCGGCCTCGACTCCGGCATCACGAGCGTCTCCTCGACGATCGCCAAGGGCAGCGGCACGAAGGGCGTCTTCACGTCCACCGGCTGCAAGAGCACCCGCAAGGTGACGGTCACCTTCACGGCTGAGGACGGCGCCACGAGCACCGCCGACGCCAAGGCTGGCAAGTGCTGATCTGACGCTTCCGAGCGTCGAGTAGTTGCTGTCCCCGGAGGGGCGGGCCATCTGGCCCGCCCCTCCCTCGTCGTTACGGCGCAGCACATCCGGCAGCGCACTGGACGGATGTCGTAGGGACACCGCATTCCCCGGTCGAGGAAGGTGGCGCCGTCCCGCATCACCAGGAGGAGAAGGCAACGTGCGCATCACACGAGTGCTCGCCGCGACCGCGCTCGCGGTTCTCGGCATGGCGGTCATCGCGACCGCCCAGACCACGACCTACGACGTCGGCGGAACGGTCTCCGTCCACGGCGGCAGCAAGAAGAAGCCCAAGCCCGGCGGGCTGACGTTCAGCTTCACCGTGTCGGACCCGTCCGGCAACCAGACCCCGCCGGTCCAGACGTACTCGATCATGTACGAGGGCGGCCGGCTCAACACCGACCTGATCCCCGGCTGCTCGGCGGCCAAGATCAACGCGCTGGCGACCCCGGACACCGACGTCTGCCCTGCCGGGTCGAAGATCGGCTCGGGATCGCTCACCGCGCTGATCGGCAGCGCCGGCCAGCCGGTGTCGACGGCGTCGAGCTGCAAGGGGTCGCTGGCGCTGTTCAACGGCGGCAAGGGCCACGCGACGCTGTTCGTGTCGTCCGAGCTGGCCACGTGCCCCGTGGCGCTGCGCCAGGCGATCGACATGAAGTACGTGACCAAGGGCGACTTCGCCGGCCTGGAGTTCACCGTCCCGGAGATGCTGCGCCACCAGGTGATGCTCGACATCACCGTCACCCACGCCGACGCGCGCCTGTCGACGATCGTCAAGAAGAACAAGAAGGGCGAGAAGGTCGGCTACATCGAGTCGACCGGCTGCAAGGACGCCAACCGCGACATGACGGTGACGTTCACCGACGAGCAGGGCGCCTCGTTCCCGGCGACGAAGACCCTCGGCAAGTGCTGATCCGCCGGGGCTGACCGGCCCGGCGCGAGGCGACGGGCCGGCGGTGCGACTGCCGGCCCGTCGTTTTCCTAGGGTGTGCGCATGTCGCCGCGCGCTCGCATCGCCCTCGTGGCCTCCGCCGTGGTCGTCCTGGTGGTGGCGTTCGTGATCTCCAGCGGCTCCGACGACACGAGCAAGAAGCAGGACCGCACCGACGCGGGAGCGACCGCGCCCGCCGCGACGGCGACGACGCCGGCCGCCGCCGGCGCCGACACGACGGCGGGCGGGGCCGGCACCACCACGACGCCGGCGGCCCCGGCCATCCCGGTCATCCGCGTCGTGGACGCCAAGCCCCAGGGCGGCGTCGAGCGCCTGACGTTCACCAAGGGCGACACCATCAAGTTCACGGTGCAGTCAGACACGGCCGACGAGATCCACGTCCACGGCTACGACGTGCACAAGGACGTCACCGCCGGCGGCAAGGTGACCTTCTCGATCCCGGCCAAGATCGAGGGACGCTTCGTGGTCGAGCTCGAGAACCACGCCACCCAGATCGCCGAGCTCGAGGTCAACCCCTCGTGAGCAGCGCCGCCCGCCGCGCCCGGCGCGCGGTCGTGGGCGTCGCCGCCGTCGCGCTCGCCCTGCCGGCGTCCGCGTCGGCCCACGGTCTGGTCGGCAAGCAGGACCTTCCGATCCCGCGCTGGCTGTTCGCCTGGGCCGCCGCGGTCGTGCTCGTCGCCTCGTTCGTCGGCCTCGCGGTGCTGTGGGCGCAGCCGCGCCTGCAGCAGGTCGTCGAGCGTCGCCGCTTCGCGATCCCGCGCGTGTTGGAGGTGCTGGCCGGCGCCGTGGGCGTCGCGTTCTTCGCGTTCGCGGTCTACGCCGGGTTCGCCGGAACCCAGGCCGCGACGGCCAACATCCTGCCGACGGTCATCTACGTCTACTTCTGGGTCGCGATCCCGTTCCTGAGCGCGGCCTTCGGCGACGTGTTCCGCGCGTTCAACCCGTGGCTGGCGATCGGCAAGGCGACGGGGTGGGCGGCGCGCCGCCTCGGCGGCGACACGGCGCCCGAGCCGCTGCCCTACCCGCCGTGGCTGGGCCGCTGGCCCGCCGTGGTCGGCGTGCTGGTCTTCGCGTGGGTCGAGCTGGTGTACGCCAACAAGGACGACCCGTCGCAGCTTGCGGTCATGGCGCTGGCCTACGCGGCCGTCCAGCTGGTCGGCATGAGCCTCTACGGCGTGCAGGCCTGGTCGAACCGCGCCGACGCGTTCGGCGTCTACTTCGGGTTCTTCGCACGGGTCTCGCCGCTGCACTGGCGCGACCGCGCGCTCTACACGCGCCCGCTGCTGGGCGGCTGCCCGTCGCTGAGGCCCGTCGCGGGGACGGTCGCGCTGTTGTGCACGATGATCGGCACGACCAGTTTCGACGGCTTCTCGCAGGGCACCACCTGGAACTCGATCGTGCCCCACCTGCAGGACTTCTTCGCCAGCCTGGGCCTCAACGCCGAGCATGCGCTCGAGGCGGCGGGGACCGTCGGCATCGTCGTCATGTGCTGCCTGATCGGCCTGCTCTACCGGCTCGGGATCCTGGGCATGCAGACGGTCGGGCGCCGGCGGCCGGCGGGCGAGCTGGCCGGCGCGTTCGCGCACACGCTGATCCCGATCGCGCTGGCCTACGTCGTGGCGCACTACTTCTCGCTCCTGGCCTATCAGGGCCAGGCCATCGCGGCGCTGGCGTCCGACCCGCTCGGCGACGGATCCGACCTGCTGGGCACCGCGGCCACCGGGATCAACTACACATGGATCAGCGCGACGGGCATCTGGTACGTCCAGGTGGGCGCGCTGGTCCTCGGCCACGTCGCGGGCCTGACGCTCGCGCACGACCGCGCGCTGGCGCTCTACGCCAAGGCGCGCGACGCGATGCGCTCGCAGTACTGGATGCTGGCGGTGATGGTCGCCTTCACGTGCCTCGGTTTGTGGCTCCTCTCCGCGGCGGCGCAGCAATGACGCCGGCGCTGATCCTCGCGCACGCCGGGCACTGGCTCGCCGGGCTGCTGTACCTCGCGCCCGTGCTCATCGTCGTCGGAGCGCTCCTCTACCAGAGCTGGAAGGACAGGCGCCGGGGCGACGACGACCCCGACGACGACGTCTCCGACATCGAGGTGAGCCAGGGCCCCTGAACGGGGTGTCGCGCATGCGCCGATCGCGGCGCTGGACGCGCTCATGGCGCACCGCGGCGGGAGGGACTACGCGCCGAGCAGGCGCAGGTCGTGCGCGAGGCCTTCGGGCGTGAGCTTCTCGGTCGGCCACGAGACGCGACGGACGCCGCGGCCGTCGACGAGCAGCACGTAGGCCGAGTGGTCGAAGCCCTTGCCCTGCGGCCGGATGGCGTAGGCATCCCAGATCGGCGCGAGCTGCCGCTCGCTGCCGAGCAGGAACCGCATGCGCCCCGTGAGGCCCGTTCGGTTGAGGAAGCGCTTGGCGTTGAGCTCGGTGTCGTTCTTGGGGTCGACGGAGATGGCGAGCGTGGGGATGTCGTGCCCGATCTGGTCCATCGCCCCGCGGATCTGGTAGGCCGTCAGCGGGCACGTGTCGCGGCACGTCGAGTACATGAACGTCAGGATCACCGGCTGCCCGCGGTAGTCGGAGAGGCGGGCGACCTTGCCGTCCTGGTCGCGCAGCGTGAAGTCCGCGCGGGGGACGTCCGGCGGCAGCGAGCCGTCGAAGCCGGCCCCGCCGGCGTGGGTGCCGCCGCCGGCGAACAGCACCACGGCGAGCGCGCCGAGCAGCACGAAGCTGGCGGCGAGCATCAGCGCGAGGCGGGCGCGGAGCGGCATCATGGTCAATGCTAGGTCGCCCGCGGCGGCGGGCGGCGCGTCAGGACGGGTCGGGGTCGGGGGCCGGCACGGCGGGCTCGGCGGCGGCCGGGGCCTCGGGCTCCGGGGCCTCGGGCTCCGGGGCGTCGGGGGCCGGAGCGTCCGCCTGCGGAGCGTCCGCCTGCGGAGCCTCGGCGGCGGGAGCGTCCGCCTGCGGAGCCTCGGCGGCGGGAGCCTCCGCCTGCGGAGCCTCGGCGGCGGGCGCCTCGGGCTCGGCGGCCGGCGCCGGCTCGTCGTCCTTGAACAGGGCGGCGATCTCGTCGAGGCCCTTGATCTTGGCGCCGGAGAACTCGCCGAAGGACGTCTGCTGGCGGGAGCTGCGGGCATCGTCGCGACGCTTGCGGCGCTGCTCGTCGCGCGCCTTGTCCTCCTCGTCGCGGGCGCGGCGCTGGGCCTGGCGGTTCTCGCGCTCGAGCAGGTCGCGCTTGGGAAGGATGACCTGGGCGGCCTTCTCCGGTTCCAGCGACGCGATCATCTCGGCGGCCATGGCCTGGCCGATGGCCTGCCCGACCTCGCCGCTGGGGTGCGAGTTCTTCTTCATCCGGCGCGCGGTGTGCGACGCGCGGGCGAGCTGCTTGGCGGCATGCTGCGAGACGGGGCGGCGCGCGCCCTTCTTGAAGCCCCGGACGTTCTCGGTGACCTCTTCGCGCAGCTTCTCGGGGAACTGGCGGAAGAGCTCCTTGAGCTCTGAGATCTCGAGCGTCTCGCGCGTCGCAGCGACGGCGGCGCGCAGCTCCGGCCACGGCAGCGGATCGCGCTTGGGCTTCTCCTGCAGGCGCTTCTTGACGACCGGCAGCGTCTTCTCCTCGGCGACGCCGAGGATCTTGGGGCCCACGGTGGTCTCGGCCGGCTCGGCCGGGACCGCGCCGTCGGCGGCGGGCTCGGCGGGAGCCTCCGCCTGCGGCTCGGCGGGAGCCTCCGCCTGCGGCTCGGCGGGAGCCTCCGCCTGCGGCTCGGCGGGAGCCTCCGCCTGCGGCTCGGCGGCGGGCTCGGCATGCGGCCCGGCGGGAGCCTCCGCCTGCGGCCCGGCGGGAGCCTCCGCCTGCGGCTCGGCGGCGGGCTCGGCCTGCGGCTCCGCGGCGGCCTCCTGCGGCTCCGCGGGCGCCTGCGGCTCCTGCACCGGCGCGGCCGGCGCCTCGGACTCGGGCTCCTGCGCCGGGGCGGCCGGCGGGGCCACGGGGGCCTCGGGCTCGCCGACCGGCGTGGTCGGCTCCTGCGCCGCGACGGCGCTCTCGGGGTGCTCCTGCTGCTCGCTCACCACCTTGAAGGATGCCCGAACGTCGCGCGAGGCGTCGCGCGCCGCCGTCGCGCGGACCGCCGGGCACGCACCGGGTTACGGCTCGATGAGCCCGCGGCGGATCGCGTACCGCACCAACTCGACCCGATCGCGCATCCCGAGCTTGCGCAGCAGGTTGCCGCGATGCGACTCCACGGTCTTCTCCGACAGATGCAGGATCTCGCCGATCTCGCGGTTGGTGTGGGCCTCGGCGATGAGCTTGAGGACCTCCTGCTCGCGCGGGGTGAGCGGCTCGACCGGCCCGGTGCTGTCGTCGGCCATCCACTCGCGCACGAGCGAGCGCTGCGCGGCGTTGGTCAGGAACGGCTCGCCACGCACGACGGCGCGGACGGCGTCGACCAGGAACTGGTCGGCCTCCTTCTTGAGCACGTAGCCGCCGGCGCCGGCCTTCAGCGCCTCGAAGAGGTAGCGGTCGTCGTCGTGCATCGAGAGCATCAGCACGGCGATGTCGGGCGCGTGCGACCGGATCTCCCGCGCGGCCTGCAGCCCGGTGAGCTTCGGCATCGACACGTCGAGGATGCAGACGTCGGGGCGGTCGGCCAGCGCGCGCTCCACGGCCTCGGCGCCGTCGCCGGCCTCGGCGACGACCTCCATGTCGGCCTGGCGATCGAGCAGCAGGCGCAGCCCGCCGCGCAGGACGCCGTGGTCGTCGGCGATCAGCAGCCTCATGCGGCGCGCGTCTCCTCGGCCGCGAGCCAGAGGTCGCGGTCCAGTCGCAGCTCGACCGCCGTGCCGCGGCCGGGGACGGAGTGGACCTCCAGGCGCCCGCGCGCGAGCCGCGCCCGCTCGCGCATGCCGACCAGGCCGATGCCGTCGCCGTCGGTGCCGGCGAAGCCGACGCCGTCGTCCACGATCCGGACGATCGGACGGCCGTGGTCGCGGCCGACCTCGACCAGGACGTTGGAGGCGGCGGCGTGGCGGGTGATGTTGGAGAGGGACTCCTGCACGACGCGGTAGACCACGGTCTGCTCGTGGTCCGGGAGATCGGTCAGCTCGTCGTAGCACCGCAGCTCGGACGGGACGCCCGTCTGGTCGCTGAAGCGCTCGAGCTGGTTGCGCAGCGCGACGGTGAGCCCGTGGTCGTCGAGCGCGGCGGGGCGCAGCTCGCGTGCCAGGCGCAGCAGCTCGTCCATCGCGGTGACCGCGACGTCCTTGGTCTCGCGCAGCTCCTCGCGCAGCTCCTCGGGCGCGCTGTGGATGTGGGCCTCGAGGCGCAGCAGCACCGCGGTGAGCGCCTGGTTGCACTCGTCGTGCAGGTCGCGCGCCACGCGGGCGCGCTCGCTCTCCTGGCCCTGCAGCACGGCGGCCGCGGTGCGCGAGCGCTCGTCCTCGATGCGGCCGAGCATGCGGTTGAACGCCTGCACGAGGCGCACGACGTCGTCGGAGTCGGCCTCGGGCACGTCGGCGCGCACGCCGGGGCGCGCGAGGTCGATGCGCTCCATCACGTCGATGACCTTCTCCAGTGGGGCGAAGCGGCGGCGCAGCACGATGCCGTTGACCAGCACCGCCCCGAGGATCCCCGCCACGAGCACGAACGCCTGGCGGCGGCCGACGACGTCGTCGAGCGACAGCCGCGCGGCGACGATCGCCGCCATGCCGGTGGCGACGATGAGCAGGGCGTTGACGGCGAGGATCTGGGTGGCGAGCGGGGGCTTGCGCATCTTGGGGTCTAGACCCCATATCGGCCGCTGCGTCCATCTCCGATACACCTGATGCAGCAAGTCCCGATCGAGGACACCGAAACTCCCCTCCGAGCTTGAGGGGCACCACGCGCGGCTTGTGGTGCTTTGCGGTGGTCCTCGCACGGTGGGTAGCAGAGGCAACGGTCCATCCGGCGCCGGGGGGCGCCCCGGATGGACCGTCGCCTCCTCCCGCCGACTCGCAGCTCGCGTTCATCAAGGCCGGGATGGCCCGCTACACTTTCTGAAGCACGAATCCCGACCAGCGTTCAGGTGAATAGCAGTGAGCCCCTCCGGCGCCGAGTACATCAAGCAGGTCAAGGCCCAGATCGACGAGATCGACCCCTCCGCCGTGAGCGAGGTCACCGGCGTCGACGGCGTCGTCATCGTCGACGTGCGCGAGAGCGACGAGTGGGACGCCGGGCACCTCCCCGGCGCCAAGCACGTCCCTCGCGGCCATCTGGAGTCGCGCATCGAGGGCGCGGCAGCCGACCGCGGCCAGCGCGTGATCCTCTACTGCGCGTCGGGCAACCGCTCCGCGCTCGCGGCCAAGACGCTGCGCGACGAGCTTGGCTACGAGAACGTCGAGTCGATGACCGGCGGCTACACGCTGTGGAAGGACCGCGGCTACGCCGTCGAGGTCCCGCGCACCTTCACGCCCGAGCAGCGCCAGCGCTACTCGCGACACTTCCTCCTGCCCGAGGTCGGTGTCGAGGGCCAGCAGAAGCTGCTCGACGCCAAGGTGCTGCTGCTCGGCGCCGGCGGCCTCGGCTCGCCGACCGCGCTCTACCTCGCCGCCGCCGGCGTCGGCACGCTCGGCATCGTCGACGACGACGTGGTCGACGTCTCCAACCTGCAGCGCCAGGTCATCCACACGACCGACTCGGTCGGCACGCCGAAGGTCGACAGCGCCGAGCGCGCGATCCACGCGCTCAACCCGGACGTCCACGTCCGCAAGTACGAGACGCGCCTGGACGCATCGAACATCGTCGACATCATCAAGGACTATGACATCGTCGTCGACGGCGTCGACAACTTCCCGACGCGCTACCTGCTCAACGACGCGTCGGTGCGCCTGAAGATCCCGGTCGTCAGCGCCGCCATCCTCGGCTTCGAGGGCCAGCTCAGCGTCTTCGCGCCGTACGACGGCCCGTGCTACCGCTGCCTCTTCCGCCAGCCGCCGCCGGCCGAGCTGGCGCCGTCCTGCGGCGCCAACGGCGTTCTCGGCGTGCTGCCCGGCACGATGGGGCTGCTACAGGCCACCGAGGTCGTCAAGCTCATCATCGGCGAGGGCTCGCCGCTCATCGGCCGCCTGCTGATCTACGACGCGCTCGACGCCACGACGACCGAGCTCAAGGTCCGCCGCGACCCGGAGTGCCCGATCTGCTCGCGCGAGCCGTCGGAGATCACCGACGAGGAGCTCGGCGTCTTCCCCGACTACGAGGCGTTCTGCGCCGCGGCGGGCTAGGGTCACGGCCATGGCGACGATCCGCATTCCCCCCGTGTTGCGCCCCTCCGTGGGCGGCGAGCGTGAGGTCAGCGCCGACGGGCAGACCGTCGGCGAGGTGCTCGAGGGCCTGGCGGCCTCGCACCCCGACACCCGTGGCCAGCTGTTCGGCGACGGCGGCGAGCTCAACCGCTACGTCAACGTGTACCTCAACGACGAGGACGTCCGCGTCCTCGACGGGCTCACGACCAACGTGGGCGAGGGGGACGTGCTCGTGATCCTGCCGGCGATGGCGGGCGGAGCGCTCGCCTAGAGGCTCGCACTCCGCCTTGCGTGTGTCGGCCCCAGGGGGCCGAACCCGCGGGTGGCGGCAGACCCTGCCGCTTGGCGTCCGGGGCCCGGGGCGGGGCCCGGAACGGCGCTATATTTCCTGAAGTCATGGCCGTCCCGCCTCTTCAGAACAAGCCCTGTGGTGGTCGCTACAGCGACATCGTGGCCGCCATCGGCAACACGCCGCTGGTCGAGCTGCGCCGCCTGTCGCCCAAGCCGGGCGTCCGGATCTGGGCCAAGATGGAATCCCACAACCCGACGGGATCGGTCAAGGACCGCGTCGCGCGAGCGCTGATCGAGGACGCCGAGGAGAAGGGCGCCATCGGCCCCGGCATGACGATCCTCGAGCCGACGTCGGGCAACACCGGCATCGCGCTGGCCATGATCTCCAGCCGCAAGGGCTACCGGCTCAAGGTCGTGATGCCCGACAACGTCACGCCGGAGCGCACCCAGCTGCTGAAGATGTACGGCGCCGAGATCGTCTACTCGCCCGGCGACCAGGGCTCCAACGGCGCGGTCGCGATGGCGCTGAAGATGGCCGAGGAGGACGCCTCGTACTACATGCCCTACCAGTACGGGAACCCGGCCAACCCGCGTGCGCACTACGAGGGCACCGCGCCGGAGATCCTCGACGAGCTCGACGGCGACATCTCCGCGTTCGTCGCGGGCCTCGGGACCGGCGGCACGCTCATGGGCAACGGGCGCCGCTTCAAGGAGGAGCTCGGCGACGCGGTCAAGATCGTCGCGGCCGAGCCCATGCAGGGCGAGCCCGTCCAGGGCCTGCGCTCCCTCGACGACGGCTTCATCCCGCCGATCATCGACCTGTCGGTCCTGGATCGGAAGATCTTCGTCACCAACCGCGACGCCATCATCTGGACGCGCCGGCTGCTCGACGAGGAGGGCATCTTCGCCGGCGTCTCCTCGGGCGCCATCGCCTCGATCGCCGTGCGCATCGCCGGCGAGATGGACGAGGGCAACGTCGTGTTCATCATCTGCGACGACGGCTGGAAGTACCTCTCCTCCGGCATCTACACCCTGCCCGTCGACGAGGTCGCCAACCTCGACTCCACGGTGTGGTGGTAGGCGGAAGTCCATCCCAGGTACGCCGGCCGCCGATACCGTCCTTGATCCCACGCTAACACCCGTCTGAAAGACTTCTTCCATGCCCGGCATCGGCGTCCCCGAACTCCTCGTCATCCTCGTCATCGCCCTGATCGTCCTCGGCCCCAAGAAGCTGCCCGAAGCGGGCCGCGCCATGGGCAAGGGGATGCGCGAGTTCAAGGACTCGCTCAACGGCGACCACCACGACGACGAGAAGCCCGCGATCAAGTCGGAGTGAGGCTAGGGTCCGGGTTGATGCACATCGCCCCGGACCTCCTTCAGCAGATCGTGGACCACGCCCGGCGCGACGCGCCGGACGAGTGCTGCGGCTTCGTCTGGCTCCAGGACGACCGCGCGGCCGAGGTCGTCGAGGTCGAGAACGTGGCGCACAGCCCGTTCCGCTTCGAGGTCGGCCCCAGCGACCTCTTCGCGCTGGCCGAGTCCGGTGAGGACGGCCGGCGCGCGATCATCTACCACTCGCACACGCGCTCGGAGCCGCGTCCGTCGCAGACCGACGTGAACTTCGCGGCCAACTGGCCCGGGGTGGAGTGGCTCATCGTCGGCCTGGCCGGCGACGGCGAGCCGGAGATCCGCAACTGGCGGATCGAGCCCGACGGCACCGTCGCCGAGGTCGAGGTGCAGGTCGATGCCGGGGTCTGAGCCCCTCGTCTGCCCGTCTTGCGCCACGCCCCATCCATTGGAGGAGCGGTTCTGCCGTGACTGCGGCATGCCGCTGGTCTACGCCGGCCTGCGCGAGACGGAGGAGCCGCTGACCTCCGCCCAGGAGCGCGCCCGCAAGATCAAGCCGCAGCTGTCGGAGGGCGACCTCACGCAGGTCGCCACCGGGCGCAACCAATCGGAGGCGGAGCTGATCCAGGGCATGCTGCTCGAGGAGGGCGTGCCGTCGATGCTGCGGCGCTCGGCCGGCTTCGACGTGCCCGACATGCTCGCCGCCGGCCCGCGCGACGTGATGGTGCCCCGCTCGGGCCTGGAGGTCGCGCGCGACGTGCTGCTGCAGGCCGACCTCCTCGGCGACGCCGGCCCCGGCGCCTCGGGCGTCGACCGCCCCGCGCGCATCCTCGTGGGACTGCTGGCGGCCGTGGCGCTCGTCGCGCTGATCGCCTGGATCGGAACGGAGCTGCTGGTGTGAGCAGGACGGGAAGCCCGATCGCCGTGACGGGCGCCACGGGCGGGATCGGCCGCCGCGTCGCGGCCCGGCTGGGAGCACGCCGGCGCAACCAGCGGCTGATCGTCCGCGACCTGGCGGCCGCGCCCGCGGTCGTCGGCGCCGACATCGAGCAGATCGGCCCGGCCGGCTACCGCGACACGGCCGGGATGGTGAACGCGCTGCGCGGGACCGAGACGATGCTGCTGGTGTCGGGCCGCGAGTCGGCGCAGCGGGTGGTCGAGCACGCCGAGGCCGTGCAGGCGGCGGTGCAGGCCGGGGTGCAGCGCATCGTCTACACCTCGTTCCTCGGCGCCGACCCCGACGCGACGTTCACGTTCGCCCAGGACCATTACGCCACGGAGCAGCTGATCCGCGAGACCGGGTTGGCCTACACCTTCCTGCGCAACAGCCAGTACCTCGACTACGTGCCGCGGCTCGTCGGCGCCGACGGCGTGATCCGCGGTCCCGCGGGCCAGGGCCGGATCGCCTGGGTCTCCCGCGACGACGTCGCCGACGTCGCGGCCGCGGTGCTGGCCGCCGCCGACGGCGTCCACGACGGGCAGACCTACGACCTGACGGGCCGCGAGGCGCACACGATGGCGTGGGCCGCCGAGCAGCTGAGCGCGGCGACCGGGCGCGAGATCACGTTTCGCAACCAGGGCGTCCAGGAGGCTTACGAGTCGCGTGCGCACCTGCCGGCGGCGGACTTCGAGCTGGACGGCTGGATCACGTCCTACGTGGCGGTCGGCACGGGGGAGATGGACGTCGTCGCCGACACCGTCGAGCGTATCGCCGGCCACCCCGCGCAGGACCTTCCCGACTGGCTGGCACAGAATCCCGAGAGCTGGGCGCACCTCAGGTCGTAGGCTGAAGTCATGGCCGACACCTGCACCCACCTCGACGCCGTCGAGGTCCTGGAGCTCCCCGACGAGATCGCCGGCTGCGAGGACTGCCTCGCGATCGGCGGGCGCTGGGTCCACCTGCGCATGTGCCAGACGTGTGGGCACATCGCCTGCTGCGACGACTCGCCCAACCGGCACGCCACCGCGCACAACAAGGCGACCGACCACCCGATCATCCGCTCGGCCGAGCCGGGCGAGGACTGGAGCTGGTGCTACGTCGACCAGCTGGCGTTCCGGCTGACGGCCTGATCAGCCCGGCACGAGCGCCAGGTCCACGGCCCGCTCGGCGTGCAGGCGGGTGGTGTCGAACATCGGCACCGGCGCGTCGCCGGGGCCGACCAGCAGGTCGATCTCGGTGCATCCGAGCAGGATGGCCTCGGCGCCGCGGTCGGCGAGCCTGCGCATGATCCGGCGGTAGGCGTCGCGCGAGCCGTCGTCGACGACGCCCAGGCACAGCTCGCCGTAGATGACCTCGTGCACCACGGCGCGGTCGGGCGCGTCGGGCACGAGCACCTCGAGGCCGTGCGCGTCGCGCAGGCGGCCGACGTAGAAGTCCTGCTCCATGGTGTAGGCGGTGGCCAGCAGGCCGACCGTGCCGATCCCCGCCGCCCGGACCGCGTGGGCGGTGGTGTCGGCGATGTGCACGAACGGGACGTCGATGGCGTCCGTGATCGCGGCGGCGACCTTGTGCATGGTGTTGGTGCACAGGACGAGCAGCTCGGCGCCGCCGGCGACCAGCGCCTGCGCCTCGGCGGCCAGCAGCGCGCCGGCGTCGTTCCACGCGCCGGCGCGCTGCAGCGCCTCGATCTCGGCGAAGTCGACCGACCGCAGGAGGCAGTCGGCGGAGTGCAGGCCGCCGAGCCGCGCGCGCGTCGCCTCGTTGACGAGGCGGTAGTACTCGGCCGAGGACTCCCAGCTCATGCCGCCCAGCAGGCCGATGCGCTTCATGCGCGCACGCTACTCGTCTCCCCATTCTGCGTCACTGCGGCGGGAGGACGGGGGCTGGAGCCATCACCCGAAACGGATGGTGCGTGTCACGCCAGTTCCCGGGATCGTTGGATCCGGTGCCTCGCGCGCCTCGACATCCAACAGAAGGGATCGACCGATGGCAAACCGGCAACTCGTACTCGCTGTGTTCCCGGATGAGATCGCCGCCGACTCCGCCGCAGTGGCGTTGAAGGAGTCGGGCATCGCCGACCGGGACGCCGTCGGCATCCTGGTCCTCGATGCCAATGGCAAGCTCAAGCAGGACAAGGTGGGCGCCCACAGCACCGGCAAGGGCGCCGCGATCGGCGGCGTGATCGCGGTTCTCGGCCCGGCACTCCTGGGCCCGGCGGTCCTGGGCGGCGCGGCGGTGGGCGCGCTGCACCACAAGAACCTGGGGCTCAGCGATGCCGACAAGGCGCGCCTCAGCGTGGAGCTGAACGCCGGTAAGGCGGCAGTCGGTGTGATGGCCCATTTCGACACCGCGCCCGCGGTCTCCGATCGCCTGGCCCAGCTCGGTGGCACCCCCGAGCGTCACGACCTCACCGACGAGGCCCTCCAGGCCGCGGGGGCGGCAGACAGAGCGGCAGTCTGATCGACAGGCGCCGGCAGACACGTGGTTCCAGGTCGGGCGGACGAAGACGCCGGAGGGCCGGGTGAGACACGTCGCCGGCGAAGCGGAAGGACGGCAAGCGAAGAAGGGACAAGAGATGACGAACACACCTTTTGACGAACTCGGCCCCGTTGACTACGTGGTGGTCGAGTTCCCGGCCGGCGTAAAGAACTTCACCGGCGAGATGGCGGAGGAGCTTCTCAAGCTCGTGGACGCCGGAACGATCCGCATCATCGACGTCCTGATCCTCGACAAGAACGAGGACGGTTCGGTCGACGCCACCGAGCTGTCGGACATCGACCAGCTCGGCGAGATGCAGGCCGTCGAGGCCGAGCTGGCGGAGCTGCTGGCCGCCGACGACGTCGAGCATCTCGCCGCCGCGATGGAACCCGGCAGCACAGCGGGTGTGCTCATCTGGGAGAACCTGTGGGCCGCGCCGTTCGCCTCAGCCGCGCGACGCGCGGGAGGCCAACTCATTGCCGACGGACGGATCCCGATCCAGTCGATCATTGCCTCGGTGGAGGCCGATCCGGTCGGCGCGACGACCGAAGGAGACTGAAATGCCGCTCAGGCCAGCACGTGTAGGACGTGTAGGTGTCATCGGCCACCCGGTGGCGAAGACCGCGGTAGTGGCCTCGGCCGTGAGCCCCGGCCCCTCGCCCGTTGCGAAGACCGCGGTGGTGGCCGCGGCCGTCACCCCGGGCCGCGGTAGGCGCCGGCGCATCTGACCGGGCCGGGGCGCAGTTCTTCGCAGCCCGGCTCAAGCCGCGCCAGAGGAACGCGATGTCCGCCGCCAGCACCCCGATGGACCGTCAGCGACGCAAGCTGTTGGACCTCGTGTGGAGACGACGGGCAGCGGCGGTCGCGTTCTGCTCGTCCACTACACCTTCACGCACAGACGCTCACCGTGTCGGACGCGATGGCCGAGGCGCTTCGCGGCGCCGGCCTCGACGTCACGCAGGCCGCGATCGAGTTCACCGATCAGCGGTACATCGACCGCTTCAAGCGGTTTCCGATTCGCAACGCCTTCCTGGACGTCTCGCGGATGCTGCCTGCGCAACTGCTGCGCAAGATCGGCGAGATCCAGATTCCGCCGGAGGCGCGGCGTGACGATTACGACTTCGTGTGCGTCTTCTCGCCGACGCGGTGGCTGACCACGAACATGCCGACGCGCTCGTTCCTGAAGGCGCGGTCGACCGGCACGCTGCTGGCGGACACGCTGTTCACCGGCGTCGTGGTCTGCCGCCGGTTACTTCCCGGAGGCAATGACGACCAGGCGATCGACTGGCTCGCCGGCGTCCGCGGCCACGCGGCCGACAAGCCATGGATGCTCTACTACTCCACCGGTTGCAGCCACGCCCCGCACCACGTGACAGCCAGCGCTTGAGCCCAGCCGCCGTAGTGCGCAGCGGGGCCGACCTGCACAGGCCTCTTTACGAGATAACGATGCAGAAACCTGCTGTATAGGTCCCGTTTGTGTATCGTTAGCGCGGCGATGCACTCCGTTCCTCAGATCATCGAATACTTTCATCTCGCGTTCCTCGACGTGCTGCGCACGCGTGTGGACGTGAGCCGCTACGTCGTCAAAGGGGGTGCCAACCTGCGCTACTTCTTCGACAGCGTCCGCTACTCCGAGGACATCGATCTCGACATCTACGGCCTGGAAGCCGACTGGAAGTTCGAAGAGCAGGTCGACAACACACTGAGCGGCGACGCGCTCACGCGCCTGCTGCGCAGCGCAGGCATCACGATCGACCCCGCCGAGATCGCCAAACCCAAGCAGACAACGACCACTCGCCGCTGGAAGGTTCTCCTGACGGCGGCCGGTCACAGCGACAAGGTCCGGACCAAGGTCGAGTTCAGCAACCGCAACGGGGAAACCCGCTTCCAACTCGATGCAGTGCCTGACTCCGTGGCGGCCCCCTACGCGATGCGGCCGCCCTCGGTACAGCACTACCTGCTGGAACCCGCGACTGAGCAGAAGGTCGTCGCCCTGGCTCTGCGCCCCGAGACGCAGGCGCGCGACGTCTTCGACCTCGACGTCCTCATGCGTCGCGGCGGCCTCACCCCCGGGGCCGTCGACCAAGACCGGCGCAACACCGCAGCCGAGGCCGCCGTCGCTCTCACCTGGGACGACTTCCAGTCCCAGGTGGCCCCGTTCCTCGACCCCGCCGTGGCCGAACTCTACGACCAGGTGCGCTGGAACCAGATCCAGGACTACGTCGCCGGGGAGCTGCTCAAGTGAGGACGGCCGACGCCTTCCACGAACTCAAGACGCTCGGCCGCCCGCTTGTCGAGACCAGCGAGGCCGCTGCGCGGCTACGAGTCTCACCGAACACGGCCTCGAAGGCCCTGCGTGCCATCGAACGCGCCGGCCTGATCCGACAGGTCCACAAAGGGCTGTGGGCCATCGACCCGGAGGTGCCGCCCCGCGTCGCGGCGCCGTACCTAACCGCGCCCTATCCGGCGTACGTCTCGCTATGGTCGGCGCTAGCCCACCACGAGATGATCGAGCAGATCCCGGCTCGCATCGAGGTTGCCTCGCTGGATCGGACGCGGACGGTGTACACCCCCATGGGCGTCTACGCGATCCACCGCATCGCACCCGAGGTCTTCACCGGCTTTGAGGGCGACCCCGCGACGGGGTACCTGGCCACACCCGAGAAGGCGCTTTTCGATGTCGTGTACGTTCGCGCGCCTCGCGGAGGGCTCGTGCGATTTCCTGAGCTGACGCTGCCTGAGAGCTTTGACCGCAGCCAGCTTGAGCGCTGGGCTGAGCTGATCCCGCGGGCCCGGCTGCGGACGATCGTCAAGCGGGGAGTGCACGCCGCGCTCGAACAAGCCGACCGGCTCGCGGCCGACGAGTACTGAGCACCCCTCGCGACCTGGCAGCCGTTGACGCTGGCGTTCTCACGCCGCGGCGCCAACGCTCATATCCGCGCAAATCGAGACAGAACACGTGTTCGTGGCAAGCGCCGGTTGCCACGCGGTTCGCTTCTTCGCGAACGCACGTCGCTGTGCCCCGGTTTTGCTGTCGAACTTACGCGAACAGCCGCAGAGGTTCTGAGACAGCTTCTTATCGGGTCGCCAGAACACGTACACGCCGCCGGAGCTGAACCCTGATCCCGAATCGGGACCGAGCAGCTGCTCCAGCGCCGCGCGCATGTCGCGAGCTTCCGACTGTCGATAGACGTCCAAGAAGTACGTGCCCCACATCGAGCGGAAGTCTCTCAGCACGAGGTGCTGTGTCGCTCAGCACGGGCTCCTTCACCCGGCCGCTGCCACCCAAGGGACATCGGCCCGCCGGACGGTCGACCCCGATCGGCGTGACGGCGCGAGCCCAGCAACCGCAAGGGATGCGCCGTTCTCAGGTTTCAAGGCCCTTCTCCAGAGGGCCCGAAAACCTGAGAAACAACCTGAGCGCAGGCCCCTAGCGCGGCCGGTGTGACCCGATCTCCACCGCCTGCTGGTAGGTGGGGCGGTTGATCCACGGGATCAGCGGCTGCGTGATGGCGCCCAGCGCACGGAAGCTGACGGCGTCGAAGCAGGTCTGGTCCCCGTCGCGGTTGGCCTTCTGGCACGTCGCGTCGCCCGAGTAGAGCTCCGACGCCGGCACGGTGAGCGCGGCCTTCAGCGACTGGCGCAGCAGCGTGCGGCAGTCGGCCAGCACGCCCTTGCCGCAGAACGTACGCGCGTACTGCTGCTTGACCGGCTCGCCGAGCAGCGTGCGCAGATCCTTGGCCGCGTAGCCGTACCAGCCCTCCTGGTAGGCCGACCCGAGGTGATCGCCGTGGTTGTTGGGGGTGTTGTCCTGGCCGTGGGGCAGCGTCGCGAAGAGCGTGGCGCCGAGCGTCGGACGGAACTGCGCCTCCAGCCACCTCGGCCACCACGCGTCCATGATCCGGACCGCGTCGGCGTGGTCGTAGGTGCCGTCGCCGTCCCTGTCGCGGCGCTGCGTCCCGGAGGCGACCCACGCCTTGAGCGTGTCGACCGCCGCCGCGAGCTGCGGGTCGGTCGGCGTGCCGATGACCTTCAGCGCGAGGGGGAGGACCTCCTGGCCGCGGAGGTCGGTCGTGCCGGCCTCCTCCATCGCGTCGGCCAGGCCGGGCAGGTCGAGCTTGGCGCCGCCCTGCAGCCGCTCGTCGAGCTGGCGGTCGAGCATCTGCGAGCGGAAGACCGAGCTGAACAGGTTGGAGTCCGCGCCCGCGAAGCCCTGCGCCTGGCGGTTGTTCCAGGAGGTGATGTAGTCCTGGTTGACGACCTGCGGGTGCTCCTGCATCGGGGTGTAGTCCGCGACGTTGGTCTCCGGGTCCCAGCCGTTCCACGTGTTCGCGGGGTCCATCGGCAGCTGGCCGGTCGTGCCCGCCGCCCGCACCGGGTTGTTGCCGGAGTTGAAGTAGGCCACGTCGCGGTCGTCGGCGTAGAGCCAGTTGAACGTGTAGCCGATCTTGTAGGCCGCGCGGGCGAAGCTCTCGGCGTCGTGCACCTTGTCGGGGTCGTTGAAGTCGGAGAACCCGCGCGCGGAGTCGACCTCGTGCCGGTAGGTGGTCCGCAGCGACGTGAACAGCACCGGCTTGCCCTTGACCGTGCCGCGCGCCCGCACGAGGCCGAGCTTGGTGCGCAGCGTCCGCAGCGTCTGGGTGCCGGGCGCCGTCTGGTCGGCGGCGTTGGGCAACCACGTGTTCTTGCGCTCGAGGACCTCGACGCCCAAGCACCGGCCGCGGAAGCGGTAGTGCATGGAGTCCTGGCAGGTCGGCACCGCGAAGGTGTCGATGATGTCCTGGCCGGCGGATGTCGCGGACCACGCGTAGTCGCGGCCGTGCCCCAGCTGGACGAAGAGGTTGACGCCGGCGAAGGCCGAGCCGCGCGCGTCGATGGTCGGCGCGTGGACGTCCTGCTCCATCAGGATCTCCGGTGCGAAGTAGGAGACCTGCGGGCCGAAGACGGCGATCGGGTGGCCGGACTTCGACTTGGCGGCCGAGACGACCAGGGCGTTCGAGTTGGACTTGGGCAGTGCCAGGAGGCCGGGCAGGCCGCCCACCGGCGGTGTGCCGCCGGCGGCGCCGCTCGGCAGGTCGGTGCCCGCGACCACCACGGGCTCGGGCTGCAGCGAGCCATCGTCGGGCAGCACCTCGGCGCCCTGGGCGGGCTGGGCGGCGGGCTGCTGGTACGGGAAGCTTCCCTCCTTGACGGTCGTCGGCGCGTCAGGGTCGTCGAACGCGGCGAGCTGGTACCAGAGCTTGCGCCCGTCCTCGTCGCCGAAGCGATCCTGAAGGCGCTGGAGGAACTGGGCCATCCCGAGCTCCTGTCCGCCGCCCTTGCCGAAGATGGCGCCGACGAGCGACGCGGTGGCGATGACGTCGGTCCCCTTCCACGGGTCCGGGCCGAGCAGCCGTCCGATCGCCGCGTACTCACCGGGCATCTTGGTCGGATCGAGCCTGGCCTCGTTGATATAGGTGTTGACGCCCGCGACGTAGTCGGCGAGATCGGCCTGCAGCTGCCGTCCATCGGCGCCGTACAGCTCGTCGAACTGGTCGATCTGCTGCTGCAGGTCGGCCTCGGTGTAGGGCGCCAGCGCCCACTGCTCCTGGTCCATCGCGCGGTTGCCGGGAGCGCCGCCGGCGAAGGACGACAGCTGCGCGCGTCCGGCGTGGCGCAGCACGTCGATGAAGAACAGGCGGTCCTGCGCGGCCGCGTAGCCCTCGCCGAACATGGCGCCGCCGCGCGTCGTCCCGTAGATGTGGGGGACGCCGTAGCCCGCGTCGCGCACGATCGTGACGTCGCCGCGCGGGCTGACCGAGCTGGCGACGTCGCCGTCGCGCACGCCGAAGGTGGAGTCCTTGAAGTACTTGGGCAGCGTCTCGGTGGTCAGGCCCGGCGTCGCGCGCACCAGGTCGGCGTACATCGCCAGCTGGTCGTCGTTGTGGGCCGGACGCGCGCCGGTGGCCAGAAACGCGCCGATCTGGAAGACGTTGGCCAGGCCGTTGGTGCCGGGCGGCAGGACGTCGCGAAAGCCGCCGTAGTCGTCGGTGGCGTACGGCGTGACGGGCGCGGCGGCGCGAGCGGCCGGCGCGAGCGCGATCGACAAGACGGTGGCCGTCGCGAGCGCGGCGACCTTCGGAACGTTCATCCAGCTCTCCCTCCCCAAGTGAGTGCTGACCCACCCAGAACGTTAGAGCTATGTGCCGCCGGCGTGCGCCGCTTCCCGTTCGCCGTCGAGCACGGTGCGAACACCGAGGCCGGCGAGGATCGCCCGGGCCGGTGACCAGGACGACGGAGCGGCGGCGACCTCCTCCTTCGCTCGCCGCCGCTCCGCGGTCACATCAGGGTGCTGCGTGGTGCGTGGCTAGACCAGCACGGGAACACGCGCATCGCAGATCTCGGCGATCTGCTCGGCGGCGCGGTCGAACTCGTCGTCCGACAGCACCGGGGTTCCCTCGAAGGGCAGGTCGCGCGTGATCTCGAGCCACGACCGGCAGCCACCGAACTCGTCCTTGACCCGCACGGTGACCGGCCGCGGAATGCGGTAGGTGCGCAGGAGGACGACGTGCAACGGATGGCGACGCTTCCATGCCAGGCGCTTCTCGGCGTAGTCGGTCGTCCACACGTAGTAGGGGGACAGCTCACCGACCGATCGGGGGTCGGTGATCGTCCAGCTGGCGGCCACCTCGGCCCATGCGCGGATGCGCACGCGGTCGGGCTGGCCGATCCCGCCGTCACGCGTCAGCGCGTGAAGCGGCGGCTCACCGTCCGGCCAGACACCCTCTTCGAGGGCGCGGCGGAGCTCCGGCTGGTGCGAGTCTCGCACCAAGTCGTAGCGCTGGTGATCGAACGTCGGATAGAGGAAGAAGCGGTCATGCTCCAGGCTGAAGTTCCGGCTGGGCTCGCCCACGCCACCCTTACGCAGGGTGACGAGCTGCTCGCCCTCGGCGAGCGCGCGGACGGTGACCGCCCATTCCTTGATTGCAATAGGCATAGGAGGGGGTTCAGAGGTAAGTGACGACAGAAATCCCGCGCATCACCGGTACCCCGGGGACGCGTCGGGAAGGACGTCGATTGTCGCACGCGTTGTGAAGATCCCAAAATCTTCCTGCTAACAAGAGGTATTCATGGTGACCAAGTTGGCGCGTAGACGCTCAAAATGAACGTCTCCGTCCGGTCAATCCTCCCCGACGCGCAGCCCGGCCATCCCCTCGAAGGCCTCCAGGAGCGCCGAGAAGTCCGCGTCGGCGTAGCCGCGCCCCACCGCGGCCACCAGCGCGTCGCGCGCGCCGCTCGCCGCCGGGAACGGCACGCCGGCGGCCTGCGCCTCCTCCAGGCAGAGGCGCACGTCCTTGAGCATGTGCTCGGTCTTGAAGAGCACCGTGTAGTCGTGCTCGCGCATCGGCCTGGCCTTCAGCGTCACCATCGTCGAGCTGCCCGACCCCGCCGCGAGGATCTGCTCCAGCGCCTCCAGGTCGACCCCGGTGGCCGACCCCATCACGAGCGCCTGGGCGAGCGTCGCGGCGTTGGCGGCCGCCACGGCGTTGTTGATGAGCTTGATCGTCTGGCCGTGGCCGAGCGCGCCGACGTGCACGATCGTCCTGCCCATCACCTTCAACAGCGGCATCGCGCGGCCGACGTCGGCCTCGCCGCCGCCGGCCATGATCGTCAGCGTGCCGGCCTGCGCGGCCGGCGACGATCCGGTCACCGGCGCATCGACGAAGCGGATGGAGCGCTGCGCGAGCTCGGCGCCGATCCGGCGGGCGTCGGCCGGGGCGATCGTCGACATGTCCACGAACAGCGCCCCCTCGCCGGCGGCCGTTGCAGCGCCGTCCTCGCCGAGCAGGATCTGCTCCACCTGGGCGCCGTCGACGACCATCGAGATCACGACGTCGGCGCCGGCCGCCGCCTCGGCCGGGGTCGCGACGGCGGTCGCGCCGTGCTCCTGCGCCCACGCCTCCGCCTTGCCCGGCGTGTGCGTCCACGCCGTCACGGCGAAGCCGGCGCGCTGGAGGTTCGCGGCCATGCGGGAGCCCATGATCCCAAGACCGAGGAAGCCGACGGATGTCATGCCGCCGACCCTAACTTGCCGCGGCGACCGGCTCGTCGCCGTTGGTCTCCAGCCCGAGCCGGTGTGCGACCGCGGCGGCCTCGGTGCGGCTGCGCACGTCGAGCTTGGCGAGGATCCGGGAGACGTGGACCGACGCGGTCTTCTCGGCCATGAAGAGGCGCTCGCCGATCTCGCGGTTCGTGCGGCCGTGGGCGACGAGGGCCAGCACCGAGCGCTCCCGCGGGGTGAGGCCCAGCTCGGCGCCGGGATCCGGCGCGACGGCGCCGGGGGCGGTCGCGGGCGCGCCGGCCGCGCCGCCGCGGGGCGCGACGGTGCCGCCCGGCGCCTCCAGGCGCAGCCGGCCGCGGCGCGCCAGGGCGGCCAGCTCGTCGACCAGCCACGCGGCGCCCAGGCGGCGGGCGATGGCCATCGCGTCGGCTCCCGCGGCTTCGGCCCCGGCGCGGTCGCCGGTCGACAGGCGGGCCTCGGCCTCGCGCCAGCGCACGCGCGCCACGCGGAACGGCCGGTCGATCGCCGCCCACGCCTCGGCGGCCGCCGCCCAGCGCTCGGCGTCGGCGCGTCCCTCGGCGGCGGCGACCTCCGCCTCGGCGACCAGCACGAGCGCGTGGGCCTCGGGCATCGCCGAGGCGAACGGGCGCTCGGCGGCCTCGCGCGTCTGCGCGGCGAAGCGCCCCGCGGCGGCGATGGCGCGGGCCTCGTCGTCGGCGCGGCCGAGGTCGCGGGCCTGCTGCGCCGCGTCGGCCTCGACGCCGGCCGCCGAGGAGTAGATGCGCGCCAGGCGCGCGCCGTCGTCCATCGCGTCGGTGTCGACGAGGCGCTCCAGTCCGGTGCGGATCGCCTCGCGCGCGGCGTCGACGTTGCGCTCGCGGCGCTCCAGGCCCGCCATCAGCGCGGTGATGGGCGCGTGCCACTGGGGCTCGTAGGAGCGGGCGACCAGCTCGCGTGCGAGCTCGAGGCGGGCGCGCGCCTCGGCGTGGCGTCCGCGGCCGAGCTCCAGCTCGCCGCGGACGAGCTCGAAGAACACGCGGGTCGTGCCCTGAACGCCACGGCCGAGCTCGACGGGCGCGAGCGCGTCGGCCTCGTCCCAGAACCCCAAGGCGAAGGAGATCTCGGCCTGCTGCAGCGCCAGCCACTTGGCGTCGCGGCCCATCGCGCGGACCTCGTCGCGGCCCTCGATCAGCAGCTCGCGCGCCTCGACGCTGGCGCCCGTGAGGTGCATCGCGTCGGAGAGGTTGAGGTAGCCGCGCAGCAACTGGTCGACGTTGCGGTCCTCGCGGGCCAGCTGCATCGCCTCGCGGATGGAGCGGAAGCCCTCGTCGCTGTCGGGGCCGCCGCGCAGGCAGATGCCCTTCGTGTTCAGCGCGTGCATCCGCGCGAAGCGCGAGCCGACCGCGTCGGCGGCGGCCAGGGCCTCGTCGGCCATGGCGCGGCCGTCCGCGTAGCGGCCCCAGAGCATCAGGCCGCCGGCCTTGGCCGCCAGCAGGCGGGCGCGCTCCTCGGTCGGCGGCGTGGGCGGCAGGAGTGCGAGCGCCTGGTCCCAGGCCTCGAGCGCGATCTGGCCCTTGCCCTGCGACCAGCGCGCCTTGCCGAGGCGCTCGAGCAGCAGGGCGGCGCGGCCGGGCTCGGCCTCCTGGTCGAGCTCGTGCAGCGCCTTCTTGATCAGCACGATGCAGCGGCCGTAGTCGAACTGGTGCGCGTTGCCGGCCCGGGCGAGCAGCGCGACGTGGTCCATGCCGATCAGCGACCCGGCGTCGTCGACGCGATCCCAGAGCTCGAGCGCGCGCTCGTAGAACGCGGCCGCCTCGCCCTCGGCGTGGACGCGCTCGGCGGTCTGCGCGGCGCGCACCGCCGTGCGCAGCGCGGACGGCTGGTCGCCCGCGGCGTCGAAGTGATGGGCGATCTCGGCGGCGCGATCCAGGCCCACGCAGGTGTCGCAGTCGACGCGGACGTCGAGCACCTGCGCCAGGCGCAGGTGCAGCTCGGCGTGCTCGCCGGGGAGCAGGTCGTCGTGGACGGCCTCGCGCAGGAGCGCGTGGCGGAAGGCGATGTGGCCGTCGGGCTGGGTGACGAGGACGTGATGGGCGACCGCCTCGCGGAGAGCGTCGCGCAGCGCGCGCGGCTCCAGCGCGCTGGCCTCCTCCAGGATGTCGTGCTCGATCCGCTGGGCGGCCGAGACCCAGCGCAGCGCCTCCTGGGTGACGTCGCCGAGGGCCTCGACCCGGAGCATGAGCGCGTCGCGCAGCGACTCGGGCAGCGTGCCGTCGCCCTCGCGCTCGGCGGCCAGGATCTCCTCGGCGTACAGGGCGTTGCCCTCGCTGCGGGCCCACACGCGGTCCAGCAGGTCGCTCTCGGGCGCGGTCCCGAGGATCGCGGCGAGCTGGGCGCCGAGCTCCTCGCGCGTGAACCGCTCCAGCGGCACGCGCTGCGCGCGCTCGGCCCGCTCGATCTCCGCCAGGAAGGGGCGCAGCGGATGGCGGCGGTGCAGCTCGTCGACGCGGTAGCTGGAGATGACGAGCAGGCGCTGATGGCAGACGTTGCGGGCCAGGAACGACAGGAAGTCGCGCGTGGAGCGGTCGGCCCAGTGGAGGTCGTCGATGACCAGCACGACGGGCGACTCGGTGCACAGGCGCTCGAAGAGCATGAGCAGCAGCTCGAAGAGGCGGCCCTGGGCGCTGCCGGCGTACGGCTCCACGAGCAGGTCGGCCGGCGTGCCGAGCTCGGGCAGGAGGCGCGCGAGCTCGCCGCGCGCCGGGCCGAGGTCGTCGAACACCGGGTGGCCGCGGCGCACGAGGGAGCGCAGGGCCGAGACGATCGGGGCGTAGGGCAGCTCGCTGTCGCCCAGGTCGATGCAGTCGCCCCAGAGGACGCGGACGCCGTCAGCCTGCGCCAGGTCGGCGAAGTGGTCGAGCAGGCGGGTCTTGCCGACGCCCGACTCGCCGGCCACGAATAGGAGCCCGCTGTGGCCGGTGCGGGCGTAGGACAGGGCCGCGCCGAGTTGGGTGAGCTCGGCGCGGCGGCCGATGAAGGCGTCGCTGGTGACGCGTGCGGGCATGGGCGCACCATGATCCCGCACGCGCCGGAGGAGGGAGAGGTCGGTGGGTTGGGAGGTCACGCGTGCGCGGCGTGGGGATGACGCACGTCGCGCCGGCCGCGGAACCGCCCGAGGAGGGCCGCGCGCTGAGGGATGCGCGGCAGGGGGCGGGTCCGTCGGCCGGCGCGCATGGCGTCCTCGGCCAGCGCTGCGGCGAGAGGCTTGGAGAGGAGAGAGAGCATGGACTACATACTCGGGCTGAGGCCGGTGGCGCACATCGGGAGGACGGTGCGACCTGCGACCCCTTACCCCTTACTCCCGGGCGGGGACCCCTTACCCCGCCTGTGTAGCGTGCGCGCCGATGGCTGACCCGACCTCCGATCGTCCCCTGCGCGTCGTGCTCGCCGGCTTCGGCCTGGCCGGCGCCGTGCTGCATGCACCGCTGATCGCCACCACTGAGGGGCTCGAGCTGGTCGGGGCGGTGACGCGCGCACCGGAGCGGCGGGCGGCGCTGGCGCGGGCACATCCGGGGGCGGTGGCGTACGACACGCTGGACGACGCGCTGGCGGGCGGCGACGTCGACCTGGTGGTGGTGGCGTCCCCCAATCGCTTCCACGTGCCGCTGGCGACGGCGGCGATCGCGGCCGGCTCGCACGTCGTCGTCGACAAGCCGCTGGCGGTCACGGCCGCGGAGGCGGGCGTGGTGGCGGCGCGGGCCGAGGAGGCCGGCGTCGTGCTGTCGGTGTTCCACAACCGGCGCTGGGACGACGACTTCCTGACGCTCGGGCGCGTCGTGGCGGAGGGGCGGCTGGGCGCGCTGCTGCGGGTCGAGTCGCGGTTCGACCGCTGGCGGCCGGCGCTCAAGGAGGGCGCGTGGCGCGAAGGGGGCGACCTCGCCGACGGCGGCGGGCTGCTGCTGGACCTCGGCAGCCATCTCGCAGACCAGGCCGTGCAGCTGCTCGGGCCGGTGAAGTCGGTGTACGCGGAGCTCGACGTGCGCCGGCAGGGCGCGGTCGTGGAGGACGACGTGTTCCTGGCGCTGGAGCACGCGGGCGGCGCGCGGTCGCACCTGTGGGCCGGCATGCACGCGGCGCACCCGGCGCCGCGGTTCCGTGTGCTGGGCGACCGGGCGGCGTTCGTCTCGGAGGGGCTCGACCCGCAGGAGGAGCAGCTGCGCGCCGGCGGATCGCCGCTGGATGCGGGGTTCGGGCGCCGTGCCGGGTCGTCGGCGGCGCGGATCTTCGTCGGTGAGGAGGGCGCGGACGGCGAGCCGGTGACGATGGAGGCGGGGCGCTGGGCGGCGTTCTACGCCGGGGTCGTGGAGGCGATCCGGACGGAGGGCGCGCCGCCGGTGAGCGGTGCGGAGGCCGTGGCCGTTCTCGCGATCCTGGACGCCGCGCGCGAGAGCGCCGCGCGGCGGACCGTCGTCGCGGTGGGATGACCGCGGCGGGCGGGGCTTAACGTGCTGACGGTGGGCGCGGCGCCGCTGAACCGCGGCGGAGCGGTGTCGGTGCTCGGGCCTTCAAGTTCGCGGGCAGTGCGCTGGCGCCCGTGGTGTGGCTGGCGTTGTACGCCGCCGACGTGCGGCTGGCGTTCAGGTCGGGCGCGGGTGGTGCGGCGCGCGTTCGGGGCGATGACAGGGAGGTGGAGGGGGCGCCGGCGTCGGTGGCGTTCAGCTCGGTCGTGGGTGGTGGTTCGGTGCGGGGTTCGTCGGCACTGACAGGGAGGTGGCAAGCGGGCCGGCGCCCGGGGGCTGCCGCGGGGGCTGGGAGTTGTTGGTGGTGTTGGCGCCTGACTCGAAGAATGGGTGTAGGAGACCCACACCTCGAGTCGGACGAGGGGCGGCGCTCCGTGTCGAGGAAAGGGTCCATGAGACCCATAGGTCGACACGGATCCCCCGCGTCCACCTCCCGGCGCCTGCGGAGGGCCCCGGGCGCCGGCGCTTCGCTGGCCTTCTCGTCAGTGATCCCCGACAGCGCTCGCAGCGGGCGGGCGCCCGAACGGGACGCCACCTACGTCCCGCCGTGCCCGCCCCCGCCCGGCGTCTCGATCCGCAATCGCTGCCCCGCGCGCAGCGTCCCGCCCGTCTTCGCGGCCTGCTCCTCGCCGTCGAGCACGTTGCGGCCGCGCTCGCCCGGCGCGCCGCCGGCGGCGCCCGGCGGCGCGTGGCGGCGCCGTTCGGTGATCAAGGAGTAGGACATCTCCGTCAGCGCCTCGACCTCGCGGATCACGCCGTCGCCGCCGTGGAACCGCCCGGTGCCGCCGCTGCCGCGGCGGACCGCATACTGCACGACGCGCAGCGGGAACTCCAGCTCCAGGGCCTCGACCGGCGTGTTCAAGGTGTTGGACATCGCGACGTGGACGGCGCTCGGGCCGCCGGCGTCGGGGCAGGCGCCCTGGCCGCCGCCGAGCGTCTCGTAGTAGGAGAAGCCGTCGTTGCCCAGGGTGAGGTTGTTCATCGTGCCCTGGCCGCACGCGCGGCCGAAGGCCTGGAGCACCAGGTCGGCGACGCGCGACGAGGTCTCCACGTTGCCGGCCGCCACGGCGGCGGGCGCGCGGGCGTCGAGGAGCGTCCCCGGCTCGGTAACCACTTCAACCGGCCGGTGCGCCCCGGCGCTCGGCGGGATGTCGGCGTCGGTGAGCACGCGCACCGCGAAGAGGCACGCGCTGCGCGTCACCGCCAACGGGCAGTTGAGGTTTCCCGGGTCCTGCGCAGCGCTGCCGGTGAAGTCGAGGATGAGCCGGTCGCCGGCGACCGTGGCGGCGACCCGCAGCTCGAGGTCGCCGTCGACGCCCTCCAGCACGTCGACCGCCTTCCGCGTGCCGTCGGGCAACGCGGCGAGGCAGGCGCGCGTCCGGCGCTCGGCGTAGTCGAGGACCGCGGCGAACGCGTCGCGCAGCCCGTCGACGCCGAGGCGCGCCGCCAGTTCGCGCACGCGCACGGCGCCCAGCCGGTTGGCCGCCAGCTGCGCACGCAGGTCCGCTCGCCGCTCCGACGGCTGCCGCATGCGCGATGCCAGCTCGTCGATCGCCGCGTCGTCGAGCACGCGCGGCGCGATGACGACGCCCTCCTCGTCGAGCGTGCGCGAGTCGAACGGCATCGAGCCCGGCACCCGCCCGCCGACGTCGGCGTGGTGCGCTCGCGACGCCGAGAACCCCAACAGCTCGGCGTCCTCGGCCAGCACCGGCGTCACGACCGTGATGTCCGGGAGGTGCGTTCCTCCGCGATACGGATCGTTCAGCACCCATGAGCGGCCGGCGGAGTGGTCCTCGCCCAGCACCGCCGCGACCGACGCGGGCATCGCGCCGAGGTGCACCGGGATGTGCTCGGCCTGCATGACCATCTCGCCACGGGCGTCGAAGAGCGCGGTCGAGCAGTCGCGGCGCTCCTTGATGTTGGCCGAGTGGGCGCTGCGCACGAGCACCGCGCCCATCTCCTCGCACGCCGCGCGCAGCGCGCCCGTGGCGACCTGCAGCGCGATGGGGTCCAGCGCGCTCACGCAGCGACCTCCCGTTCCAGGATCACCGTGCCGGTCGCGTCGGTCCGCCCGCTCCAGCCCGCGGGCACGACCAGCGTGGCCTCCGGCAGCGCCAGCACGGCCGGGCCGGCGACGTCCTGCACCGCGCCGTCATGCTCCCAGCGCACCTCCGGCCCGGGCTCGATCCGCGCCGTGCGCACGGTCACCAGCTCGACGTCGGCCTCGTCGTCGCGGTAGCCGTAGCGCTCCTCGTGGGCGGCGGCGAACGCCTCGCGCACCGCGGCGGCCGACGGCTCCACGCCGCGCAGCGCGAGCTCGTGCGACTGTCCGGCGTAGCGCGCGTCCCAGGTCACCTCGTCGGCGTCGCCCGCCAACCGGGCGAGCGCCGAGTCGGTCAACTCGGACCCCCGCAGCAGGACCGACCGGGCCTCGTCGCGTCGCCGGTCCGCCGCCGCCAGTCCGAGCGCGCTCAGGACGCCCGCGGCCCGCGGCACGACGATCCGCGTGATGCCGAGCTCGTCGGCGATGGCCGCGGCGTGCAGCGGGCCGGCGCCGCCGAAGGCCAGCAGCGCGAAGCGCCGCGGGTCGATCCCGCGCTCGACCGTGACGACGCGCAGCGCCCGCACCATCTCGGTGTTGGCCACCCGCACGATGCCCGCGGCGGCGGCCCGCGCGTCATCCAGGCCGAGCTCGTCCGCGAGCCGTCGCACCGCGTCGAGCGCCGCGCCGGCGTCCAGCCGCACGCCGCCGGCCAGCGGCCGCTCCGCGTCGAGGAACCCGAGCACGAGGTTCGCGTCGGTCACCGTCGGCTCGGTGCCCCCGCGCCCGTAGCAGGCCGGCCCGGGATCGGCGCCCGCCGAGCGCGGCCCGACGCGCAGCGCGCCGCCCGCGTCGCGCCAGGCGATCGAGCCGCCGCCGGCGCCCACCGTGTGGATGTCGACCATCGGCAGCGCCAGCGGGCGCCCGCCGATCTCCCGCCCGGCCGAGGCCCGCACCGCGCCGCCCTCGACGACGCAGACGTCGCACGACGTCCCGCCCATGTCGAAGCACAGCAGGTCGGGCTCGTCCAGGCGCGCGCTCAGCAGCGCCGCGGCCGCCGCGCCGCCGGCCGGACCGCTCAACACCGTTAGCGCCGCGTGCCCGGCCGCCTGCGCCGCGTCGGCCAGGCCACCGCTGGACTGCATGATCGCCGGCTCGGGCAGCCCGGCCTCAGCGGCGCCGGCGACCAGCCGCCGCAGGTACCGGCGCAGCAGCGGCGACAGCGCCGCGTCGACCTCCGTCGTGGCGGCGCGCTCGAACTCCCGGAACGTCGCGGTGACCTCGTGCGACAGCGACACGTGGACGCCGTCGCCGAGCCGCGCCCGCAGCGCCTCGCCCAGCACGCGCTCGTGCGCGGGGTGGCGGTAGGCGTGCAGCAGCACGACCGCGACCGCCTCGGGCTCCAGCGCCGCGACCTCGTCGGCCACGGCCGCCGCGCCCGCGGCATCGAGGGCGCGCAGCACGCCGTCGGGGCCCATCCGCTCCGGGACCGCCACGCGGCGCGACGGCGGCACCAGCGGCGCCGGCCCCGCGACGCACAACCGGTACAGCTCGGGCCGCGCCTGGCGCCCGAGCTCCACCACGTCGACGAACCCCTCGGTCGCGCACAGCACCGTCCGCGCGCCGACGCCCTCCAGGAGCGCGTTGGTCGCCACGGTCATGCCGTGGGCGAAGGCCTCCACATCGCCGGCCTCGCGGCCCGCGGCGCGCAGCGCGCCCTGCACCGCGTCGAGGACGCCGCGCGACTGGTCGTCGGGCGTCGTCGGCGCCTTGGCCGTGATCAGCCGCCCGCCGTCGACCAGGACGGCGTCGGTGAAGGTCCCTCCGACATCGACGCCCAGCAGCATGCCGGCGGCACGCTACCGGCCGCGACGAGGCGACCCCCCGGGTCCCGCAGCCTCAGGCCGCGATGGGCTCCGCGATCTGCTCGGTCTCCGCGAGGTGCTGGTGCGACGGGCAGTAGCCGTTGTGCGGCAGGGGCATCCGCTGGCAGGCGGTCCCGCGGCGGGTCGTCGCGCGGCACTGCAGCGGCTGGCCGTTGACGTCGATGCCGTTCTGCGGCAGGCGGTCGAGCCAGTCCTCGGCGCACACCACGTAGCGCTGCACGATGGCCCAGGCGCGCGCCTGAGCCGTCATCGGGAAGTAGCGCCGGATGTCGTTGAAGAGCGTGCGGGCGGGCCGTGCGAAGTAGTGGCGATCGCCGACCAGGCGCTCGATGTTCTGCTCGCAAGCGTGGAGCACATGGTGGTGCGCATCGATGTCGATGGACGTGTCGACGTCGCGCGCGAGCTCCCGGTACATGGCCCTGCTGAACTGGTACATGCGACCTCCCTTGACCCTTGGGCGTGGTTGGCTCCCCGACCGTGAGCATCGTGCCCCGGCCTCATGAAGCACCAACGCACGGTCTGTTGAGTTCGCGTTAAGAGGGCGCCGGCGTTCAGCCGACCCACCCGGACCGGTCAGGTCCAGGGCTCGAACGTGGGGGACTCGTCCCCCCGCACCACGGCGTGATGCCCGTCGAGGGCGGGATCCGTGTTGGGGAAGTCGCTGCGGAAATGCGCACCGCGGCTCTCCTCGCGCAGCATGGCGCATGCCGCGACGAGCCGCGCCAGTGGATGCGGGTCGTCGGCCAGGGCGGCCAGGCCGGCGCGGTCGCGCGTCAGCCCCGCGTGGCGCCAGAGCGCCTCGCGTGTCGCCTGCGCCGGCGGCGCGATCGGGCCGGCCACGGGCGGTTCGGCGGGCGCTACGGGCAGGCGCGGCTCGTCGAGGCCGGCCAGCGCGGCGCGCTTGCCCTGCACGAAGCACTCCGTCAGCGAGTTCGACGCGAGGCGGTTGGCGCCGTGCAGGCCGGTGCACGCGGTCTCCCCGACGACGTACAGCCCGCCGACGCTTGACGCGCCGTCCAGATCGGCCACGACGCCGCCCATGCAGTAGTGCGAGGCGGGGGAGACCGGGACGAGCTCGGACGCCGGGTCCAGGCCCGACTCGCGGAGGGCGCCCACGATGTTGGGAAAGGCCGCGGCGTCGACGTGGCGCATGTCCAGCCAGACGTTCTTGGAGCCCTCGGCGACCATCTTCTCGGCGATCGCCCGCGAGACCTCGTCGCGTGGCTTGAGCTCCTCGACGAACCGCTCCCCGCTCGCATCCAGGAGCGTCGCGCCCTCGCCGCGGATCGCCTCCGTGACCAGGAACCCCTCGCGGCCCGGCACGCCGGTCACCGCGGTGGGATGGAACTGGACGAACTCGAGGTCGGCCAGCGCGGCGCCCGCGGCACGCGCGAGCATCAGGCCGATGCCGAGCGACCCCGGCGGGTTGGTCGTGCGCGCCCACAGCGCCGCGGCGCCGCCGGTCGCGAGGATCGTCGCTCGGGCCCGCACCGCGCGGCCGTCCTCCAGCACGACGCCGACGCAGCGGCCGTCGACCGTCCACGGCGCGGCGGCGCGCGCCTGCTCGAGCACGTCGATGCGCTGCTCCTCGACGACCACGGCGCTGAGCTGGCGCACGACGCGGCGGCCGGTCGCGCTGCCGCCGGCGTGGACGACGCGGCGCTGCGAGTGGCCGCCCTCGAGGCCGAGCGCGAGATCGCCCGCGGCGTCGACGTCGAAGTGCACGCCGAGCGCCTCCAGCTCGCGGACGGCGCGCGGCGCCTCGCGGCACAGCAGCGCGGCGGCGCTGCGGCGGACGGCGCCGCGGCCGGCGATCTCGGTGTCGTTGCGGTGCAGGTCCGGCGAGTCGCCCGGACCGAGCGCCGCGGCCAGGCCGCCCTGCGCCCAGTAGCTCGCGGTCTGCGCCAGCGGGGTGGCGGAGACGAGCGCGACGCGCGCGCCCGCGCGGGCGGCGGTCAGCGCCGCGTACAGGCCGGCGGCGCCGGCTCCGACCACCGCGACCTCGGCGTCGACGATGGAGGCGTGGTCGGCCACGCGGGTACCGTACCGGCGAGATGGCCGATCCCGTCCTCTTCCATCACGCGTCCTCGCTGCTGCACGACCCCGGCCCGCACCCTGAGCAGCCCGCGCGCATCACGGCGATCGAGCAGGCGATGGCGGCGCGCGACTGGCTGGGGTTCGAGCGGCGGCAGTCGCCGGCCGCGTCGCGGGCGCTGCTGGAGGCGGTCCATCCCGCACGCCTGATCAACGGCATCCACGAGCTGTGCGCGGCCGGCGGCGGCGCGATCGACGCCGACACGGTCGTCTCACCCGGGTCCTGGGAGGCGGCGCTGCACGCCGCGGGCGGCGCAGCCGCGATGGTCGACGCGTTGCTCACCGGCGGGGCGCGCCTCGGCGCCTCCGTGCACCGCCCGCCCGGCCACCACGCCGAGATCGAGCGGTCGATGGGCTTCTGCCTGTTCAACAACGTCGCCGTGGCGGCGCGCCGGGCCCGGGACGAGCACGGCGTCGATCGCGTGCTGATCCTCGACTGGGACGTGCACCACGGCAACGGCACCCAGGACGTCTTCTACGCCACCGACGAGGTCCTGTTCGCCTCGATCCACCAGTCGCCGCTGTACCCGGGGACCGGCGCGGCCGCGGAGACCGGGAGCGCCGCGGGGGAGGGCTTCACGGTGAACTTGCCCGTGCCGCCGGGCTCCGACGACGCGGTGTACACGTCGCTGGTCGAGCACGTGGTCGTGCCGCTCGCGCGCCGCTACGCGCCGCGGCTGATCCTGATCTCGGCGGGCTTCGACGCGCACGTCGACGACCCGCTGGCGCAGTGCCGGGTGACCGACGCGGGCTACGCGACGATGTCCGCTTCAGTGCGGGCGCTGGCCGACGAGCTCGACGTCGCAGTCGGCGTGGTGCTCGAGGGGGGCTACGCCCTGGGCGCGCTGGCCACCGGCTTGGTGGCGACGCTCGAGGTGCTGGGCCGCGACGGGCCGGTCGCCGCGCCGCAACTGCCCGTGCATGAGCTGGCCGACGGGTACCGCCGGCGGCACGCGGCACCCGCGGGCTGAAGGCGCGCGGGGCGCGGCGGGGCGCGGGGCGCGGCGTGCCGCGCTACGGCGCGGGGACGGCCGAGGACGCGCTGGAGGTCGCCGCGGCGGCGGGCGCGGTCGGCACGCTGGCCGCGCCGGCCTCGTTGGGCTGCGCCGGGGCGGTCGTCGCGGCGCTGACCGTGCCGTCGTCCTTGGTCAGGCTCGTGAACGCGACGGCGAGCGCGAGGCCGGCGACGAGCGTGACGACGGCCAGGAACGCGATCGGCAGGCGCCAGTTGGGCGTCGGCGCCAGGCGCGTGCGGGCGGGCGCGCCGCACTCCAGGCACCAGTCCTGCTCGGGCGCGACGTTGGCCCCGCACCGCGGGCAGCGCAGTGGGACGGGGGCCGGGCCCGGGAGCGGCGGCTGCTCGGGGCCCTGCGAGAAGTCGCCGGCGCTCACGCGTCGGGGCGCTCGCCCGGGACGGCCGGCATCGCCTGGGTCCGCTGGTCGCCGGATGGCGGGCCCGGGGCGCCGGCCAGGGCCCCCGAGACGGGGGTGGCGCCCAGCTCGACGGCGCTGACGGGGTCGGTGGGCGCGGGGCCGGGCGCCTCCGGGATCGCGGAACCCGCGGACGCCTCGGGCGTCCCGGCGGGCGCGGGGGTGGCGGTCCCGCCCACCTCGATCATCGCCAGCGGGCCGCTGAACTGCGTGCCGCACTGCGGGCAGTACCGCGCGTCGCTGCCGTGCAGGGCGCCGCAGCGCGGGCATGCGGCGACGCCGGGCTCGCGCAGCTCGACGATGTCGCGGCGCTCGTCGAGGACGCGCTCGATCGCGCGCAGCTCGCGGTCGACGGCGTCGAGCGCGGCGAGCTTGCCGAGCACCAGCTCGTCGTTGCGCCGGCCGAAGCGGTGCAGGTCGAAGACCAGGCCGCCGAGGTCGCGGAACCCGAGCTCGCGGACGCGGCGCAGGTAGCGCAGGCGGCGCCGGAGCCGGCCGCGGTCGCGGAAGCTGGGGCGGCTGGGCGCGACGTCCTCGGGAGCAAGGCCCGCGGGAAGCGGCTCGGACGGAGGCGGCGCCTGCTCGGGCGCCACGATCGTCGGCGGCTGCGTCTCGGGGGGTACCGGGTCGGACGTGCGCCGGCGGAACGGAATGCGGCGGGGGAGACCCTTCATCACAAGAAGGCGCCTCTGTCGCGGCGCCTGTCCTGACCATACCAGCGCCTTCCGACACCGGCGCTGCGCAGGATCGGCACGAACGCGCGTGGATCGGTCACACGCGCTGGCCCAGCATCGCGGTCACCTCGTTTCAGCAAGCTCACTCAGGAGGAGACGTATGTACCGCGCCATGGGTTGCGCTCACGCGACCGTCCATCACGAACTGCGCCGGGCGCACCGGGCGCTCGTCGACCGCGAGGACGGGCAGGGGACGGTCGAGTACATCGGCCTGATCCTGCTCATCGCCGGGATCATGGCGGCGGTCGTCGCGATGAAGTCGTCCGGACCGGACTTCGGCAAGACGATCGTCGGCAAGCTCAAGGACTCGATCGACGGCGTCGGCGACCCGCCGAAGGGCAAGGGCTGAGGGCGGCTGGGAGAGGGGGCGAGGGCGGCGCGGACGTGGTCCGCATGCGAGTCGGCGGCGGCGCCTCGGGGTGCCGTAGGCGGCCAGCGAGGCCGAGGCCCACGACGGCCCGCCGTCGCCGCCGGAGGTGGGTCCCCAGTCGCGATAGCGACACAGTCTCCTACGATGGGCCCGTGCCCGCCGCCGACCCGCGCGATCGCCCCATCGCCGTCTTCGACTCGGGCGTCGGCGGCCTCACGGTGCTCCACGAGCTGCTCGTCACGCTCCCGCAGGAGGACTTCGTCTACCTCGGCGACAGCGCGCGCTTCCCCTATGGCGAGCGCAGCGCCGGGGAGCTCGAGCGCTTCGGGATGGACATCGCGGAGGAGCTCGTGGCGCGCCGCGCCAAGCTGCTGGTCGTGGCCTGCAACTCGATGACGTCCGCCGCCCTGCCGGCGCTGCAGCGCCGGATGCTCGAGACGACGCTGGGCGTCGACGTCATCGGCGTCGTGCGGCCCGAGGCGGCACAGGCCGTGGCGGTGACCCACACCGGCCGGATCGGCCTGCTCGCCACGCGTGCGACCGTGGCCAGCGGCGCCTACGAGCAGGCCGTGGCGACCGTCGACCCGCACGTCGACCTCGTCGCCGTCGCCTGCCCCGAGCTGGCGCCGCTGATCCAGGATCCGCCGGGCGGCGAGCTGTTCACGCACGAGCTCGAGGACGTCGTGCGCGGCTCCTGCGCGCCGCTGGTCGAGGCCGGCGTCGACACCGTGATCCTCGGCTGCACGCACTACCCGCTCGTGCGCCCGATGCTCCAGCGAATGCTCGGGCGCGGCGTGACGATCGTGACGTCCGGGGCGGCGCTCGCCCGCCAGGTCGAGCACGCCCTCGGCGCCCGCGGCCTGGCGTCGCGGCGCACCGGCGAGGGCACGTACTCCTTCCTCTGCACCGGCGACGACGGCGCCTTCCGCGCGCTCGGCACGCGCTTCCTGCAGATGCCCCTGACCGAGGTCGAGCACGTCGATCTCGCCCCGATCCCGATCACCGAGGTGCCCGCGTGGCCGCGACCCTGACCCGCTCCTACGGACGTCCCGCCGACGGGCTGCGGCCGGTGACGATCGAGCCCGGCTTCGTGCGCACCGCCACGGGCTCGGCGCTCATCAGCATGGGCGAGACGCGCGTGATCTGCACGGCGTCGGTCCAGGAGAGCATCCCGCGCTGGCGGGCCGGGAGCGGCCTCGGCTGGGTCACCGCCGAGTACGGGATGCTCCCGGCGTCGACCGGCGAGCGCAAGCAGCGCGACGTCACGAAGGGACGGCCCGACGGGCGGAGCGTCGAGATCCAGCGCCTCATCGGCCGCTCGCTGCGGGCGGTGGTGGACTTCGCGGCGCTGAGCGAGAACTCGATCTACCTCGACTGCGACGTGCTGCAGGCCGACGGTGGAACGCGCACCGCGTCGATCACCGGCGCCTACGTGGCGCTCACGCTGGCCGCCGACACGCTCGTCGCCTCCGGGCGCATCAAGCGCTCGCCGCTCAGCGGGTCGATCGCCGCGGTCTCGTGCGGCATCGTCGACGGCGTGCCGCTCCTGGACCTCGACTACCCCGAGGACTCGACCGCGGAGGTCGACGCCAACGTGGTCATGACCGGCGACGGCGGCCTCGTGGAGGTCCAGGCCACCGCTGAGCGCACCCCGCTCAGCCGCACGCATCTCGACGAGCTGCTGCGCCTGGCCGAGGCCGGGATCGTGCAGCTGCGCGCCGCGCAGGACGAGGCCATCGCGACCGGCCGGGCCGCCGCCGCGGCCGCCGGCGCCTGAGGCCCGTCCGTGCGCCTCGTGCTCGCCACCCGCAACGCCCACAAGGCGCAGGAGTTCTCCGCGTTGCTGGCGCCCCACGTGGTCGTGGCGCTGCCCGACCACGTGCAGCTGCCGCCCGAGACCGGCGAGACCTTCGCCGAGAACGCCCTCGGCAAGGCGCGCGCGGCGGCCGCGGCGTTGGACGCGGTCGTGATCGCCGACGACTCGGGCATCGAGTCCGAGGCGCTGGGCGGCCGGCCCGGCGTCTACTCGGCCCGCTTCGCCGGCGAGGACGCCACCGACGAGGAGAACCTCGCGAAGCTCCTGGCCGACGCGCCGGCCGGTAGCGCGCTGGCCTACGTGTGCGTGATCGCGCTCGTCGATCCGGCCGCCGCCACCGAAGCGCTCTTCGAGGGCCGCTGCACGGGCGTCCTGACCGATGAGCCGCGCGGCACCAACGGCTTCGGCTACGACCCCGCGTTCGTCCCCGACGACCAGACCCCGCCCCCGCCCACGCGCACGATGGCCGAGCTCTCGCCCGACGAGAAAGGCGCGATCAGCCACCGCGGCCGCGCGGCGAGCGCGCTGCTGGCGCGCCTGGGGACGTGAGCGCGACGTCCGCGACCGGCGAGACCCGCGCGCCGCGCCCGGGAGGGGCCGGTCCCGAGGGCTCGGCCACGAGCGCCGGGGTGCTCCGATCGGCGCTGGCGTCGGTCGTCGCCGCGGCGTTCCTCGTCACCCTCAAGCTCGTCGCCGGACTGCTCTCGGGCAGCCTCGGCCTCGTCGCCGAGGCCGTGCACTCGGGCACCGACCTCGTCGCCGCGCTGCTGACCTTCCTGGCGCTGCGCGTCGCCGTGCGCCCCGCCGACCGCGACCATCCCTACGGCCACGGCAAGGCCGAGCACCTGGCGGCGCTGAGCGAGGGCGGCTTCCTCGTGCTGGCCAGCGCCTTCATCGCGCTCCAGGCCGCCACGCGCCTGATCGGCGGCTCGCACGGAGAGGTCGACGCGCAGTGGTGGACGTTCGTGGTCCTCGGCGTCGTGCTCGTGGTCGACGTCACGCGCATGGTCGTCTCGCACCGCGCGGCGGTGCGCCACGGCAGTCCGGCGCTGGCGTCCAACGCGCTGCACTTCGCCTCCGACATGGTCGGCACGGTCGCGGTGCTGATCGGCCTGGTGCTCGCCCGCGCCGGCTCGCCGGAGGCCGACTCGTTCGCCGCGCTCGCGGTCGCGGTGCTGGTCGTGGTGGCCGCCGTGCGGCTGATGCGCCGCAACGTCGACGTGCTGATGGACGCGACGCCCGAGGAGGCCGCCGCCGCCGCGCGCGCCGCCATCGAGACCGCGGAGCCCGAGATCGAGTTGCGCCGCCTGCGCGTCCGCGCCGCTGCGGGGCGCAACTTCGTCGAGGCGACGGTCGGCGTGCCGCCCGACGCCGCGCTCGGCGAGGGGCACGCGATGGCCGACTCGATCGAGGACGCCGTGCGCACCGTGCTGCCGGGCAGCGATGTCGTCGTGCACGTCGAGCCGGGCGCGTCGGCCGGCGACCTGCGCGAGCGCGCCAGCGCCGCGGCGCTCACCGTGCGCGGCGTGCGCGAGGTCCACAACGTGCGCGTGGTCGACGTCGAGGGGCAGCCCGAGCTGTCGCTGCACCTCAAGCTGCCGGCCGACCTCGGCCTCGGCAGCGCCCACGACATCGCCTGCGCCGTCGAGCAGGCCATCGAGGCCGCGGTCCCCGAGGTCGTCGACGTCCACACTCACATCGAGCCGCTGTCGCCCGACGCGGAGGGGGAGGCGGTGCGCCGGGCCGAGGTCGCGGCCGAGGCCGAGGCGATCCGCGCGGTCGTGCGCGACGTCACCGGCGCCGATCCCGAGGGGCTGCGCTTCCGCGCCGGCGACGAGGGGCTCGTGACGCTGCTGACCGTCCGCCTCGGCGGCGACCGGACGCTGGACGAGGCCCACCGCGCGGCGAGCGAGATCGAGCGCCGCGTGCGCGATCTCGCGCCCCGGATCGACGAGGTGATCGTGCACACCGAGCCGGCGGAGGACGCGCCCTGAGGGAGCGACGCCCGCGTCAGCGGTGGAAGCGCAGGTTGATCGCGGCGCTCGCCGCGACCGCGGTGAACAGCGCCGCGTAGCCCTGGTAGTTGGACAGCAACATGATGAGCGCGCCGATCAGGAGGGCCACGACGGTCACCAGCCAGGCGATGCGCTGCAGGGTCATGAGGTGCGTCATTCTGGACGGCGCGGGCGACGCCTGCACGCACGATCCGTCCGGGCGGCGCACCACACTGCGCGCCGACCGTCCCCAAGAAGCGCCCACGATGCGGGTTTCGCGGCCACGCAGCGCGGAACACCGCGTCAGAACGCGGGTTTCGGCCGCAGTCGCGCTGGTAGCGTCGCCCCGACTCCGACCCTCGACAGGAGGACCGCAGTGACGAAGTCCGAGTTCGTCGATCACGTCGCCCGCAAGGGTGACCTCGACAAGAAGGAAGCCGCGAACGCGGTCGACGCCGTCCTCGGCGTCATCGAGGAGACGCTCGCCCGTGGTGGCGAGGTCACCTTCTCCGGGTTCGGCAAGTTCCACGTGGCCTCGCGGGCGGCCCGCGAGGGCGTCCATCCCCGCACGGGCGAGCCGATCCAGATCGCTGCGTCCAAGGTTCCGCGCTTCACCGCAGGGTCGGGCCTCAAGAAGGCCGTCAAGGGCTAGTCGAGCTGGACGCTTCTTCGGCATCTCCGGCGTCGCGGCCGGCCGGCAGCCACGTCGCTGACCGGCTGGCCGCCGCCGTGGCGCAGCGCGAGTCGCAGGTGGTGCTCGGCCTCGACCCGGATCCGGTGCGCCTGTGGCCCGCGGCAGCCGCCGCGGTCGCCGCCGGCGCCACGCCCGCCGCCCAGGCCGCGGCCGCGGTCTTCGCGCACTGCCGCGCCGTCATGGACGCTGTGGGCGACGCCGTCGTGGCCGTCAAGCCGCAGGTCGCCTGCTTCGAGCGCCTCGGCGGGCCCGGTTGGGACGCGCTCCAGCAGGTCTGCGACCACGCGCGCGCGGCCGGCCTGCTCGTGCTCGCCGACGCCAAGCGCGGCGACATCGACGTCAGCGCCACCGCCTACGCCCAGGGCTTCCTCGGCGCCACGCCCGGCCCCGGCGGGGACGTCGCCGGCCTCGGGGCGGACCTGCTCACGGTCGCGCCCTACATGGGCCTCGACACGCTGCGGTCGTTCGCCGCGGTCGCACGGCCGCGGGGCGCGGGGATCTTCGTCCTCGTCCGCACGTCCAACCCGGGCGCGGCCGACCTCGAGGACGCGCGGCTGGCCGACGGCGACACGGTCTGGGAGCGCGTCGCGCGCCTCGTGGGGGAGCTCGGCGACGAGCACCTCGGTCCGCAGTCACGGCTGTCGGACGTCGGCGCCGTCCTCGGCGCGACGCGGCCCGAGCACCTCGCCCGCGCTCGCGAGCTGCTGCCGCGCACGATCTTCCTGCTGCCCGGCGTCGGCGCCCAGGGCGGCCGCGTCGAGGATCTCGCGCCCGCGTTCGCGCCCGGGCGCGCCGCCGGCCTGGTCACCGCGTCGCGCTCGATCGTCAACGCCCACGACCAGGACGGCGGCGCTCCGGCGGCCGCCGCGCGCACCGAGGCCGAGCGCCTGCGCGCCGCCGCCTGGGCGCTGAGCTGAGCTGACCGGCGGTGCCAGATCGGCCCGATGCCTATCCTGCGCCCCTGATGCGCCGACGTGCCCCTGCCCGACTTCTGGCCACCGCGGCCCTCGCGACCTGCGCGATCGCGGTCTACGCGATCGTCCACAACGAGACGAAGTCCCACGGCCAGGACGGCGGCTCGAGCTCGTCGACCACGTCGACCGGCCGCACGACCGCGACGACCAAGCGCACGACGACGAGCAAGGCCAAGACCTACACGGTGAAGTCCGGCGACGTCCTGTCGGCGATCGCGATCAAGACCGGCACGAGCGTCGCCGAGCTCGAGCGGCTCAACCCCAAGATGGACGCAGCCACCCTGCATCCCGGCCAGAAGCTCAAGCTGCCGCGATGAGCCGTCCGACGTCCGCTGTCCGGCGGGCGGCGCTGGGCGCGGTCGTCGCCCTCTTCGCCGTCATGCCGTCCGCCGCCACCGCGGCGACCGCCGCCCCGAGCCCGCCGCAGGTCAAGGCGCCCGCGGCGATCCTCGTCGAGCCCGCCACCGGCGACATCGTGTTCCAGCGCAACGCCGATCAGCGCATGCCGATCGCCTCGACGACCAAGTTGATGACCGCGCTCGTGACGCTCGAGCACGCGTCGCTGGACGACGTCATGACGACCGTGCCCTACCACGGCGCGCCCGCCGAGTCGATCGCCGGCTTCCACGCGGGCGAGCGCGTCACCGTCCGGGACCTGCTGCGCGCGCTGCTGATCACCTCGGCCAACGACGCGGCCGCGACGCTCGCCACGCGCGTCGGCGGATCGCGCGCCGCGTTCGTGACGATGATGAACGCCAAAGCGCGCGAGCTGAAGCTGACCGACACGCACTACGACAACCCGATCGGCCTCGACGGGTCGACCAACTACTCCTCGGCGACCGATCTGGTCAAGCTCACGCTGATCCTGCGCCGCAACGCGTTCTTCCGCGAGACGACCAACCTGCCGCGCGTGACCCTCCGTTCGGGGGCGCACGAGCGGACGTTCCTCAACCGCAACGTGCTGGTCCGCAACGTGCCGGCGGTCAACGGCGTCAAGACCGGCCACACCAACACGGCCGGCTACATCCTCGTCGGCTCGGCGTCGCGCGACGGCGTCACCGTCCTCAGCGCGGTGCTCGACGACCCCAGCGAGTCGGCGCGCGACAGCGACTCGCTCAACCTCCTCAAGTACGGCCTGAGCCGCTACCACGTGGTCACGCCCGTCAAGGTTGGCCAGGTGCTCGGACGGGCCACGCTGGCGCACCGCGACGAGCACGTCGACCTGGTGGCCGGCGGCACGGTCAGGCGCACCGCCCGGCGCGGCGACAAGCTCGTCGTCACCGCGCTGGATGCGCCGTCCGAGCTCGACGGGCCGCTGCCCAAGGGCGCGCGCGTCGGCACCGTCACGGTCACGCAGCGCGGCAAGGTCGTCGCGCGCGTGCCGCTGCAGACGGCCGCGCCCGTGGACGCGGCGACGTTCGTCGACCGCCTGGCCGACTGGCTGGGGCGGCCGTTGACGCTCGTGCTGCTGGCCGCCTTCGCCGTGTGTAGCCTCTACCTCGTGCTGCTCCGGCGGCGCGCAGTGCGGCGTCGCCAGGCGCGCCGCCCAGGCAGAGGGGCCCCTGTCGCGTGATCATCACCGTCACCCTGAACGCAGCGATCGACAAGTCGCTCTCGGTCCCGAACTTCCGGCTCGGGCGCCGCCACCGAACCGTCGAGCAGCGAACGGCCGCCGGCGGCAAGGGCGTCAACATCGCCCGCGCGCTCAAGACGCTCGGCCAGCCGGTGATCGCCACCGGCTTCGCGGGCGGCCCCACCGGAACCCGCATCGTCGACCAGCTGACCGAGGAGTCGATCCTCAACGACTTCGTGCGCATCCGCGAGGAGTCGCGCACGAACACGGCGGTGTACGACCCGACCAACGGGCAGCAGACCGAGATCAACGAGCGCGGTCCGGCGGTGAGCGAGAAGGAGCTCGAGCTCTTCCGCGACAAGCTGCTCTACCTCGCCCGCGGCGCGGACATGGTCGTCATGGCCGGATCGCTGCCGCGCGGGGTGGAGGCCGACGTCTACGCCGGCCTGGTGCGCGAGCTGCGCAAGGCCGGCGTGCTGACGGTGATCGACACCGACGGCGAGCCGCTGCGCCACGCGGCACGCGCCGAGCCCGACGTGATCTCGCCGAACGTCGTCGAGGCCGAGGAGCTCGTCGGCCACGAGTTCAACGACGACGAGGACCGGCTGATCGCCGTCGGCGAGATGGTCGAGCAGGGCGCCCGCGAGGCGATCATGACCCTCGAGGCCGGGTGCGTCGCGTGCCTGAAGGTCGACGGCCACGCCCAGCGCTTCCGCGTCTCGATCGCGCCGCGCGAGGCCGTCGCCGGCGTGGGCGCCGGCGACGCGTTCCTGGCCGGCTACGTCGCGGCCCGCTACTCGGGCAAGTCGCCGGCCGACTGCCTGGCCTACGGCGTGGCGTGCGGGGCCGAGTCGACGCAGCACCTCGGCGCCGGGCTCGTCGAGCCGCGCGAGGTCGAGCGGCTGCTCTCCGAGGTCGAGGTGCAGGTGCTCTCGGCCCCGGCCGAAGTGGGCTGATCGGGCGAAGCCCCGCATCGTGCGGCGCTTTGTGTCGACCCACCCGTTCGGTTCCGTACGACCCCGTTGCTATTCTCGAAGATGCGTGATTGGTTGCCGCCACACCACGCCGCACCGCCCGTCCTGGACCCCGCTCGCGCGGGGTCTTTTTGTCCGGCCCCAGACTTAGGATTCGCCCATGGAGATCGAGATCGGTCGCGGGAAGAAGGCCCGCCGCGCCTATGGCTTCGACGACATCGCAATCGTGCCCTCGCGGCGCACGCGAGACCCTGACGACGTCGACATCTCCTGGAAGCTCGGTGACTACCGCTTCGAGCTTCCGGTCCTCGGCTCGGCGATGGACGGCGTGGTCTCGCCCCGCACCGCGGGCATCCTCGGCAAGCTCGGCGGCCTGGCCGTCCTGAACCTCGAGGGCATCTTCTCCCGCTACGAGGACGCCGACGAGCAGCTCGAGCGCATCGCGTCGCTGCCGAAGGAGGTCGCGACGCGCGAGATGCAGGAGATCTACCGCGCGCCGATCGACGAGGACCTGATGGTCCAGCGGATCCGCGAGATCAAGGAGCAGGGCGTCGTCACCGCCGCCTCGCTCACGCCGCAGCGCGTCATGAAGTACTACGAGAAGGTCCTCGACGCCGGGCTGGACATCCTCGTCATCCAGGGCACCGTCGTCTCGGCCGAGCACGTCTCGCAGACGACCGAGCCGCTGAACCTCAAGGAGTTCATCGCCGATCTCCCCGTCCCCGTCGTGGTCGGCGGCTGTGCCAGCTACCACACGGGCCTGCACCTGATGCGCACCGGCGCGGCCGGCGTGCTGGTCGGCGTCGGCCCCGGCGCGGCGTGCACCACGCGCGGCGTGCTCGGCGTCGGCGTCCCGCAGGCGACGGCGATCGCCGACGTCGCCGGCGCCCGCTCCCAGCACATGCTCGAGACCGGCGAGTACGTCCGCGTCATCGCCGACGGCGGCATGCGGACCGGCGGCGACGTGTCGAAGGCCATCGCCTGCGGTGCCGACGCCGTGATGGTCGGCTCCCCGCTGGCACGCGCCCACGAGGCGCCCGGCCGCGGCTTCCACTGGGGCATGGCGACGTTCCACCCGACGCTGCCGCGCGGCACGCGCGTCGCGACGGTGCAGAACGGCACGCTCGAGGAGATCCTCGTCGGGCCCGCCCGCGAGAACGACGGCACGTTCAACCTCATGGGCGGCCTGCGCACCTCGATGGCGACCACGGGCTACCAGGACATCGCCGAGTTCAACCGAGCCGAGCTGATGATCGCCCCGTCGCTGCAGACCGAGGGCAAGCAGCTGCAGTCCTCGCAGGGCGTGGGCATGGGCTCGCGCGGCGCGGCGGTCGGCGCGCACAGCCCGTCGTCGAGCGAGAGCAACGGCACGGCGGAGAAGACGCCGGCCCTCGCGAAGGCCTGAGCAACACCATGGACAACCTCGTCACGGCCAGCACGGCGGCCACGGAGCTCGTCGACGCGGCGGCGCCCGTCGACCGCCCGACGGCGGTCGACGAGGTCGTCGTCCTCGACTACGGCGGGCAGTACTCCCAGCTCATCGCGCGCCGCGTCCGCGAGTGCGGCGTGTTCAGCGAGCTGCTGCCGCATCACGTCGGCGTCGAGGAGGTCCGCAAGCGCAAGCCCAAGGGGCTGATCCTCTCCGGCGGCCCCGCGTCGGTCTACGCCGACGGGGCGCCGAAGCTCGATCCCGAGCTGCTCGAGCTCGGCATCCCGGTGCTGGGTATCTGCTACGGCATGCAGCTGCTGGCGCTGAAGCTCGGCGGCAAGGTCGAGGGCGCTGAGGTCGGCGAGTTCGGCCGCTCGCAGCTGACGGTCCGCGAGAGCGGCACGCTGCTGGAAGGCCTGCCGCTGGAGCAGAGCTGCTGGATGTCGCACCGCGACACCGTGTTCGAGGCGCCGCCCGGCTTCACCGCGCTGGCGTCGTCGACCGCGTCGCCGGTGGCGGCGTTCGAGTCGACCGAGCGCGGGATCTACGGCATCCAGTTCCATCCCGAGGTCGTCCACACGCCCTACGGGACCGACGTCCTCAAGAAGTTCCTGGGCGACGTCTGCGGCGCCGAGCTCAACTGGTCGGCCGCGTCGATCGTCGAGGAGCAGATCGCGCGCATCCGCGCCCAGGTCGGCGACGCGAAGGTCATCTGCGGGTTGTCCGGCGGCGTCGACTCGTCCGTCGCCGCGGTGCTCGTGCACCAGGCGATCGGCGACCAGCTCACGTGCATCTTCGTCGACCACGGGCTGATGCGGAAGAACGAGGGCGACCAGGTCATCAAGGCCTTCCGCGACCAGTACAAGATCCCGCTCGTCGCGGTCGACGCGGAGGACCGCTTCCTGAAGCGCCTTGCCGGCGTGAGCGATCCGGAGACCAAGCGCAAGATCATCGGCGCCGAGTTCATCCGGGTCTTCGAGGAGGAGGCCGTCAAGATCGGCGACGCGAAGTTCCTCGTGCAGGGCACGCTGTACTCCGACGTCATCGAGTCCGGCGGCGGCACCGGCGCCGCGACGATCAAGTCCCATCACAACGTCGGCGGCCTGCCCGACGACCTCGAGTTCGAGCTCGTCGAGCCGCTGCGCGCGCTGTTCAAGGACGAGGTCCGCGCGGTCGGCGCCGAGCTGGGCCTGCCCGAGCGCCTCGTCTGGCGCCAGCCGTTCCCCGGCCCCGGCCTGGCGATCCGCATCGTCGGCGGCGAGGCCACCAAGGAGCGCCTCGACGTCCTGCGCGACGCCGACTACATCCTGCAGGACGAGATCCGCAACGCGGGCCTGTACCGCGAGCTGTGGCAGTCCTTCTGCGTGCTGCCCGACGTCCGCACGGTGGGCGTCCAGGGCGACGAGCGCACCTACGGCTACGTCGTCGTCATCCGCGCGGTCACGTCCGACGACGCGATGACGGCCGACTGGGCGCGGCTGCCGTATGACCTCCTCGAGCAGATCGCCTCGCGGATGATCAACGAGCTGCGCGAGGTCAACCGGGTGGTGCTGGACATCACGTCCAAGCCCCCCGGCACCATCGAGTGGGAGTGAGCGGTCGCGTCTGCGCGCCGCCTCGCCGCGCCTGACGGCACCGACCGGCTTGACGGGCGGCCGCCCGCCGGCGCTCGCCCGGCACCGTCAGCCACGACGATGCGGGGCGCAGACGCGACCGCTTGCAGCATCGATCCCGCGGTTTGCCGCTCCGCGCGGATGGCGACGGCACGCACCCCGCTACGTCCCACGCCTCGGCTGACCACCGCCGCTACGCCCAGGCGCCTCGGCTGAGGCGTCGCATGCTCGGCGACGGCGGAGGGCGGCGCGCTGCCGCCCAGCCAGCCCCGCTCGGGCGAGCGAGCCGGAGCAGTCGACCACGACGGTCCCGCGTGCGACAATGTGGAGGTGAGTCCGCTCGACCCCAGTACCTTCGGGACGCAGTCGCCGCGCACGCTCGACGGGCGTAGCTATCCCGAGCATCTGAGGGCGTATGAGGGTCTGGACGACGCGTTGCTGCCGGTCGTCGCGCAGCTCGAGCCTGCGACGTTCGACGATCTCAGCATCGCCATCGACGAGCCGAGGCTGCGGGCATCCTTGCCGCGCTGGCTCGCTTCGGCGGAGTGGCGCGGGCTGATCCAGCGCCTGGACGCATCGATGCGCGGACCGCGCACGTACGGTCTTGGGCCTGAAGGCCCCGCGCAGCTGCACCGCGCCGCCTAGAGAGGCGCTCCCCACCCATGGCACCCAAGCGCGACGAGCGCTTCGTCGATCGCGTCTTCGTCACCCGGCGCGGCACGCCGAAGCTCGTTCCGTGCGCCGTGCTCTTCGTCGACCTCCTCGGGGTGCGGGAGATGAACCGGAGCCCCAAGGCCCGCGATCACCTCATCGCGCTGGAGCGGGCAGTGACGGGGATGTACCGCGACTACCTCAGGCCGGAGTCGCCGTGGCCGGCGTCGTTCTTCTCCGACACGCTGGTCCTTGCGTCGCCGGTCATGCCGTACTCCGACGAGGAGTCGTCGATCGGGGGCTTGGTGCTGCAGGCGGCGTGGCTCCAGCTCAACCTGATCGCCGAAGGGTTCTTCGTCCGCGGCGGCCTCAGCCTCGGCAAGTTCCACATCCGCGACGGGCTCATCTTCGGCCCAGCGCTTGCGGATGCCGCGGAGCTCGAGCACGACGTGGCCGTCCACCCGCGGATCGTCCTCAGCCGCGAGACCGAGGCGTCTCAGCGTCGCGACCTACGGTTCTACGGACAGCCCGAGCAGTCGCCGCAGAACGCGATGCTGCTCTGCGACAGCGACGGATGGACGTTCATCAACTACCTCGGCCTGCTGTTCGACGAGCCCGACGATCCCCGCCCCGCGCTCGAGGCCCATCGGGACCAGGTGACGTCGAGGCTCGTCGAGCACCGCGGCAACAAGCGGGTGTGGGAGAAGTACCGCTGGGTCGCCGAGTACCACAACGAAGTCGTGCGCCAGCGACTGCCCAGCGAGCCCGCGTTGCTCGTCGGGGCTGCGGCCATGACCTGGCAGTTCGGCGCGTTCGCCTAGTCGTCGAGCCTTGCAAGTCGTGGTCGGCGCCCCCGGTGGAGCGCGCCGCGCTGCCACGGCGCTGAGCCGCGGCGGCCGTCCGTCGATGTCGGCATCCGCTCCGGAGCGGAAGCGCGCGATCGATGCCAGGCCGGATCGCGTCGCCGCGCACAGTGCGAGCGAACGACCAGCGCCCGCGGCACGGCAACGCGAGCGCGTCGCGCAGGGGCGGGTGGCGAGCATCGCGGAGTGCCGCCCAGCCAGCCCCGCTCGCACCCGGCAGCCAGCCCCGCCCGCACCCGCCGCGCACCGGGCGCACCCACGTGTAGGGTCGCGCGATGTCCCGCTCCCACGCGCTGTCCCGAGCGCTCGTCGTCCCCATGGCGCTCGCGCTGACCCTGGCGCTCGCCGCACCTGGCCCCGCGCCCGCCAAGGTCCGCACCGGCCCGGCCGGTGACGCGTTCTACACGCCGCCGTCGCCGCTGCCCGGGAAGTCCCACGGCGATCTGGTCTGGGCGCGGAAGCTGACCGGCGCCGCGGTGGCGCCCGGCGCGTCGCAGACCAAGCTGGTGCTCTACCGGTCCACCGGCGTGGACGGCAGGCCGGACGCCGTCTCGGGCATCGTCTCGCTGCCGAAGGGCAAGGCGCCCAAGGGCGGCTGGCCCGTGGTCACCTACGCGCACGGCACGACCGGCATCGCCGATCAGTGCGCGCCCTCGCGCGATGCCGCCGGCACGCCGGTGCATCCGTACAACGCGTACGTCCTGCCGCTGCTCACCCGCTGGCTGAAGGCCGGCTACGCGGTCGTGCGCACCGACTTCGAGGGTCTCGGCACGCCCGGCGTCCACCCGTATCTCGTGGGCTCGTCCGAAGGCCGCAGCACGCTCGACGTCGTCCGCGCCGCGCGTCAGCTCGACCCGCGCCTGTCGAAGACCACCATCATCTCCGGTCACTCGCAGGGCGGCCACGCGGCGCTCTTCGCGGCGGCGCTGGCGCCGAAGTGGACGCCCGAGCTCAAGGTGCGCGGCACGGTCGCCTTCGCGCCCGCCTCGCACCTCGACGAGCAGATCCCGCTGACGACCGTGCTGAGCCAGCCGGGCGGGGGCCTGAGCGGCCTGGTGTCGCTCATCACGCGCGGCATCGCAACCGCCAACCCGTCGCTCGACACCACCGCGGACCTGACGCCGGCGGCCGCGGCGTTCTACCCCGACACGCTCACGCAGTGCCTGCCCGAGCTGGCGGCGGCGACGTCGTTCGGCGGCCTCGCGCCCAAGGCCCTGTTCCAGCCGGGCACGGACTTCGCGGCGATCGCCAAGCTGCTCGACGTCCAGGACCCGTCGCACCTGAAGATCACGTCGCCGCTGCTGATCGAGCAGGGGGCGGCCGACACGACGGTGCTGCCGATGTTCACCGATCAGCTCGCCACCGAGCTGAAGGCCGGCGGCGCCAAGGGGTTGACCTACACCAAGGTCGCCGGCGTCGACCACGGCGGCATCGTCACCGCTGCGGCCAAGGACGCCACCACCTGGATCGCCAAGCGCCTGAAGTAGTCGAAGGCGCGCGCACCGGCGTCGAGGGACGACTCGATCTCGTACAGCGAGATTCAGTCGTCCCTCGACGCCCCGGGGTGGCGTTCAACGCCCGGGGCGGCTCGGGCGCGATGCGAAAGCTAGCCCGCCGCGGTCACCCGCAGCACTTCCTCGGGCGAGGTCAGCCCGAGGCGGATCTTGCGCAGGCCGTCCTCGCGCAGGCGCACCATGCCCTTGCCGACGGCCGCCGAGGCGACCTCGTCGGCGGAGGCGCGGCGCAGCACCAGTGAGCGGATCTCCTCGTCCATCTGCAGGATCTCGAAGATGCCGAGGCGGCCGCGGTAGCCGGTCTGGTTGCAGCGGTCGCAGCCGCCGGGCTTGCAGACCTCGACGTCGCCGTCGACGTCGAAGCCGTTGTCGCGCATGACCTGCGCCTCCACCCGCACGGGCTTCTTGCACGACTCGCAGAGCTTGCGCGCCAGGCGCTGGGCGACGACGCAGTCGATCGCCGAGGAGAGCAGGAAGGGCTCGACGCCCATGTCCAGCAGCCGCGACACGGCGTTCGGCGCGTCACGGGTGTGCAGCGTCGAGAGCACGAGGTGGCCGGTCAGCGCGGCCTCGACGGCGATGTGCGCCGTCTCGCCGTCACGGATCTCGCCGACCATGATGATGTCCGGGTCGGCGCGCATGATCGCGCGCAGGCCGCCGGCGAAGGTCATCTTGGCCTTCGTGTTGATGGCCATCTGCTTGACGCCGTCCATCCGGTACTCGACCGGGTCCTCGACGGTGACGATCGTGCGCGTGCCGTTGTTGACGTGTGCCAGGCACGAGTACAAGGTGGTGGACTTGCCCGAGCCCGTGGGGCCGGTGACGAGCACACCGCCGTAGGGGCGCGCCATCGCGCCCTCGACGACCCTGCGGTCCTCCTCCAGCATGCCGATCTGCTCGAGGCCGACCGGGGCGGACGAGGAGTCCAGGATGCGGGCGACGATCGCCTCGCCGTAGACCGTCGGCAGCGTCACGACGCGCAGGTCGATCTCGTGGCCGTCGATCAGCAGCGACACGCGACCGTCCTGCGGCGTCCGGCGCTCGGCGATGTCGAGGTTCGCCATGACCTTCATGCGCGAGACGACGCCGACCGCCATGCGGCGCGGGATCGTGACCGACGCGTCGAGCATGCCGTCCACCCGGAAGATGACGCGCATGTCCTCGGAGGACGGGTCGAAGTGGATGTCCGACGCGCCGCGCCGGATCGCCCGCTTGAGCACCGAGTTGACGAGCTTGATGATCGGCGCCTGGTCGTCGGCGCCGAGGTCGGTGACGTCGCTGTCGGGGACCGAGAGGTCGACCTCGCCGGAGGACTCCTCCTCGTCGGTGCCGAGATCGGGGAAGTCGTTGCCGAGCTTGAGGCTCAGGCGGTGGATGTCGTCGTAGGCGGCGACGACCGGGCGCACCGCCATGCCCGTGATCATCGTCACGTCGTCGATCGCCAGCATGTTGGCCGGGTCGGCCATGGCCAGCAGGAGCTGCCCCTCGGCGTCCTGGCCGACGGGGATCGCGTCGTAGCGGCGCACGAACCCGGGCTCGACGAGGCGGGCGAGATCGGTGTCGATCCGGAAGATCGTGAGGTCGATGCGCTCGATGCCGAACCGCTCGGCGAGCACGCGCGCCAGCTGCTGCGGCGTCAGGACGCCGTCCTCGATCAGCACGCGGCCGGTCAGGCGGCCCGACTCGCGGGCGTGCATGACGGCGCGTTCGACGGCCTCCTCCTTGGCGAAGCCGAGCTCGACGACGACCTGGCCGATCAGCCGCGTCGAGCGCCCGCTCGACAGCGGCGAGATCAGCCCGGGGATGTCCGAGACGGGAGGGCCGTCGTGGTAGGGGATCGCGGGCGAGAGGCTGGTGGAGGGCGGAGGGACCGACACACCAGGTACGTCGGCCGCCATCGAACCCAAGTCCAGCCCCTGGACGGACGTCGTAGGCGGCGCCGCCGGTCACCCGCAGATCGCCCGGGCGGGCTCGTGCCCTACACTCCGCCGTCTGGACGGGGTCGCCTGACGACCCGCCTTGGTCCGGGACCATCCCTCGGGGTGCCGCGTCCCGGCCCGATTCCCTATCATCGTCCGTCGCCGTGCGCCCTGACGCATGGCTTCCTTACGCCGTGAAGACCTACGTCGCCAACTCCACCACCGCTGAGCGCAACTGGCTCGTCGTCGATGCCAACGGGCAGACCCTCGGTCGGCTCGCCACGCAGCTCGCCGATGCCCTGCGCGGCAAGCGCAAGCCCGA
>NZ_DATHDY010000067.1:0-27175 GCF_035318805.1 Baekduia sp.
AGCTCACGTTCGCCAAGGGGGCTTCGCTGGAGGACCCGGTCGGCCTGTTCAACGCAAGCCTCGACGCAGGGACCAGGCGGGCGATCGATCTGCACGAGGCCGACACGATCGACGACGACGCGTTCAAAGCGCTGGTCCGCGCCGCAGCGTCGCTGAACGCGTCAGCGTGAGCCGTTCCGGTTACGCCTCGCTCGCGGCCAGCCAGCCTTAGGGCGGTCGTCAGCCCGAGGGCTCGCAGTGCCGCTTGTCATCCGGAGCGCAACCCGTCATCCACCTTCTGGCTGGTCTACGGGCGAGCAGGGGAGCGTGCACTGCCCTCGGCTGAGTGAGTTCCTTCTCCCGCTTCATGTTCACCTACCTGGCGCTAGTCAGCCCACCAGTCGCGCTGGCCATCGACGTCTTCGCGCGGAGCCTCGCCGAGATTGGGCGCGCCGATGACGAGGATCTCGAGGCCCTCCGGCCCGGCCTCGTAGCCTCGCCACGTACCGGGCGGGACGCGCACCGCGTCCCATTCCTTGAGCTCGACGATCTCGTCGTTGAGCTTCATCCGCCCGCTCCCGCGCACGACCACGTACACCTCCTCCTGCTTTTTGTGCGTGTGGCCGTACGGAAAGCGATAGCCGGGCGGGACGCGCTGGTAGCTCAGGCCGGATTCCTTGAGCTCGAGCGCCTCGGTCGCCAAGCGGAACTCCAGGTCCGGCGCGCCGTCAAGCCTGGACCCGACGTCCTCCAAGTCCTCCTTGAGGTTCCTAAGCGTGAACGGCACGGCGCAATCCTATGGCACCCCTGGTGTCCCCGACGAGCCGGAAAGTCCGCTTCAGAGCACAGATCTATAAGCGTTGAGCCGCGCGCCCACCGACTGCGTGATCAGCGAGTTTGTCGGCGGCGAAGAGCGGGCCGTCCAGCGGCAGGGGATCGCCGAGGGTAGCCCAGGTCGCGACACAACCCGGGGAAGTCTGCCTGCTGCGCGGGGCTGCCGACCTCCACGCGGGCCATAGCCGCCGCACCGGTGCCCCTCCCTGAGTCGAGGCGGCGGTGCGCCCACGCAACCTCAGGCGTCGTTGGCGACCCAGGTCTCCGGCGCGCCCTCGACGCCGGCGCCCTTCGCCGGGTGGACCTCCTCGCGCTGCCCCCCGGTGCGTGCGCTGTGGGATAGTCGCCCCTTGCTGCGACGTGTCGCGCGATGATCCACACCATGACGCGCTCGCACGAGCACGTCGCGAGCGCGTCGATCCGTAGTGCGCAGCTCTCGTTCGGTGCGGTGTGGGCGAGCGAGAGCGCCTTCATGGTCGGGCTCGCCGTCGTGGCGTTCCGGGACGGTGGCGTCACCGCGGTGGGCATCGTCACGGCCGCGCGGATGGCGGCGGCGGCGCTCCTCGCGCCGTGGCTGGCGACGGTCGCCGACCGGGTGCGCCGTGAGCGGGTCCTGACCGGCGTGGGGCTGATCCGGGCCGCGGCGCTGGGTGGCGCCGCGGCGGTCACCGCCGCCGGCGGCCCGACCGCCGTGACCTACGTCCTGGCCGTCGTCGCCACGGTCGCGCTGGCGCTGTTCCGGCCGGCGCACTCGGCCCTGCTGCCCGCGTTGTGCACGTCGCCGCAGCAGCTGACGCGCGCCAACGCGGTCCGCGGCCTGCTCGACTCGTCGGCGACGCTCGGCGGGCCCGCGGCCGCGGCCGTCCTGCTGGCGGTGAGCGGCCCGGCAGCCGTGTTCGGGGCGTGCGCGGGCGCGTCGCTGCTGGGTGGCCTGGTGGTGGTCGGGCTCTCCTACGACGCCCCGCCGCGCCCGGAGACCGCGGCCGGCGCCGGGCCCCGGGTTTTGCAGGGGTTCACCACCATCGCGGCCAACCGCGGGCTGGCGCTGATCACGGGGCTCGGCCTCGTGCAGACGTTCACGCGCGGCTGCCTGACCGTCCTCACCGTCGTGGTCGCCATCGACCTCCTGAAAACGGGCGACCCGGGCGTGGGCGTCCTGACGGCGGCCGTCGGGGCCGGCGGGATGCTCGGATCGCTCCTCGCATTCGGGCTGGTCGGGCGCGGCCGGCTCGCGCTCTGGTTCGGCGTCGGCGTCGCGCTCTTCGGGGCGCCGCTGGTCCTCGTCGGCGCCGTCCCCGAGCAGGCCCCGACGATCGTGCTGCTCGGCGTCGTCGGCATCGGCAACGCCCTGATCGACGTCGGGGGCTTCACGCTGCTCGCTCGCCTGGCCGACGAGACCGTCCTCGCGCGGATGTTCGCCGGCTTCGAGGCGATCCTCACGCTCGGGGTGGCGGCCGGGAGCCTCGTGACGCCGCTCGTCGTCGAGCTGCTCGGCGTCCGTCCCGCCCTCGTGGCGATCGGGCTGCTCGCGCCGCTGGCGGTCGCCGCCGGCCGGCCCGCGCTCCGGCGGCTCGACGCCGACATGCGCGTGCGCGACACCGACATCGAGGCCATGCGCGCGATCCGCATGCTGGGTGCGCTGCCGGTCGCGACGATCGAGCAGCTCGCCGGGGCGCTCGAGCACGCCGAGGTCGATCCCGGGCACACGATGTTCCGGCAGGGCGAGCGCGGCGAGTACTTCTACGTCGTGCGGTCCGGTCGCGTGGACGTGCTCCAGGACGGGCATGTCGTCAGGACGCTCGGCGCCGGGGAGTGCTTCGGCGAGATCGCCCTGTTGCACGACCAACCGCGGACCGCCACGGTGCGCGCCGCCGGCGACACGCGGCTGCACGTGAGCCGGCTGCGGCGCAGCGCCTACCTCACCGCCGTGACGGGCTATCCGGCCGCCGCGGCCGCAGGGGACGAGCTCGTGACGAGCCGGCTCGAGGCCGATGCCGAACGGCTTCTCCGCGCCGACGAGCGCTCAGTGCCCGGAGGCGACGCGGCGCGTGCGCCGGAGGCCGAGCATGTACGGCAGCCCGCGGCCGGCGACGTCGACGGTCCGCCCGAGCCGCTCGAGCCAGCCTGGATCCGGCAGCGGGGGGAGTGAGCCCGCGACCCCCTCGATGTCCGCGACGTACGTGAGCACGGGACCGATCCCCTCGAGGTCCTGCGGGAGCTCCTGCACCGGATCGAAGGCGGTCCCACCGGCCCGGTAGAGATCCTCGGAGAAGAGGACGTACTCCTGGGCCTCGACGGGGTTCTTCAGCAGCCGGTGGACGAGGATGACGTCGATCCCGACGAGCTTGCGCCGATCCCTGATGGTCTGGGTCGCGACCTCGCCGACGTGGGCGACGAACTTCAGCTTCAGGTTGTCGGCCTGCTCGCAGGCGTCGCAGGGGCAGAGGTTCGAGGCCACGTACCTGCGCTCGCGGTGGAACGCGCGGTGCATCGCCGCGACGACCCGGGTCATGGCGGCGGCCGTCGCGTCGTCGTCGAGGGCGTCGGCCCGGCGAGAGAGGAAGGCCGCGTCGCCTTCGATCTCGATCAGGTCGAAGTCGCCGGCCGCGTCGATGACCGCCTCGAGCAGCCTCGCGGTGTTGACCTCGGCGTGGGCGAGGCTCATCCGATGGGTCCGCATGTACTCGGTGTAGCCGCCGATGTCGGCGATCAGGAGGAGAGCACGTTCGGACGCCATGGAGGAGTGATCCTAGTCGGGAGCCCGCCCGGCCTGCTCGCGAATCGTGCGGCGCCCGTCGTAGGCCCCCCACCGGAATCCGGTCGGGTGGGGATCGGGCGCCAGCGGGGCCTGTGGCAAGTCGAGCGGGACGGCCTGGAGGTTGTACTCCGGCGGCGCGATGTCGTTCGGGGTGTCGGGATGGAACAGTGAGGCCAGGTACTGGAGCTGGCCGCGGCCCGGGCCCTGCTCGAACATCCCGCCGCCGTAGACGCCGATGCCGTGCGCCTCGCAATAGTCGTAGGTGTCGAGCACGGCTCGCATGCTGCCGAAGCGCGCGGGCTTGACGTTGAGCATGCGCGGCCGCCAGGCGAGCGCCTCGATGTCGGCGATCGCGTGGATCGGCTCGTCCCAGGTGATCCGGTCGCGATGGTGTTCGAGCAGGAGCTCCGTGCCGGGTGCGAGCGCCGGATCCTCGATCCACGTGTCGGGCAGCCCCTCGATCACGCGCCGGTACAGGCCGGCCTCCGGCTCCATGGCGACGTTGAGGTTGCGGTACGAGCCCTTCAGGTCGATGACGTCCACGCGCCCCAGGCGCGCCAGCTCGGCCACGAGGTCGTCGTCCCAGCTCGGCGTCGGGTCCAGCTTGAACCGCAGAGCCGGGTTCTGCCGCAGCCACCCGTAGAGCCCGAGCAGGCTCGGCGGGTCCCCGATCCGGACCGACGCCACGAAGTTGACCGGGCGGGCCCGGCGGCCGACGGCGTCCTGGAGCGAGAGGCCGTTCTGCCGCAGGGCGAGGTCGAGCGCCGCGCTCTCGAACGCCCACCGGCGGTAGAAGCGGGCGCTCTCGCGGATCGGCTGCACCGGGAACAGGTTGGCCAGGCCGAGCAGCGTCGAGAGCTCGTCGAACGTGCGGGCTCCGTGCAGCCAGCTCAGGTCACCGCCGCCCCGCAGCAGCTCGATCTGGTCGATCTGGTCCCACGTGACGTCCTCGCCCTCGCCGACATGGGACCCGCCGCCGAGGCGCACGACGAGCGAGACCTTCGTGAACCCGCTCGACGTGTCGCGCACGAGGGGCTGCAGCCCACAGCGGTCGATGACGAGCGGCAGCCCGGCGACGCGCGCGTAGGTCGAGACGGGTGCGGGCGGATCGGCGCTCGCGCCTTCTGCGACGCGAGGGGGGGTCACTTCTCGAGTCAAGTTCGGCCAATGCTCCCATGCGGACGGCGGCGAGACTCTACCGCGCCATGGGTGGACGGGCCGCCGACCGGCGCAGGAGATCACGCCGGCGTGATCACGCGCAGCGACGGGAGCAGGTCCGCGTACCGGGGCGATCACGCGTCAGCAACCTCCGACCGGAGATGGCCGCGTGGGCGGCAATAGAGAAATCGGGCAGCGGGGAGCGCTTCGGCGCGCTTCCGAAGTACTACGCCTGCGCCACCGCCGGGATCCGCGCCGCCCGCGCACGCCAGGTGATCCTGCCCAAGCTCGCCCTGCTGACCGAGTTCTCCTGAGACGACGTCAACCCCGACAACCTCCAGATCGTCGACCCGTCGCCAAGAGCAGGGTGTCCTGGACGTACTACCCAAAGAACCAGGGCCCTGACTCCCGAACCAGGGCCTGCTGTGGACGGCCGGCGACCCGGCCAGCGTCAAGGCCGACAAGCTCGACGCCCCAGCCGTGCCCTACGCCACCGCGATCGCCGGCACGCCGCGGTCGACCAGCCTGGACCGCCAGCGGCTGACGTACACGAGCACCGCGGTGCCCGGCTCCCAGCTGGCGGACGTCGTTCGACACGGTGGCCGAGGCCGAGTTCGAGCGCGCGAAGCTGGCCCTTGAGCAGAGTCGCAGCGGGCCTGCCGGACCCGCGGAGTCGATGACATTGACCGACTTCTGGCCGACCTACCACGCTGACGCGTGCCCGCGGCCTGCAGGAGGCGACGATCGCCAGTTACGAGGGCGTTCGGCGCCGGGCGGTCGAGCAGCACCTCGGGGACCGGCCGCTCGACGAGATCACGCCGCGCGAGATCTCGATGTGGCGGGTGGAGATGCAGCGAGCGGGCAAGGGACCCGAGGCCATCCGCGTGTCCATGATGTTGGTGCAGGCGATGTTCACCCTGGCGCTGGAGTGGGGTGAGGCGTCGTCGAACCCGGTGGCGCTGGTGCGCAAGGCGCGCTAGTGCCGACAGCGCGCGATCGACGTCATGGACCCCAAGTTGGTCGAGCGAGTGCGACGCTGGATGCTCGCCCGCGGCGACCTCTTCAGCGCGGCGCTCGTCAGCGTCTTGGCCTACTCGGGCATGCGACCCGGCGAAGCGCTGGCGCTCGAACGCCGGCACATCCGCAACGACACCATCTTGGTCGAGCAGGCCGTCGCCCGCGGTCGGATCAAGCTGCAGAAGACGGGGCGCGTCTACCGGACCGTCGATCTCCTGGCGCCGCTGCGCGACGACCTCGGCGCGTGGTTCGCGGCCCGCGGTCATGACGATCCAGACGCTCGCCTGTTCGCCCGCGACGACGGCGAGTGGTTCAAGGTCGACGACTGGAACAACTCGCGCAACCGTCACTTCTACGCGGCCTTCGATGGGGTCGAGATCGGCCGCCGGCGCCCCCCTACGACCTCCGCTACTCCTTCGTCTCACTGATCATCCGCGAAGGAGACCTCTCGATCGTCGAGCTTGCCGACCAGCTCGGTCACGCCGCGACGGAAACGCTGAAGACGTACGCGCACGTGTTCGCGGAGTACCGGCGCCAGCCTCGGGTTCCGTCCAACGGGTTAATCGCGGAGGCGCGTGACGCCGTCGATCCCTAGGCGCGGACCAAAGTGTCGGATCACGCGAAAGGAGCAGCGCGCCGGCCGATGGCGGCTCCCCCCGGCGCAGGAAGTGCCCAGATGCATGGAAGCGGCCGTTCGGCGCATAGGTGCGAGACTTTCGAGATGCCCGACTGGACGAAGAAGAACTTCGACGATCTTCGCGATGTCAGCCCGCGGGATGTCCAAATGCAGTGGCGGTTCGCGCGGGAGGCTCTGCGATCGCCCGAGCGCGGCGTGAGCCGCTTCACGTACGACCCAGGTGCCCGCATGCCGTGGGGTCACCGGCATCGTGTGCAGGAGGAGGCCTACGTCGTGGTCGCCGGGTCCGGATGTGCCAAGCTCGATGACGAGGTCGTCGAGCTCTCAGTGTGGGACGTGCTGCGCGTCGCTCCTGCAGTAGTCCGCTCATTCGAGGCCGGCCCGGAGGGTCTTGACGTGATCTGCATCGGTGGTCGGAAACCCAAGGGAGGCGACACCGAGCGGTTCGAGGACTTCTGGGACTGATCGGCCGACCGCCTCGCGGCGTGCGTTGCTAATCAGAAGAGCCGCGTAGGACGAAAGCAGCCGCCGGCGGTCGGCGTACTCGACCCGTGCTGCGCTGCTGGTTTGAGGCAGACGCGATAGCCGCGCCTGAGGCGCCCTCGCTGCCGCAATGGACGACGAGCGGAAGTCGCCCTGCATGGAAACCAGCAGTCGCTGCGGCGGGCGGCTCGCCACTGCTCGCAAGCGGAAGGGGAAGCGACGGTCTCGAGCGCCGCGCTCTCGGGACTTCACGCCCGCCGATCCCGTGCCTGTGCACCGCCCTCACCCCCGCGAGGCGTGCCGCGCTTCTGCTGGTCGGCGGTGTCAGTCCGACTCATCGCGGGCGCGCCCGTAGCGCTCGTAGATCACCCGCGAGCCGAACGTCCTGGTCTCGATCAGGTCCAGCGGGACGTCTTCGGTGACCGGCGGCAGGAACGGCGTGCCGCCACCGACGACGACCGGATAGCGGAACATGCGCAACTCGTCGACGAGGCCGAGCTCGAACGCCGCCGCGGCCAGGCCGGCGCCGCCGATCGAGACATCCTTGTCGGTCGCGTCGAGCGCTGCAGCGGCCTCCTCGGCCACCGACGCCTCGGCGAGCCGGGCGTTGCCCTGGACGCTGTCGAGCGTACGGCTGAAGACGACCTTCGGGATCGCGCACCAGACGTCGGCGAACGCGGCCCCGAGCTCGTTGTCGCGCATCGACGGATCCGTCTCCCACACCAGCATCGTCTCGTACAGCCTGCGCCCACACAGATAGCCGCCAAGCTCGCGTACCAGCGCGAGGTGGAAACGAAACAGCTCCTCGCTAGGGGGCGACCACCCGAACGCGCCCTCGCGGTCGGCGATGTAGCCGTCCACCGAGACGCTCATCGAGTAGATCAGCATGGGTTCAAGCTCGTCGCACGGCAGCGACGGGCGATGATCGTGACGATGTTCATCATTGAGCTTGACATCGGGCTCACCTACCTTCTGCAGTCTGCTCTGACACTAGCTCGTGACCAATCGCGAGACGCTACTCACCGTCCCCCGAAGCCGCGTGGGAGCTGTCGCTCGGCGTCTACCTCCTCGCCAAGGGCCTCAAGCCGTCTCCCATCCACTCTTGGAGGACGTCGAGATGGAAGTCCGGTCCGTTCGCCCGGCGCTGGCGGGGCCGTAGGGCGCAGCTACGCCAGCTCGGACCGCAGCACCGCCGCGACCGGCTGCCGGGCGCTGGCGCGCGCCGGGATCGCGGTCAGCGCCGTGACCACGACCACGGTGCCCGCCACGGTCGCCAGCAGCCACCACGCCGAAGGCGTCGGCGCGTCGTCCGGGCTCACCGCCGCGAAGAGTCCGAGGCCCGCGGGGATCCCGGCGATCGCGCCGGCCAGCGCGGGGAGGACCTGCGCGGCCGAGAGGCCGGCGGCGACCTGGCCCGGCGTCGCGCCGAGCGCGCGAGCAAGGGCGGACGTGCGGCGGGCGTCGAGCACCGTCGCCCAGGTGATGAAGACCGCGTTGACGGCCGCCTGCGCGACGAGCATCACCGCGATCAGCGCCAGCACGTCGCTCAGCCGGTCGGTGCGGGGATCGGCCAGGGCGGACGTCGTCCGCTGGGCGTCGAGCTGCGCGTGGGCGGAGAGCACGGCGACGATCCCGGCCACGGTGATCGTCGCGCCGGCCGCGCACAGCAGCGAGCGGCGCGGCCGGCGCCCGGCGACGCGCAGGCCGAGCAGCAACGGCACCGGCAGCCGCGCCGACAGCGCGATCAACCGGGCGCTGCGCCGCGGCGGACGGGCCGCGTCGCCCAGCGCGAGCACGGTGCTGACCCGTGCGGCGCGGACCGCGGGCACGAGCGTCGCGACGACCGCAACGGCCACCGCGACCGCGATCACGACAAGGACATCGACAACGCCGAACGGGATCCCGCCGGCGCCGCCGACCAGGCCGGCGCCGGGATCGGCGAGCGGAGGGGCGGTGAGGCGACCGATCGCCAGCCCCGCCGCGGCGGCGACCAGCGCCAGCACCACGTACTCGGCGAGCAGCACCGACGCGACCAGGCCCGGCGTGCCGCCGACGGCCTTCAGCAGACCGACGCGCCGCAGCTGGCCGGCCATCCGCCCGCCGACGAGCACGGCGACGCTGGCCAGCGCCAGCAGGCCCAGCAGCCAGCTTCCGGTCAGCAGCGCGCGCCGTTCGTTGCGCACGAGGTTGCCGGCGTTGTCGCTCAGCTGCGTCCAGGACTGCAGCATCGGGGGCGGCGGTGGCGGGACGGCCGGACGCGCGCCCGGCGGCGCGTTCAAGTTCAGGCTCTCGTTCTCGCTGGGCTCGTGCGCGGTGACGAACGCCGGGGCGCGCGCCGGATCGGCGAGCCGCAGGTTCATGATGTAGGACACGTTCTCCTGAGCCACCGCGAGCCGGCGGGCGTCGGCGCGGGTGAGCCAGACCAGGCCCGGGTGCACGACGTGCCCGTCGACCATCGAGCCGGCTGACGGGTAGGGCGACATCGCGGCGGTGACCGCGATCCCCGTGACGCGGAACGACCGGCCGCCGACCTTGACCGCGTCGCCCGTGTGGACGTCGAAGGCGTCGGCGAAGGCGCGCTCGACCACCACGCCGCCGTCGCGGACCCAGCGGCCGGCGGTCAGCTCGGGCTGGTCGAGCGTGGCCGGGGCGACGTCGCGTCCCTCGGCCTGGACCGCCGCGCGCGTGCCGTGCGCGGTCAGGGTGGTGTCGGCGAGCGTGTAGGGGCCGCTGTGCGCGACGACGCCGCGCGCCCGCGTCAGCGCGTTGAGCGCGGCGGGGTTCACAGACGCGTGGCTGCCGCCGACCGGCGTGCCGTTCGGGCCGGGCTCCGGCGGCGCGACCCGCGCGACCACGTCGGGCCCGGCGGTCGCGGCGCGGGTGCTCTTGTACGGCGTCTGGACCACGCCGTGCAGGACGAGGCCGAGCGTCAGCGTGGCGGTGGCAGCGGTGATCGTCGCCACCAGGAGCGCGGCCTGCGCCGGGTGCCGGCGCACGTCGCGTGCGGCGAGGCGCAGGACGAGCAGGATGCGGCCCATGGCGCTCAGCCCTCCTCGAGCCCGGCGAGCGCGCCGAGCCGCCCGGTCGAGCCGTGGGTCAGCCGGGTCTCCTCGACGAAGGCGCCGTCGCGCATCGAGATCAGCCGATCGGCGGTCGCCGCGATCCGCGCGTCGTGCGTGACGATCACGACCGTCTGGCCGGTCGCGCGCAGGTCGTCGAAGAGCCGCAGGACGTCGAGGGTCGCGGTGCTGTCGAGGTTGCCGGTCGGCTCGTCGGCCAGGACGAGCAGCGGCTCGTTGCTGAGCGCCCGCGCGACCGCGACCCGCTGGCGCTGACCGCCCGAGAGCGCGGACGGAAGATGCGCGGCGCGGTCGGTCAGCCCGACGCGGTCGAGCAGCTCGGTCGCCCGCCGTCGCGCGGTCCGCGGCGAGGCGCCGGCCAGCAGCGCCGGCAGCTCGACGTTCTCGATCGCGGTGAGCTCGTCCATCAGGTGGAAGGCCTGGAAGACGAAGCCGATCGCGTCGCGGCGCAGCCGCGCGAGCGCCCGTTCGCTGAGCTGGTCGATGCGCTCGCCCTGCAGGCGCACCTCGCCGGCCGACGGCCGTTCGAGGCCGCCGAGTAGGTGCAGCAGCGTCGACTTCCCGCAGCCGCTCGGCCCCATGATGGCCAGCGTCTCGCCCGCGGCGACCGCCAGCTCGACCGCGTCGAGCGCGTGCACGGCGCCCGTTCCCTGTCCGTAGTCCATCCGCAGCTCGTGCGTCTGCACGAGCGGTCGGCCGATGTCCATCAGTGTCCCTTCGTCGTCATGGAGCTCCAATAACGGGCGCAGGCCTCGAGCCACTGCAGGTCGGCCTGCAGCCGCAGCACCACGCCTTCGAGCAGGAGCCCGGCGACCGCGCCGTCGGGCTGGGCCAGCGCCGCCCGCTGCGCCTCGGCCAGGTTGGCCAGGACCGCGTGGCGCTGAACGTCGACGATCCGGACGGGATCGCCCAGGCCCGCCGTCGCGGCGGCGACCAACTTGAGGTGGAACTCGGCCGGCGCGGGCTTGGGCCAGCTCGTGTCGTCCAGCCACGCCATGACGCGCGCGCGCCCGTCCTCGGTGAGCTCGTAGACCTTGCGGTCGGGACGATCGGACTGGCCGACGTGCTCGGCGCGCACGAGCCCCGCCTTGTCGAGCCGCGCGAGCGTCACGTAGACCTGGCCGGCGTTGAGCGCCTCCGCCAGCGGGCCGAGCGCGAGCTGCAGGCGCGCGCGGAGCTGGTAGCCGTGCGACGCGTCCTTGGCGAGCAGCGCCAGCAGGATCTCCTGGACGACCCGCAGTTGATAGCCGTGCGACGGCTCCTTGCTTGCTGCGCCAACCGCTCGTGGCATCGAAAAGCGCCTCCTCTCTAACCGTTATCTAGCGCGAGACTAACGGTTATCCAGGAGCGGTGTCAAGCGCCCGACACGCCTTGACCATTTCTCTCGGGGCGTGCGGCAATTCCCCTGATCGTCATCTGCCAGTGTGCGGTGGCGCGGCCGGGAGTTGCACCGTGACGCGGAGCCCGCCGGCGGCCCGGGGGGTGAGGGTGAGGGTTCCGTCGTGCGCTTGGGTGATGCTCTTGACGATTGCCAGGCCGAGGCCGGCACCTGCGTGCTCGGTGCGTACGCGCTCGCTGCCGCGCTGAAACGGCTCGGCAAGTGTGGCGACCAGCTGCGGGGTGAGCTTCTCACCGGTGTTCTCGACGGTGAGCACCACGCTGTCGGGGTGAGCGCTGGTCGTGACCCACACGGTGCCCTGTTCAGGCAGGTTGTGGACGATGGCGTTGTGCACGAGGTTCGTAGCCATCTGCAGCAGGAGCGCGGGTGAGCCGATGGTGGGGGCCGCGTCGCCGGAGGTCTCGATGGTGACGCCGCGCTTTTCTGCGAAGGGGAGGAGCGTCTCGGTGGCTTCTTCGGCGATGAGGGACAGGTCGACGTGTTCTGGGGCGAAGGAGCGCTGGTCGGCGCGGCTGAGCATGAGCAGTGCTTCAGTGAGGTCGATCGCTCGGGTGTTGACGGCGTGGAGGCGGTCGACAAGCTCGCCGTTGTCGTGATTGCGATCGTTGCGGGCCACGTCGAGAAGCGTCTGCGTGATCGCCAGCGGGGTGCGTAGTTCGTGAGAGGCGTTGGCTGCGAACCTCTGCTGTTCGGCGACGTGCGCTTCGAGGCGCGCGAGCATGCTGTCGAAGGCGTCGGCCAGCTGGCGGAACTCGTCTCTGCGGCCCGGTAGCCGGATTCGGTGGGAGAGCGATCCGGCCGCAGCCGTGCGTGTGGCATCTGTGATGCGGGCAAGGGGGGCGAGCATTCGGCCGGCGAGAATCCACCCTCCCAGCAGGCCGAACACCAGCAGGAACGCCAACACTGCGGCTGCCCTCGGAGCGAAGACGTGCAGGAGGTTGGACCGGACGGGAAAAACACTATGAGGGCGGGTGTCGGCGTTGACGAGGAACGCACGATCGGGGACGTAACGCAGGAGGAACAGCCACACGGCGGCGAGCAACAGGGCGCCGGCGAGCATGAGGAAGCCGGCGTAGCTGAGGGTGAGCTTGAGGCGAACGCTCAAGCCAGGGGCTCTATCCACCGTCTCCTCCCCTGTGACCGGTGCCCGGCGCTGCGTCGATGCGGTACCCGGCGCCGGCCACGGTGGCGATGATCGCCGGTTCGCCGAGGCGTTTGCGCAGTGCCGAGACCGTGATGCGCACGGCGTTGGTGAACGGGTCTGCGTTCTGATCCCACGCCCGTTCCAGGAGCTCTTCGGCGCTGACGACACCGCCTTCGGCAGCGACGAGAACTTCGAGCACCGCGAACTGCTTCCGGGTCAGCGCGACGTAGCGGCCGTCGCGGTAGACCTCTCGGCGAAACGGATCCAGCCGCAGACCTACGATCTCTCGCACCGGCGGCCTGTTGTGTGCACGCCGGCGGTCGAGCGCTCTGAGACGGAGCACGAGCTCTTCGAGCTCGAACGGCTTGGTGAGGTAGTCGTCGGCACCGAGCCCGAACCCGGAGGCCTTGTCGTCGAGACGGTCGGCAGCGGTCAACATGAGGATCGGCATGCCGCTGCCGGAGGCGACGATGCGCTTGGCGATCTCGTCACCGGAGGGCCCGGGGATGTCTCGGTCGAGGACGGCGATGTCGTAGGCGTTGACGCTCAGGAGCTCCAGAGCGGTGGCACCGTCACCGGCGATGTCGGCCGCGATCGCTTCCAGGCGTAGGCCGTCGCGGATGGCTTCGGCCATATAGGGCTCGTCCTCAACGAGCAACACGCGCATGCTTTGGATGCTAGGGCTGGCGCATATCGTCGGCATATCGAAAACCACATACGTGCTGGCAACGCCACGCTGCCTTGAATGGCGGCGTGACCTACGGCGAACCAGCACGAGCAACGACCCGTCGGATTCGGATTCGCTGGATCCGTGTCGCCGGCCTGCTGGTCGTCATCGCGGCGATCGCCGCAGCCCTCGGCCACGAGTTGCCGGCGTCCTCGTCCTGGACGACGTCCTCGTCCTCGACGGCCGCACCAGCCATCGGCGTCCTGCGCAGTGAGCACCGTGGTGCGCTCGGCGAGGCTGACGGTGCCGTCCCCGAGGGCACGTCGGTCTACGACGACGAGATTCCAGGTGTGGCCAACCTTGATCCAGCTCTCCTCGGTGCCCTGCGCCAAGCGGCAACTGATGCTGCGGGCGACGGGGTCGAGTTCGTCGTCGACAGTGGCTGGCGTTCGCCGGCGTACCAGGAGCAACTCCTCCGCGAGGCGGTGTCGAAGTACGGCTCAGAAGAGGAAGCTGCCCGGTGGGTTGCCGCCCCCACGACGTCTGCTCACGTGTCGGGGCACGCGGTCGACATCGGGCCCTCCGATGCCGCGGCGTGGCTGTCCGAGCACGGCGCTGCGTACGGGCTGTGCCAGATCTACGGCAACGAACCCTGGCACTACGAACTGCGCCCCGACGCCGTCGATCACGGTTGCCCTCGCATGTACTCCGACCCTACGCAGGATCCGAGGATGCAGCGGTGACCAGCAAGCGCCCGCAAAGAACCGCTCTCAACGCATTCCTCACACATATGGAGCAAACATGAGTAGAAAACGGCCGTTGGCCGCCCTTGGGCTGGTCGCCCTGATCAGCCTGATCAGCGCGGGCTGTGGTTCGAACGCACCTTCCGAGACCGGCTCCGGCAGCTCGGGCGGCGCTCGTACCACGAGCACCGCCCGTGAGAAGGCGCTGAAGTTCGCGCAGTGCATGCGCGACAACGGTGTCAGCGCGTTCCCGGACCCGGACGCGTCGGGCGAGTTGACCATCGATGGGATAGCGAACGGCTCGTCGCTGGACCCGAACACCGCGGCGTTCAAGAAGGCCATCAGCGCGTGCAAGGACCTGCAGCCATCGGGGTTCACGGGTCACAAGAGGAGCGCCGAGCAGCAGAAGACTGCCCTCAAGTTCGCCCAGTGCATGCGCGACAACGGCGTGGAGGACTTCCCGGACCCCACCCCGGATGGGCCACTCATCGACACGACTCGAATCGCATCCACCGAAAGGAACGGTGGTATGAGCATTCTCAACGCCGCGATACAGAAGTGCGGCGCTGCCTTCTCTGACAAGCTGGGGCTGCGGGGCCAGTGAAGCGCAAGACGTGGGTGCTGGCCGGAGCGGGCGTCGTGGTTGTGGCAGCCGTCATCGGCGGCGTGGTCGTGCTGTCCGGCGCTGATCACACGACCTCGGCCGCGCAGGCGTCGCCGGCGAGCACGATGCAAGTGGTCAAGGGCAAGCTCTCGGCCGCGGTCTCCCAGGACGGAACCCTGACCTACCGGGCGCGGCCGGATGGTTCGCCCTACGCCGTGGTCAACCAGGCGCGCGGCGTCTACACCAGGCTGCCCGACACCGCGACCAAGGTCGACTGCGGCGGCATTCTCTACCGGGTCGACGAGCACCCGGTGCTGCTGCTGTGCGGCACAGTCCCGGCCTACCGCGCGCTCCACACGGGCGATGCGGGCCAGGACGTCCGACAGCTCAACCGCAACCTGCACGAGCTCGGCTACGACGCCAAGGCCCATGTCCACATCGACCCCGCCGACAACGACTTCACCGTGAAGACCGCGAAGGCGCTCGAGGTGCTCCAGCGCAACAAAGGCGTCTACGTGACCGGAGCGCTGGCCAGTGGTGACGCGGTCTTCCTGCCCGAGGCGGTGCGGATCGCCAAGGTCAGCGGCGAGCCCGGTGGGCCCGCCCGGCCAGGTGCGCAAGTCCTGAGCGTCACGTCCGACACGCTGCACGTGCAGGTCGACCTCGACCCGTCACAGCAGGGCCAGGTCAAGACCGGGAATCGAGCGCAGATCACGCTGCCGGGCAACACGACGGTCACGGGCAAGGTCGTCGGTTTCGGACGAACCGCCCAAGCCCCCGCTGGGCAGGACAGCAGCGCCGCGGACGCGACCATCCCCACCTCCATCAGCCTCGACGACCCGGGCAAGGCACGCGGGCTCGACCGCGCCCCCGTCCGGGTGCAGATCACCACCAAGGGCGTGGACGATGCCCTGAGCGTCCCGGTCACCGCGCTGGTCGGCAAGTCCGGCGGCGGGTTCGCGGTCGAGGTGGTGCGCGCCGGCGAGCGACGCGAGCTGGTCGCCGTGGAGCTTGGCCTGTTCGACACCGCAGACGGGCGAGTCCAGGTCGAGGGCGATCTTCGCGAAGGCGATCACGTCGTGGTGCCGTCGCTATGAGTGGCGAATCAGTTCTGGAACTGGATGGGGTGACCAAGGTCTACGGTGAGCAGCCGCCGGTGGCCGCCCTGCGAGGCGTGTCCTTTTCCGTCCGGCACGGCGAGCTGGTGGCGATCGTCGGGCCCTCCGGGTCGGGCAAGTCCACGCTCCTGCACGTCATGGGGACCCTGGAGCGGCCCACCAGCGGCGTGGTCCGGATCGGTGGCGTCGACGCGGCGCGGCTGAGCGACCGCGAGCTGTCGCAGCTGCGGGCCCGGGAGATCGGGTTCGTCTTCCAGCAGTTCTTCCTGGCCGAGCATGCGACGGTGCGGGAGAACGTCGCGGACGGGTTGCTCTACGCCGGCGTCGCCGCCGCCGAGCGGTACAGGCGCGCGGAGGAGGCGCTCGAACGGGTCGGCCTCTCCGCACGCGCGAGCTTCAAGCCCACCAGGCTCTCCGGAGGGGAGCGCCAGCGGGTGGCGATCGCCCGGGCCCTCGTCGGGCGTCCGGCGATCGTTCTCGCCGACGAACCGACCGGGAACCTCGACAGCACCACCGGCGCATCGATCATGGAGCTCATCCGCGAGCTCAATGCCGCCGGCGCCACCATCATCATGATCACGCACGACGCGGGCCTCGCCGACCAGTTGCCCCGCCAGATCCGGATGCTGGACGGCCAGGTGGTCGCCGATACCCGCCGCGATCTTGTGGCGGGGGCGAAGGGGCAGACGCCATGAGCGCCAAGGGCGGGCGGTTGCGGCTGAAGGACGGGCTGCGGGTGGCGAGCGTCGGGCTGCGCTCCCGGCCGCTGCGCGCCGCGCTGTCCGCGCTTGGGATCGCGATCGGAACGGCGGCGATCGTGGCGGTCCTCGGGTTGTCGTCCTCCTCGCAGGCCGGGCTGCTCGCGGAGATCGACCGGCTCGGCACGAACCTGCTGACCGTCGAGGCCGGACAGAGCCTCACCGGGGGGCCGGCGAAGCTGCCCCGCGAAGCGCCCGGGCGGATCACGCTCCTGGACAACGTCCAGCTGCTGGCGCACACCGGCCTGATGAAGGACGAGAAGGTCTACCGGAACTCGATGATCCCGGTGGGCAACACCGGTGGCCTTCAGGTGCGGGCCACCAGCCTGAACCTGCTGTCCGTGCTCAACACGGGCGTCGCACGCGGCAGCTGGCTCAACGCGGGCACCGCCCGCGAGCCGGTCGCGGTGCTCGGCTCGGCCGCCGCGGAACAGCTGGGCATCGACCGGGTCCACCCTGATCAGCGGATCTGGCTGGGCGGCCAGTGGTTCAATGTCGCGGGCATTCTGAAGCCCTCGCCACTGGCGTCCGAAATCGACAACAGCGCGCTCGTCGGGTATCCGGCCGCCCGGACGTACCTCGGCTATGTCAGCATCGTCCGCGGCGAGCAGAAGGCCGGCCCGCCGAGCTCGATCTACGTGCGCGCCGCCACCGGTCACGAGGCGGCGGTGCAGTCGCTGCTGGGGCAGACCGCCAACCCCGAAGCACCCAACGAGGCGAACGTCAGCCAGCCGTCCGACGCGCTCACCGCCCGGGCCGCCGCGGCGGGGGCGTTCGACAGCCTCTTCCTCGGGCTCGGGGTGGTGGCACTGATCGTCGGGGCCGTCGGCGTCGCCAACATCATGATCATCTCGGTGCTGGAACGCCGCTCGGAGATCGGCCTCCGTCGCGCCCTTGGCGCGACGAAGGCCCAGATCCGGACCCAGTTCCTCGCCGAGTCGATCCTGCTCGCCGTCATCGGCGGCGTCGTCGGCGTGCTGGCCGGTGCCGCGGCAACGGCCGTGTACGCCAGCTCGAAGAGCTGGGCCGTCGTGATCCCCGTCGAGGCATGGTCGGGCGGCATCGCCTCGGCCATCCTGATCGGCGCGTTCGCCGGCCTGATGCCGGCCGTTCGAGCGTCTCGGATGCCGCCCACCGTGGCATTGCGAACGGCATGAGCGGGAAGTGGATCTCTGTCGGGAGGCCACACCCCGATGCATGTGGATACGAGCACTCTCTCAGTCCGCATGGTGTGGTGCGAGTAGACGCTGCCCGGCGGCTGGGGCTAGCATCGGCCCGTGCTGTGGTTGCTGGGATTCGAGTAGCTGTTGAAGACCGCGTGGCGTGCCACAGCAGTGACGGCGCTGGCGATGTCGGCCGGGTTGCTTGCGGCGGGATGCGGCGAGGATGCGCCCCGCGCCACGGCGGCGCAGGCTGACGACGTGGTCTTCGCCGCCTCGCGTGGATTGACCGTCAACCTGGCGCCCGGGTGGCAGGCGACGCGGGCAAGCCTCACGCCGCATCTCACCGATCCACGCGAGGTCTTGAGCGTCGCCACTTTCCCCTTGGGCTATCGACCCACGGACTGCGCGCACGTAGCTGGGAGCGCGCTGGAAGACCTCGGGCCTACCGACGCGTTCATCACGCTGCAGGAACGCGGGACGGATCCCGGCTCGTCCTGGGCTGACTTCCCGCCGCGGCCGGGGCATTTCGGTCCCCAACTCGGCGGTGCCTCGGAAGCATCGGCATGTGTGCCCAGCGCCCGGTTCGTCGATCACTGGTTCGGGTTCACCGATGGTGGCCGACACTTCCACGTCGAGGTTGCGTTCGGTCCGGAGGCCTCTGCGGCGACGCGGGACCAGGCCTGGGCCGTCCTCGACAGCCTTCACGTTGATCCCAGTGTACGGCCGGGCTGGCGTTCATCTGGTTAGGGCGATCCACGCCTCTCCGACGGCGTCCCGCCCATCGCGTGGCTGCATTGGACTGCGATGTAGAGCAGGGGTTGCAAAAGGCCCGGCAGCTCGGCGGTGCGGTGCGGTGCGACGCGCGCGTAGATGACCTCGTAGACCCCGCCGACCACCGTCTCGGCGGTCAGCGCCGACACGGGCGGGGGACTGTCCCCCCGCCGACACGATCACCGGTGAGCGCGATGCCTCAGGCGGCGCCAGGAACTGCTTGAAGTCCGCCATCGCACGCATCCGTCGCTCGAGCGCCTGTGGCCCCGCGGCGACCGCCTCGACGATGCACACATGCGCGATCTCGGGCTCGCTGGCCATGAGGTTCAGGGAAGGCGCCCAAGCCACGGCGGACCTTCGCTCAGCGCAGCGTGATCGTCCGCGTCGTCGTGCGCGTGCCGTGCACGATCCGCAGCGTCAGCCTGGCGCCCTTCAGACGCGCGGCGCGCTTGCGTGCGGTGGCGTTGAGGCGCAGGCGAAGCTTGACGGTGCCGGCGCGGGTCGCGCGCGCCGATCCGGTCGCCACGACGATCGGCTTGCCGCGCCGCCCGAGGCGCCGCGCCGGAACCGTGGCGGTCACCCGGACCGTCCCGGGCGCACCGACCTTGACGGTCACCACGATGCCGCGGGCAAGCGCGCTCGCCGTGACACGGGCGGGGAGGGTCGCGACCGGCGCCGCGCCTGGGGCGGGCGAGCCCGGCGTCGGCGTCGTGCCCGAAGGGGTCGTGCCCGAAGGGGTCGTGCCGCCGCTGGGAGTGCCGGGGGTCGTCCCGCCGCCACCTCCGCCCGGCGGCGCCTCGGCCGGCGGCGGCGCGGGCAGGAATCCGCTCAGGCCCGCCCCGCCGATCGCCCCGTGCTGCGCGCTGGCCGAGATCACCACCGGTGCGGTCGGGAGCACGCACGGGTCCGCGCTGGTGGTCGGCGTCCCGGCGACCTTCAGGCCCTGGTCGTCGTCCCACGCGATGTGCTTGGCGTCCATCGACAGGGAGACATCGTGCGCGACGCCGGTGGTGGGCAGGTAGCAGTCGACCGCCGCCGGGGCCGACGGTGACGTGTCGACGCCCTGGATCGCCAGGACGCCGATCTTGCCGACGGCCTGCGTGCCCCCGTTCCACTGCTCCAGCTCGAACGCCGCGAGCTGGCCGTTGGCCGCCACGTCGGTCCGGCGCTGCTCGAGCCCGGTTCCGGACGTGTCGAGCCACGGGTCGAAGTCGGGGCCGTAGGGCGCAGCGGCCGCCTGCTGGACGCTCACCGTGTTGCCGGAGGCGGCGACGATCCGGCCGCCGAACAGGGATGGGTAGCGCTGGCCCGAGACGTGGATCGGCTCGAGCACGCTGTTGGTCGCCGGCCGAGCGTAGATGCCGGTCTGGAAGCTGATCGGGCAGCAGCCGCTGCTGTTCGAGAAGCCGTAGACGAGGTGCTTGCCGTCGGCGGTGATGTCGAAGCCGAGCGGATAGACGTAGACGGCCCAGCCCGACGGCGCGTTCAGTGGTCCCTCCACCGTCGAGCTGCCGTCCGGCTCCCAGATCTTGAACCAGGAGAAGCGCGAGATCCGGCCGGGGACGTTGCGCACCGCGACGATGCGCCCGCCGTCGGACTGCGCGATGTCGAGCCACTTCTCGGTCTGGCCGTCGCTGTTGACGACGGGCGATGCCAGCCGGGCCTTCTGCGTCCCGTCCAGCGACGACACCCAGGCCTCGCCGTTGTCGATGTAGGCGACGGACGCGGCGCCGGCACCGGCGGGAGCGTCCAGCGCCACCGCGGTGACGCACAGCAGGATCGCGCGGCGCGCGTGGGCTGACACGGCGAGATGCATGGACATCCACGCAAGCACGTCGCCCAACCGCCCGCATCCGTGATTCCACGGATCCGCGCCGGCGGCGTGCCCGGCGCAACCTCTGGGCCGGCCGGGCGACCAGGCACACTGCTCCGCCCGATCACGGTGTCCCGACGCACAGGCCCCACCGTCCGTCACGCCGCTTGGCGGCGCACTGAGACGCGTTCATAGTCTCACGTGCTGGTCAGATGAGGCCCTGATTTGCGCCCGTAGTGGCGGCGGCGAGAACCGCCGCACACGACGGCTGAAGGCCTCTTTCGCTGCTGCCAGCTCGTTGCGAGAGGAGCTGTTCATGTCATGTGATTTCGAGAGCCCGCGCTCCACCCCAACCGGTTCGCTGCCCGGGCCGTCACGGCGCGTGGTCGTCGAGCCGATCCGGCGGCCGGTCACTGCGCCGACTCCGTCCCGCCGGCCGGCGCCCGAGCCGCCCGCGGAGCCACGGCCTGAGCCCGATCGCGAACGCGAGCCCGCGACGCGCTGATGGGCGTGCGAGTCGCGTCGCACGTGCCCGCCCCAGACCTGATCGACCCCGTCATCGGCTTTCGACAGTGGCGCCTGCGGGACGGGCGCCTTCACTCTCTGACGACCGACGACGAATGGAGACGTGGCGCGCTTGACGCTCATTGCAGCCGTTCGTCACACCCGAGCTCGGAGCAGGACGTGCTGCCCTCGGGACGGTGCAGCTGTGGCGTCTACGCCTACTATCGCCCGCTGCCGCGCACGGCGTCGGTCATATGGCCCGAGCTGGTCGCCGGCGCCGTCGCGTTATGGGGCGAGGTCCAGGCGCACGCGACCGGGCTGCGCGCCCAGCATGCGCAGGCAGTGGTGCTCGCGCTGCCCATGGGCCACGGGCGGAAGCGTCGCGAGCTGCTGACCCTCGCCGAGGAGCTGGGCGTCGAGGTCGTCTCGCCGCGGCACCTCCGCAGCGCCGCGGCCGTGCACGGCGGCGCGCTTCCTCACAAGCTCAAACCGGTGGCGGATCCCGTCGGCGTGGCTGCGGCGCTGCGATGGGGTGCGCGAACGCATCCGCTCGTGAGCACCAGGCTCCGCGGCCGCGACGGCTCCGAGGGGCACTAGCGCGCGCACGTCGATGGCTCACGCGAGGTAAGCTGGCCGCCGGCGACCTTGCGCTACGGCTGAGCAATCACCGCATACTGACGATCAGGGATGCCCCTTGGCACGGGCCGCGAGGATCGACTGCGTCTCCCGCGACGAGCACGGCCGCGCCCTCGACGGTCGGCCGATATGGAGACGCGAACGTTCCTGGACGAACGTTTGATTGCGTGAAGCGTCTGTGAATCGCGACAGTGCGCCCGCCTCGCCGGAGCACCTGGCGGCGGGGCGTCGTCCCTGCACCTCAAGCCGCCGCGAGGTCGTACATGGTCGTTGCCGTGCCCGCCCGGGCCACGGCCCCTGCCGGCATGCCGCCGCGCACGGGCGCGTGGGTCGTCGTTCCCACCTACAACGAGCGCGCCACCCTGCCTGCGCTCGTCGCCCGACTCCTCAACGCGCTCCCGGCCGCGCCGGCCGCCGACCTGCGGATCCTCGTCGTCGACGACAACTCCCCCGACGGCACCGGCGCGCTCGCCGACGAGCTCGCCGCCGCCGACGAGCGCCTCGCCGTCCTGCACCGCACCGCCAAGACCGGCCTCGGCGACGCGTACGCCGCAGGCTTCGCGGTCGCGCTCGACGCCGGCGCGCGGCGGATCATCCAGATGGACGCCGACGGCTCGCACGATCCCGCTGCGATCCCGGCGCTGCTCGCCGCGCTCGACGCCGGAGCCGACCTGGCGGTCGGCTCGCGCTATGTCGCCGGGGGTGCGACCCCCGACTGGCCTCTGCGCCGACGGATCCTCAGCCGCGGGGGATGCGCGTACGCCCGGCTCGTCCTCGGGCTCGAGATCCGCGACCTCACCGGAGGCTTCAAGGCGTGGCGACCGGACACGCTCGAGGCGGCGCTCGCCGAGCCGCTCACCGTTCAGGGGTATGGCTTTCAGATCGAGCTCACCGAGCGCGCCGTCCGCGGCGGGGCTCGGGTCACGGAGGTCCCGATCGCCTTCCGTGACCGCACGCAAGGGGAGAGCAAGATGGGCGCGGCCATCGTCCGGGAGGCGATCGTCCGTGTTCCGCAACTCCGGCTCGCGGCCCGAACGGCGGGTACACGAACCGCCGACGGCGGTCGCGGCACCAACGCACCAGCACTGAGCCCATCGCCCGTCAACCGGTCGGCGGGAGCCCGATGACCGCGATGCCCGCCAGCGCCGTGGCGCTCGCCGCCCGCTACCGCCGTCAGCTCTCGTTCGGGGTCGTGGGAGTCGCGGTCATGGCGGTCGGCTTCGCGGTGTTGTTCGTCCTCGTCCACGGCCTGGGCGTCAGTCCCCATCTCGCCTACTTCGTCCAGGCGATCATCTCGGTCGAGCTGAGCTTCGTCCTCAGCCGCTGTTGGACCTGGCGCGACCGCCGGGGACCGACACGCTCGGACGCATGGCGAGAGTGGCGGCGCTTCCACGGATCGCGCCTGGTCTCGATCCCCGCCAACCAAGCGTTGTTCTCCATGTTGGTCGTGACCGGATCGAGCGTCTGGGCCGCCAACACGACCTGCATCGCCCTGACGACGATCGTCAACTGGCTGGTGGGCCACCACCTCGTCTTCGGCCCGACGGCCACCGGCGCGACCACGCCCACCACGAACGCCGACCGATGACCCGCATCAGCGTCGTCATCCCGGTCAAGAACAGTCAGCGCACCATCGGCGCAGCCCTCGCGGGCATCCATGCGCAGACGGTCGCCGCCGACATCGAGGTCATCCTCGTCGGCGACGTCTGCGACCACACGTGGGACGCGCTGACGCTGACCGGCGACGCCGACTCGGCGCGCCGCTACGAGTTGCGCGTCATCGAGGTCGACGCGGACACCGGCGGCCGCGACTCCAACGTCAAGCGCAACGTCGGCCTCGAGGCGGCGACCGGCGACGTCCTGTGCCTCACCGACTCGGACATGGTCCTGCCGCCCGACTGGCTGGCGACGGGGCTCGCGCGGCTCGCCGACGGCAACGACTGCGCCGGCGGCCCGATGATCAGCGTCCACAAGGACTTCTGGGGCCGCTACGTCGACGACAACCCGGTCGCGAGCAAGACGCCGCGCATGCAGCGCGACTACGTGGTCGACCGCGCCACGATCGGCCGCCGCGGACGCAAGCTGCCGATCACCGCCAACGTCCTGTTCACGCGCGACGTCTACACGACGGTCGGCGGCCTCGATCCCAGCTTCGTCCACAGCTACGAGGACTATGAGTTCTTCCAGCGCATCGTCGACGCGGGCTTCCGCGTGCTCTGCACGGTGAGTCTCGCCGCCGAGCACTTCCACCGCCAGGGCTGGCGAGCGCTCGTCCGCGAGTACCACCGGTCGGGACGGGGTTGCGCCGACTTCGTCGGCAAGCACCCGCACAGCCCGTTCAGCCGCGATCGCCGGCTCCAGGCGGAGGTCGTCGCCACGGCCGTCGTGTTCGTCCCGGTCGTGGCGGCCGCCGACCCGATCGCGCTGCTGGCGCCCGCCGCCGCCGTCCCGGCGCTGGCCGCCTACACGCTCGCCAAGGCACGAACCGCCGACGCCGTCGCGTTCCCCGCCGTGACGTTCGTCCTCGGCCTCTCCTTCACCACCGGCCTGCTGCGCGGACTGCGCGGCTGGCGGGCACATCCCCCCGTTCGACCCCAGGAGGAACACTCGTGGTCACCCGCGTCCTGATCGCCACGACGGCGATCACCGCCCTGCTCGGCACCGCCGCCGGGGCTCCGGCCAAGCCACCGCCCCCCGTGGCGGCCAACCAGGACTTCTACTTCGAGCTCAACCAGACCAACCACGCCAAGCGCGGGTCGGTCACGGGCGCCTCGCCGAAGTCACTGGCCGCCGGGACCTGGTACGTCGCGCAGGTCCAGGGCACCGCGAGCTTCTCCAAGCCGTCGCAGTGGATCCATCCGAAGAAGCGCCACGGCCGCCCGGCGGTCGTCTGCGGCACGCCCGAGGCCGCCCCGCTCTTCCCGTCGCCGTTCGCCGCGACCGGCAAGGTCGGGTTCGACCCCGAGACGATGTTCGCCCGGATCACCCGCGCGGGCAGGTGCGGCGCCGATCCGCTGCCGCGGACCACGCGACGCTTCGAGATCGCACCGGGCCACGTGTTCCGCCACCCGACCCCGCTGGACGGGCGGCACACCGCGCCCACCGCCGACCACACCTACAACTACGCGTTCCTGGGCCTCGGCGGGCCGCTGAACCTGCGCGAGATCGACCGGCCGACGTTCGACAACTACGGCCGCTTCCACATCGTCATCCGCCCGGCGACCGACGCCGACTGCACCGGCACGCAGTGGCGCACGTTCGCCCGCTCACTCGGTCAGCAGGCGTTCACCAGCCAAGTCGCCTGCGAGGCCGCGCTCTGAGCGCGACGGCCATCCGACCCGCGCCTGAGCTCGCTCGCACGCGGGTTCGGGTGGTCGAGCTGCTCACGGCCGCCGGGGCATTCGCCCTGGCGGCCGTCGTGCGCTTCTGGTCGCTGGGCACGCGGCCGGGGTTCGACTGGGACGAGCCCGTCTACGGGGCCATCGGCCGCTCGGTCGCCCAGGGCCACGGCCTCTACGCCAAGCCGACTTTCGGCGTCGACCAGGCGCCCTACCTCTTCCACCCGCCGTTCTACTTCGAGTTGCTGGGCGGATGGTTCTCCGTGGTGGGGGAGGGGATCCCGCAGGCCCGCACGCTCGCCGCGCTCGGCTCGCTGGTCACGCTCGCCCTCCTCTACGCCCTCACCCGCCCCCGCTGGGGCACCTGGGCGCTCGCTCCCCTGACGATCATCGCGACCGACGGCTGGCTGGTCTTCACCAACCGCGTCAGCTGGATCGAGAACACCATGATGGTCTTCGCGGTCGCGGGCCTGGTCGTCTATGCCCATGCCCTGCGCCGTGACCGCGTCCGGCTGTTCGCCGCCGCCGGCCTCCTGCTGGGCTTCGCCGCGGTCTACAAGCATGTCGGCGCCTACGTGCTGCTTGCCGTAGCGGTGCACTACGCGCTCACGCGCGGCACCCGGCACGACCGCGCTTACCGCCGCGGCCACGTCGCGCTCGCCCTCGCCGCGCTCGCCGTGATCAGCGCCTACGTCGTCGGCGCGATCGCCTTCTCCTTCAGCCACGGCCACGACGCCTTCCTCGCCGACAGCCAGGTCCAGCTCGAGCGCCTGACCGGGCACAAGGCCAGCCGCGGGTCGATCGGCGGCGGCGGGATCGTCGACGCGCTCGTCGGCCCCTACAAGATCTTCGCCGTCACGCTCGCGCTCAGCCTGCTCGCCGGCCTCGCGGTCGTCGCGCGCACCATCCAGGCGCTGCGCCGTCGCACGACCGCAGTCGTCCCCGACCTGCTCCTCTACTCCTGGGCCGTCGCCGGCCTGCTCTCCTTCGCCGCGCTCAAGCTGAAGATGGGGCACTACTTCATGATGGTGGAGCTGCCCCTGCTGCTCTACCTCGCCGCCGAGGCGCGTCCCCTCGCACGTCAGCACGCCCGCGCAGCCGCCGCCGTCTTCGCCGTCCTCCTCGCGGCCAACTTCGTGACCTTCGACCTGCGCTTCGCCGGCCGCGACGACAACGCGCTCGCCGCCGTCGCCACCTACGCCGACCAGCACCTGCCCGCGGACGCCCTCGTGCTCACCGAGGAGAGCGTCGGCAGCATCATCCACCAGCCCTATTGCAAGTTCACCAAGGCCGGCGACTGCTATGCCGATGCGGCCTACCTCGTGACCTACCGCAGCGCGACCCAGCGCCCGCCGAGCGGTCCGATCCTCGATCGCCTGCTCCGGTACGCCACGCCGCTGGCGACGTTCAAGGGCTTCAAGGAGCGCATCACGGTCTTCCGCTCACCGGGCACCGGCGCCGTCTGCTCCGGCGACCGACTCCGCTCCGTCCTCTGCCGCTGGAACCCCGGGTGGATCGCTCGCACCGCGCCGCTTCGGGCGACCGCCGCCGGGCGCGGCGTCGACGTCCGCACGGGCGACTACCGGGCGCTGCGGCGCACCCGGCACCTGCGCCCGCTGACGCCGCTGCCGTCGCCCGACATGCCCGCGACAGTCCTGCTCGGCACGACGAAGGCCCACGACGCCGTCTTCCTCAACGTCGGCCACGCCACCTTCTCCGGGGCGGGCCGCTGCCGCCCGAGCCGCCGAGCCTGCGAGGTCCTGATGCTGCGAGCCGGACAGTCGGCCCACGTCGCGATCCCGACCGTCACCGGCGCGACGATCGACTCCGAGCTCAAGGTGGACACCGTCTCCTAGGACGCGACGACCGACACGCCCGTCTGGAACACCGTCGACGTCAACGCCGAGGGCGCCCGGTAGTACCCCTGCTTTAGATACGCCCGCTGGCCGGTGTACAGGGTTGCCAGCGGCGTGCGTGGCACGACGACCGCACCGCCCAGGCGCAGCTCGACGAACCCACCGCCCGGCTCCTCGGACCATCGGACCGCCAGCCTGAAGTCCTCCCAGCGTCCGCGCTCCAGCGGCGCGAAGTCCCAGCTGCGCGACTGCGCCGGCTCGCACCCTGGGCCGAGCCCGCCGCCGCGCACCTGCAGCCGCAGGCGCGCGGGCTGCAGTGCCGTGTTGACCTGCAGCGCGATGTTGGGGTGGCAACCGTCGGCCGCCGACCCGTGCCACTGCGTGAAGATGTTCCAGGTCGAGTCGGGCACGGGCGTGAAGTCCGCCGGGAAGCGCGTCGCCCACCGATAGACCTGCGTGGTCCCGGGCACCGCGCCCGTCGTGCTCACCGAGGCGACCCGCTCCGTGCGTTCCCCGGAGCGCACCGGCGAGTCGCCCGGGCGCACGACGAACCTCACCGCCTTGCGGGCGCCGACCGTCGCCGCGGCCACGCGCGACGCAACCGCCGCCTCGCGCTCGTGCCAGACGACAGGCCGCGCACCGGCAACCGCGGGCGCGAGCAGCGCGCTGGCGGCGGCAAGGCCGGCCCAGCCGGCGAGCAGGGGAAGACATCGGG
>NZ_DATHDY010000068.1:0-65448 GCF_035318805.1 Baekduia sp.
GACTGCTCTCCGCACACACCACCTGCCGCCTCCAACACCGCAGCCTGCACGCCTACCTCATCGACGTCCTCACCGCCCGCGCCGCCGGCCATCCAGCGCCGCTGCTGACCTAACCGGCCAGCAGGACACTGAACGCCTACGAAAACCCTGGAATTACCAGGGCTTCCGTGAGTCGGGGAGACAGGATTTGAACCTGCGACCGCCCGGCCCCCAGCCAGCGATCGGTGAGGAAGTCACCTGCGGATGCCGCGCCCTCTCATCGTCCCCAACGCGGCGGAGCCAACTCATCCGAGGGGTGATCGGTAGGTCAGTCGACTCCGTAGATGTGAGCCACCTCAGGACGTCAACGCAAGCCGATTGCGCCCAGACCTTGAGGCCGGAGCCATGACGGGCCCCTTCGTCCGGCCCACGATCGCCCGGCGACCCGCGGCCCCAGATCCCTCCGAAGCCCGAGCGCGTCACACCAAGTCTCATGACAGCTCAGCAGGTCGGAGACCTCCACAACGGAGTGCCGGCCTCCACGGTTCACGCGTGGGCACGAAGCGGCTACCTACCGAGTGTGAAGATCGGGCGTCATCGACGATTCGTCCGCGACGACATCCTCGGTTTCATCGAGCGTCAGCGTGCGCCGCTGTGAGCCCCACCGCGTCACCGGCCGACGCGAGCATCCTGCGGAGCGCCTCATCGGCCATGGTCGCGTGCGTCGCCTTAGCCGTCCGGTGCACGCACTTCATCGTCGTCGAGATGTCGCGGTGCCCCGCGAACGCCCTGACGTCTGGGACGGGCCAGACATCGACTGCCCACGAGCAGTAGGAGTGGCGCAGGTCATGGAACACGATCGGCTTCTGCGGATCGCCGTGCTTGTCGACATCTCCGCGCAGGTTCGCGAACCCCGCACCGTCCAGCGAGTCATAGAACAAGCTCCGTACGTCCTTGTCGGCGATTCTCGCTCCACGATCGGTCGCGAACACGTAGTCGTCTGCGTCCGTCCAGTGCCTCCGCCGGCTCAGCGTCTCGAGCCGCCGAGCAAGTTCATCAACCAGCGGTACCGACCGTACGCGCCCGCCCTTCGTCGTCGAGCGCTGCCCCGCCGACGCGTTGGCCCGGACATAGATCATCCGCTTGGCCCAGTCGACGTCACCCCGACGCAGCTCTCGGATCTCGCCGAGCCGCAGCCCCGCGTAAAACGCCACCGAAACGACCGCGACTTCGCGCGGGCCAGTGCACGCACGGACGACGGCCTCAAAGTCGATCGGCGACAAGATGTTGAAGTCGTCGCTTGCCCTGACCGAGATGCGCTCGGCATCCACGCAGGGATTGGCGTCAATCATCTTGCGACGCTTGGCCAGCTTGAACACGCTGCTGCACAACGTCATGACCTTCTGCGCCGTCCGGGACGAGAGGTCTTCACGCGCCAGGAGGTCGCGACGGAACCGCTCGACGTCGTCGATCGAGAACGTGTCACCCACGACTCGGCCCCTGACAACACGACGCAAAGGCGTCTCGGCACCGAAGCGCGGCAGCAGATCGTGCCGCGCGACGTTGCGATAATCGCGCACCGTCGATGGCTTGCGCTGCTTCTCGTGCTCGACGTACGCCAGCCATTCCGCGACCGCGTCCCCGAAGGTCGCCGTGGCTCCCGGTCCGGCCAGCGCGAACTCGGTGGCAGCCGGCTCCCGTGGCGCAGCCTCGAGGATCGCGCGCAGCGCCGCCGCGGCCTCCTCCGGCGTCAGGTGGCTGGGCGTCGGCTTCTGCCCATCCGCCGATCGCCAGATGATCGCCCCGCGTTGAGTCTTGCGTCCCGAGTCCTTCACGTGCGCGGGACCCAGGAGGCGCTGGTGCCTCCCGTCGGCGTCGCGCCAGAGCGCAAACCAGCGGCGCGAGCCCCGTTCACCCTTGACCTGGAGATGCCCTGTTGGCTTGGTGAGCTGGCTCATGTGTTCCCCCGCCGCGACCGCGCTTCGGACACGTAGGGAACACGAGTTGGGAACACGGGTTCAAGTCGGAGCAGTTCGAACCCGATCGTATTATGTAAGCGTTCAGTTGGTTTGGGGGACATGACCGGGCGGTGTCGAATCTCGTGGTGTGGAGGCGGGCGGACGCCGAAGCGATCTATGAGCGGGGTCGTGATGCGGTCGTGTCGGTGTTGTTGGCGTTGTCGGCGCAGAACGAGCGGCTTGAGGCGCAGGTGCAGAAGCTGACCGCGACGGTCGCCCGGCAGGACGAGCGGATCGCCACGCTCGAGCGTCAGCTGGGTCGTTGCTCGCGGAACTCTTCGCGGCCGCCGAGCGCCGATCCGCCGAGCACGCCGCCCAAGCGCGGCACGGATCGGGTCGGGTCGCAAGCAGGGTGCGCAGACCGGGCATGAGGGCAAGGGTCGCCCGTTGCTGGCGGCGTGGGCGCTGGAGTGAGATCGTCGGGCACTGGCCGGCGGGCTGCGACTGCGGCCATGTGTTCGCTGAGGCTGACCGGGTCGCTGATGGTGAGCCGGCGCGCCGCCGGGTCGAGGAGCTGCCGGTGATGGCGGTGCGCGTGACCGAGCATCGGTGCCAGCGCGTGCGCTGCCCCGGCTGCGGCGCCCAACGCCGCGGCACGTTCCCGGCCGGTGTGGCCGCCAGTGCGTTCGGCCCGAGGCTGCAGTCCGCGATCGTGACGTTGTCGGTGCGCAACCGCATCAGCCGTCGCGACGTCGTGGAGCTCTGCGAGCAGTTGTTCAGCTCGCGCATCTCGACGGGGACGGTCGACGCGATCCTCGCTCGCACTGCCGACGCGCTGATCGTGCCGTGCGAGGACCTGCTTGAGGTATTTCGTGAGCGCCCCCGGTTGGACTCGAACCAACGACCTGCGGATTAGAAGTCCGCTGCTCTATCCAGCTGAGCTACAGGGGCGGGGTCGGTCGGTGCCGACGTGCGAATCCTCGCATGTGTCAGCCCGGGCGCCCAGCACCGCTAGCGTGGCCGCCCATGGAGCCCGACGACCCGTACCGGATGTTCCTCGTCGTGAGGCGAGGGGCGTTCGACGATCTCGAGACGGGTGGGGTCCTCGCGGGGGCGGCCGCGGTCGCGTGCCTGCGCCGGTTCGCCGACGACGCCGAGTACGCAGAAGCCATCGAGGCATGGAGGGAGCGGCCCGGCAAGGTCACCTTGCGCGCGCGAGGCGGGCAGTGGCCAGAGGTCCTGCAGACCGAGGATCACGCGATCGCCGGCGATGCCGACGGCGCCGCGGTGCTCGCCCTGCCGCCGCGGCGTCGCTCGGAGCGCGGCGAGCTGCTCACCAAGCTGCAGGCGATGTCGTCGGAGCTCGCACCCGCGCCGGTCACCGCGTCCGCGCCGGCGCCCGACACCGACGGGCGCATGACCTACATCTTGAACCCACGCCTGGAGATGAGCTCGGGCAAGACCATCGCCCAGATCGCCCACGCCGCCACGATGTCGGCGGCCACCGGCGCGCTCGAACCCTGGGTCGAGCAGGGCTGCCCCGGCCGCGTGCTCGTCCCCGAGCGCCAGCCGATCTTCGACGACCTCTGCGCCTCCCCCACCCTGTCGGCCAGGGTCGAGGACGCCGGCCTGACCGAGGTCCCGCCGGGCACCATCACCGTGCTGGCGATCCCGCCGCGCTGACCGCCCCGCACCTGCGAGGCTGCGCGCCATGAGCGTCGATCCCACCGGCCAGGACCTCAAGCGCTTCCTCGAGGAGGACGACGGCGCGCCCGTCACGATGCTGAACCTGCTGCGCTTCAAGCGCGACGGCGGCCGCCGGTCCTACGCGGCGTACTCGGAGGCCATCGTGCCGTTCCTCGAGCGCGTGGGCGGCACGGTCGTGTACTTCGGCGAGACCGGCACCGCCCTCGTCCGCCCCGACGCCGACACCGACTGGGACGCCGTGCTGCTCGTGCGCTACCCGTCGCGCGCGGCGTTCTCGCAGATGGTCGCCGACCCCGAGTACCAGCGGATCACCCATCTGCGCACCGAGGCGCTGGACGCCGCGGTCCTGCAGCCCACCGTCACGCGCGGCTGAAGACCCAGCGGCGCCCGACGAGGTAGGTGGCGGCGGGCGTCACCGGGAGCAGCACGGCCTGGGCGACGATCTTGTCGGCGCCCAGCACGTCGACCGCGACGGCCAGCAGCACGAGGTTCAGCGCCGTGGCGCCGCCCTGCGCGGCCAGCCAGCTCATCCAGCCCCGCACGGTCGGCAGCCCGCCGCCGAACGTCCAGTGCTCGTGCAGCCAGTAGCCCAGCGACGCCGACAGCGCGAACGCCACGATCGCCGACAGCAGGTACGGCACGCCGACCAGCACCCCGGCCGTGTAAAGGCCGAAGTACGTGGCGGCGTTGAAGCCGCCGACCAGGCCGAAGCGCGCGAGCTCGCGGAGGCGTGCCACGTCTGTAGGTGTACCGCCTCGGGGCGGGCGCATGCCGCCCCACTGGTGGGTCGCGCGGGAACCTTCGCCGGGATTTCCGGTGAGAGGTTCCCGCGCGGCCCACTAGATTGTGCGAGTACATGGACGTCCAGCAGCAGTGGGAGCAGGACGGCTACCTCGTCCTGCGCGGTGCGGTCCCCGCCGAGGCGGTCGGCGCCTACGCCGGCGACGTGCGGCGACTGCGCGACGGCCTCCTGGTGCGCCGGCCCGGCGACGACCAGGCGTCGCTGGCCGCCCACGCCGAGCCGGGCGAAGCGGGGGCGATCGACCCCTACTCGATCTCGGAGGCCGCGCGCGCCGTGCTGCTCGGCGAGGCGGCCGTGGCGACCCTGACCGAGCTCCTCGACGGTGCCGCGCCCCTCCTGTTCGACGCCACCGAGGCGCTCGCCGGCGCCCCCGAACCGGGCCCGTACCGCGACGCGACCTACGTGGCGGTCTCGCCCCCCGAGGCGCTGGTCGCCGCCGCCGTCGCGCTCGGCGACGGGCCGGTCGAGATCACCGTCTTCGCCGGCTCACAGCGGATCGCGACCACGCCGTTCAGCGGCCGCTACCGCCACGTCAACCTCGAGCGAGACGGCGAGGCCGCCCTGGCGCGCCACCGCGCCGAGGTCGCCGCAGCGCTCGCCACGGGTGAGGCGGCACCCACCGCGCTCACCCTCAGCCCCGGCGACGTGCTGCTCTGGCAGGCCGACCTGATCCACGAGCCCATCGCCGGCGACGCCCTCGTCGCTCACCTCTGCCCGGTCGGCGCGCAGCCGGCCTGGTTCGCCTACCGGCCCGAGCGCGCGGGCCGCGCCGCCGTCGGCGCCGCCTGGATCGCCACCCAGCACTACGACCTCGTCGACGCGGTCGAGCCCGAGCCCGTCGAGCCCGCGGCGCCCCAGGACGACGAGGAGACCGAGCACGAGCTCCGGACCGTCGAGAAGGCGATGCGCGCCCACGACGACCGCCCGCCGGACGCACCGGCCGCGCCTCCGCCCGCTCCGCCTCCGGGGCGCCGCGGCGGCGGCATCGTCGAGACCGTCCGCGGGTTCATGGGCCGCCGCGGCAACCGCTGAGCGTCAGCGGCGACGCCCCCACAGGCGTGGCTCCAGCGCCCGCGGCGTCGTGAACCACACCAACTTGCGCAGCGCCTCGGTGATGCGTCCCGGCGCCTCGCCGCGCTCCTCGGCCGCCTCGGCCCGCCGCACCGCGTCGCGGACGACGACGCCGCCCAGGATCCGGGCCGGCTCGGGCGGAAGGTAGCTCGGCGGCCCGTGGGTCAGCGCGTTGTCGGTGAACGCGTCGGCCATGCCGAGCGCCCGCCGTCCCAGGATCCGCGCCAGGAACGCGCTGGGCGCGACGCCGTTGCCCGAGAACCCCGTGGCGTAGTGCACGGTGTCGTGGTCGCCGAGCGTGCCGGCGAACGGCAGGTGCCCCGGCGCCCGGTCCACGGCGCCGCCCCAGGCGTGGGTGAGCGCGACGTCGGCCAGCTGCGGGAACCAGCGGCGCAGGTCACCGGCGACGACGCCGACGGTCGCCGGATCGACGAAGTGGCCCGGCAGGACACGTCCGAACGACCCGATCGCGCCGCCCCCGCGGCCGAAGGCGATCCGGCCGTCGCGCGTGACCTGCGCGTAGTGCACCAACAGCCGCGCGTCGCTCAGCAGCTCGCCGCCGGTCCACCCCAGCTCCTCCAGGCGCTCCGGGATCGGCTCGGTCAGCACGATGTGCGATCCGACGGGCACGACCGCCCGGCGCAGCTCGCGCAGCTGCGACGCCCATGCGCCGAGGGCCAGCACGACCCGGCCGGCTTCGACCCGCCCCGCGGACGTGGTGACGACCGCCGGCGCGCCGCGGCCCAGCCCGATCATGCGCGTGCCCTCGAAGATCCGCACGCCGCGGCGCAACGCGACCCGCCGCAGCCCGCGCGCCAGCAGCGCCGGCTGGATCGCCGCCGAGTCGGTGACGCGCACGCCGCCGACGATCAGCGGCGAGCCGGTCCGCGCGCGCAGCTCACCGGCCTCCATCGGCTCCAGGAAGCGCTCGCGCCCGATCGCGCGCGCGGCGCGCATCGGCCCGTCGAACGCACCGAGCTGGGCGGGCGCGGTCGCGGTCCACAAGGACCCGGCGCGTCGCAGGTGGCAGTCGATGCCCTCCTGCGCGCAGAGCGCCTCGATGCGGTCGATCGCCGCGGTCGACTGCTCCGCCAACCATGTGGCCTGCTCGGCCCCGAAGCGCGCCAGCAGCGCGTCGAGCTCGTCGTGCCAGCTGGTGGCCCAGCCGCCGTTGCGGCCGCTGGCGCCGAAGCCGCAGCCCTCGGCGTCCAGCAGCACGACCGACGCGTCGGGCGCCTGCTCGGTGATCTCCAGCGCGGTCCACAGGCCGAGGAACCCGCCGCCGACGATGCAGACGTCGGCGCGCACGGTCCCGGCCAGGGGCGGGCACGCCGCTCCCTGATCCTCGGCGAGCGCCTGCTCGAGCCAGAAGACCGGCCCGACGGTGGGCTCCTGCGGGCTCATGCGAGCTCAGCCGTCGTCGCGACCTCGCCGACGCCCCAGCCGTACGCCATCTTGTGGATCTCCAGCACCAGGAACGACTCGGTCGACAGCACCCCGTCGACGTGGTGCAGCCGCTGCGTCAGCACCTCGGTGAAGTGCGCGGTGTCGCGGCAGACGACCTCGACGATCACGTCGTAGGACCCGGCGATCGCGGCCACGTACGACGTCTCCGGGAACGCGGTGATCGCATGGCAGACCGCGTCGAGCGAGCCGGGGCGCACCTTCAGACCGATGAGGGCCATGCGGTCGAAGCCGATGCGCAGCGGATCGGCGATGCCGACGACCTGCAGGACCCCGGCCTGCTCGAGCTTCTGCGCGCGGTAGCGGACGACGCTCTCCGAGACGCCGAGCTCGGTCGCGATGCGGCTGTAGGGCCGGCGCCCGTCGGCCTGTAGGGCGCCGATGATGCGCTTGTCGATCTCGTCGAGCTTCATGGGACCGGCGGCTCATTCATTTCTTGGATTCCTCAAGACTGACGTTCCGAAGTTGCGTGATCCACGGTCGTCCGGCCCAGAAATACCGGAGTCGGCAGACCGGTGTCAAGGTGATCGATCTTCCTCATGGCGGCATCGCCCCGGCGCGAGCCTGATGCCCTAGCCTCAGCCTCAGAGCGCCAATGCAAGAACGGATCGATGACCTGAAGGCCGAGGCGCGCCACGCGCGTGAGCGTCGCGATCTGTACCAGGCCAAGATGTACGGGTCGCGTCCCACGACGCCGGGCCGCATGCGCGAGCTCGAGCGCGAGCTGGCAGGCGCCGAGGATCGGCTGCATCTCGCCGAGCGCCGTGCCGCCGCCGCCAAGCAGGCGCGCGACGAGGCCGACGACGCCGGCACTCCGCCGCGGTGAGCGCGCCGCCGGGCCGCCTCCGCGCATGAAGCGCTGAGCAGCTGTCGGCAGGTCGTACGCGTTCGTGCGCCGGCGCACCCGCAGGCCCCCAGCGTCGCCCGGGTGCCGGTCGTCGTCGGCGTCATCGGTCGGTGTTCGGCGTCGCCTCGCGGGGGATCTGGGGGCCGACCACCGTGGTTGGCGGCACGGGCCGCTGTGCCCAGGCGGGCGGTTGCACCCCGGCTCGTCGTGCGGCCATCTGCCCGAAATAGGGCTCGAAGCCGGCGGGCGTGCAGACGATCAGCGTCCGCCCAGGCGCGTCGCTGTGGTTGGCCCACGTGTCGTGGACGCCGCGAGGCGCGAACGCCCAGCAGGTACCGGCTCGGCGCGTCGCTGAGGTTGGCCAGCGTGTGGACCGTGTCGCCGGGCGCGAAGAGCAGCGTGTTCGGGCCCGCGCTGACGAGCTCGTCGCCGACCTGGAAGGTCAGCTCCCCCTCGAGCACGTAGAAGGTCTCGTCGAAGGCGTGGTGGTGCAGCGGCGGGCCGGGCCAGCCGGCGGGGACGGTGAGGGCAATCGCGCTCACCGCCGCGCCGGTCTCCTCATTGCGCAAGAGGATCGTGGCGTCGATCGGTTGGTCGGGCATGGTGGCTCCTTGGTCATCGAGATGGGCAGCGTCGGTCATGACGGGGCCGGGGTCGGCTCGCGCGCGGACGCACGGTCTGCGGGCGCCGGGGTGCCGGGCGGCGCCTGCTGCAGCGGGCGCTCCTCGAGGAAGAGCACGATGAGCAGGGCCAGCGCGGCGAGCGGCGCGGCGACAAGGAACACCGTCTGGGCTGCCTCGGCGACGTCGGCGCGGCCGGCGCGGCTCAGGGTCGCGACGTCGCCGCCGGTCGTGCCGGCGTGGGCGGCGAACACGGCGCCGAGGACTGCGGCGCCGATCGCGCCGCCCAGGCCGCGGAAGAACGAGGTCGCGGCCATGGCGATGCCCAGTTGGCGCCGGTCGACGTCGTTCTGCACGGCGACGGTGAGCACCTGGCCGACGACGCCGAAGCCGAGGCCGAAGACGACGAGGCCGATCGCGGTCAGCGTGCGCGACGTCTGCGTCGCGGTGACGGCGAGCCCGACGAGGCCGGCGGTCATGAGCGCCAGCCCGCCGATCGGGAATGCCTTGTAGCGCCCGGTGCGGGCGATCACGCGGCCGGCCACGTGGGTCGAGAGCGTGATGCCGAGCATCATCGGCACGAGCAGCAGCCCGGCCTGCGTCGGCGTGGCGCCCGTGGTGGCCTGCAGGAACAGGGGCACGAACACCATGACGGCGAACAGCGCGGCGGTGGTGAGGAACAGGCTCGCGCTGACGACCCCGACGGTGCGTGTGCGCAGGAGCTGGAGCGGGACGATCGGGTCCGCCGCGCGCCGCTCGCGGACGACGAGCGCGAGCGCAAGGACGAGCGTGGCCGCGAGCAGGCCGATGATCGTCGCCGAGCTCCAGGCGTAGCGGTCGCCGCCCCAGACGCACGCGAGCAGCAGCGCGCCGGTGGCTGCGGCGAGCATTCCGGCACCGCCGAGGTCGAGCCGGTGGGCCGGCCGCTCGACGGTGCCAGCGGGGAGGTGCAGGTGCAGCCCGCCGAGCGCGGCGAGCCCGAGCGGCAGGTTGAGGTAGAAGACCCAGCGCCAGCTGACGTGCTCGACGACGAGGCCGCCGGCGAGCGGCCCCGCGATGGTGGCGACCGCGAAGGTGGCCGCGATGTAGCCCTGGTAGCGGGCCCGTTCGCGCGGGCTGACGAGATCGCCGACCGCCGCCATCGCCAGCGACATCAGGCCGCCCGCCGCCGCGCCCTGGACGGCGCGGGCGACGATCAGCATCGTGATGGTCTGGGCCAGGCCGCAGAGCGCCGACGCGGCCAGGAACGTCACGAGCGCGATCTCGATGAGGCGTTTACGCCCGTGCCGATCACCGAGCTTGCCCCAGAGTGGCGTCGTTGCGGCGGCGGCGACCACGTAGGCGGTGACGACCCAAGAGACGTCGGTCAGCCGGCCGAGGTCGCCGGCGATCGTCGGCAGGGCGGTCGCGAGGACCGTCTGGTCGAGGACCGCGGGCAGCATCGCGAGCACGATGGCCGCAAACGCGACGGTGACCTGGGAACTGCGACCACTACGACCAGCACTGTCCATGTCGCCTCCAAACAGATGGTGTTGCTCAAAACCTAGTGCAGCTCCAAAACAAGTGCAAGCCAAAGGTTCGTGTCGATACACTCGGCCGCGATGCGAGAAACGCACGACGAGTCCCCGCCGGGGCTGCGGGAGCGCAAGAAGCAGCAGACGCGCCGGTTGATCGCCGAGACGGCGCGGCAGCTGTTCGCCGAACGCGGCTTCGAGCGCGTCACCGTCGCGGAGGTCGCCCGCGCGGCCGACGTGTCCCAGCAGACGGTCTTCAACTACTTCCCAACCAAGGAAGACCTCGTCTTCTGGCGGCTGGGCGCGTTCGAGGACGACCTGCTGGCGACCGTCCGCGACCGCTCCCCGGGGGAGTCCGCGTTGGCCGCGTTCCGGCGCTTCGTGCTCGGCGGGCGGGGCCTGCTGCGCTCCGCGCAGCCCGAGGCGCGCGAGCAGCTGGCAGCGCTGACGCGCACGATCGACGAGAGCCCGGCGCTGCTGGCCCGCGAGCAGCAGATCTTCGCCGGCTACACCGACGCCCTGGCGACGCTGCTCGCCGAGGAGACGTCCGCCGACGCCGGCGACATCGAGCCATGGATCGCGGCAAACGCGATGATGGGCGTCCATCGCGCGCTCGTGCGGCACGCTCGCGGGCGCGTTCGCGACGGCGCCCGCCACCCCGCTCTGGCCAAGGAGATCCGCGCCGGCGGCGAGCAGGCCTTCGCGCTGCTCGAGCTGGGTCTCGGCTCCTACGCGGTGGGAGCGCCGCGCGGGAGCGGCTGACCACCGCCGGTCATCGCGGCGCGCGGGTCCCGACCCGGCGATCCGCCCGATCCGGCCTAGCCGGTCGTCTCCGAGGCGCGCACGCTGTACACCGGCGGCAGGTGCGCGGCGGCGGTGTGCCAGCTCGCCCCGGCGTCGCCCGACCCGAACACGTCGCCCGACGTCGCGCCGAAGTACAGCTCGAGCGTCTCCCCCTCGCCGGCGCGGTCGAACGCCTGGCGCAGCACCGTGAGGTAGGCGTCGCGGGCCGGCAGCCCGTTGCCGCGGGCGGTCCAGGTGGCGCCGGCGTCGCGGGTCTCGTACACCGCGACCCGCCCCTCGGGCGTGACGCGGTCGAAGTCGCCGCTGAGCGGGATCACGTACGCGCTGTCAGGGTCGGCGGGGTCCACGACGAGCGGGAAGCCGAAGTCCGACGGCAGGCCGCCGCCCACCTCAGTCCAGCTCTCCCCCGCGTCGTCTGACCGGAAGACGCCGCCGTGGAACTGCATGAACATCCGCTCCGGGCGGCGCGGGGCGCGCACCATGTCATGGACGCACAGCGTCATCGTGTCCTCCGGCGCGTCGTCGGGCAGGTAGCGCGCGCTCAGGCCGCCGTTGCCGTGCCGCCAGGTCCGGGTGCCGTCCTCGGTGAGCCACACGCCCACCGCGGAGAGACCGAGCGCGAGCCGGTCGGGCTCACCCGGCCACGGCACGATCGAGTGCAGGCACAGCCCGCCGCCCCCCGGCTGCCAGTCGGGGCGGGTGGGGTGCTCCCACAGCGTGCGGCACAGCTCCCAGCTCGCACCGCCATCCGTGCTCGAGAAGAGCACACCCGGGTCGCCGCCCGCGTACAGCGTGCCGTTCCCGTCGCCGACGATCACCCAGATGCGCTCCAGGGCAGCGTCGCCGCCGGCCGGGAGCGCGATGCCCTCCGCCTGCTGCCAGTCGCCGGACGGGTCGTCCGTGAACCAGATCTTGGGGCCGTAGAACGGCGATGTCACCGTCGCCAGCGCCCGCCCGGTCGACGGATCGCGCATCGCGTACTCCACCGGCTCACCGGCGAACGCCCGCGCCGTGACCTCGAACCCGTCCGCCGGCGCGCCGTCGAGCACGAACAGGCCCTTCTTGGTCCCAACCAGCAGCTCCGTCATCTCACCCTCCTGAGATCGCCTGGAGGACCTCGACCCGGTCGGCGGCGCCGACCGGCGTGTCCTCGGTGCCGTGCTCGCCGTTGACGAACACGTTGATGTGCCGCCGGATCCGCCCCCGCTCGTCGAGGATCCAGCCGCCCATCGCGGGGTGCAGCCGCTCCAGCTCACGCAGCAGGTCACCGACGCTGTCGCCCGCGACCGCGTGCTCGCCGCAGCCTCCGGCAAGGTCGCGCAACGGCCCGCTCCGCAGCTTGACGACCGACATCTAGCGCTCCTGGAGCATCGACAGCACGTTCCCGGCCGGGTCCTTGAACCAGGCGATGTAGGGGCCGCCCTCGCGCATGATGCCGCGTTCGTCCTGCGGCATGTCCGGGTAGCGCTCGAACTGCACGCCGCGCTCGGCGAGCGCGGCGACGGCCGCCTCGATGTCATCGACCGGGAAGTTCAGGATCGTGTAGTCGGCCGGCGTGTGACCCGGCTTGGGGTAGACGAGGGTCGGGCGCGCGCCGCCGGCCAGGTGCAGCGTGAGCAGGCCGTGCTCCTCCGAGGTCCTGATGCCGAGGGTGTCGCCGTAGAAGTGCTGCGCCGCTGCGATGTCGTCCACGGCGAAGCCGCTGAATGCCTTCGTGTCGCCGAACATGGAGTAGAGACCGGCCGGCGGCGCGAAACTCATCGCGCCGCCGGACGAACGCTCTCGCACCGGTTCCCGAAGCGCCTGAGGAGTGCGGCTGGTGCGTGTGGTCTTGAGATCTCGGTCTCCCGCCCACTTCTGGATGGTGACGACGTCGACGCCGCCTGTTCGAGCAAGGCATCGCGGCGGTCGGCAGCCTCGGCCAGCGCACCCGTTGCCACCGCGGAGCGCCGAACGCCCGCGAACGCCGTGCTCAGCGGGCGCGGACGATCCTGAGGCGTAGCGTCACGGCCGCCGCGGTCTTGTTGCCGGCGGCGTCGGCGGCGGTCGCCGAGGCCCGGTAGCGCGCCGGCGCCAGGGCGCGCTTGCCGATCCGGCCCGAGAAGGCGATGGTGTTGGCGCCGGCGCGTCCCGCGGCCGTGATCGAGCCCGCCGTGCGCAGCGCCGTGCAGGGCTTGGCACCGCTGCCGCGCGCCGGCGCTCCCGCGACGCAGCGCGAGCCGGAGCGATGGCCGGCGACCTCGCGCTGCAGCGCGATCGTGACCTTCGCGGCCTCGCTCAGCGTGAAGCCCAGCATCGTCCCGCCCTTGGCCTTCTTCCCACGGCGCGCGGCGGATCGCACCGCGAAGGACGCCGGCGCCGCGCGCAGGCGCGTCAGCCGGGGTGCGGTGGTGTCGAGGAGGGCCGGCGTTGCGCCGCCGGGAGCGGGCGCGCCGACGGGCGCGGCGGCGACGTCGAAGGCCAGGACGACCGATCCGGAGTCCGCGCCGGGATCGGTCACGGTCAGCGTCGCCGTGTGGGCCCCGGGCGACGCGAAGACGTGGCTGGCCGCCACGCCGCCGGCCGAGCCACCGTCGTCGAACGTCCACGCGTAGGTCAGCGCGTTGCCGTCGGGGTCGCAGGAGGTGGAGCCGTCGAACGCCACCGGCTCTCCCGCGACCGCCGCGGCGGCCCGTGTGGCGCGGGCGGTGGGGACGTCGTGGAACTCGAGCGCGCCGAGGTCGGTGCGGGCGGTGCAGTCGCCGTTGCCGTCGAGCGACCGCGGCCGGCCCGCCAGGTCGATCGGCGACTCGAGGGCGAAGGGCGCCGCCGGATCGCCGGCGTCGATCAGGGGCGAGTCCTTCAAGAGGCGGTAGTCGCCACCGGCCGGGTCGACGAAGCGGGGGTCGACGTTGACGTCGCCCACGCCCGGAAACGGCGTCGTCGAGCCCGAGCTGCCTGCGACGGTCCCGAGGACCTGGTCGCCGGCCGGGTCGTAGTCGGAGTAGCTGGTGGTGATGGTCGCCGCGGTGCCCGCGCCGCCCAGGACGCGGGTCCGAGCGTGGGTGAAGCCACGGATGATCGTGTTGTGCACGTCGATCAGCGCCGCGTAGCCGGCGTTGGTGCCGTCGGCCCAGAGGCCGGAGGTCGCGCCCGAGGTCCCGATCACCGTGTCGTGGTCCAGGCGCAGCGTCGGGTTGGTGCTGTTGCCGGTGCTCGCGACGACCGCCGCGGAGGTGCCGGGCTGGACGATCACCGAATCGCTGATCCGGGCGTTGGCGCCTCGAACCGAGACCGCGTTGCCGCCGGGACCGGCGGTGGCGCGCACGCGCTCGAAGGTCATGTTGTCGGTGTTGATGTTGAGCGGCTTGGTCGCCGTGATCGTCGTGTTGCGGACCGTCCCGCCCGGTCCGTTGGCGCCGATCCCGGCGATCGGCCCGCTGAGCGGCAGCGTGATCGTGCTGTCCTCGAGCGTTGCGCCGGAGACCTGGACGGCGTTGGCGCCGTTGAGCGCCGGGTTCGACGTGACCGCGATGCGCCGCGCGGTCGCCCCGTGGAGGTTGAGCGCAATGAGGAACCCCTGCGCGGCCGCCCGCAGCAGGATGACGATCCCGACGTCTCGAAGGACGGCGCCGGCCGCCGCGTTGAGACATAGGACGGTCGCCGTGTCGGTCGGGCCGGTGAGCACCGTCAAACCGGACCCGGCGCCGATGATCTGCGGCGTGAACGTCGGGTGGTTGTAGGAGAACCCGCTCGTGCTCGGCGCGGTGTAGACGGCGGCGCCGAGCAGCACCCGATCGCTCGTGCCAGCGGCGGCATTGAGCGCGGCCTGCACACCGGCGCCCGTCGCCGCGAACGTATTGCCGACGGTGCAACCCGTCGCCGGCGCGACGCAGTAATCCGCCCCCAGCGCCTCGCCCGATCCGATCGCGGTGGCGAGAACGGCCACCATCAAGGCCCGGCGCAAGAGTCTCATCGTCGCGCAGTATCGGGGCGCTCGAGGCGCAGCACAGTGTCGCATCGGTCTCAGCCGTGAAGCGAACCGCGGGTCAGGTCGGGAGGGCAGCGCGACGCCTCGGCCCCTAGCGACGTGGCGGGTCGTTCGTGTCAGCAACTGGGCGCCGACGGAACGCTCGAGGCTCCGGAGGCGCCGGGCTCACCGCCACAACCAGCGACCGGGGGCGAAGACCCCTAGTTGCCCGGGCAACTCGGACTCGACAAGCAGTGGCTACTCAGCCGACGGCTTCCAGTCGCGCCGGATCTTCTCGAGCACGATGGCTTTGTTCTCGGTGGCTGTGTTCGGCCGCTGGTGCTCGTCGACCCAGGTCTTGACGATGCGGTTGTAGTCGTCGCGCGTCCAGGCGAGCGGGAGGACCGGGCCTAGCGACACCCAGCCGCGGGCCTTGCCGCCGACCTGGACCCACACGTCGGGCCGGCAAGTGCAACCTTCCGGGTCAACGTTGACCGCAAAGCAGCGTGGCGCGTCCTCGTGCTCGAGCTTGATGTTCAGGTCCATCAGGAAGCCCTCCCCGCTCGTTCTTGGCAGACCACATTTCTTTGGTTCTGAGCGTCGCTCAGGAGGAGGGCGGCTCGTCTGCCCGGAAGCGCTCTTCAGGGTGCTGGCAGATGTCCGCCACCCGCGGTTCGGCGATGCGTAACAGGTCGACCGCGGCGATCACCACGGAGCACCGGTGCTCGCCGGCCGCGCACACGATCCGCTGGTGGCGAAGAAGCCTCACGTCGACGACCTCCGGCAGCCGCGCCGTCCCGAACGGCGGCACCGCGCCCACCTCGAAGGCCGGGAAGTCCTCGCGCAGTTCCTGCTCGGTGGCGAGCCGCAGATGATGGCTGGCGCCCAGGAGCTCGCGTGCGCGGCTCACGTCAAGGCGCTCCGACGCCGGCACGACGGCCAGCCTATAGCCGTCATGGTCGTGCAGGACGACCGTCTTGGCCGTCGCCTCGGGATCGGCGGCCGCGGCGCGCGCCTCGGCCGCCGCAGAGTACGTCGGATCGTGCTCGACGACCTCGAAGGACACGCCACGCCGCTCGAGAACGTCGGTCACCGCCTCGATACCGTGGGCCTCCATCTGGTGTCGTCCAGCCATGTTGAACCTCCTTGCAGCCTCACCGCCATGCTACGCCCAGCCGGACGCGCGGTGGGCTCTCCCGAGCCGCAAGCGGGAGCCCGACGGGTGCTACCGCGCGCCGGGTGCAACGGTCAGCACGACCTCGTAGCTCTCGACGGAGTCGATCGTCGCGCTCGCCGGCTCTGTGGCCCGTGTTCGCATCTGGTGCGCGGGCTCGGCGCTCGCCGCCATCGCCTCCTCGCTGTCCCAGAGGGTGATGCTCATCGCCCTCGACGTCGTGGCATCGGCCAGGAACAGCGCCTGGGCGAACCCCTGCAGCTGCTCGAGCTCGGCGCTCACCGCTTCGAACCCGGCGCGGAGCAGCTCAGCGTCCCCGCTGTAACGGCTGACCCGTGCATGCATGACCTTCTCCTCGCGTCGCTCGGTGGACCGACCGAGTATCCGCCGCAGACCGTCGCCCGGCGCACCGGTGCGGCCGCGCGCGACGGCAACAACGACGTCCGCCGGCACGCCGAATCCTAAGATCGCCGCAAAAGTCGACGGCAAGGCGCGCTACAACCCAGGCGCGACTGGACACACGGACCGCGGTCGACGAGGGTGGCAGCTTGGGTTCTGAGGTGACCGGCCTCCCCGGCTGCCGCCGCGAGGAGCTGAAGAGATGCAGTTTGTGATCGAGCAGGACAACGACGGGCAGTTCCACTGGCACCTCGTCCGTGACGACGGCGCCGAGCTGGCCGTCTCCTCCGTGAGCTTCGGCTCCCCCGAGGACGCGCGTCGCGCCGCGGCAGACGTGCGGCTGCACGCCGGGTCGGCCTCCGGCGCCGAAAGCTGAGGGGAACAACTCATCTACCAGAGCAGGAGTGCCAGCGGGGACGCCATTCGGACGAAGCGCGTCCGGTCGCCGCCGCCCGCGCGGAGGTCGAGGAGGAACAGCCCGGTTGGATACTGCCCGCGCCCTACGGGGTCCGGTGCGGCGATGACCGCGGTGTCGCCCCACGTCGCGACGCTGTCGCCGCAGACGCCGCGGTAGCCGCTCCGCTGCCGTATCGCTGGATAGCCGCGCCGGGTGGTGTCGCCGTTGACAACGTCTAGGACGCTCACGCCACCCGCCTGCATACACGAGCCGACCACGACCACAGTGTCTGCGCCGGGTCCGGCGGCCAGGGTCATCAGATGGTTTTGTGGCAGCTTGCTGTCAAGTCGGCGCTTGACGGTCCCCCGCGCTGCGTCAAGCACCACGACCTCGAGGCTCCCGGTCGTCGCGGCGAGCTCGTCACCGACGAACGCCGCCGTGCCGTGGACGTCGTGCAGGCAGCCGAGACCGCGGCCGCCGGGGAAGGCGCACGCGACCACGGTCGGCAACGCCGGCGCGCCGGACACGTCGACGACGTCAGCGCCGGTCGTCGTCTCGCCGTGATAGCTGACGATCAGCCGGCTCTCCGCCGCATCGACCGTCGCCGCGATCACGAGCCACTGCCGCCCGCCGCCGGCTCGGAGCTGCTGGGACGTATCGATGCGCGTGAGCGCCCGATCCGCGGTCGCCAGCACCGGCGCGCCGCGCCGCGTGCCGAGCAGGTACAGAGACCCGGTGCGCGGCCCGGCCTCGATCGCCGTGAAGGTAACGTCGCCGGGCAGCCGCAGGTCCGAGCGCACCGCGAGGTCGTCGGCGCCGAACCGGACGACCCGCTGCGCGCGACCCGTCCGCTGCGGCGTCAAGGCGTACAACTGCGAATGGTCAGCACCCTGCGTCAGCAGCGGCGTGGAAAGGCGGATCGACGGACCGGTCCCGAGGTCCCGGCGCGCGAGGATCCTGCCCGTCGCCAGCGACACGGCGACGACCTCGCCCGACACCAAGTACGCGTAGGCAATCCGGGGCGCAGCGGAGGCCGCCACTGCCTCGGGCGGTCGCTGTTTCGGCGCGCTCGTGCCATCGCTGCCCAACGCCGCGCACCCGGCGACGAGCATCAGCGCCACCGCGCTGCCCAGCGCCCCCATCACTCGTCGGTCACATCGTGCTCTCATGCTGCGCACCGATCGGCGCCTCCGCTGGCGAAGCCCGCCGGGCCACACGGGCGAACGTCCGCAATGGATCGTATGCCGATGATGCACGATCGCTCAGATCGGCCCACGGCTGGTTGGTGCGCTTGCGCGGCCCGCGTCGCCGGGTCCTCCCACAGCGCAAGCGTGATCGCCAACCAAGGCTCGACCAATGCGGCCAGGTCGCCGATCAGCTCTCCCGCGGGGCAGACAAGGTCGACCGGACGCAACAGCACCATGCCCTTTCCCTTTTCCGTCGATCGGGGAGACAGGATGCGGAGCGCGTGGTTGCGGGGGTCGCGGCCCGGTATGGGCGGTTTCGTGGGCGGAGTGCATCCCACGCGCACTCGCCGTTGGGAGCCTTACGCGGCAAGGAGTCGCTCGGACAGTTCGATCAGCGCTGCGGGCGCGTAGTCCGGGTCGTTGCTGCAAGCACACACAAGCTGGGGTCAGCGAACGCTGTCGAACCAAGCCCGCCCCGGACCTTCGGTCGCTACGCGGTGCGAAGCCGGTAGCGCCCCGATCGACTCCCGACCGGCTCGACATCGTCGGCTCGGTTGATCTGGGACAGGAAGCTCGCGAGCGGGTCCTTTCCGCGGGCCCGGTAGCCCGCGGCACATAGGAGGGCGTACCAGTCGCGGTAGTGAACAGCCTGGCCAGGGGCAACTTCGCGAGCGAGCACAGCAACGGCGATCTCTTGAAGTCGCTTTCCGCCGAGCTCCCGATCAAGGTTTTCAATTTGCAGCTGAGCAGATAGGCCAAGCACGCCTTCGAGTTCCTTGAGCGCGTGCTCGTCGCGTGCCGCCTGCGTGTCGAGGTGCTCGGCGAGCTGCCGGAGACGGTCGGCGCGCTGGCGCGCCTCAAGCACACGATTCTTGAGATCCAAGTACTCATGCGCTAGCGCTACGTCGGCCGAGGTAGCGAACTCCACTTCTGTGTTCACGTCCCACAACCTACGCCGGCAAGCGGACATCTCCGACGACTGCCGTGCGGCGCCAAGCTTGCCCTTGCCCGTTCCGTCCGACGCATACACGAAGCTGTATCTACGCATGTACGACGAGCCGGATTCCCCGACCACCCGCACGCCCTGAGGAGATACAGGCAGTGAGCTACATCATCCCTGCCCGATTCGAGGACGAGCTCGATCAGCACTTGGTCTTCAACTACGCGAACGTAGTCGCCTGGCCCCTTGTTCTCGGAGTATTTGGCCGCCCTGGAGATGGCAAGAGCTTCCAGATCCGGACGCACCTCGAACGACGAGGGGTCTTGGCCGTTTCAGTCAACGCGGCTGACCTCGAGAGTGATCGAGCGGGCGCCCCAGGAAAGCTCGTCCTCGACATGTACGCGAACGCCGGCCACCGTCTTGACGAAGCAACACCAGCGGCGGTGATCGTTGACGACTTCGACACAACAGTCGGCGAATGGGAGCACAGCACCACGACGGTGAACCACCAGCAGGTTCTCGCACAGCTCATGCACCTTGCCGACAGTCCGACGGAAGCGGCAGGAAAACGGCTCCGGCGAGTACCTGTGTTCATCACCGGCAACGACCTGTCTAAGGTCTACCCGCCGCTGCGCCGGCCCGGTCGCATGCGCGCGTTCCCGTGGCTCCCCACCGATGAGGAGCGGAAGGACATCGTCGCCGAGATTCTCGCGACCGTCCTTGAGCCGTACGAGATCCCGGAACTGCTGATGAGGCTGCCTGATGCGCCCGTCGCGTTCTTTTCCGACCTGCGCGTGGAAGTGCTCGCGGCGGTCGCCCGGGACGAAGTCCGCAAGCAAGCGCGCAATCTCACGCGAATTATTCGACCGGACAGCGACGGCCGCGAGGCGCTGGAACGCCTCGTTTATAAGCGGAGGTTGGCCCCAAGCGAGATCGGCGAACTGGCCCTCGCCATGTGGCACGACCGCATGCTGGCAACCCAATCGCACCTGGAGAAGTAGCCGTTTCATGTCGACGTACACCTACACCAATGCGTATACACGAGCGCAAGCCGTCGTCGATCAGGTATCGACCCTCTTTCGCGAGGCCGGGATCAACGGCACAAGCGCGGACAAAGTGTGTCGGGGCGTCCAGGAGAGATGGCTCGTCGCCGTGGGGCTCTACCTCGTGCGCGACGGACTCCGGGTCTACGAGGTTGAGGCGCGAATCAACTGGTCGGCCCACTCCGACCTCGCAGAACTCGAATTTGCGAGTGATCTTCCCGGCTGGGAGGACAATGGGTCCCCCGAGGCGATCGTCCTCGGCCGACGCTTCGCCGGCGTCGCTGCGAAGAAGGGGCTGAGCCCTCGCTACTGGGTGCGCTTCAACTCCGAGATCCTGGCGGATCCGGCCCGCCATGGTGAGCTGTGTCCTCAGGTCGGAGTGATCTTCGAAGGCCGTGTAGAGACGTGGTCCAAGGAGCCCACTACTCGCTCGCTGCCCCTACAGGACCTACGCGAAATTGGCACATCGGAACGAAGCGCCTTCTAGGAGAACCGAATGCGGAACGTCTTCCTCTCATTTCACCAGGCCGACGAACTCGAAGCGAACGTGTGGTGCCGCCGGTTCAGTCCATACTTCAACGAGATCAGGACGTTGGGACTCGACGAGCTCGGCGACGAGTTTGCAGAGCGGATCAACAGTGGCGACAGCGACTACGTCATGCGTCAGATTCGCAAGAAGAAAATCGCCGGTACCTCGTGCACGGTGGTGCTCATCGGAAAATGCACCTGGGCGCGACGCTATGTCGACTGGGAAATCGCTGCGACGCTGCGTGATTTTGGCGAGAGCGCGCGCGGCGGGCTCATCGCAGTTCAGCTGCCGTCGGCGCAAGACCATGGTTGGTCGCAGCTTCCGCCCCGACTAGAACTGAACCTCGACTCGGGGGATGGCACCGACGCCGGCTACGCACGCTTCTACGCGCCAGCACCAAGCGACGACACCATCGCCGAGTGGGTCGAAGCCGCGGTAGCCAGACGAGACTCGCTCGAGCCGACAACAGGGTCGACCAGCGACTTGATGAAGAACAATCGAACCTGCGCCTAGGGCGACAAGGCCGCGACATATGCCCACGCCTCCGATCCTTGAAATCTACGTCGTCTGGCATCCCGACGACCTTCTCGGCACCACCGTCAGCGAATCGCTAATTGAGCACTTCCATGGCCCGGCCTACGCCGGGCTCGCGGGCGGGGCAGTCGAGGTGTACCTCCGTAGTGCCGGATGGGGCGACCGAGCGGGTCCGCCTCGCCCCCTGCCGTTCATGACCCCTCTTCCAGCAGATCTCCCTGCGGGTCAGATCACAGTCGTGATTCCGATCCTCGGCCGGGCGCTCGCCCGGGCCGTCCGCAAGAGCAAAGAGTGGCGCGAGTACTTCGAGGCGATTTTCGACGCGGATGCGGCGTCCGCGCTTCCCGACCGACAGATTGTTGCTGTGTACCCGCTGTCAATCCCCGAAGCCGACCTATCGGGAAGTCAGCTCGCCGGGCTTGCCGCTCGGCCCCAAGCTCTACCCCGGGCAGCAGCCGCATCCTCCACGGTGCTCGCGCGCGAGGTAGCCCAAGCCATCACGCAAAGAATCGCGCGCGAGTTCGTAGACGCTCACCTTGAAGAGCGAATTACGGTCTTCATCAGTCACACGAAGCATGCGGGTGCGTCGAGCGATGAACCTGCCCACCTCGTCGGACTCGTCCGCGAAGTGCTTCGAGCGACGCATCTAGACGGTTTCTTCGACGCGCAGGACATCCAGGTCGCAGACGACTGGGAACACATCCTCGATACCCATGCAGCACGGCACGCGCTCCTGATGCTCCGCACCGACATGTACGCCAGTCGCGAGTGGACCCAGCGCGAAGTCCTCGCGGCGAAGGTTCATGACATCCCAATCGTCTCCATGTACGCCGTGCGCAACGAAGAGCATCGAGGCTCGTTCCTAATGGACCACGTCCCGGTTGTCGCGTGTCTCCCGGAGGACGAGCGCGGCGCGATCGAAAGAGGACTCAATCGGCTCGTGGATGAGGCGCTCAAGCGGGCACTCTGGATCACGCAGCGCGTGTACCTCGAGCGCGACTTCGATTGGCTCCCAGTACACGCCCCCGAGCCGGTCACCCTCGCCGCGTGGCTACGATCCAACCGTCGCGCGACGCAAGACCCGAACCTCCTGATCATGCATCCTGACCCGCCCCTCGGCCCGAAAGAGCGAGCGGTGATCCTTGAGTTCTGCGAGCTGGCTGGACTGACCGGACAACTCGACATCCTCACCCCGCGAACCTTCGCAACGCGTGGTGGGACATCCCAACCATGACCGAGTTGGAACTCGTTCGGAGCGACGCCTTGCGCGGAGTCGTCGTCGGCATCTCGGTGTCTGACAGCGCGGATCTCTCACGCCTTGGTCTTGCTCAACAGCACTGCGAACTCGCGGTAGCTGAACTCGCTCGCGCCGTTTTTATCGCCGGCGGCACCATCGTCTACGGCGGGCGACTGATTCCTTCGGGCTTCACCGACATCCTGATTGACGAGGTGCGGCGCTATCGCGAGGACCGCGACGCGTTGGTGCTCTGCGTCCCCGCTTCAGAACATCGCCGACTGAGCGACGACGAACTCGCACGCTGTGAGTCGGAGCTCCACACGTCGGCAGAACTCGTTTGCCTGGACGCCAACGGCAACATGATCAACATCCACAATCGGCCGAAAGAGGCTGAGCCGGGGGATCCCGCCGCGGACCTAACCGCGATGCGGCGACACATCACTGACCGGTGCGGCGCTCGAGTGCTCGTGGGAGGGCGGCTCCAAGGACACCAGGGCTCAATGCCCGGCGTCCTTGAGGAGGCAATGATGTCCGTCAAGGCGTCTCAGCCGATGTACGTGGCTGGTGGATTTGGCGGCGCTGCCGCTGCGGTCGCATCCGCCCTCGGTCATGAGGACGGAAGCTGGTTTCCGCCCCATTACCCGGAGCACGCCGATGACCACGGCGGCGCGTTGTCTGAACTCGGCCGACTGGCGCGCGAAGTAACCCCACCCCATGACGGTCTATCTGGCGCTGAACGACGCCAACTGGTCGCATCCCACCGTCCCGGTGAAATCTCATCGTTGACCGTCAAGGGTCTTGCGCACCGCGGCTAGGACGCTTAGCGCTGACACTGCGGGTCGCAGCTGTGCGCTGTAGCCCGCTCGACCCAGCTAGGTCGGCATGATCGCCAGCGTCACCCGGTCAGACCCCGATCTGAACAACAGATCACGCGTGGATGGAGACCACCCGCAGCGTCTGCGCTCGACGGGCGCCGTCATGTGCTTCGCGCAGTCGCTGACGCCGGCGCGCCCGATCGGGGTGGCCGTAGAGCTGTTCGACGAGCTTGCCGCCGTCCTTGTGGCCGAACTGCTCGGCGATGACGGCGGATTCCAGCCCGAGGACGTTGAGCGCGTACCAGCCGAAGTGGTGGCGGGTCGCCATGTAGAGGGTGGTGTCGCCGAGCCCGGCCGCGGCGCGGACGCGGTTCCAGTGGTGCGTTCGGGACGAAGGCGTGTAGTGCGTGCCGCGCAACGTCGTGAAGACAAACGGCGAGTCGCCCGCCGTGCGCTTCATCGTCAGCAGGACCTCACGCGCTCGCGCCGTCAGCGCCACGGTGTACTTCCCGTACTTGGGCAGGTCGAGCTCGCGGAGCTTGACCGACCATTGGACGGTGACGTCGATCTCGTGCTCGTCCCAGCGGATTGCCGACCACTCCAGCGCGTCGAGCTCGCCGGGCCGGATGCCCGTGACGCAGGCGAACTCCAGGTAGGCGGCAAAGGATGGCGGCGTCAGCTCGCGGGCGTGGTGAAGCACCGTCTCCATCTGCTCGGCGTTGGGCGGTGACTTCTCCTTGTTGCCCTTGGTCTTGGCGATCCCGAGCCCCGCGAACGGATTGCGCCCGAGGAGGCGTCCAGCCTTGGCCGACATCGCGTCATTGAACATCACGCGCAGCGCGCCGATCGTGCCGTTGCGTCGACCACCCGCGAGCCACTCGGCCACGATCGCGTCGCCGCGGTCGCTCGCGATCGCCGTCGGCGGAACATCGCCATAGACCTCGGCGAACTCGCTCGTGCGCTCGGCGTTGTGGAGGTCGGTCGACCGCTTCGGGCGTGCGAAGAGCGGATCGGTCGTCCACCGGGTGCGCCACTCGGCGACCGTGAGGCCGCCGCGTGGCGCCGACAGCCGCCGGCGCGCGTCCTCGCGGGCGGCCTTGGCCTCGGTCTTGGTTGCGAACGAGCGCGACCCGACGTGGCCGGCGCTGGTGACGTAGTCCTCGCCGAGGACCTTCGAGACGCGGACGTTGCGCTTGAGCGCTGGGTCGTAGACCTGTGCGCCCCAGCGGCCACTAGCCAGCTTCGACAGGCTCATGCGGCCGATCGCCCTTCATGGTCGCCACGGACCCGAGTGCGAGCCCAGGCGAGCGCGCTGCTCGGCAGAAAACGACGCGCTCGAAGACCCAGCTCTCAGTCGGCATCCCGTCGCGAACCATGCGGTCGATCGTTCGCACGTGGACGCCCATCAGGCGCGCCATCGGCTGCCGATCAACATAGGGTTCTAGCTCTGCTTCGCAGATGTGCTGCCGAAGCCGATGCGACGGTGCGTGGTCATGCCGCTGCCTCCTGCTCACGGAGGCGAACGAGGATTTCGGGACCCAATGTGCCACATATGGCATTGCGGTCATAGCGGCGCTGGCGAATGGTCCAGGCCGTGGACCCCCTCGACGCCTTCACGACCAACCTCCGCGCCGCCCGCGAAGCCGCTGGCCTCACCCAGGAAGAGCTGGCCAACGCCATCGGCACCACGCAGGCCTACTACTCCAAGGTCGAAGGCGGCCACCACGACCCGAGCGTTCGCACAGTCGCGAAAATCGCCGTCGGTCTCGGCGTCACCGCCGCCGACCTCTTGCGCAACGTCTGACGCTTTCGGGGCGCTGGCGCGGCGCACTGAGCCCCGCCCACGGCAACCGCGACGGTTGAGAGGGCGCGAGGCGCTCAGTTCTCTTGCGCAACCGGTCCGCCGGGGCTGACCAGGCGCAGCTCGTGGCTCCACTCATTCGCTCAGCTCGATATCCCGCTCGCGTGGCGGCGAACCCGCTTGTGGGCACAGAGCGGGAGGTCTGGACCTCGCCGATCGGTTGCCCTTCGAGGTGCTGCATCGCCTCTACGGCGAGGAGGGATACTCATACTGAGCGGCATGGCCGACCGGATACCCGCGCTTCCAGACCCGAAGTTGATGTGCAAGGCGTTCGAGTTCACGTGGACTGATGGCGAGCAGTCGACATGGCAGACGCGACCAGAGCTAGAGCCGGGTGCCCCGGCAGTGCAGCGGTATTGCGGGGGCATCTTCCGCGACGGCGAGAAGGTCGGAGTCTTACGACGCAAGGTCACAGCGTTTCCCAAAGACGGGCTGTGCGTCGAGCACGTCAACATCAACCTCGATGAGGACGTCCGACGTTCCGGGTTCGGAGGCGAGTACCGGGACGCCTCTCTCAAGCAGTACGCGTTGCTCGGGGTCGATCGTGTCCTCTTCACTGCCGAGAAGGACGGACGCACGGTCTGGGCGCGGGATCCCGTCCGATTCTTCCACCCCGACAACCCGAGGCCCATGCTCGTGGCGTGGGCACTGGACGATGAACCTGGCTCAGGGCAGTCCGGGTTCGTTCAAGCCGCAGCGCGCCACGGGGTGCCGCCTGGCCTCGTCGATGCATTTGTCGCGGAGATCAACGAGAAGCCGGAGACGTTCACGCCGGCCGACCTGCGCGCGACCCAACTCGGCGAGCTTCTCTTGAAGGGCGCGCGTGGAGGGCCGTCATCGACCTGTAGAGCGCCACTCGGTTCAGGTCTGGAGAGACCGCTAGCGATCGCGCTCGGCGCTCGTCAAAGCCGTCGAGTGCCCCGTCGCGTCCGGTGCGGTCTTCGAGCTTGGGTCGGCAGGAGGTGTGCTTGCGAGCTTCGTGAGGGTCGTCATCCCCCTGAAAATGCGGTCGCGTGTGTCGGCCACGTCTTCATCCCAGATCGCGGCGAGTGCCGATACCAGTGGCGGCACATCGGCGGGGACGCACGGAACGCCGCGCACCGTGGCGAACGGACCGTCGGTCTCGGTGACCACGCGCTCTCGGGGGAGTGAGGCGATGGTCTTGCGGCCCTTCTGAGACTCGACCATGGCGGGGTTCACGGAGAACCACAGGCCGGTGTCTGCTGCCGCGTCGATGTGCTTCAGCGCGCCGGTGTACCAGTGGAGGATCGCGGTCGTCTTCGCCGCTGCGAGACGCTCGATTGTTTCTTCCTCTGCTCCGCGAGAGTGAACGGTCAGAACCTTGTTCGCGGTGCGCGGATCGTTCAGCACGAAATCGAACACCTTGCGCTGGACCTGGAGGCTCTCGCGGCCGTGCTTGGAGCCGTCAAGGCCGACCTCGCCGACGTAGTCGGTCTGCTCGATCAGGCGGCCGAACAGCGCGCGCTCTGTTGCCGTGACCTGCGTCGCTCGAAGGGGGTGGCAGCCGAGCGCCAAGCGAACGCGAGGTCGCTTGCCGAGCATCACGCTCAGGCGCTGAAACGACGAGGGCAGCTCCGTTACGACGACGGTGACGACGCCCGAGGCCTCGGCCGCACGGATCACGTCCATCGGTCGGTCGTAGCGGTCGAGGTGACAGTGGGAGTCCACGAACTGAGCGGGGAGCTGGGTCATGGCAGGAGCGGGTGCGCGCCTGACGATAGCCAGGCGCGAAGTTCGTCGCGGCCGCGCGAGTAGACCTCGAAGAACGCCTTCGCTTCGCCGTTCGGGATCCGTCCGTTGATCAGGACGTCCGACGGCTTCTCGGGGCGGTGGAGACTGTCCAGCAGGGCCCGCAGCGAAGCTCCCGTGAGGTTCGGGTACGCAAGCCGCGGGTCCGCGAACGCGTCATAGAGGTAGTCGGCGCGCCGATCGAGACCGACGACGTGCATGGACGCCCGCCGGATTAGGCACGGAAAGCACGCGCCGCAGTTGCCCTGGTCGGCGGCGGTGGAGCCTTTCTGCCAGCGGCCCGTCTCGGGGCGCGAGCAAGAGATGCTGTCGTTCGCGAGGCTCCAGAGGAGCTGCGTGTTCGGACTGTCGCGGAGGATCTCCCCCTTGGTCATCAGGCGGAACGGGTTCTCGATCTCGTAACGCAGCCCGACGCTGTCGAGCAGCGCGCGCATGTGGGCGACGTAGAGCGGGTGGGTGGTCCGTGTGCTGAGGCTCCCCGAGCGGGACGGGGTCAGCGGGACGTTGATGCCGATGAAGCCGTTCTCCGGCATGACCACCGGCACGGTCGGCCCGGCCGCGTCGGCAATCGCGACAGCTGCGGCCAGGAAGAGAAACGACCGACTACGCGTGGTGCTCTCGACCAGGTCATCACCCTCGGGTAGGGACCGGGCCTGCGCCGGGTGGGCGGCGTTGGGGCGCAGCCACATGCGGCGCTGCTCGACGAGTTGCTGAGGGTAGGCCGCGTCGAGCTTGGCCTTCAGGAGCTTCTGGTGGTGATCGGCTTTGGGGCTGTCGTGGTGGCCCACGAGCAGGACACGCTTGCCGGCGTGCAGCAGGTCGACCGCGCCGGCCAGTGAGTCCAGGCCGCCCGAGAACAGGCACACGGCGTCGACGTCCGGGAGGGTCGCCTGCTCACCGCTGAGCGGCTGTGCTGGCTCGTCGCCCAGCTCGGTGAAGGTCAGTGTCCAGCGATCTCCGCTGAGAAAGCCGAGGGTTCGTTCAAGGTGCGCCGCTGTGGCCTGCCAGAGGTCGATGTCAGACAGGGGGATGGACAGCGCGAGGTCACGGGTCCACCCGTCGTCGGTGTCGCGTCGCAGGGCGACCTTGTCGGCGCAGAAGACCGCCCCGCCGATCCGGAGGAAGTCGAGCGCGACGTCGCTGGGCACGGCGTTTTTCAAGAAGTCCGGCTCGTACGCGACCGTCGAGCGCGCCTTGCTGCCGGGGAACCAGTCGAGTACGTGGTCGGCGCCGGCGTCGGCCTGGTCGGGGGATGTGCGGATCTGGAAGCTGGTCATGTGTCGGCGTCGCCTACGTAGCCATGGAACTCGGCGATGACGGCCTCGACCTCGGCTTTTCCCTCGGGTCCTTTCCAGTCGATGGTGAGTGGATCGCGGTCACCGAGCTGGAGGGAGAACAGCGAGTGTGCCGTGTCGCGCATCTCCGCTTCGCGCTCTTGGGCCTGCGCGGGCTCGCAGTTCTGCAGGTACTTGCCCAAGGTGTGGCCCATGTGGTTGTAGATGTAGTTGCCGAAGAACTTCTCAACGAGCTGCTTGACGCCCGCAGCGTCAAGCGTCGCGGCCGACAGCTCCTCGTAGGTGTCGGCGCCGTCAGGGAAGATCTGCTCCAGGGTCTGGACGATCGCGCTGGTGGCCGCGGCTTCGTCGAGGGTGGATCCGTCGCCGATCAGCGACTCCATGAGGCCGTCCATGACGTCCCAGCGATCGCTCCCGACGAGGTGCCCGAGACCGACTTCTTCCAGTGCGGCATCGAGTCCGTCTTCGGCCAGGCGTGTGCCGAACGCGCCGATCGTCTGCGCCGCCGGCACCAGGCCGCCGAGGCCGCCGGCTCCGCCGCCGCCTCCCCCACCGGTCGCGCCGCCTCCGCCGCCTCCTCCCCCTCCTCCGAGCGCCGCGGCGGCATAGTTCTTGATGACCTTCTTGCGGTGCTTCTCCCCGCCAAAGCGCGCGTAGTTGAAGGCCGACGTCTTGTACGTCTTCCATGCTCCGCCGGTCTGGCCGCCGAAGTCAGCTGAGGTGCCCATCAGGCGCGCTTCTCCTGCGCCTTGGTAACGGAGTCGATCGCCCGGCTCACGGCGACGCTGACGCCGTGCCATTTGGCGAGGAGGTCGCTGAGGCGGTCGTCCTTAACGAGCTTGTTCCCGAAGTTCAGGACGAACGTGTGGGTGATCGCCTTCTTCGGCATGCTGTCCAGGTCGTTGAAGAGCGAGGTGGCGGTGCTCGGGTGATCCGCGGCAATGTCGATCAGTGCCTTCGATGCCGGGCCGTTCAGGGCCTGCTGGGCGTGCTCCCATAGGACGGCCGTGATCTCCGAGAGATCGCGGTCGTCGAGCGTGAGTGCTTCCTTGACGGCCTCGTTGCGCGTGAAGTCCGTACTGCTCCTCAGGTCGTTGACTCGCTTCTGCTGTGCCGGGGACAGGCGTGCAGCGCGTGCGCTGGTCTTCAGCCGGTCGCGGGAGAAGGTGAAGTACGGACTCAACGGCTCGCCAGCCAGCGGAGGGTCGCTGATCAACCACTCCTGGACCTTGGCCTGTCCAGCCCACGTCTTGACTTCGCTTGCGCCCTTGATCGTCTTCACGCGCCGCGCGTGGTCTTCGGCGAGCTGGAGCTGCGGCGGCACGCCGTCGTTTTCGACCTGCCAGTTGTAGAGCTTCTCGAAGTCGGGGAGGGACGTTTCTTCGAGCACCATCAGCTTCGCGAGGATCGCCGGGTTGAGGTTCAGGTGGCGACGGTCGGCGACCCGACGGCGAAGCTCGAGCGTTGTGAGAAACCGCTTGATCTGCCGCGGGTTGCCCCGGAGTCCGCGCGCCAGCGGATGTCCCACGTTCGCTGCGATCCGCAGCGCCTCTTCCAGCGGTGCGGGCATCGCGGCGCCGGCGAACAGGGCGTCGCGCACCATCCCCTCGTTCATCGCCTCGCCGTTCGGGTTCTGCGTCCGGTTGTCGTTCGTTTGCTCGCGCAGCGTCGCGAATTGCTCCTTCGTGACGTGTCGCTCCGCGTAGAGCAGCGTCACGTAGGCGAGCACTTCCGGCTGTGACAGCGGCGGGATCGACACGCGCGCCTGGATCATCTTCTCCAGGTACTGCTGGCCGCGGGAGTCGTTGGCAGCCGTCCGGTCCGGGTACCGCTCTTCGAGCGCGGCGGTGATGATCGGCTCGTTGAGACCAAGGACGTAGGCGGTCTTCGGCGCATGCAGGAACAGGCGGATCGCCTCGAACGTATCGACGATCGCCGACGTGGTGCACCGATCCATATCGTCGATGAACACCACGACCGCCTGGACGTCGGTGATCTCGTCGAGCAGGGCCTCGAACTCGGTGTGGAAGTCAGCAATCGACGACAGCTCGTCGAGCTGCGTGGGCGGCTGCGCTGCTGACAGCTGGTCTCCCTCGGCAGCGCGGTCTGAGGCAGTAGACGCCACCATATCGGCGCCCGCCGCGATGACCGGCATGACTTCCGTTGGTGCGCCGGCGGCGGCGGCGCCGACCGCCACGCCTGTCGCCGCCACGGTATATATGGCCGGCCTGAGGGCCTTCAGGCGGTGGAGGAGCCGGCGGACGGTGGCCGCCTTCTTGACCTGCTCGACGTTGTCGCCGGGCAGCTTGGCGATGTAGTCGTCGATCGCATCAAGCACCGCCGTCATCAGCGCGAGCTTGACCTGGTTGTACCCCTCGAAGCGCCACGGGCTGAACGCGACCGTGATGAACGACCGATGCTCGTCGGCGTCACCCTCACCCGCGCCGTTCTGGTCGACACCTTCTTCCGCGGCGACACCGTTGCCTTCACCGTCCAGCTTCTTGTCCGCCGCAGCTTTGGCGGCGGCGCAAGCCGCGGCCGTCCGCGCGTCAAGGCGGGCCTTGGCGATGTTCATCAGGCTGCTCTTGCCGCCCCCCCAGTCACCCAGAACACCGACCGTCAGCGGGAGCATCGACTGCTCCGAGAGCAGGATGTCGAGGCTGTCGACGAGGTACTCGAAGCCCAGGAGGTCGATGTCCGTCTCGTTGTCGTTCCACATGACGCTTCCGCGACCGTAGGCCGTCCGCCGGACGCAGCGCTGTTCCTCGACCTCGGCGTGCGCGGGTTTCGCAAGTTCGCGATCCGCGCGGCAGCTGGCGCGACCACGTGAACAGCCTTCGCCGGGCCGCCCGTGCCTCATCAACGAGGAATGAGGAAACAGGCAGGCGATCGCCACGATCCGCACCCAGCATGGGCCTCAGCGGCGGAGCGCTGGTGTCCTCGCTGCTGGGCTTCAACTCGGCATCGAGCTGACCCAGCTCCTTATGGTGGTCTTTATGACGCCGTCGCTGTATGTGCTCAGCCGGAGCGTCGCGATCGGGTGGCGGCCGCCGCGTTGGAAACTCGACGGCCACTCGTGCCGAGCTACTACGTCATGGCGAACGCGCCGTCCTAGCTGTGGAGCGCACACAGACTTCAACCTCAACGCCGCAGCCTGCGTCTCTTCGGCGCCAGTCGGGTCGGCTCGTACTTGCGCGTAAAGAAGCAAGCCCAAGCTGTCGCGGCGTGGGCGGTCCACCCCGGCCGGCGTGGGCGGTCCGTGGGCGGTTCGCCTCCAGAGCGGCTCATCACGAGCCGCGCGCCGGACCTGCCCTCAATCCCCGCCAGCCCTTGCAACACCTGGGCTGGGCGCCTCTTCGAGTCGCCCCCGGCACGTTCCTGTCGTACCGGGGGTGTTCATCGGGGAGACAGGATTTGAACCTGCGACCGCCCGGCCCCAGCCCGCACGATGCGGTGGCGCGAACCCGCGTAGTCGGTCGCCATGGACCCGGGAGGTACGCCGCGGTGTCCGCACGCACGCGGTGCCCGGGGCGGGTCAGGCCAGCGGCCTAACGCCAGTCGAAGTACTCGCGGTGGATGCGCCGGGCCGGAACGCCCGCCATGCGCAGTTGCGTCTGGAACGTGCGCAGCATCCCCCGCGGGCCACACATGAACACCGAGAGGGCGGATCGGGCGCCGTCCGCGGTCGCCAGGACGCGCTCTATCGTCAGCCGTCCCTCGACCGCGGTGTCGATGATGTGGGCTCGCAACGATGCGTGGCGATCGGCGATGTCGCGGATCTCCTGCGCGAAAGGCGCTTCGCCGTCGGCGCTGTAGAAGAGGTCCACGCGCTGGGGCAGGTCGCCGTCGAGCGCCCGGAGCCAGCTGAGGAACGGCGCGACGCCGACGCCGCCCGCGATCCAGACCTGGCGATCGGTGCCCTTAGCATGGTTGAACCGTCCGTGCGGCCCGCCGATGACGGCGGGCATGCCCGGCTCGATCAGCTCGGCCAGACGAGATGTGTAGTCGCCCAGCGCTTTGACGGTCAGCCGCAGGAGCCCCTCGCGCGGGGCACTGGAGATCGTGAACGGATGGCGGTGCCAGCCGTCCTTGGCCTCCAGGTAGATCATCGCGAACTGGCCGGGCACGAAGTCGACGCCGCGCCCCAGTGGTCGCATGGCGACCTCGACCACGCCGGGCGCGATCTCGCGGACCGCGTCGACCTGGTAGTCGTGCAGCGACTGGAAGTGGCGGGCCAGCAGCTCGCGGTACACATAGAAGGCCAAGCCGATCCCGCCGATCCCGACGTAGCTCCAGCGCAGGACCGGGGCGTCGTCGAACGGCGTGCCGTCGAGGACGCCGTGGACGAAGGCGGCCGCCACGAACAGGCCCGTCGTGCGGTGCAGTGCCCGCCAGCGCTCGTAGCCGCCGAAGATCTCGCGGACGTCGCGCGCCACCGGCGCCTCGCGCGCGGCGACGACGAGGCGGCGCAACGGGCGCGGCACGACCGACCGCCAGCGAGGCAGGATCGCCCACAGGGCGAGGGCGACCATGCCGACCGCGCCGATGATCCCCAGCGGTCCGCCGAGGGTCGTGCCGTTCGGGTTGGACGACAACAGGATGTGCGGCACGAGCAGCAAGAGGCCGGTGATCGCCAGGCGGCGGTGCCAGATCGCGGCGCGATCGATGCCGTCGAACCACTCCTCCACCCACGGCAGGGTGCTGATCAGGACCAAGCCGATCGACAGCAGCAGGATCGACTCGGCACCCAGGAGCTGACCGATGTAGCTCCCGGTCGGCTCGCCCGCCGGTCGCGCCACGATCCACAGGACCACCTGGGCGACCGCGAGCGCAGCGATGGTCGTCGGCCCGACGTCTCGCGCGACGAACGCTGAACGTGGTCCCTGCATCGGCCGACGGTACTCCAGGCGACGGCTGCTAGGAGGTGTCGCGCCGGCGTGCGGCGACGACGAGCGCCAGCTTGGGGCAGGCGTCGGCGGCGCGGCGCGCCTGGTCGCGCAGGCCGTCGGGGATGGGCCGCGGGTCGATGATCGGATAGCCCCAGTCGTCGAGGCTGATCCACTCCGGCAGCAGCTCGGCGCACAGGCCGTGCCCCGTGCAGGCGATCGGGTCGACGCGCAACTGCTCCGTCATGCGACCACCCGCCCTGGGCGCTGGCGCGGGACGGCGAGCGCGCCCGGGCGCCGGCAGCGCAGGCACGGTCCGTACCGCTCGTGCTCCATGAGGTCGGCGGCGAACACGTCCAGCCCGCTGGCCAGGAAGTGGGTCGCGCCGTCGGGCAGATGGCAGGCGCCGCGGCCGGGCAGCTGGGCGCTCCAGCGGGCCAGGACATGCTGCGCGTAGGAGGGTGCGCGCCCCGCGACCATCGCGGCCAGGAGCTCGGCGATCGCCGGCATTCCGTTACGACACGGCCCGCATTGGTGCGCGCTCTGGTGCGCCAGCCAGGCCATGGCCCGGGCGAGCTCGTGCGATGGGCAGGCCGACTCGCCGAGGACGACGACGACCCCCGCGGCCAGCCGCGCGCCGCCGTACCGCAGCAGGCACTGGTCGTCGAGGCTGATCTCAGGGATCGCGCGCGCCGGGAGCCACGTGCCGTGGTAGCCGCCGATCAACACGGCGCGCAGCGGCTCGGTGGCGCCGCCGGCGGTCGACAGGACGGTCTCCAGCGGCGTGCCGACCGCGATCTCCTGGACGCCGGGCCGGCTCACCGCACCTGAGACGGTGACGAGGGTGGAGCCGGGATCGGCGGGGTGCCGACCTGGCGGAACCAGTCGGCGCCGTGGCGGGCGACGAGCGCCAGGTGCGCGAGCGTCTCCGGGTTCTGCACGAGCGTCGGCCGCCCGCGCAGGCCGCGTTGGGCCGGGCGCGGCGGGACGACGGTCGGCTTGAGCGGTCCGCCCTCGAGGTGGCGGATGAGGGCGCTCTCCTCCCCGGCGAGGTAGGCGACGGGGACCGGCTCCACCGCGATGTTGCGCGCTCCCCGCTCGCTGACCGCATCGCGTACGGCCACGAGCGCCTCGGCGGAGGTCTCGGGCATCGCGACGACGACGCGCGCCGCCCCGACGATCTCGGCGGCGGCGAGCGCTCCGTCGAGCACGAGGTGCGGCGCAAGGCGCAACAGCGTGCGGTCCTTGGCGCTCATCGGCTCGCCCTCTGCCGCGTTGACGAGCACGCTGCGGCGCCCCCGGCCGGCGGCGACCGCGCGGAGCTTGATCGCGGTGGGAAACGACGCGCCGCCGCGACCGCGCAGGCCGGCGCGCTCGACGACGTCGATGAGCTCTGTGGAGGTCTCGGGCATGGGCCCGTGGATCGCGCCGTGCTCGGTGAGCGACAGCGCGCCCTGTCCGTCGATGCCGCGGAGAAGTCGGGGTGGCGTCATCCGTTGACCCTCCTCACCGGGGTGGCACGCACGCTTCCGGTTGCGCGGGCACCGGCGGAGTCGAGATGCACCGCGATACGCAACGCACGGCCATCGGCGTTGTCGACGAGGGACTCGATGTCAGCGCCGTTCAGGATGCTGACGCGACCCTGGTACTCGCCGGGAGCGGACGGCGGACCGAGCGTCACGGCGCTGCGGTCCATGCGCAGTCCGCCACCGGCGTCGGCCTGGCCGCTCAACCGGATCCGCAACCGGCCGGCGGGGTGCCCTTCGAGTCGCAGCGCGAGGTCGATGACCGCGCGGCCGCCGGCGGATGAGCCGCTGTGCAGCGGACCCGAGAACCGGGCGGTGAACCCGCGCGCAAGGGTCGGGCTGCGCACCGCGGGAACCTTCGCCACCGCCGGCGGCGCGAACGCGGTGAGCACGCTGCTCGGCGTTCCCGCACGGCTCGCCCATCCGCTGGCCAGCGGGCCTTGCGCGACCCACGCCGCGAGCGCCACCGCGGCCATGCCCATCCCGACGACCGCGCCGGCGCGCCCATGCCCGGAGAGACGCGCGGTGGACACGCGCGCGATGAGCGCGACCAGGACCGCCGCCGCACAGGCGACCGTCAGCACGAGCATCCACGTGGTCTTGGTGTCCGAGCCTGCTCCGAGGCCGTGCAGCAGCGCGACCGGCCAACAGGCGTAGGACAGCCAGTGCAGGCCACGCCACGTGCGATAGCCGAGCCGCCGGCGCACCAGGCTGTTGACCACGACGGCCAGCATCAAATCCGAGGCGAGCGTGCCGAGGCCGAGCCACAGGGGCCGGTAGCTCGTGTCGAACGGGACGGCGGCGTTGAGCACGCCGATCCGCGGGAAGGGGTCGACCAGCGTCGTGGCGATGTGCACGCCGAGCAGCACCAGCGCGAGCAGCGACACCGAGCGATGGAGCGCGGCGACGCCGAATCGCGGGGCGCCGAGCGGCTGCCAGCGCCGCACCTCGGCGATGCCGAGCACGGTGCTGAAGGTGAGCAGGACGAGGACCATCGCCCCGGCGCCGCGCGTCACGTACCAGAGCGTCGACGGGCCGTGAGCGGCCGCGATCACGCCTCCTCCTGCTCCTGCGGCCAGCCGGCCAGTGCCAGCTCCGTCCCGTCGTGCGCGACGAGGCGCGACGGCAGCGCGCGCTGGGCGAGCCAGTCGGGGGCCGCCGCGCCGAGCACGATCGCTGCGGTGCTGGCGACGTTGGCGTCGACGCAGCTGGCGGCCGCGACGCTGACCGTGCGCCAGGGAGCGTCGGCCGGGTGCCCGGTCGCCGGATCGATGATGTGATGGTCCTTGGCTCCCCACCGGCGCGCCGTGGTGCTCGACGTCGCCAGACCGCCGGAGCGCACGGTGACCGTCTGGCCGGGAGCCTCCGGGCCGGCGCGGTGGTCGTCGGTCACCCGCACCCGCCAACCGCCCTCCGGGGGTGGCCCGGCGGCGGCGATGTCCCCGCCGAGGCTGACGAGCACGCCGAGGCCGGGCACGGCCGCCGCCACGGAGGCGGCAGCGCGGTCTGCCGCCAGCGCCTTGGCGGTTGCGCCGAGGTCGAGCCGCGCGGCGGGCGGGATCGCGACGCGGCGGGCGGCGGCGTCGACGCGCAGCGCGCGCCAGGACACGGGGACAACCGGGATCGCCGGGCGCGGGCCGCCTGACGCCGGCAGCGACGCGAAGTCGCGGTCGTAGCCGGCGTTGACCAGCGCCACGCCGACGGTCGGGTCGACGGCGCCGTCAGTCAGCGCCGCCGCACGCAGGGCGACGGCGATCGCCCCGAACAGCAGCGCGCCGACCACGACCGAGCGGCCTCGCGCGGCGTTGAGGCGTGAGAGCTCCGAATCGGGGCGGAACCGGCTGCAGGCGGCGTCGATCGCCTCGAGCTCCGCGCGCACACGATCGCTCGCGACCTCGAGGGCGGTCGCGTCGGTCACGACCACGGTCGCCGTCGTGCCCAGGGCGGGCCAGCTCGCCTGTGCCGGATCGACGCTCACGAGCCCCCCGACGAGACGTGCGGCGCCGGGGCCGGCTGCGGTGCCGGCGCCGGGGCCGGGGCCGGGGCCGGCTGGGGCGCCGGCTGGGGCGCAGACTGCGGGGCCGGAGCCGGGGCTGGCTGGGGCGCCGACTGCGGCGCCGGGGCGGGGGTGGCCGGAGGCTGAGCGGGCGGCTGCAGCGGCGCCGGCTTGCGGGCGATCGCCGGCACATGTTGCGGTCCAGGGACCCGGACGTGTGGGACGCGCGGCGCGACGGGCGTGCTGACCTTCGCAGCCGCCGTGCCGCTGTGGCCCTTGAACGCCTGGGCCGCCACGGCCGACAGCGCTGCGGTTAGCGAGGCCGCCGCGACCCCCACCGTCCAAGTCACCGCCCGCAATCGCGTGACCGCGCGGTCGCGCGCCGACGGGCTGGACGGGATGGCGGGCGTTCGGCGCGGCATGGACGCCGATGGTCGCCCACCGCAGGTCAAGGGTCGGCAAAGGTTCGCCTCCCTTTGCCCAAGCTTTGCCTCGCGGTGGCCGGAGCTTGACAGGCGGTCGCCGATGCTGGCTTCCGTGCCCCTCCCCTCACCGTCAGGAGTCACCCCGATGGATCGCCACCTCCCCGACCACGAGACGCTGCGCGCCATGGTCTCCGAGATCGCCGCCCGCGCCACCGTGGCCGTCGGCCTCGCCGGCATCGCCCTCATCCACCTGCTCGACTCGATCGGCAAGTGGTCGGAGACGCGCTACCTGTTCTGGATGTACATCGCGCTGATGGTCGGCTCGCTCGCCACCGCGGGCGCCGTCCTGTTCAGCCGCCACCGGGCGGCCTGGTTGGCCGCCGCGGCCGTCGCCGCCAGCGCGCTGATCGGCTACGTCGTCAACCGCACCGTCGGCATGCCGAACGCCACCGGCGACATCGGCAACTGGACCGAGCCCCTCGGCCTCGCGTCGCTCTTCGTCGAAGCCGCCGTGCTCGCCGTCAGCCTCGCCGGGTTCGCCGTCACCGGTCGTATCGCCGGCGTCGCCGGTGGCGTCCTGGCCGGCCGTCGCCGCGACCTCGCCGCGGCCTGAGGAGCCCGGCCATGGGCCCGCTGTCCACCGCCCTCGCCCGGGTCGCGATCCAGGACGGTCGCGACCCGCGTGGCCCCTGGACACGCTGAGCCGCCCGTAGTCGCAGCCGCGCGCGCCTACGATGGCCGTGTGGCCCGGCTGCTGATCGTCGAGGACGACGAGGGGATCCGCGTCCCCTTGACGCGGGCGCTCGAGCGCGAGGGCTACGCCGTGGACGGCTGCGGCGACGGCCACGAGGCCCTGGCGCGCGCCGCAGCGGCGGAGCACGACCTCATCATCATCGACGTCGGGCTGCCCGGCATCGACGGGCTCGAGGTCTGCCGCCGGATCCGCGAGCAGCGGCCGTCCGTCCCGATCCTCTTCCTGACCGCTCAGGACGGCGAGCTGGACATCGTCGACGGGCTCGACGCCGGCGCCGACGACTACGTCACCAAGCCGTTTCGCGTCAGCGAGCTGCTCGCGCGCGTCCGCGCGCACCTGCGCCGCACCACCGTCGAGCTGGCCGAGGCCGGCGACGTGCGCATCGACCAGGCGGCCCGCCGTGCCTGGCGCGGCGCCGACGAGCTCGAGCTCTCGCCCAAGGAGTTCGACCTGCTCGCCCTGCTCGTGCGGGAGGCCGGCCGCGTCGTCACGCGCGAGCGGATCATGGCCGAGGTGTGGGACGAGAACTGGTTCGGGTCGACCAAGACCCTGGACATGCACGTCTCGTGGCTGCGACGCAAGCTGGGCGAGGACGCCAGCGACCCCCGCCACGTGCAGACCGTCCGCGGCGTCGGCCTGCGCTTCGAGCCGTGACGGTCCGGCGGCGCCTCACGACCTCGACGGCGCTGATCGCGCTCGCCGCCGTCGTCGTCCTGGGCGTCCCGCTCGGCGCCGTCGAAGCCGCCCGCGTGCGTTCCGATCAGACCGGTCGCCTGGAGCGCGAGGCCGACGCCGTCGCCGGCGTCATCGACGACCGCCTCGAGCACGGCGTCGCGTTGACGCCGGCCCAGCTCGCCCCGCTGGTGCGGCGGGGCCACCGGGTCGCCGTCACCGCCGACGGCCGGACGGTGAGCGCCGGCGCGCGCCTCTCCGGCAACGTCATCACGGTGCGCGCGGGCACGACCCGCGCCGCGATCGTCACCGCCTCGGCGCCGGCGCGCGAGACCGACGAGCGTGTGTGGCACTCGTGGCTGCTGATCGCCGCCCTCGGCATCGGGGGCATCGCCGTCGCCGTCGCGTTGGCAACGATCCAGGCCCGGCGCCTTTCGCGCCCGCTGGAGCGCGTCGCGCGCACATCCGAGCTCCTCGGCGAAGGTGACTTCTCCGTTCGTGCGCCGCGCTCCGGCGTGCCCGAGATCGACGCGATCGGGCAGGCGCTCGACACCAGCGCGGGGCGCATCGCCGAGCTCGTCGCCCGCGAGCGCGAGTTCTCGAGCAACGTCTCCCATCAGCTCCGCACGCCACTGACGGCGCTGCGGCTGCGCCTCGAAGAGAGCGCGCGCGCCGGCGATCCGGACGCCTTGCGCGAGGAGCTCGACGCCGCGCTGCGCGAGGCCGACCGCCTCGAGGCGATGATCGCCGATCTGCTCGCCCACGCCCGATCCTCCACCCGCGGCGGTCAGGTCACGATCGAGTTGTCGCGGATCGCGCGCGAGCACACGGCCGCCTGGAACGCGCTCTTCTCACGTTCGGGCCGTCGGCTGGCGGTCCACGACGACGGCGCCGTGCATGCGCTCGCCTCGCGCGGCACCGTGGGCCAGGTTCTCGACGTGCTCCTCGACAACGCCCTGCAGCACGGTGCCGGACCGGTGAACGTCAGCGTGACTCACGACGCCCGATACGCGTCCATCACCGTCGACGACCAGGGCGCGGGCATTCCCGAGGACAGCGCCGAGCGCATCTTCGAGCGCGGGGCCACGCGCACCGGCGGCACCGGCATCGGTCTCCAGCTCGCCCGTGCGCTGGCCCGTTCGGACGGCGGCAGCCTCCGCCTCACCCGCACGTCGCCCCCACGCTTCGAGCTGCGTCTGCGCCGCGGGGGCCTCGAGCCGTCAGGCCTCGCCGCCGGCCGCTGAGCCCGCGCCTTCAGCTCAGGGTCAGCACCGGCCGCACGCCTGCTCGGGCGAGAGCCGTCCGCCCCCGGCTAGCCGGTTCTGCAGGCACTTCGTCAGTCGGGGCGGCCGGATTTGAACCGGCGACCCCCTGCTCCCAAAGCAGGTGCGCTACCAGGCTGCGCCACGCCCCGATGAGGCGAGTCTAGTGGTCGCCACCACCGCCCCGGCCGGGTGCGTACACGCGCGCCTCTCGCGGCGTGGTGAGGGTTGCCGACGTTGGTGCGTCTGCCCCCTGACACTGACGAGAACAACCGTCCAGAACCCTGGTCTGCGCCATACCTCGACGGCGTCCGCGGCTGGTCGCTCGGCGAGAACCTCGCCTGGCGCTCGGGCGCGGCCGCGACCCCCGCGCACATCGTCGAGGCCTGGATGCGCTCGCCCGGCCACCGGCGCAACATCCTCGACGGCGGCTTCCGCGAGATCGGCGTCGGCCTCGCCACCGGCGCTCCGCGCCGCACCGGCGGCGGGGGCGCGACGTACGTCAACGAGCTTGGCCACCGCACCGGCCGGTAGCGCCCGGCCGCGGACCGGGCCGGTCCCCCGCCCGCGGCGCGCGTCGGCCACGCGGAAACGCGACCCACTAGTGTCGCGGCCCTATGGCCGACGTCCAAGCCTTCCGCGCCCTCCGCTACGACCTCGGCGTCGTCGGCTCCCTCGAGTCGGTGATCGCCCCGCCGTACGACGTCATCGATCCCGAGCAGCGCGCGCGCCTCGCCGCGCGCTCGTCCCACAACGTCGTGAACGTCGACCTGCCCGAGGCGCCGCTCGGCGGCGACGCCTACGAGGAGGCCGCGCGTCTGTTCGAGCTGTGGCGCAGGCAGGGCGCCGTCGTCCGCGACGAGACGCCCGCGCTGTGGGCCCTGCGACAGGACTACGTCGGTCCCGACGGCCGGTCGCTCACGCGCCGCGGGATCTTCGCGCGCGTGCGCGTCGAGGAGTACGGCGCCGGGCGGATCCGCCCGCACGAGCGCACGCACCCCGGTCCGAAGGAGGATCGCCTGCGCCTCACGCGCGCGACCAGGGCGAACCTCTCGCCGATCTTCAGCCTCTACGACGACCCGGCCGGCGCCGCCTGGGGCGCGCTGGCGCCGCACGTCACCGGCGACCCGTGGGGCACGGCGACCGACGCCGACGGCACGGTCAACTCCCTCTGGCGCATCGACGACGGGGCGGCGATCGCCCGCGTCAGGATGGCCATGGGCGAGACCGAGCTGCTGATCGCCGACGGCCACCACCGCTACGAGACCGCGCGTGTCTACGCCGAGGAGATCGGCGGCGAGGGCGACCACCGCTACGTGCTCATGTGCCTGGTGGCGCTGCAGGATCCCGGGCTGACGATCTTCCCGACGCACCGGCTGCTGAACCAGGTCAAGGATCCCGAGGTCCAGCAGCGCCTGGGCAGGTACCTGCGCGAGACGTTCGACATCGCGCCGATCGAGCAGTCCGAGCTGCGCCCGCCCGGCGACGCCGGCGCACCGACCCCGCTCACGATGGGCTACATCGACAGCTTCCACCAGCAGGCCTACCGGCTCGTGCTCAAGGACCAGGCGATCGCCGACGCCGCGCTGGCCGACTACCCCGAGCCCTACCGCCACCTCGACACGGCGGTCCTCGAGGCGCTGGTCTTCGAGGGTGTCCTGGGCATGACCGAGGACGACATCTCGCACCTCAACGGCCTCGGCTACTCGCGCACCGACGACGAGGCGCTGCAGGCTGTCCTGTCCAAGGACTACGACTGCGCGTTCTTTTTGCGCGGCAGCCCCGTCGGCCAGGTGCAGGAGATCGCCGCGGCGGGCGTCAACATGCCGCCGAAGTCGACGTACTTCTTTCCGAAGGTGCCGACTGGACTTATGTTCAACCCCCTCGCGTGAGCGGTTTGCCATCATCGACGCCCTGAAGGACCAACGACCCGACCTCCTCGCAGCAAAGGCATCCGCATGAAGGCGACCGCCAACCGATCCGGAACGCTCCGTCAGGCGATCCGGATCCGCGACCATCAGCTCACCATCGACGAGCCCACGGACAAGGGTGGCGAGGACACGGGCCCGAGCCCGCAGGAGCTGCTGGCCGCCAGCCTCGCGGCCTGCACCGCCATCACGATGGAGATGTACGCCAACCGCAAGGGCTGGGACGTCGGCGACGTCGAGGTCGCCTGCGACTACACGCCCGCCGAGCGCGGCTGCCCCACGCGGTTCAACCTCGTCATGCGCTTCCCGGACTCGATGAGCGACGAGCAGGTCGAGCGCCTGCGCGTCATCGCGGCCAAGTGTCCCGTGCACCGGACCCTCGAGGGCGAGGTGATGTTCGACGAGCGGGTCGAGCGCGTCACGCTCGCGCGCTAGCAGGCGCACCGACCTGCGCGACCGGCTGAAGGCGGTCCTGCTCGACCCGGTCGAGGCGACCGCCCTCGACGTCCACGGCGGCACCGACGCGGCCGTGCTGGTCGGGCTGTACCTCGACGGCGACGGCGAGCCCGCCGTCGTGCTGACCCGGCGGCGCGACGACCTGCGCCGCCACGCGGGCGAGATCTCGTTCCCCGGCGGCCGCCAGGACCCCGAGGACGCCGACCTCGTCGCGACCGCCCTGCGCGAGGCGCAGGAGGAGATCGGCCTGGACCCCGAGAGCGTCGACATCGTCGGCGCGCTGCAGCCGACGCCGACGATCGCGACGGGCTATGCCGTCTACCCCTTCGTCGGCATCATCCAGCCGGGCCAGACCTGGCGGCCGGCCGAGGCCGAGGTCGCCGAGGTGCTCGAGCCCACGCTCCGCGAGGTCCGGGCCGGCTACGCCCGCCGGCCGATGCTGCGCCGCGGCATCCCGTTCCGGACCGACACCTACATGGTGGGCGAGCACCTCGTCTGGGGCGCGACGGCGCGGATGCTCGCCGACCTGCTCGATCGCCTCGACCGCGCGGGCTGACGCCGCCGTGTCGCCGATCCCCCTCGTCCTCGACTGCGACCCCGGCCACGACGACATGGTGGCCATCCTGCTGGCTGCGGGCAGCCCGGCCGTGGAGCTGCGCGCGATCACGACGGTCGCGGGCAACGGGACGCTCGAGCAGACCACGCGCAACGCGCTGCTGACGTGCACGCTCGCCGACCTCCGGGACGTGCCCGTCGCGGCCGGGTGCGACGCGCCGTTGTTGGGGGCCTTGCACACCGCGGGCGAGGTCCACGGCGCGTCGGCGATGGACGGCGCGGAGCTTGGCGAGCCGGACGTCGTGCCGGATGAGCGCCACGCGGTCGACCTGCTGGCCGACGTGCTGCGCGACGCGCGCGACGGCGAGCCGACCACCGTCGTGGCCACCGGGCCGCTGACCAACGTGGCGCTGCTGCTGCGGCGACATCCGGAGCTGCGCAGCGCGATCGGCGAGATCGTCGTCATGGGCGGCAGCACGGGCGCCGGCAACTGGCGGCCGCTGGCCGAGTTCAACATCTGGGCCGACCCGGAGGCGGCGCACGTGGTCTTCTCGAGCGGCCTGCCGTTGACGATGTGCGGGCTGGACGTCACGCATCAGGCGCTGGCGACCGAGGACGTGCTGGCGCAGCTGCGCGGGCTGGGCACGCCGCTGGCGACGACGGTCGTCGACCTGCTCGGCTTCTTCGCCGATCGCTACCAGGCGCTCTGGGGGTTTGCGGCCGCGCCGGTGCACGACCCCGTCGCAGTGGCGCGCGTGATCGCGCCGGAGGTCGTCGCGTGCGTCGACGCGCACGTGGCGATCGAGCTGGCGGGGACGCACACGCGCGGTGCGACGGTGGTCGACCGGTTCGGCGTCACGGGCGCGGCGCCCAACGCGCGGGTCGCGGTCGAGCTCGACCACGGGGGCTTCTGGGCGCTGGTGATCGACGCGGTCCGGACGCTCGGGGCGCGGCGCGCCGCGTGAGCGCGGTCGGTCACCGCGCCGGGCGCGCGGTGACCGAGGTGGGCGATCAGCCCTTCTCGATGGGCACGTTGACGAGGTTGCCCCACTCGGTCCACGAGCCGTCGTAGTTCTTGACGTCCTCGCGGCCGAGCAGCTCGTGCAGCACGAACCACGTGTGCGCCGAGCGCTCGCCGATGCGGCAGTAGGCGATGATCGACGGCCCGTCGAGCACGCCCTTGCCGCCGTAGAGCTCCTTCAGGGCGGCGGCCGACTTGAACGTGCCGTCCTCCTGGACCGCCTGGGCCCACGGGATCGACGCGGCGCCGGGGATGTGGCCGCCGCGCTGGGCGCCCTCCTGCTCGTAGCCGGCCATGGCGATCAGCTCGCCGGAGAACTCCTGCGGTGAGCGGACGTCGACCAGCTTGCGGTCGGAGTCCAGTGCGGTGAGGACCTCGTTGCGCAGGGCGCGGATCTCGTCGTCGCCGGGCTGCGCGGTGAACGTCACCGGGTCGTAGCTCGGCACGTCGGAGTTGGTCGGGCGACCCTCGGAGATCCACTTCTCGCGCGGGCCGTTGACCAGCACGACGTTGTCGTGGCCGTAGTACTTCAGGTACCAGTAGGTGTAGGCCGCGAACCAGTTGTTGCGATCGCCGTAGAGCACGATCGTGTGGTCGTTGGAGATGCCGTGGGAGCCGAACAGCTCGCCGAAGGCCTCCGGCCCGAGGAAGTCGCGCTTGACCTGGTCCTGGAGGTCGTTGCGCCAGTCGAACCCGATGGCGCCGGGGATGTGCGCCTCGGCGTAGAGCGCGGGGTTCTCGTCGACCTCCACGATGCGGATCGAGTCGTCGTCGAGATGCTCCTCGACCCAGCTCGTCTCCACCAGGACGTCCTTCGCGTAATCGGCCACGCGTACGCTCCTTTATTCCAGTCGGCTTTCAGGGGTTTTGCCGAGTCTAGCGCCCGCGCGGCGCCGCGAGAACACCGTCGATCCCGGCCAGCACCGCCGCGACCCAGGCGCTCTCGTCCGCCCGCGGCGCGTCGAGGATCGCGTGCGGGATCTCGTTGTAGCCGGCCATGCGCGCGACCTCCGCGGCGCCCGCCGCGGTGCCCTCGTAGAGCACGCCGCGCACCGTCGTGTCGATGGTCCGCTCGAGCATCATCGTCAGGCGCGACCCGTGCAGGTCGCCGTCAGGCGCCGGGCCCATCAGCCACAGCAGGACCGTGACGTTGTCGAGGGCGTAGCGCAGCGACCCGATGCGGTCGGGATCGCCGATGAAGCACTCCGCGCCGGCGGCCTCGATCTCGGGCCGGAACGCGTCGTGGCGCGTGACGAAGCGCACGGCGTGGCCGTCGGCGACGAGCTCACGCGTCAGGGCCAGGCCGGGGCGGCCGCCGCCGACCAGCAGCGCCCTCATCGGCGCTCACCCGCGATCTGGGCGCGGTACTCCTCCGCGGTGATCTCCGGCAGTCCCTTGGCGCGGCGTCGCGCGTTCTTGGCGTTCAGCATCTGAGCGATGTCCAGGTCCTCCAGGTAGTCGTCGCGGCGCTTGGCCGTCTGGGCGACGTCCGCGCCGATCGAGGCGCGCAGGCTCGTCTCGGTCAGCTCGGGCTCGCCGCGGCGGCGCCGCCGGGCGTTGGTGGCCTCGAGCATCTGGTCGAGGTCGTCGATCTCGTTCTGGACCTCCAGCTCGGCCGACCGCGTCGGCCTCCAGTCCAGCGCCTGCGCACCGGTGCGCGGGTGGAGGAGCCCCAGCAGCAGCAGGCCGACCAGGAAGCCGGCCCCGATCGCCACCATGATCGCGGTGAAGGGGTCCACCGCGGCGAGTCTACGCGCCCGCGGGAGACCAGTCGGGGCGTCGCCCGCACCGAGTACGGTCCGCGCCATGGACTTCAGCCTGACCGATGAGCAGGAGCTCATCCGCGCCACCGCGCGCGAGTTCACCGACAACGAGGTGGTGCCGGCCGCGAAGCAGAACTCGCGCGATCACCACTTCGATCTGGACCTCGTGCGGAAGATCGCCGACCAGGGCTATCTGGGCGCGATCGTCGGTCGCGAGTACGGCGGCGCGGGCCTCGACTACCGGACCTACGGCCTGGTGGTCGAGGAGGTCGGGCGCGGCGACAGCTCCATGCGCACGGTGATCTCGGTGCAGACCTCGCTGGTGTGCTCGACGATCGTGAAGTTCGGAACAGAGGAGCAGAAGCAGCGGTACCTTCCCAAGCTCTGCTCCGGGGAGATGTTGGGGTGCTTCGGGCTGACCGAGCCCGACACCGGCGCCGACGCGGCCAACCAGAAGACGCGCGCGGTCAAGGTCGACGGCGGCTGGCGCATCAACGGGTCCAAGATGTGGATCTCGCTCGGCAACCACGCCGGGGTCGCGCTGATCTTCGCGCAGACCGGGGTGGGTGGGACCGATCAGCACAAGGGCGTCGCCTGCTTCCTCGTCGACACCGATCAGGAGGGCTTCCGGCCGTCGCCGATCGAGCACAAGATGGGCCTGCACGGCTCCGACACGGCGGAGATCCAGCTCGACGACGTCTTCGCCGCCGACGACGCCGTGCTCGGCGAGGTCGGCAACGGCTTCCGCGTGGCGATGACCGCGCTGGACTCCGGGCGCTTCTCGGTGGCCGCCGGCTGCGTCGGCGTCTGCCGCGCCTGCCTGGAGGAGTCGGTCAAGTACGCCAAGGAGCGCGAGCAGTTCGGTCGCCCGATCGCGTCCTTCCAGCTGGTGCAGGCGATGATCGCCGAGATGCGCGTGCGGACCGACGCGGCGCGGCTGCTGGTGTGGCGCGCCGGTTGGCTGAAGGACACGGGCCAACCGAACACGACCGAGACGTCGATCGCCAAGTTGTACGCCTCGGAGGCGGCGGTCTGGTGTGCCAACGAGGCGATCCAGCTGCACGGCGGCGCCGGCTACGCCGACGATCACCCCGTGGAGCGCCACTTCCGCGACGTGCGCGTGACAACGCTCTACGAGGGCACGTCGCAGATCCAGAAGCTGATCATCGGGCGGGCCGAGACGGGGATCAACGCGCTGGTGCCGGCGTGAGCGCACGCCGTGGGGCGGCGGTCGCGGCGCTCGTGCTCGCCGCGGCCGCGCCGGCGGGCGCCGCCCACGCGGCCGGCGCCGGCGACAAGATCGCGTTCGGCACGAGCGCGGGCATCACGGTCGTCGCGGGCGACCTCGCCGCCGCGCCGCAGGTCGTCCTGCCCCGCGGCGAGTGGCCGTCGTGGTCGCCGGACGGGACGCGGCTGGCCTTCACGCGGATGTCGCCACCCGACGGCCTGGGCATCGCCGGCGCCGACGGCTCCTCGCCCGCGGTGCTGACCACCACCCCGGTGGCCACCACCGAGGCCGAAGCGCAGGCCCCCGGGTTCTTCGGCGACCTCATGCCGAGCTGGTCGCCTGACGGCACGCACCTGGCGTTCCTCCGCGCCACGCTGCGCGGCAGCGACGTCTGGACCGTCGCCGCCGACGGCAGCGGCGCGCGCCGGCTCGTCGCGGCCGCCGGCCCCGACCACGCCGACACCGATCCGCACTACCTCGCCGACGGCTCGCGCATCCGGTTCGAGGGCGGCGGCGACCTCTGGGACGTCCGGCCGGACGGCAGCCGGCTGCGGCGCGTCGCCGCGGTCGGCCGCCTCGACGCGGTCTCCGCCCCCGACGGCAGCGCCTATGCGCTCACGCAGCCCGGCGGGCCGGTGTACATGGTGGACTACGTGGGCGGAGGCCTGCGGGCCGTCGCCGGCGCCGGGCGCATGCCGATCGCGTTCTCGCGCAACGGCGCGCGCCTGCTGGTCGGCACACTCAACGACGCCAAGGCCCGGGGAGCGGTGATCGACCTCGCCGGCCACCGCCCGCCGCAGCCGGTGGCGGCGACCGAGCAGGGGCTGGCGGGCGCGGCGTTCGGCGCGCCGGCGTGGTGGACGCCCGCGCCGCGACAGCCCTTCCGCGCCGCCGACGACCGCGAGGCGCCCGAGTCGGTCCTCTCCGACGCCCACGGGCGCCTCGTCGCGCTGCGCCGCGACCGGCCGCGCACCGTCACCGCGAACCAGATCGACACGACGCTCGCCACCGTCGACCAGACCGGCATCCGCGCGATCTCCGTGGCGTGGGTCCAGGGCCGGGAGCGCCCGCGCTGGCAGGACGTCACCAAGTCCGGCGCGTTCGAGGGCACGCTCCATCGCGGACCCGGGACCTACCGCCTGCTGGTGCGCGCCACCGACGTCCTCGGCCATACGACCAAGCGCCCGAGCGAGGTCATCGTCAAGCTGACGCCATGAGCGCACCGCAGGTGATCGGCGTCGTCGGCGCCGGGACGATGGGATCGGGGATCGCGCAGCTGGCCGCCCAGTCGGGTGCGCGGACGCTGCTGTTCGACCCGGTGGAGGGCGCCGCCGCCACAGGCGCGGACGCCGCGCGCGCCGGGATCGCGAAGTTGGTGGCCAAGGGCCGGCTGCCCGGCGACGCGACCGAGATCGGCGCGCGACTGGAGGTCGCCACGACGCTCCCCGGCCTCGCGGGATGCGAGCTGATCGTCGAGGCGGCGCCCGAGCGCCTGGAGCTCAAGCACGAGCTGTTCGCGGAGCTGTCGCGGATCGCGCCGACCGCCGTCCTGGCGTCCAACACCTCGTCGATCCCGATCACCGCGATCGCGCGCGCCGCGGCCGACCCGACGCGCGTCGTGGGCCTGCACTTCTTCAACCCCGCGCCGCTCATGCGGCTGGTGGAGCTCATCGCGGGCCTGGAGTCCTCGGACGAGGCGCTGGCCGTGGCGCGCGCCGCAGGCGAGGCGATGGGCCGGCGCGTGATCGACGCCGCCGACGGGCCGGGCTTCCTCGTCAACCGCTGCAACCGGCCGTTCGGGCTGGAGGCGCTGCGGCTGCTGCAGGAGCGCATCGCCGACGTCGAGACGATCGACGCGATCGTCCGCGCGGCGGGCTTCCGGATGGGTCCGTTCGAGCTGCAGGACCTCGTGGGCATCGACGTCGGCTTCGAGGTCTCCAAGTCGTTTCACACGCTCAGCTTCGGTGAGCCGCGCTGGCGCCCGTCGCCGCTGAGCGCGCAGATGGTCGACGCCGGCCGGCTCGGCCGCAAGGTCGGCCGGGGCTGGTACACCTACAACAATGGCGAACCCCACCGCCCGGCCGACCCGCCGGCGCCCGAGCCAGCCACCGACGCCGAGGGCCTCGTGCTGATCAGCGGGTTCCTGCCGATCGCCGACGAGCTGCGCGAGCTGGCGGCCGACGCCGGCTTCGACGTCGCCGAGGACGCCGACGGCGAAGTGCCGTGGCTGATCGTGGAGTGCGGACCGTCGGAGGAGGATGCCCCGCCGTTGCAGGGCGCGCCGCGGGTGCTGCTGTGCGCCGAGGGCGCGCTCCAGGCGCTGGACCAGGGAGGCGCCGCCGCGGGCTTCCACGCGCTCTCGCCGCTGGGCATCGTCGAGCTGACGCGCACGCCCGCGACCGCCGACGTCGCCGCGCAGCGCGCCGAGCAGTTCTTCGCCGCGCTCGGCCACCGCACGGTGTGGGTCGCCGACGCGCCCGGCCTGGTCCTCGGCCGGATCCTCGCCCAGGTCGTCAACGAGTGCGCGTTCGCGGTCGGCGAGGGCGTCGGCACCGCCGCGGACGTCGACGCCGGGATGCAGCTCGGGATGAACTACCCGCAGGGCCCGCTGGCCTGGGCGGACCTGATCAGCCTCGACCACGTGGTGATGATCCTCGACGGACTCCGCGAGGAGTACGGCGAGGAGCGCTACCGCACCGCACCCCTCCTGCGCCGCATCACGGGCTTCCACGAGCACGAGCACTTCGAGCACGACCATGGGGAGCCATGAGCACCGTCGTGCGGGATCCTGACGGCTACAACGTCGACGCCGTGTTCCACGAGCCGAAGGACGATCGATCATGAATGGGTTCGCCGCGGCCCTCACCGTGCTGTGGTTGCTGCTGGCAGCGCTCTTCCTCCTGCAGGCCAAGCGTCTGGAGGAGGATCCCTCGAAGGCCACCGACGGCACGCCGCCGCACCGGTGGCGGATCCTCGGGTTCGTGATGCTCGGCATCGCGTCGATCAACGTCGTCGCGCTCGTCATCGCCTGATCTCACGCCGCGCGCCCGCGTAGCGTTGTGCGTGCAGTGATCCCGTTCCAGCGCTTCCTCGACGAGCAGCGAGAGCCCGTGTGGCGGTTCCTCGTCGCGTCCGTGGGCCGGGACGCCGCCGACGACTGCTTCCAGGAGACCTTCCTGGCGGCGATGAACGCCTATCCGCGGCTGCGGGCCGGCTCCAACCTGCGGGCCTGGGTCCTGACGATCGCGCACCGCAAGGCGCTCGACCACCACCGCGCCCGCGCCAGGAACGCGATCCCGGTGCCCGACGTCCCGCAGGTCGCGGTGCACGACGCGCCGCTGCGCGACGACGAGACGTGGGCGCGCGTGCGGGATCTGCCGCCCAAGCAACGGGCCGCCCTGCTGCTGCGCTACGCCGCAGACCTCAGCCACGCCGAGGTCGCGATCGCGCTGGACTGCTCCGAGGAGGCCGCCCGGCGCTCCGCCCACGAGGGCCTCAAGAAGCTCCGACTCGAGATGAGCCCCACCCCATGACCGCCCTTCGCCCACCCCCGTTCGACCCCGCCGACGCGGCCGCCGCCGCCGCGCGCTTCGCCGCGCTCGCCGAGCCCGACGTCGCCTACGCCGTCGTCGACTCGCCGGTCGGCGCGCTGGTCGCGGCCGTCACCCCGCAGGGCCTGGTCCGCCTCGCCTACGAGGACTTCAACGGCGGGTTGGACGAGGTGCTCGACAGCCTGGCCGCCCGGCTGAGCCCGCGGATCCTCGAGGCGCCCGCGCGCCTGGACGCCGTGCGCCGCGAGCTGGAGGAGTACTTCGCGGGCCGCCGCGAGGCGTTCGACTTCCCGATCGACTGGACGCTGTACTCGGACTTCGGCAGGCGCGTGCTGCAGGCCACCGCGGCGATCCCGTTCGGCCACACCGCCACCTACGGGCAGGTCGCCGCGCAGGCGGGCAACGCCAAGGCGTCGCGGGCGGCGGGGCGCGCGCTGGGCGCCAACCCGATCCCGATCGTCGTTCCGTGCCATCGCGTGATCGGCACGAGCGGCAAGCTCACCGGCTACACCGGCGGGATGCATCGCAAGGAAGCGCTCCTGCGCCTGGAGGGCATTGCCTTCTAGGCGACCGGCGGGCCTACCGCTGCGGGCGCTCCTACCGCTGCGGGCGGGGCGCGGCGCTCTTGGGCGTCGCGGGCTTGGGCGGCGCCGGCACGGCGAGCGGGGTGACCTTGGGGTACTGGAAGGTGTGGGAGGGCGGCATGTCTATCTCCTTCTACGCGAGAACCGGCGCGGAGTTTCGGTCCTCGCGCATTAAGCAATGTTTCGCCGCGGGCGTCGCAGTCCCTTCGCTCTCTGCCGGGATCAGTCGTTGTTGGTGGCCTTCAGCAGGCAGTTGATGATCGCCGAGGACGAGCCCGACGATCCGTCGCTGTAGTCGAACTCGCCCAGGAACGGCCAGCCCGGCTTGGCGCAGGACGTCGGCGCCTCGATGAACGGCACGCCCTTGCGGCCGATCCCGCCGACGCTCACCGAGAAGCCCGTGATCGACGCGTACTGGTCGCCGACGATCTGGATCTTCTCGACCGGCACGTCGAGCACCCAACCGTAACGGCCCGTGCTCTTCTTCAGCGTGCCCTCCAGCAGCACCGTCACGGTGCCCAGCGCGTTGGCGTAGATGAAGAGCTTGCGACCGGACTTGGTCGCCGGGCCGTTGAACACCTTGAGCGTCGCCGGGATCACGGTCTCCAGCGCGTTGACCACCGCCGTGCCGGTGCCCAGCACCGACGTCGACGGGCACTGCGACGGGTGGTGCTCGTCGAGGACCTGCTTGGCGCACGTGGCGAACGCGTCGGGGTGCACCTTCGCGCCGCGCGTGAAGGAGAAGCGCATGTGGCTGATCGGCGCCGGCACCGAGCCGTCGCTCATCCCCAGCTCGGCCCCGATCGACAGGTTCACGATCCACGGCTTGCCGCCCGCCTGCTGGCGGACGAGCTCGGCGCCGATGTCCAGGCGCTGGGTGTGGTCGGCCGCCAGCGCGGCCGGCGCCCCGAGCGCGGCGAGGGCCGTGGCGGCGGCGCAGGCCACGACGAGGCGGCGGGTCAGGCGGGTCATGGAGCTCCTCTGGGGGTCTGGGACAGGGCGGCGACCTGGGGGAACGCGGAGCCCGGGGTCTTCTGCAGCAGGCAGGGCGGGGCGATCGGCTGGTCGTCGTTGAGCACGAAGTGGCGGATGCGGTCCATCAGCTCGGCGGGCAGCTTGGCGTCGGCGTCGGCCGGCCCCAGCTTCGGGAACGTCAGCGGCTGGGAGCAATGGCGGTCGTCGAAGACCGTGTAGGGCTGGGCGGCGCCGAACCGCGCGGCGCCCGAGTCATAGGGGTTGGACCGGTTGTCGGGCTGGCGGCGCGGATAGAGCGCGAGGCCGTCGGGCTGCAGGGCCATCCCCGCGCGGAGGTAGTGCACGCCCTCGCCCTGGCTGCCGTAGCCGGCGGCGACCGGCTGGGTCAGCGCGGCCAGGTTGGCCACCAGCGTGTTGAGCGTGTCGGCGTTGGGTCCGATGTAGGCCAGCGCCGGCTGCAGCTGGCCCAGGAACGGCACGAACTGCGCCAGCAGCGGGCGCGCCTCGTCGACAAACGTCCGCGCGGCGGGCAGGCCGCGCTCGCCCGCGGCGTTGAGGGCCGGCACGCGCTGGACCAGCCCGTTGAGCTCCTTCGCGGTGCCGGGCAGCTCGACCGCCGCGGCGCTGAAGTCGCGGAAGCCGGGACGCAGCGCCGTCAGCACGGGATCGGTGTCGAGCCGGAAGCGGTCGGCCCGCTCCAGCAGCCGGCGCGACTCGTCCTCGAAGGTGGGCAGCGCGCGGAACGTCGCGGCGATCGCGTCGCCGCGACGGGCGAGCACGTCGGTCACCCGCTCGCCGTTGACGATCAGGCCGCGCAGCGCACCGTCGCGTTCGCTCAGGGCGTCGAAGACGGTGCCCGTGCTGCGCACCGCCGCGCGCACCGCCCGCGTCTGGCGGTTGAGCGTGGCGAGCACCTCGGTGAGGTCCTGCTCGAACGCGGGGAGCGCGCCGAGCGCCTGGTTGACGTCGGCGCCGCGGCCGCTGAACGACGCGCCCTGCTCCTGCACCCAGGTCCCGAACGCCCGCCGCGTGGCGGGGTCGAACGCCCGCAGCACCTCGTCGATCTTCACCGACGCGGCGACGTTGGCGCCCGGCAACCGCCCGCCGTCGGGGATCGCGGGCGTCGCGGGCGTGCCCGGCGTCAGCTCGAGGTACTCCTCTCCGGCCAGCGACTTCATCCGGACGATCGCCCGGACGTCGCCGTGCAGCGGCGCGTACTCGGGATCGATCTCCAGCAGCGCGTCCTTGCGGTTCGGGTCGGCCGCCGAGGCGTTGCGCGGGGAGCTGACCACGCGCCCGACCGTGACGCCCGAGATCCGGACGTCGGCCTGCGTGGAGAGCAGGTCGGCCTGCGGCAGCGCGACCGTGACCCGGTAGCCCTTGGGCTTGAGCGGCGCGTCGCCGCCGAACGCGTTCCAGAGGAACAGGAACAGGCCGAAGCAGGTGAGGGAGAACGCGACGACGACCAGGATCCTGGTCGCGTTCAGGGGCGGTGGGCGCACCTACGGACCGGCGGGCGCGGCCGGCGCGGGGTCGGGCGGCGTGGGTTCCGGGGCCGGCAGCGGCGCGGCGGGCTCGGGCGGCGCCGGCGGCGGGCCGGGCATCGCGTCGCCGGCCAGGACGTCGGCGACCATGCTCAGCACCTTGGTCCGCACCGGGAACGCCCGCCGGGCGCAGCCGTCGGCGGCCGTCGGGTCCGTGCAGGCGTGCATGAGCCCGAAGGTGCTGCGCTGCGGCGTGGACGGGGTGTCGAAGATCCGCAGGACGCCGAAGCGCACGCGGCCGTCGGCCATCACCGACGGGCTGACCGTGAACCGCCCGGAGAACGCCACGGGCAGCGGCGGGTCGGCGCCCGTGGTCGTCGCGACCGCGGTCTCGGGCGTGAGCGTCCCCGAGCACGGGACCGCCTTGGTGCGGATCGTCGTCCGCAGGCTGATCGTGCCGTTGACCTCGCCCGAGAACGGGTTGACGGTCCCGAACCGCGCCCCGGCCGCGGTGAGCGAGATCCCCGTCGCGCTCAGCGAGGCCAGCGAGGTGCAGGTCGACCCCTCGGGCGTGGCCATGGGGAAGCCCGTGCCGACCAGCGATACCCCGCCGCCGATGTGCGTCTCGACGGTGCCCAGCGTCGCGTAGCCGCTGGTGTCGGCGCCGTAGTCCCACTGGTAGGTGAGCGCGCCGTCGAGGTTCGTGACGGCGGGCGTCGGGGCCGGCGCGGTGCCGGGAAGCGGCCACGGCGTGGCGCTGGGATCCCACGCGAGCGAGACGGCGTCGTCGCCCGGCCCGCCCTCGTACGGGCGCCGCAGCCGGAGGGTGAACGGGAGCACCGAGGAGGCTGCTTGGGCGCGGCGGATGAAGCTCGACTTGAGGGTGATGGTTGGCTGCTTGGCCGCCTGCGCGCGCAGCGAGCGGCGCTCGCGCTCGCGCTGCTTGGCGGCAGCGGAGGCCGGCTTGGCGCTCGCCCCCGCCGCCGCGGGCACGACGAGGATGCCGGCGACCAGCGAGGTCGCAGCCAGCAGCGCCAGCAGGGGCTGGCGAGAAGGTCTCGGTCCGGGCACGTCGCGCATCCCTGCGTTCCGTTGCGCGGCACCCGTCTCCACGCGGGTACCAGCGGTGGGGTGCGCGACTGTAACCGCAGTTTGCCCCGGATTTCCAGGGCATCCGTCGCGCCCATCGCCCGGTTCCTGCATTCCTGAACCGGATTTCACCCTTTGGGATGACGAAGATCAGCCTTCGGGTGGATGCCCCGGGTGACGGGCCCCCTCTACGGTCGCCCCTCGTGCTGCGGGAGTCCGGCTCCAGGGAGGAACCGGGAGAGCAGCACGAGAGGCGCAGGGGAAGGTCAAATCATCAAGGAGGAGGACTGGTGTCCCTTAGAAGTAGCCTTTGGCGCTACCTCGGGCTCCTCGCGGTTGCCGCTCTGGCGGTCGGCGTTCTTGCCGGCCCGGCGTCCGCGAAGAAGCTCTCAGCGAAGCAGCGTGCCGCTGTCCGCACGCAGCTCAAGAAGGAAATCAAGAAGAACCCGGCGGTCATCAACCGGAAGTCGTTCGTCAAGCGCGCGTCGCTGGTGAACTTCAAGCTGCCGGTCACGATCGCCCTCCGTGGTGGCAAGACCGCCGCCAACCCGAACTCGGCCCTGGTCGACCTCGGCGCGTCGCTCGGTCAGCGTGAGATCAACCTCGGCGGCTCGCTGTCGGCGGAGCTCACGTTCCACGACTCCTACGACGGTGGTGCGCTGGGCAACGTGGATCTCGCGATCCTGCCCTCCGCGAACCACTCCCTGGATTCGACCTCGATCCCGCTGCTCTGGAACACGCAGGTGTCCAGCCCGGGCTCGCGGTTCGATTACAACTCCCTGGTCGGGGCCGGCGTTCCCGCGGCCGCGATGCCGGGTGGGTCCGGTTGTGGGAACTTCACCAGCGCGACGACCAGCACGCTGGGTCCCGACCACCTCGACTTCGGCGAGGGCATCCTGAACGCGGGCGCCGGTCTCCCGGGTTACCCGTTCTTCGGCGCACAGCCGTTGACGCCGACCCAGACGCCGGACAGCTACCTCCCGATCCGTCCGGGCGTTGACTCCATCGACAAGGTCGTCGCCGGCAAGGCCGCGGGCAACGATCTGAACGTCGGCGGCAACCCGAACCCGTTCCCGTACACGGCGCAGTCCACGCCCGGCGGCTTCACGCAGCCCCCGAGCACGCAGGACACCGTCCTGCGCACCAACGCGCTGAAGCTCGGCGTCGCGGCGGTCGGCACCGAGATCAAGCAGGACAACAACACCGACGGCGTCAGCGGTTCGCAGAACATCGTCATCGGCAAGTCCGGTGGCCAGGCCAACCTGTTCGGGAACATCCCGGGCAAGGGCTTCGGCATCGACGTGACCGTCTCCCTGAAGACCCGGATCAACTCGATCCTGCGTGTGGTCGATCAGGACTCGTTCGGCACGCCGCTGGTCACCGGCAACCGGTACCCCGCCGGCATCTTCAACTGCCGTCAGATCTGGACCGGAGGGATTGACAACTACATTCCCTCGATCCGGCTTGCCGGCAACCTGAAGATCGCCCCGGGCATCACGTCCAGCGGCAAGCTCCGCATCGCGAAGGCGACGGTTTCGTCGCTGCCCGGCTCGGAGGCCCGCTTCGCGGTCGCCGCCTGCCTGGCCCCGTACTCGGGCTTCGACGCTGAGCAGCTGGCATCGGACACCGCGGCGTCGGCGATTCCGTCGCCGATCGCGGCTCCGCCGTTCGTCCCCGACAGCGCTCTGCCTGCCAACACGCAGGCGCAGCGTGCCGCCCCGGGTGCGAGCTGCAACGACGCGCCGAGCGCCCTGGTGCGCGACAGCGCACTGACGCCCGACAGCGTCAGCCAGCTCGCCCCGGCGGTTCCGGCGGACGGCTACACGGTGACCAACAGCGGCTCGTCCGTCTCGGTCGCCGCTGACCTGAACGTCCAGAACATCTCGCTCGACATCCTCGTCGGCGACGTGACCCCCTAGGCGCTCAGCCAGCACCGCAGTTCCGAAGCAGCGGATGGATCGGGCCCCGGTCGAGAGACCGGGGCCCGCCCCGCCGGCAGGGTCGAAATTCTCCGGGAGAGAGAGCGAACGGATGTTCACGCAGCACCACGACACGACGTCGTCGCACCGCCAGGGTTGCCGAATCCTTCTGCGCATGGCCGCGATCACCGGCCTCGCCTTCACCGTGGTCGCCGGCAGCGTCAGCGCCGCGCCCACCAGCCTCAAGGCCTCCTCGTCGGCCCCCGCCGCCTCGATCGCCGCCACCACCTGCGTGGCGCAGATCCAGAAGGGCAGCAAGCTCGTCGACGTCTACGAGAACTACTACAAGTACGCCTACAAGAAGATCAAGGGCACCAAGAAGTACCGCAAGGTCATCGTCAAGGCCCGGCGCAAGCTGAAGACCAGCTGCACGCGGCAGTGCGTCCGGACGAAGACCAAGAAGGAGAAGCGGTACCACTACAAGACGGTCACGGTCAAGGGCAAGAAGAAGAAGGTCCGGACCGGCAAGGCCTTCTACGTCACGGTCCGCCAGCCGGTCTACAAGACGGTCAAGAAGACCGTGACGGTCAAGAAGGGCAACAAGCTGGTCAAGACCAAGAAGAAGGTCCGGGTCTACGTCTTCGAGAAATGCAAGATCTCGAACTCGAGCTCGGCGGGCACGCCGGTCAAGGTCACGCTGCTGGCCAACTCCGTGGCCAACCTCGACTTCGGCGCCTTCCAGCGCGTCGCCCCGATCACGGGCACGCTGACCGGCTTCATCCCCGGCGGCTACAAGCTCAACCAGGACAACCAGATCAGTTTGACGCGCGGCAACCTGCTGCTCGGCCAGACCAACGTCTTCATCGACGACGACTGCCACGGCGGTCAGGTGTCGGCAGCCATCCGGACGGGGACGCCGACCAACGTCAACCTCGACCCCACGCGCCAGAGCATCAGCACGGTGCAGACGTCGGGCACGGTGACGGCGACCGCGTACACGAAGATCCAGCTGCCACTGGAGCTGCGCAACGACGACGACGGCTGCGACCAGCCGTACATCACGACGGGCTACACCGAGTTCACCCAGACGTTCTTCCTCAAGGGGAAGATCGTGAAGGGGCTCGGCCTGGCAAAGCTCAACCTGGTCTCGGCGCCCGATCCGCTGGACGTGCAGGCCTGCCTGTCACCGGGCTCGCCGACGTCGCCGTGCAACAACACCGCGCTGGTCATCCCGCTGCCGATCATCGTGAGCACCAACCTCATGGTGAACGTGGCCATCGGGTAGCGATGGGCCGCGCCGCGATCGCGCTGACGGTCGCGGCCGCCCTCACCGCCTCTGCGTGCCCCACGCTCGCGGAGGCGGCCGGGTGGTCCATGACCGTCCCGACCGCCGGCTACTGCGTTCCGGCGCCCGACGACGGCAACTACGTCCCGCGCGTCGTCGGCGCGCTCGGCGTCGGTGCGGTGGCGACCCGGCCGATCGCGATCCTCGACACCGGCGTCGACCCGTCGGTGCCCCAGCTCGCCGGCCGCGTCGGCCAGGGCTACGACGCGCTCACCGGCGCACCGGTCTCCGACGATCCCAGCGGGCACGGGACCGAGGTCGCCGGCCTCGCGGCGGCTTCCGGGCCGGGGGTGCTCGGCGTCGCGCCGGCCAGCCCGATCCTGCCGATCCGGATCTTCGACGCCAACCGCGCCTCGAGCGCCGGCGGCGTCGCCAAGGGCATCGCGCTCGCGGTCGCCAGGGGCGCCGGCGTGATCGTCGTCGGCGGCTCTGGGCCGCTGGCCGGCGCGAGCGAGGACGATGTCGCCATGGTGGCCCACGCCGTCGACGCGGCGTTCGCCAAGGGCGTCCTCGTCGTCGCCGCCATGGGCGACGACACGGCGGTCAACACGCCGACGATCCCCGCCGCACTGCCCCACGTGCTGGTCGCCGGCGCGGCGACCGCGACGCCGTCGCGATCGGCGGCGGTCAACACGGGGCCGTGGCTCGACCTCCTGGTCCCGGCCGAGGGCATCGAGGGGCCGCTGCCCTCCGCCCTCTGCGTCCACGGGTTCGGCTTCTCGACCGGCTCGTCCTTCGCGGCGCCCTCGCTCGGCGCGGCCGCGGCGCTGGTGACGGCGCGGCGCCCGGGCCTGACCGTCCAGCAGTACTTCGAGCTGATCCGTCGCGCGGGCACCGACATCGGCCAGATCGGCCGCGATGACGACAGCGGCTACGGCATCCTGAACGTCGCCACCGCGCTGTCGGCCGCGCCGCAGCCCAAGGAGACCAGCCCGGAGGTCGACGACGATCCCTTCTGGGTGCGCGGACCGTACGCCAAGGCGCACCCGTCGCTGCTGACCAAGACGAAGCTGCGCTTCAAGGCCAACGGCAGCGTCAGCCCGGCCAAGGACCCGTCCGACGTCTATCGCGTCCAGCTGACCAAGCGCGAACGGATGGTCGTCACGGTCGCCGCGGCCGATCCGACGGCGCTGCTGGAGCTGGCGATCCTCGGTCCCCGCGCGGGGGACTTCGACGTCTCGGAGGGCCTCGACGAGAACCGCCTGGTGGCGACGGGCGGCCTGTCCAACGACCCGCAGCTGGAGATCACCGCGAGCGCCACCGGGACCTACTACATCGCCGTCGAGTCAGCCGAAGCCGTCGACGCCGACGATCCCACGGCCGTGGCCGCCGACCTGGAGCCCTACCAGGTCAGCGCCTACAAGCAGCACCGGACCGTCAAGAAGAAAAAGAAGTAGCCGCGGCGGCGCTGGGCCGCCGGCCGGTCGCCAGGAAGAGGCTCACGGCCTCGGTCCGGTTGGCGGCGCCCAGCTTGCGCAGGATGTGGCGCACGTGCGACTTGACCGTCGCCTGGGAGATGACGAGCGACTCGCCGATCGACGCGTTGGACGCGCCCTCCGCCATGAGGTGCAGCACCTCCTGCTCGCGCGCGGTGAGCGTGCCGAGGCGGCCGCCCGTGCCCAGGAGCTCGCCCTCGAGCTCGGCGCCGCCGAGGCGCCCGTCGTTGAGCAGCGGCTCGGCCTCGCCGTCCGCGCCGCCGAGCGCCCGGCGCTGGCCGCGATGCGTGATGTCGTCCATCGCCCAGCCGACGCCCGTGGCGAAGGTCCAGAGCAGCTCGCGGTCGAGCTCGTCGAGGAGCCGGCCGGTGCCGTACGCGTCGGCGTGCAGGAGCGCCACGGTATGGCCGTCGCGCACGATCGGGGCGACGACGTAGGTCTCGGTCCGCGCGACGTGCGTGAGCGGGCGGAACAGCCCCGTGGCCGACTGCGCCTCGCGGACGAGCACGGGCATCTGGCGCACCACGGCCTCGTGCTCGGGCGCGCAGCGATCCAGCCGCGGGCGCACCGCGCGGGCCAGCCGCGCGAAGTCGGCGGCCATGATCGGATCGCCCTCGAAGCTGACGCTGGCGAAGCTGACGCGGTCACCCCGGATGTGCGAGAGCATCGCCCGCTCGAAGCCGACGGCCTTGCAGGCCTCGCGCGGCGCCGCGGACACCAGCCGCGCGACCGAGTCGAGGCTCGACAGACGCGTCATCGCGCGCTGGACGCCGCGCAGGCGGCGCGCCGCCTCGGCAACGGGACCCAGCGGACGGGTGAGCACATCCATGGCTGACAAGTAGACCCCTCTCCTCCCTAAGACGGAGGCGATCGTACCCCCAGATCGGGTGGAAAAGCAAGATGCCAAAATCTGGCGCGTCGAACGCGCCTGTGCCGCATGGCGTACCGGGATCCCAGTGGACGAACGTCCGCGCGCGGACCGGTCCGGAATATGGCCAAACCGGCCACAACCGCCTCATCCGAACGGCTGAGGCGCCGATGAACCGGAGCGGGGCACGGATGCCCCGGACCTCGCCATGGACGGCTCTCCCCTCTCATCGCCGCGGCGCGCCGCGCGCCTCCTCGTCGCCGCGGGCCTCGCGCTGCTGGCCGTCGCCGGCGGCGCCGGGACCGCCCTGGCCGAGGACGGCCCCCTCGTCGCCCCCGCCACGCGCTGGCCGGCCGGCGGCGCCGCGCTGCGAACGGCGACCGGCCTCGCGACCGAGCGCTGGGGCTTCGCGCCGTGCGGCGGCCGCGTGACGTTGACCTGGGGTGCCCTCAGCGCCGGGATCAACGCGGAGGCCTCGTGGACCAACGACGTCGATCCCTACCTCCAGCCGTCGCGCAACGGCGACTGCGCCGTGACGCTCGCCAGCGGCGTCGACTGGGACTGGCCCAAGCTGTGCTCGGTCGTCGTCCACGAGCTCGGCCACCTCGCCGGCCACGACCACGTCGAGGATCCCGACGACATCATGTTCTTCACCTATATGCGGCCGATCCCGGAGTGCGTGAGCGCGCCCGAGCCGGTCGCGGCGGCAGCGCCCGCGGCGCGGAGCGTCGCGATCAAGGCCAGCGCGAAGCCGAAGGTCAAGGCGACGACGAAGGCCAAGGCCAAGGCCAAGGCCAAGCCGAAGGCCCGCACGCACCCGCGCGCCCGGCGCTGAACCCCGTCCTTCCGAGGGGTGGCAATCGGCCATCGACCTCGGATAGGCTCGCGCCCGTCGAGTCGCCTTGTCCCGAGGCGACCAGGGGAGATCATGGGTCATCACGCACGGACGCTCACGGCGATGCTCGCCGTCCTGGCCACGACGCTCGTCGTGTGCTCCACTGCGGCCGCCCACCCGTCGGTGGTGCGCGTCGAGACCAAGAACATGGGCTCGATCGCCAGCGGCGCGTTCGTGACGCGGGTCGCGGTCGACACGCCCGGCGACGTGGTGATCAGCGCCCCCGATCCGAGCGACCCGCTCCTGCTGAAGACCGCGTCGTGCGCGGCCACGAGCCCAGCGGCCGCGCTGGTCCAGGCGCTCGGCGCCGGTCAGGTCGGCTTCACCTACGACGCGGCCTCCAGCGCCTGGAAGGTGACGTCGGTCAAGGGCCTGGCCGCCGTCCCGGCGGCGTGGACCTGGCGGCTGTACGTCGACCAGGCGCCGATGACCGCCGACGAGGCGTGCACGAGCAACGTCCCGATCGGCTCCGAGGTCCTGCTCTACCAGGCGTGCGCGCCGGGCAAGACGGCCGGCTGCTACTGGGACACCCCGCTCTATGCACGGGTCCGCGATGGCGGCCCGTACGACATCGCCGAGCAGACCGTGCCCGGCCGCGGCGCGCCCGTCGTCGTGCGCACGATCGCCAACCTCGGTCCCACGGGCGCCACCGTCACGACCGACGAGGGCCGCACGTCCGTCTCGCAGCCCACCGGCGTGCTCCCCGGCCAGATCGGCACCGCGTTCACCGAGTACGGACCGCACAAGATCATCGTCACCAAGGGCGATGGCTCACGCGCGCCCGCTCGCGTCAACCTCTGCGCGTCGGAGGGCAACGACGGCTTCTGCGGCAGCGTGAAGTACCAGGCGCCGCCCGAGATCAACTACGAGCCGTCTCCGTGCGCGACCAACGGCCACGACGGCTTCTGCGGCACCGCCGACACGACCGGCCCGGTGTCGCACGTCACCAACATCAAGCACAAGCAGAAGTTCAAGAAGAAGAAGGGCCCGGGCCAGGTCAAGGGCACGATCGACCTCGACCCCAACCGGGTCGGCGACGTCAAGCTGCGGCTCACGCGCGTGACCACCTCCCGCGTGCTGATCAAGACCAAGATCAAGACCAAGAAGAAGCGCTACAAGACGGTCAAGCGCTGCACCACGTGGGACAGTCGCACCTTGCGGCTGGAGACTGCCAAGTGCGGAGTCAGGTACGGCATGTGGTTCGAGGCCGACCTGACCGACCTGCGCGACGCCTTCAGCTACAGCTTCGCGATGACCCTGCCGGCGGGCGTCTACAAGCTGGAGGTCGTCGCGACCGACGAGAACAAGTTCAAGGATCTCCCCGTCACCGGCCGCAACGTCCTGACCTTCACCGTGCTCTGATCAGGTCGCCCGCGGCGCCGCCCACTGCGCCTTCGCGAGGTCGCCCACGGGCAGGCCCTCGGGGGTCGGCACCTCGGGCGTGTCGCGCAGGTACCACTCGGCGTCGAGCGCGGCCTGCGTGCCGGAGCCGGCGGCCGTGATCGCCTGGCGGTAGGTGTGGTCGACGAGGTCGCCGGCGGCGAAGACGCCGGGCTTGTTGGTCCGGGTGGAGCGCCCGTCGACCTTGACGTAGCCCTCCTCGTCGGTCTCGATCTGACCGGCGATGATCTCGGACTGCGGCATGTGGCCGATGGCGATGAACGCGCCGCCGATCTCGACGTCCTCGCTCTCGCCCGTCTCGGAGTGCCGTAGGCGCGCGATGCGCTTGAAGGCTCCGTCGCCCTCGAGGAACGCCGTGGGCGCGTACGGGGTCTTGAACTCGATGTTCTCCATGGCGCGGGCGCGCTCGAGCATGATCTTCGACGCGCGGAACTCGTCGCGACGGTGGACGAGGACGACCTTGCGGCCGAACTTGGCCAGGAACATCGCCTCCTCCATCGCGGAGTCGCCGCCGCCCACGACCATGATCACCTGGTCCTTGAAGAACGCCGCGTCACACGTGGCGCAGTAGCTGACGCCGGCGCCGCTGAGCTCCTCCTCGCCGGGCACGCCGAGCTTCTTGTGCTCGGCCCCCATCGCCAGGACGACGGTGCGCGCCCGGTAGACGTCGGAGCCGACGTGGACCGTGTGGACGCCGCCGGGCTCGTCGGAGAGCTCGACCGCCGTGGCCTGGTCGGTGATGAACTTCGAGCCGAACTTCTCCGCCTGGTCGCGGAACTTCGTCATGAGCTCGGGGCCCATGATCCCGTCCGGGAAGCCCGGGTAGTTCTCCACGTCGGTGGTCTGCTGGAGCAGCCCGCCCCACATGAAGCCCTCGATCACCAGCGGGTTGAGGTTCGCGCGGGAGGTGTACAGCGCGGCCGTGTACCCCGCGGGTCCACTTCCGATGATGATCACGTTCTCGACGTCGGCCATGCCGTTGTCCTTCCGATCCTGAGTCACTTTACTTTGTATAGTACCCGCCGCCGGACGTCCGTTACGTGCGGGCAGAGGCTAGCCGTGTGCGGCCTGGACGGCCGCCCTCCGCGCCGCCCGCTCCTCCTTCCAGCGCGCCACCGTGCGTCGCAGCTGGAAGTAGGCGACCGCACCCGGGATCGTCGGCAGATAGAAGGCGAACAGGCGGTAGGTGAGCACGGCCACGACGATCGAGTCCCGCGACTCGCCGCCGAAGGCGACGAACGCGCCGATCATCCCACCGTCGACCCCGCCCACGCCACCGGGCAGCGGCAGCAGGTTGGCGAGCATGCCGACGAAGTAGCCCATGACGATCACGGCCCATGGCGGCGCCTCGCCGAACGCCTTGAACGAGGCCCAGAGGATCGCGATGTTGAAGCCCCAGTAGGCGATCGAGCCGGCCAGCGCCGGGTCGCCGCTGCGCACGTGCTGCACCGAGATCCGGATGCCCGACGAGATCGCGGCCGGCAGGTTGGCCGCCTTCTGGGCGACCTGCGCCCAGCGGCCGTGGCGCTGCGCGTAGCCGTCGAGGCGCTTCTGCAGGTCGGTCGGCGTCAGCGACGCCAGCAGCGCGAGCGCGAACGCCACGATGCCGATGATCGCCGGCAGCAGCGTGATCGCCCAGTCCTGCGAGCCCGGCAGGATCCCGAAGTACAGGCCGAAGCCGCCGATGACCACGGCGGCCATGTACACGCCGTAGGTCAGCACGAGGAAGGCGAGCGTCTGGTCGGCCACCGCGCGCTTGGGCATCCCGGCGCGGCGCAGCGCCCACGCCGTCAGCGCGATCCCGCCCGCGCCGCCGGCGGCGAACACGCGGGTGGCCGCCAGCCCCGCCATGGTGATCTGGTAGCTCTCGAACGCCGTGAGGCGGAAGCCGTCGCGTACGTAGACGCCCTGGAAGAGCAGCACGTAGCCGGCGAACGACAGCGCGGTGAACAGGCCCGCGACGAGCAGCCACAGCGGATCGCCCTCCCGGACCTGCTTCCACGTGTCGCCGAGTCCGGCGAGCTGCGGCAGCACCGCGGTCAGGAAGACGATGCACAGCACCACGAAGAGCCCGCCGAACACGACGGTGCGCCGCGTCATCCTGACGAGCGGCATCTCCTCGTCGTCGTCGATGTCCTCGTCGTCGTGCGGCGGCCGGCCCGCCGGCTCGCGCGCCCGCGGGTCATCACGCTCGGGCCGTGGCAGCTCCGTGCGGGCGGACCGATCCGGTCCGATCACGCGCGAGCCCGCCGTTCCAGCGCCTGCAGCGTGCGCCCGACGGTCCCGACGGCCGGGGCGACGTGCGGCGCGGCGGCGCGGACGCCCTCGGTGAGCGCGGCGCCCGCCAGCAGGTCCACGAGGTAGTGCTCGCCCAGGTAAACGAGGGCGAAGCCCAGGGTGAGGGCGTAGGTCCATCCGATCGCGCCTTCGGCCGGCCCGGCCTCCGCGAGGAGGTGAGCGGCCATCAGCGACGTCGCGAAGTGCAGCGAGGGCATGGCGGCCAAGGGATTGCCTCCCAGGACACTGTAAAGGGGCTCCCAGCCGTCCTTCCAGAACGCCTCGCCGTGCTCGACCATCATCCGGCGCACCGCGACCTCGCCGGTCTCGCCCAGCCGGCCGTGCAGCGACGCGTACCAGGGCGGGGCGGTCGGGACGGCCCAGTAGCCGACGAGGCCGAGGTCGAAGACCGCGTAGGTCAGCACCGCGGTGCGCGGGAACCGCTCCGGGTGCCGGGCCAGGACGTAGGCGACGGTGCCGTGCGGGAACAGGAACCAGAGCCAGTGCGACCAGACGAGGACCTGGTCGCGCTTGCGGATCCGCCCGGGCTTGGCGAACCAGCCCTGCAGCCGCAGGTTGGGGATCGTGCCGAGGCCCAGGATCCGGTCGATCCGCGCCGGGTAGTCGACGCGGACCCGCCGCGCGAGCGCGTCCGGGTCGTCGTTGGGCATCTGGTAGGTCACCGTGTACGCGTACATCTGCATCGCGCACAGCAGCACGTCGCGCTTGCGGGACCGCGGCAGCACGATGCCGAGGGCCAGCGGCACGGCGGCCGCGGCGGCGGTCACGACCGGCGGCGGGATGTGAGCGCGCCGGCGCATGAGCGGAACCGCGACACCGACCGCGACGGCGCCCCACGCGGCGGTGCGGACGGCAGAGGAGAGGCGCACGAGGCGGGCGAGTCTATTGGCCCGGCCGGATCGGACGGTGGCGCGTGATCGCCGAGGCAGTCGATAGCGTCGCGGCTGCGTGAGCCCACTGGACACAGAGCTGCAGGCCGGGGACGTCTTCGCCGGGCACCGCATCGTCGGCGTGGCCGGTCGCGGCGGGATGGGCGTCGTCTACCGCGCCGAGCAGCTCGATCTCGAGCGCCCCGTCGCCCTGAAGCTGATCGCCACGCCGCTCGCGCGCGACGAGGACTTCCGCGAGCGCTTCGTCCGCGAGTCGCGCGCGGCGGCCGCGATCGACCACCCCAACGTGATCCCGGTCTACAGCGCCGGCGAGGACGACGGCCGCCTCTACCTGGCGATGCGCTT
>NZ_DATHDY010000069.1:0-5813 GCF_035318805.1 Baekduia sp.
GTGCCGTTGGTGATGAAGCACTTCTGGCCGTTGATGACGTACTTGTCGCCCTTCTTGACGGCGCGCGTGCGCATCGACGACACGTCGGAGCCGGCGCCCGGCTCGGTCAGGCAGAACGAGGCGTACTTCAGCTCCTCGGTCAGCATGCCCAGGTACTTCTTCTTGATCTCCTCGGATCCGGCCAGGATCACGGGCGCGGCGGCCAGGCCACCGGCGCCGAGGGAGGTCGTGATGCCGGAGCAGCCCCAGGAGAGCTCCTCCTCGATGAGGCAGCCGTCGAGGTAGCTCAGGCCGGGCCCGCCGTACTCCTCGGGCACGTGGGTGTTCATCAGCCCGACCTCGTGGGCCTTGGCGAACACCTCGGCGGGCCAGGTGCCCTCCTTGTCGTGCTCCCATGCGACAGGACGGATCTCCCCCTGCGCGAAGTCGTGAGCCAGCTCGCGCAGGCTCTTCTGCTCGTCAGTCAGCGTGAAGTCGACCACTTGAAGGCTCCTTGAAAACAGATGAGCGCACGGGCCGTGGAGGCCTCGCGCGTCGCTGGCGATTGACTGGTCAGTCAATGACTACCCCAGAAGCGTAGCGGAGGCTCGCGTTCCGTCAAGGCCGCGCGGACACGCGTCACAATGGCGACGTGCAGGACGCGTTCGCCATCGTGCTGGTCGTGGTCCTCGTGGGGGCGGTGATCGCGGCGATCTGGGCCAGCATCGGGACCGGCGAGGCCTACCGGCAGATCGGGCGCGGAGGCCTCTCGCTCGACGACGACAGCGACCGGGTGGGTGGGGACGGGTCTCAACCGACGCGGGCGACGGCGGCCGGCGACCGCGAGGCCGAGATCCGGCAGATGCTCGAGGCGCGCAACGCGCGCCGGGCCGCACGCGGACAGGCGCCGGCCGACGTCGAGGCGGAGCTCGCCGACCTGCTCGGCGCGCCCGCGATCCTGGCCGACCCGGCGCTGGAGGCCGAGATCCGGGACCTCGTCATCGCCCGCAACGAGCGCCGCGCGCGGCAGGGGAAAGCGCCGCTGGACGTGGAAGCGGAAGTCGCACGGTCACTGCGCGAGCTGACCTGATCGGCCACGAGGTTGCTGCCGGTCCGGCCTGTCCTATAGAACCCGTGCATGGCGACGCGCCGCTTCGAGCTCGAGGACCTGGTCAACCGGCCGGGCACGTACTTCAATCCGCAGACGGAGGTCCTGGTGATCGTCGACGACTCGCCGGAGCTCGACACCGAGGTCTTCGACATGGAGGAGCACGAGGGAGCCGACTGGATCCTCGTCTCCGAGGAGCTTCCGGTGGACGAGACCGTGCGCGACGAGCTGCTCGAGCGCTTCCAGGCGCGCCACGCCACCACGGGCGCCGACCCGCTCGGCGATCCCGTCGAGGCCGAAGAGGAGTTCGACGGCTTCGAGGTCGAGGACCCCGACGAGGCCTGATCAGGTCGTCGTGGTGGCGGCCTTCTTGCCGACCTCGACCACCACGTGGTCGGCGCCCGTGCCGCCGTAGACGTGGAACTGGCGCCCGTCTCGCGTGATCAGGTCGAACGCCTTGCCGTTGCGGCCGTTGCCGGAGAGGTTGACGCACATCTCGTCGCGGTCGCCGCCCTTGATGCGGGCGTACGGGTGGCCGTCGACCGCCGTCAGCTTCTCGCCGTCCTGGAGATCCTTCGTGGCCTCGGCGTACAGCGTGGCGAAGCTCTTCGTGGTCCCGGTCGACGCCGACGTGTCGGTCGTCGCGGTCGCCGTGGTGGCGATCGGCGCCGCGGTGGCGGCGGTGGCCTGCAGGGCGTCCATTACCCGGATGGTCGGCTGCCCGGCCCCGGGCCTTGAGCGATCTACCCCGCGCCGGCGAAGAGGAACGTCAGCCCGAGGACGACGTAGACCGCCAGGAGCTGGAGCCCCTCGAACCACGTCGACTCGCCCTCGTTGGTCACGTGGTTGGCGATCATCACCGCCAGCACGACCGCTCCGACCTCGAAGCCGTTGAACACCAGCGCCATCGGGTGCGGTCCGATGAAGTACGAGCAGAGGACGAGCACCGGCGCGGCGAACAGCGCGATCTGCGCGCTCGAGCCGATCGAGATGTTGACCGCGAGGTCCATCTTGTCCTTGCGCGCCACGAGGACCGCGACCCAGTGCTCGGCCGCGTTGCCCACGATCGCCACGACGATCACGCCGATGAAGAACTCGCTGAGGCCGACGCCCTTGGCCGCCTCGGAGATCGAGCCGACGAGGATCTCGGACATGACGCCGACCGCCACGCCGGCGAGCGCGAGCATGGCGATGGACTTGCGGACGGTCCACGGCTCACCGCCCTCGTCGTTCTTCCCGGGCTCGTGGTCGCCGCTGTGCTCGGGGTTGAAGAGGTCGCGGTGCGTCTTGAGCGAGAAGAGCAGGCCCGCGGCGTAGGTCGCGATCAGCACGATCGAGACGGCCAGCGACAGGTTCTCGACGTCGGACGGGTAGTTGCGGATCTCGTCGCCGGGCAGCGGCAGGGACTTCCCGTCGATCAGCTCGAAGATCGCCGGCATCACCAGGGCGGCGGCGGCGAGCAGGAGCATCGACGACTGGGTCGAGGCGGCGGTGCGGTCGAACTTCTGGCGGTCGCGACCGAGGCCGCCGACGAACATCGACGCGCCGAGGACCAGGAGGATGTTGCCGAGCATCGAGCCGATCAGCGAGGCCTTGACGACCTCGTGGAGCCCGGAGCCGAGGGCGAACAGGGCGATGATGATCTCCGGCGCGTTGCCGAACGTCACGTTCAGCAGGCCGCCGATGCCGGGACCGGAGCGGTGCGCCAGCTCCTCGGTCGCCCGGCCCATCAGGGCCGCGGTCGGGATCACGCCGCCGGCCGAGACGAAGAAGATCGCGATCGGATCGGCCCCGATGACGTCGAGGACGATCGCCAGCGGGATCAGCGGGACCAGGAAATACGGCCAGCCCTCGCCGCTGAGCAGGAACGAGCGCAGCTTCATCGCGCCGGAGCCTATGCGACGCGCCCTATTTCAGGAGTGCGGCGCAGTCCTGCACCTTGGCGAGGTCGTCCCCCGCCTTGACGATGCACTGGCCGTAGGGGTCCTGCGGACCGGTGGACGGCGCGGGCGTCGTCGTGCTCGGCGCCGTCGTCGAGGGCGTCGTGGTCGTGGCGGCGCCCGCCCCGCTGCCGGTCGACGACCCGATCAGGCCCAGCTGCTCCAGCGACGCCCGGAGCTCGCTGAGCGGCCGCGCGCCGGCGGGCTTGGCGATCTTCTGGGGCTGGTTGAGCTGCGCCACCGTCAGCTGGAACGTGACGTGGCCGGTCTTCAGGCCGCCCGCACGCGCCTGGAGATCCTCCGGCACGTCGACCTGGACGTCGAGCGCGACCTTGCGCAGCGTGTGGTCCTTCCGGCCGGTCCAGACGTCGACCCTGGCCGAGGCGACCGAGCGGGCGATCGCCGCGCGCTGGTCGGCCGTCAGCTGCGTCGGCACGGCCGTGCCGGTCGCGTCGCCGCCCGCCGACGTGACGCTCTTGGCCTTGCCCAGCAGCGTGCTGACGTCGTCGAGCAGGCGCGGGACGTCGACGCCCGCGGCGACGTGGTCGGTCTCGGTGCCCGCGATGTCCTCGGTGCCCTTGTTCTGCGGGTCCTTCAGCCAGCGCATCGGCGAGATGCCCAGGGCGGAGAGCGACGGCGCGGCGCTGGAGGACTTGCCGTCGGCCTTGGCCTTCTCGTAGCCCTGCTTGAACGCGGCGTAGAGGTCGTTGCCGAGGTCGAACGAGCGGCCCTCGATGGTCAGGTACGCGCCGCCCTTGGCGAACACCGCGCCGAGGGTGACGGGGCGCGTGCCGCTGGCCAGGTCGAGCTCGAGCGCGAAGTCCGGCAGGTTCTTGCCGCCGTTGGACTGAAACGGCCCGGTGAGGTGCAGCGACAGCGGCTCGGTGAGCTGCGGCAGGCCCTTGAGGTCGACGTCGAGGTTGGCGTCGACGCGGCCGCTGCGAATCGGGTGGTCGGCGCCGAAGGTGTCGGTCAGCAGCGCGGTCGCGTCCCCGCCGCCGCCGGCGGAGCTGCTGCCACCGCACGCCGAGACGCCCAGCGCCGCGGCGACGGCGAGGGCCAGCAGGACGGCGGTGAGGCGGACACGACGGGACATGGCAGGCGGGGCAACGGGCATTGCGGCGCCGAGGCGGGGCGAGCGTACCATCGCTCCCGTGCCGCGAACGCCGGTTGGAATGCTCGTGGCGACGGTGCTCGCCGTCGTCCTCCTCCCCGCCGGCGCGGTCCCCGCGCAGGCCGAGGCCAAGCGGTCGGTCGCCTCCGAGCTGCAGCGCCTGCAGGCCGCCGGCACGCTGGATCCCGCCCTCGCCACCCGCTATCGCGACGCCTTCACGCAGGCGCGCAGCACGCTGAAGAAGCTCCACGGCTACCGCCACGCGCAGCTCAAGGCGGTGATCGGCAACGTCGACGCCGCCGCCCGCGGCGGGCGGTTCATCCCCTCGCGCCTGCCCGCGACGTTCCTCACGCTGCAGCGCAACCGCGCCTGGTGGGCCGCCGCGCCGGTGCCCGCCGCCGGCCAGCGGATGACGTTCTCCGGCAGCCTGATCGTCTGGCAGTTCTATCCCGGGCAGGGGCTGCAGATCCAGTGGCTGGGCACGTTCGGCAAGGCCAACGCGCTGTGGAACGCCAAGGGCCGCGACCCCGAGCTGCGACGCCTGCTGGACGAGGCGCTCGGCCTGGCCACCCAACGCGCCGGCGGGATCGCCTTCGAGTACCTGTTCCGATTCGACGGCGGGAGTCCGCCCTGGGTCAGCGGCCTGGCCCAGGGCACCGCGCTCTCGGCGCTCTCGCGCGCCGCGGTCCGGCTGAAGGACACCAGGTACTTCGACGCCGCCCGCAGCGCGCTCGGCATCTTCCGCACGCCGCCGCCGTCGGGCGTGCGCGTCGCGACCCCCGCGGGCGCGCACTACCTGCAGTACTCCTACGCGCAGGAGCTGCACATCGTCAACGGCTTCACGCAGGCGCTCAACGGGCTGCACGACTTCGCCGCGCTGGCCAACGACCCCGACGGCGAGGCGCTGTTCGCCGCGGGCGAGGCGCAGCTGCGCGCCGAGCTGCCCGGCTTCGACACCGGCGCGTGGTCGCTGTACGCCAAGCCCGGCGTCGAGTCCGACCTCGGCTACCACCGGCTGCTGCGCGACTTCCTGCGTGGGCTGTGCGACCGGCTGACCGGCGACGTCCAGCGCGCGGGCAGCGGCGTGCCCGGCACGGCGCCGGTCGGCGGGACGCCGGCGGCGCCCGCGGTCCCCGACCCGGCGCTGTACTGCGACACCGCTGAGCGCTTCACCGCGGACCTGACGACCAAGCCGGTCCTCACCGTCGACGCGCCCGCGACGCTGCGCGCCAAGGCCGCGGGCGCCGTGACGTTCACCACCAACAAGGTGGCGGTCGTGACCGTGACGGTGGCCAAGGGGTCGGCGGTCGTGCTCCGGCGCACCGCGCGGATGGGCTACGGCCGCCACCGGATCGGCGTCCGTCCCGCGCACGCGGGCGCGCACACCGTCGGCGTGCGCGCCGTCGACCTGGCCGGCAACGCGGCCGAGGCGACCGCGGCGCTGACGGTGCTCCCCGCGCGCAAGGCGCCCAAGTCGCGCGACTGAGGCGCGCGAGCGGGGCGACTGAGGCGCGCGAGCGGGGCGGGCCATCTAGTGGGTCGCGCGGGGACGTTCGCCGGGAAATCCCGTTCGGCGGCGCCGATCCGGCAAGGACGCAGGACCGAAGGTGTGCCTCTGGCACATCGAGGTCCGAGGACACCGCCGGGCGGTGATCGCCGGACGGGATTTCCG
>NZ_DATHDY010000070.1:0-14931 GCF_035318805.1 Baekduia sp.
TGCAGGGCCTCACCAAGCGCCTGCAGGTGACCAACGGCGAGCGCGTCGTGATCGGCGTCTCCGGCGGCCTGGATTCGACCCACGCGTTGCTGGTCGCGGCGCGCGCTTTCGATGCGCTCGGACTGCCGCGCTCCAACATCCTCGGCTTCACCCTGCCCGGCTTCGCGACCAGCGAGCACACCAAGGACAACGCGATCACGCTGATGCGCGCGCTCGGCGTCACGTGGGAGGAGCTCGACATCCGGCCCGCCGCCCGGCTGATGCTCGAGCAGCTCGGCCATCCCTTCGCCAAGGGCGAGCCGGTCTACGACATCACCTTCGAGAACGTCCAGGCCGGCCTGCGCACCGACCACCTGTTCCGGATCGCCAACCAGCGCGGCGGCATCGTGCTCGGCACCGGCGACCTCTCGGAGCTCTCGCTCGGCTGGTCGACGTACGGGGTCGGCGACCAGATGAGCCACTACAACGTCAACGGCGGAGTGCCCCAAGACATTGATGCAGCACTTGATCCGGTGAGTCGTCGACAGCCAACAGTTCGACGACGAGGTCAGCGCCACCCTGCGCGCGATCCGCGACACGCAGATCAGCCCCGAACTCGTGACTGGCGACGAGCTGCAGTCCACCGAGTCGCAGATCGGGCCCTACGCCCTGCACGACTTCACGCTGTTCCACGTGCTCCGCTACGGGATGCGGCCCTCCAAGATCGGCTTCCTCGCCGCGCACACGTGGGGCGACGTCGCCGCCGGCGACTGGCCGCGCGGCTTCCCGGACGCCAAGCGGATGGCCTACGCGCCGTCCGAGATCCGCCGCTGGCTGGAGCTCTTCTGCCGCCGCTACTTCGCCTTCGCCCAGTTCAAGCGCTCAGCGCTGCCCAACGGGCCCAAGGTCTCGGCCGGCGGATCGCTGTCGCCCCGCGGCGACAGGCGCCCCCTCCGAGGGCTCGGCCGCCGCCTGGCTGCGCGACCTTGAGCGATGCGCCACGAGCGCTTGGAGCGTCGCACGGTCCGCGAAGTGAGCGCGCTATGCCAGCTCCTGATCGCGGCGTCGACTGGCTTGCGGTCGGTCACGTCGGCGGCGATCGCGACCGCGTCGAGCCCGTGCTCGGAGATGACCTGGCGCAGCGTCTCTTCGGAACAACCGATCAGCGCGAGCCGGGCGCCTTCGGCGGCGAAGCGGCGAGCGGCTTCGAGCCCCACGCCTGAGCTGGCGCCGGTGATCAGCACGCGCCGTGCAGCGAGCCGAGGCGACCGTTGGATTCTGGCTGGGCTGGACATACGACGGCTACGGGCGCAGCGGGCCACGTGGCTCAGCGGCGGTCGAGCTACGGACCGGGACCGGCTCGAGCTCCCGCCGCGGACATCGCTCCGGCCGGCGGATCCGCCGGCGGCAAGGCGCCGGCGATGACGACGACGTCCTCCTCGATCTGGCTGGGTGCGAGCGTGCCGCGCGCCCGAAGGTGGTCCGAGCGCTCGCGCATGAGCGGCCCCAGTGGACCGCGATGGCGCGCGACGACGCCGGGATCGAGGCACGCGGCGCGCAGGGCTTTCAGGGTGGCTTCGATCCCGCAGATCTCGGAGTGGACGACCAGCAGGGTGCCGCCGGGACGTAGGTGGCGGGGTGCCTCGGCGATCAGGTGGTCCAGGATGATCCGGCCGTCCCGACCGGCATCCCAGGCGCGTTGAGGTCCGCGAGCGGGCAGGTGGTCGCTGCTGGGGTCGGGCACGTAGGGTGGGTTGGAGACGATCACGTCGTAGCGCTGAGCGGGCAGCCTGGAGAAGAGGTCGCTGCGTCGCGTGCAGACGACGACACCGTTGAGCCACGCGTTGATGCACGCGGTGAGCACCGCTCGGCGCGAGACGTCGACCGCCGTCACCTCACGAGCCCCGGCCAGCGCGGCACTGATCGCCAGTGCTCCACTGCCGGTGCAGGCGTCCAACACGCAGGCGCCCGGGGCGAGCGGGCGGAGAGCGCCGGCCAGCAGCCAGGTGTCGGAGATCGGTCGAAACACGCCGGGAAGCGTCACGATCCGCATGAGCGGGGAGGTATCCGGGGTGACCTCCTGCGCAAACCCGGACGTCGATGCCCTGCGGGCGGCTTTCAGTCACGATCGTGCGCTGACCGTCGGCCTCGAGGAGGAGCTGATGCTGCCTCGACGCCGAGACGCTGGACTTGGCTCCGTGCGCGCCCACGGTCCTCGGGCGGCTGGTCGGGGACGAGCGCTTCAAGCCGGAGTTGCCGGCGGCGCAGTTGGAGATCGCCGCGGCTGAGGGTCTGGCGCGGCCCGCTGGTGCCGGCGTCCATCCCTTCGCGGGCGGAATCGAAGTGATCACCTCGGGCGAGCGATATGAGCGGATCCACGCGGAGTTCGGGGGCGTCGTGCGTCGCCAGCTCGTGTTCGGGCTGCACGTCCACGTGGCACTCGGGGATCCTGACCGCGTCCTCGCCGTCTACAACGCGCTGCGCGAGCACCTTCCCGCTCTCGCCGCGCTGGCGGGCGCGTCACCCTTCTACGGAGGGTTCGACGAGGTCGACGAGGTCGACGAGCGCTGGGCGTGGGATTTCGCCCTGCCTGTCCTTCGCGGGCGGCTGGAGGACGTCTTCGAGACCGGCCTCGCCGAGGCGCTGGCCGGCTGGCAGCCACCACACTCGGGATCGACACCGTCGACGCCACGAGGTTCTTCGACGAGCACGTCACCGCCGACGCCGTCCATGAGAACATCGCCGCCGTCGACTTGGCCGGCGGTCTCGTGCGCGTCGAGCCCACGCTGATCGACGACATCCTCTTCGGCGCCCAGGCACTCGTGGAGCTCGAAGCCCGCTGGGCGGCCGTGCTGCTCGACGCGTGGCACGCCGCCCAGACCGCGCTGCACGCGGCCCTCGATGCGACAGTCGGGGCACACACAAGGCCATCGACTTCCGCGCTGCCAGCGGCCGCCAGCAGACCGACTACCCGGGCACGACGTCACCCTCAGCTGAGCCGTCACCGAGGAACCGTAGGCCCGCGTCTGCGGTGCGGCGGGCGCATCTGCAGCCGCGCCATGGTCATCCCAGCAGCCCGCCGATCAGCGGCGGAAGGTTCAGGCGATGCGCGGCGGTGGCCGATGAGCCGGTGGCGGGGGAGATGCGTTCCGGTTGGGTATCGGTTGGTCATGCGGTTCTCCGCACCACTACTCACCGACGCCGGCCGGCAGCATGCGTGACGTGGAGGCCGCGACCCTCCTGGCGGGGTTGCTGCGCCGCACGCACCTGTCCGCGCCCGGCGACCTGCCCGCGGTCGTGGCCGATGTGGCGCGCATCATCGGCGCCGAGGCCGTCGACCTGTACCTGATCGACTACGACCAGTCCGGTCTGGTCGCATGGTCCTCGTCGGCTCCCGACGAGCGCGAGGCGATCGCCGTGACCGGCACCGTGGCGGGCAAGGCCTACAGCTCAACCACGATCCTGCAGGTCGCCGCTGAGGGTGACGAGGGCCTGCGCCGGCTGTGGTTGCCGCTGTTGGACGGCACCGACCGGCTGGGCGTGATGGCGATGGCGTTTCGCGCCGAGCAGATCGCGCCCGAGATCGTGCTGGTCTGCGAGCGCTACGCGCACCTGGTCGCCACGTTGTTGGTGACCAAGGGCGCCTACACCGACGCCTTCGAGCTATGCCGGCGACGAGGGCACAAGACGATCGCCTCCGAGCTGATCTGGGAGCTCAGCCCGCCGCTGCTCTTCGCCACCGACGACCTCGTGGTGGCCGGCATGCTCGAACCGGCCTACGACAACGGCGGCGACGCGCTGGACTACGCATTCAACGACGGGGTCCTGAATGTGGCGATCTTCGACGCGATGGGCCACGGCCTGGCCGCCGCAGGCCTGGCGACCTTCGCCCTGTCGGCCTATCGCTACAGCCGCCGGCGCGGGAGCGATCTGATCGAGACCTACAGGGCGATGGACGCTGCGATCGGCGACCAGTTCCCGGGGGAGGGGTTCGTGACCGGTCTCGTCGCCGAGCTGGACGTCCGCAGCGGAGAGCTGACCTGGCTGACGGCTGGGCACCCGCCCCCGCTGGTCATCCGCGGCGATCGGCGGGCCCGCGTGCTGGTGGGAACGCCCGCCACACCGCTGGGGGTTCCGGGGCCGCGAGGCGATCCGGTCGCGATGCGCGAGTCACTGGAGCCCGGCGACATGCTGCTGCTCTTCACCGACGGGCTGACCGAGGCGCGGCTTGAGAACGGCCAGCGCATGGGCGTCGATGGCTTGCGCCAGTTCGTCGAGCGCCAAGCCGCAGCCGCACAGACCTCGCCTGAGACCCTGCGCCGCCTGCGTCAAGCGATCGTCGAAGCCCACCCCGGTGAATTGGAAGACGATGCCTCCGCCCTGCTGGTCGAGTGGAAGCGCGGCAGCGAGCGCATGCTGTTGCCGCCCACGGTGTGACGAGCCCTTTCAGCACGCAGGGTTCGCTGCGGCGCGCTCCACCTCGTACCACTCCTCGGCGCTCATGATGTCCAGCAGCGGGTCGGCCACGAGGCGATAGCCCAGCGCATCGGGATCCGCGATGATCGACCCCCGAGGGCCACCGCCGATCCACGACGTGACCCTGATCATCGCGGTGCGCCGGACCGCGGCTTCCCGTGAGGTGTGCCAGCGAAGAGCAGGCCCGCCACCGGCTCGATGGCCGCGGGTTCGAAGAGTGCTGAGGCCGGACGGTTGGTTCATGGAGATGCGGCCCGCGCCAGGGGGCGACGCATGTACGGCTTTGGTCACGTGGTCCGTCCGGGGGTCGAGCGAGCGAGAACTTCGGCGTGCGCCGTGGCTTCCACGGGTAACGCGAGGCCCCACGACCTCTGGAGGAACGCATGGCCGACGAGCAGCAGCAGCCGCCACAGGAGCAGGTGCCGCCCGGCACCACCGCGGCGATGGCGCCGGAGCCCGACCACGGCGAGCACACCTACCAGGGCTCAGGCCGCCTAGCCGGTAAGGCGGCGGTCATCACCGGGGGCGACAGCGGCATCGGCAAGGCGGTGGCGATCGCCTTCGCGCGTGAGGGCGCCGACGTGCTCATCTCCTACCTGGACGAGGACGAGGATGCGCAGAACACCGCGCGGTGGGTTCAGGACGCGGGCCGTAAGGCGGTGCTGGTCAGCGGCGACCTCCAGGATCCCGCGCACTGTCGCGCGGTGATCGATCGCGCGGTCGAGGAGTTCGGGCGCATCGACGTCCTGGTGTCCAATGCCGCCTTTCAGATGAGCCGCGACTCGCTGGAGGACATACCCGACGAGGAGTGGGACCGCACGATCCAGACCAACCTCACGGCGATGTTCCACCTCTGCAAGCGTGCCGTGCCGCACATGTCGGCCGGCGGGTCGATCATCGGCTCGAGTTCGGTCAACTCCGACAACCCGAAGCCGACGCTGCTGCCCTACGACATCACGAAGGCGGGCGTCGCCAATTTCATGGCCGGTCTCGCGCAGATGCTGGGGCCCCGGGGCATCCGCGCCAACAGCGTGGCGCCCGGTCCGATCTGGACGCCGCTGATCCCGGCGACCATGCCGCCAGAGCAGGTCAAGACTTTCGGCGCGGAGACGCCCCTGGGCCGCGCCGGACAGCCATCGGAGCTTGCCCCGGTCTACGTGTTGCTCGCCTCAGACGAGGCGTCCTACGTATCGGGTGCACGCATCGCGGTCACTGGCGGCAGGCCCATCTTGTAGTGGTTGCCTGGCCCGGTCGCGAGCGGCCGAACCGTTCGAAACGGGCGCCTCTGTTCCTATACGAAGCCCGTGACGAGGTCCATCACGAGCATGAACCAGATGACCGCGATGACCACGAAGATCGTCAGCGGCGCCAGTCTCCGCTGCGCGCTGACCATTTCACCGGTCGGGCGTGCGCTACGGGCGGCCTAGGCGTGTGCCATCCAGTACTGCACGGCCATCCAGGCCACGCCGAGCGGACGATGATCAGCGGCAGGATCCAGCCTTGGCTGACCGACGGGGCGGCACCGACGCTGACGATCATCACCCCGATCACGACCCACCAAGGAAGCATGGCGATGGCCGACCCCTCTCCGGCCGTCGGCCCGGGGTGGGCCTGGGGCGTCATCGCCGTGCGCTGCTCCAGCATCGCCTTGGCCGGATCCTGGCCCGCCTCGACGGTGCGGTCGCTGTGGCCGCTGGCGAGGACCTCGCTCACGCCCTGCGAGGCCCGCTTCGGAGAAGCGAGCCTCGGCGCGGGCGGTGACGGCTGTCACTCGTCGTTGTTGCTGTTCATGGCACCGGTGGCGGCCAGCGCGGCGCGGGCGAGCTCGAGGTGCTGTTGGAGGACGGGCAGGTCATCCTCGGCGAGCTGCCTGATCTGGTCGTTGCAGCCCTTGTCGAGCTCGTCCTGAGCCTCCTGGATGTCCTGGACGTGATCCTGGACCTCGAGGTCGGAGTACCACTTGTCGAACTCGGCGCCCTTGAACTGCGCCACTGCCCGAAGCTCCCACTGCTGTGACGGGGAGGGCTTGTCGGGGACGTCGATGCCAAGCTGGTCGGCGACGTCGGCGGCGTCGTGTAGCGACTTGGTGTGGTCCTTGACCAGCCGCGCGCCGAGGTCGCGAACGATCTGGGTCGTTGCCTGCTGCTGGGCGAGGTTGCCGCCCTGGATTTCGAAGAGGTCGCCTTGAATCGACATCTTCAGCCACTCCTCGTCCCACGCGGAATAGCCGCCTTCGCCACAGCTCTGGTTCCCGGAGTGGTGCTTGTGCCCCGGGGATCTGTCATGGCTGCTGTTAGCCAGAGCGAACGAGCCGGTCCCGAGCAGTCCTAGCAACAGCGCTGCCGCGAGCAGCGGTAGCAGTTGTCCTACGCGAAGCATGGTTGTGCCTTCCATTGAGGTGGTTGATAGACCAGGTGGCCGCGACCGCCGCTGACATCCCCCGGCTTGGCCGACGCCTAAAAGCGGAGCACCGCCGCGCGGACAACGCTTCGGTACTCATCCTCCCGGTGCACGTCCAGGGTCTACGTCGACGGCGCCGGCGATGTCGGGCAACAACAGCCCGACCGCTCCGAGCCGCGCCGGCTGTACGGAGCGCCGGGGGCCTGTGGCGCCACCGACCTCGTCTACGACCTCAGCCCGCAGGTCGCCACGAACCTGCACGCCTGGCGACGCCACGACCTCTGGAGACGTCTGGTCCACAGCTGCTCGAGCTCAAATGCCACGTACTGCACCGGCACCTGGAGCTGGGACGCCGGCGCGGCCGCCGCCTGGGGTCATGGCCCGCCGCTTGTGCATCGCCATCGCATGCCTTCCCATTGATACCGCCAGCGCACTGGCCGCTGCCATCAAAGCTCAGAAGATCCTGATCGCGAGGTTGAGCAGGACGGTGAGCGCGATCGACAGCAGCAGCGACGTCATGAGACAGCCGGGTCCGCATCCGACGATGCGAACCCGGTTGTGACGGTACGGTCGGCCGCCTCCTGAGGAGAAGGCCATGCGGACTAGCGGGTGCTGGCGTCGGCGTCGTAGGGGTCGCGGCTGCCGGACTTGGCCAGCCCGCGGGAGATCATGTAGCCGACGGTGAGGATGCCGACGATCATCCAGGTCTCCTGCGCCTGGAGGCGGTCGTCGTGGCCGTCGCCGGCCTTTGTCAGTAGCCCGGCCAGCAGCACGCCGACGGTGGCGGCGATGTAGGCGTACATCTCGCTGGTCTTCGACGAGTGCTTGGTCTCGGTGCTGAGGCGACGGGTGGTGTCACGCCGCGTCGCGGTGCCAGCGGTGTCGCGATCGGCCAGGTCGTCGCGGCTTGATGCGGTGGTGCTCATGGGGTCCTCTCGGGACGGGTGGATGGTTCGGATGGCGAGGCCGGCGTAACGTCGGGCCTCGTTTACTGCGGTCGGGTGATGTGGGGCGCGAGGGTGTCGCGTCGCGGTCAGGCGTTGCTGTGCTCGCGCTCGGCGGCCTTGATGACCCCGGCACGGTTCTTGTGTGTGCGCTCGTAGGCGCGCACCTGCTTGGCGCGCTCGTCATCGCCCTCGGACAGCGCGGTCTGCACCTCGGCGGCCGTCAGTTCGTCGTAGCCGGCCCACGGCTCGTCGCCGCGGAGCGAGGCGATGCGGCTCAGGACGGTGGTGCGGTTCTGGTTGCGGCGCTCGTAGGAATCGACCTTGGCCAGGTCGATCTGCGAGAGCTCGCCGAGCTTGTCGGTGATCTCGTCGGCGGTGAGGCTGTCGTAGCGGGCGATCGCCAGGTCGCCGGCGGACGCCACGGCGCCCTTGGCCTGACCCTCGACGCGTGCGACGCCCGGGACCTTGCGGGCACGGCGGGCGGTGCGCTTGGCCGCGCTCGTGGTCCTGCGCGCGGCGTTCTTGGTGGCCTCACCGGCGTCGCGGACGGCGTCGGCGGCTCCCGTGGTGGTCACGTCGTAGGACCCGTTGCCCGTGACGTCGGCGCCGACGACGGCCTCGGTCAGCTTGGGGATCTCGCGCATGATGCGCCCCAGCATCTTCTCCTCGTCCGCGCGGATCGACGCGGCCATCGTGGCGGTCTGGTCATCGCCCACCGAGCGCGCGAGGCGCTCCAGCGCGGTGTAGGTGGCGATCTCGAGAGCCTCCGTGGCGCAGGCGTCCTTGGCGTTCTTGAGGACCTTCTCCTCGCCGCCGGACCCGCGCAGCAGATCGAATGGCGTCTTGCCGAGCGCCAGCGCCTGGCCGATGGCGTTCTCGGCGAAGCCGACGACGGCGATCAGGGGGTTCGACCCCTCACCGAGCGCGTCGAGGCGGCGGCCCACGCGGGCGGCGTGGTCGCGGGTCTCGCCGAGGTGCGTCTCCAGGCCCGAGCGGTAGGACCCGCGAGGGGTCATGGCGATCTGGGACTGCAAAACACGAGTCAAGGCCTGCTCGCTGGCGAGCGCCTCGTTGAGGTACTGCACGACCTTCTGCTGTGAAGCGTTCATACGACATCCGATCCATAGATGAGGCCCGAGTGACCGGGCCGAGGGAGGTGCGCCGGCTGCGGCGAAGACCAAAGAGCCGAGCGCGTGCAGGATGGTGTGCACGTCCCCGGCCGCGAACAAACACGCGTTCATGGCCGGGGCCGCGGGGCTGCGCCATTCCGTTCTCATGACCTGGGATGGGCGCGTTACTCATGTTTCGAACCGACCTCTCGCGTGTCAGCGACAGGCGGTCCTTGAACGGACGACACCTGACCCGAGGAGACCGCGCGGCAGCCGGATCCGCCCTCGCAATCAAGGGGTCCCCGGTTCAATCCGGGCGTGGGCTTCGGCCGAAGGTTCCCTTCAAGCGGGCGTGTTGTTCTTCGGTGTCTGTCGTCCGGCAGGACGGACGGCATCGTCCTCGCGCGCCGGGCTCTACGGGGGACGATGGTGAAGCTTGTGGTCTTGGTCGTCGAGCGGTTGCGGGCGTGGTCGGTGGCCGTGACGGCCAGGCGGTATGGCCAGGGCGTCAGTGCTCGGCCGTCCGACACGCCCGGAGAACGTGGCCTTCGTGGCGCCCACATCCATCATCTGCTGTGAGCGTGGGCATGGGCCTCGCGCTCGACGAGTTCGCGCTGTGGCTCGACTACTGGCTGCCGGAGGGACGCACGTCCATCAACGCCGTGATCGTCGCCGGGGCAATGCGCAGTTGTGCTGCTCGGCGTGCGCCTGTGGGTGGACCTGGCGGACGGCACCGCGGACGCGGTCGCGCTCATCGTCGCCGGCTCGGCGGTACTGGGCGTCGTGTTCGCCGTGATCAACGCGCTGCGCAGGCGGTACGTCGCGGCGGCGGTATCGCTCGTCGTCCCGGCCATCGGTCTCGCTCTGTGGGCGCTGCTGCGGCCGCGGCCGCAGTCCATCTGCGCCGGCGTGGGGAATCGTGGGTGGCACCGCGGTTGGGGCGGTGAGCGCCGATGACACTGCCGGCCGGACCCCGGACAGCGCCGTCCGTCGCCTGGGTCGGTCCATCGACCGCCGCGTGTCGCTGAGGCACGACCGGCGCCGTGGCGGCCGCCGCGAACGGCGCGGGGGCGGGAGGCCACCGCGGCGCAGGTCGCCCCACTCACTCAGTGGCCGGGGCGGAGGTGTTGGTGACGCGACCGGAACAGGTGGATTCAGCTTGTCGAAGTCCTTGTCTCCCGGGAAACCAACGTATGCACGGCGGCTCCACAGGAACGCATACGCGAGACAGGGATGCGGGTATCGACCGGCAATGGTTTCTGACACCCTCGCCAATACAACTCGTGCGGCGCACGACGTCGGGCTCGCCGCCTGGCTCGGAGGCGCCATGTTCGGCAAGTTCGCCCACAACCCGTCGCTGCGGCGAATCTCCAGCCACCCGGAGCGCGGCGCGGTCGCGAACACCGCCTGGAACGGCTACAACATGGTGAACGCCCTCGGCCTCGGCGCCGCCGCCATCGGCTGGGGCGCGGCGCGGGCCACGGAGACGCGCCCGGCCAGGCTCTCGCGCCGGGAGCAGACGCTGTCCTCGGTGAAGGACGGTCTCATGGCCATGTCGATCGTCACCGGGATCCTCAACGGCATCCAGGGCGCCCGGCTGGCCAAGCAGGGGCCCGACGGCGCCGTCCCGGTCGAGACGGGCACAGAGCCCGCCCCGGAGACGCCGCCGAAGGCGGCCAAGATTCAGAAGACCATCGGCATGCTCGGCACCCTCAACATTGTCAGCGGTACCGCCCTGGTCGCCGTCAACGGCGTCCTGGCCCAAACCGATCACAGCCGTCCGCCGCTGCGCCGCGCTCTCCTTCGCTCCAGCAACAGCCAGGCCAACAGGAACGGCATCAGCCCACTTACGGTGGCTGCGGGCGTCAGCACGATCGCCGCTGTCGTCAACGAGGCGCGGCGGCACTAGGGGCACCATCCGGGAGACACTCGATCGGGCGTTTCATACGGCGCGAAACGGAGAAGCGCCCCGCACGCGGCCGGCTCCGCGAAGACCGTAATCAGTCCACCTGATTGCACATCGGGATGACACCGCTCAAGACAGTGGGTGAGGAGGAGCGGCGCAACCCAGAGCGCCGCAGCGCGCGTCACCACTACCAGTAGGTCGATCCGTCGCAACGGTGGTCAGTGGCAGGCCGAGCCGTGGGACAACGGAGACGGGCCTCCTCGAGTTCGCTCCTCGGTGACACGCTGAGCGTTCCCACCGAGGAGGCCCTCCTTCATCGCAGTCCGAAGCGACGGTCGCGATCGACGTGTGACGGCGGCGGTAGGCCGCGCAGCCAGTTCCGTGGCAGCACCCGGTGGGCGAACACCGCCATGCCGGAGGGGGCGGTCCCAACGCGGGTGAGGCCGCAGCGCATCGCTACGCGTGCCGAAGCGACGTTGCCGACAGCGAGGCAGGCCAAAGGCGGGCACGCTTCGCCGGGCGTCTGCGGCGAGTTTGAAGCAGCTCTTACGTCGGGCCGTCCCGTGTGGGTCCATTCTGGGTCCAGCCCTCCGGTCCGCCAGATACCATCAAGTCCGTAATGACCGGCATCCATCGGACTTCCCGGACGACCGGGGACCCGATGACCGCCCTCGAATTCCATGGTAAGGAAGAGGTCGTCGGTTCGAATCCGACAGAGGGCTTCGGCGAGAGCCCCGCAAACAGCGCGGTTTTCGCGCTTCTGGGGCCAGGCGCTCGCCCGTTGATGGAGGCGTAGGGCAACCCAGAGGGCAACCCGGCCCACCGTCGCGGGCAACCCTGGGCCGTCGAGCGCCGGTCTACGGCCGCTCCCAGCGATCCGGCGCCTGGCGCTCGAGCAGCCAGGCGGCGGCGCGCCAGCTGCCCCGGTGGGCCGCCAGCGTCATGCGCGCCACCAGGTCGCCCTCGCAGCCCGCACGGGCACGCTGCACGGCCTCGCGCAACTGCTGGTGCTCGGGGCGCGGGCTCGCCATCCAGCGCTGGTAGGTCCGGGGCGTGATGCCCACCATCTCGCAGGCGAGACCGAGGGTCAGCCCGGCGCGGACGCCCCCGACGAGCCGCGCCTCGACCTCGGGGGTGAGCTTCGTCGGGCGAGGCATGGCCTACAAGTTTCGCGTATTGGCACGGACCAGCCGCTGCCCAGTTGCATGGCAAGCAGCAGTCCGTCGCAGCTCCCGACGCGCTGCCGGTCCCAGGCGAAAGCGGCAGTGCGGGTGATTTAGCCATTCGTCTAGGGCCCATCGGCGACGCCCACCGGTAGCTTCGGCGCGGGGAGGCGCCCTCACAGGAAGGAGCGAACCAATGCTGTCCAGGAAGTCGACGCTCGTGGCCGTGGTCTGCATCATGGCCGTCGCTGGGCCGTGTGCGGGTGCCGCGTTCGCCGGCGAGATCACCGGCAACGGCAAGCCCACGGCGGGCCCCGCGCACGCGAACTCGATTTGCGTGTTCTCGGGCAAGAACGACAACCCGAGCGCCCCGCTCGACAACCCCGATGCCGGCGGCGTTTCCCAGTCCTACGGGCAGCTCGTGCGCCTGGGTGTGATCGAGAACTTCTTCGGCGCGACGCCGAAGACGTTCAACCCCGGCGACACGTGCCGGGGTGGGAGCAACGTCCCCGAGTAGCCCGAGCGGACGTGTCCGCTGAGCCCCGAGAAATGCGAAGGCCCCGCGCATGCGGGGTCTTCGCCGACGCGGTGTAGCGGCGCGTAGCGACCTTTGCTGCCAGCCTCCCGGAATGCGACGAATGGAGCACTCTGCGGGCACCCCGGTCGACGGCCGCCTGGCTGCCGGTATGGACGAGGAGCGGCACTCAGCCAGCGCGCTCGCTTGGCATGGGAAGGGGAAGCGCTGGTCATTCCTGGGCCCGTCGCGCCGTGGGCGCTGCGACAGGTTGGCCTCGACGGACGCGGTGACGCCCCCAGTGGTCTGGGGCAGATCTTGGGCGTGAAGGCGAAGCGCCATGGCCGCGCGCTGCCTGCCGCCGAACCCTGCCTCCGGGATCATCGGCGCGGCCGGGTGACGTGCGACCGTGCTGGGGCGCGTCGAGCGACACCCGCCGCTGGGGCATCACGCTTGGTTTCTGAACAGCGCGGCCGGAACTCCCGGCAGGCTCAGCTTCGGCCACGGCTCGAACGGGTTCTCACAAAGAACGCATGTCGACGCGCGCCACCGGTGAAACCGTGGAGAGACATGCGGGACCGCCACCGGCGGCTCTGCGGGTCCAACGCAGCGAAGCCCAGCGTCAGCGCGGTCTCGAATGGACCGCACGAGGCGATGAGGCGCACTGCGACCGCACAAGCGGTCGCGAGTCCAGCACATCAAGGAGGAACACCATGGCCACTTCCCCAGGGACCGCTCGCGACACCACCGGCGCGGCCGACACCGGGCGCGGAGGCCGCGCCGCGCGCGGGGAGTCCCCGGCTCGTCGTCGGTCGGGCCGACTCACCACCGAGACCAAGCACTCGTCGAAGACGACCGAGTTGTACGTCTACATCGCAGCCACCGTGGGCGTGCTGGTCGCGGGCCTGCTCACCGAGGCTGGCGGGGGCCGCGACGATCGTCTCATCGCCTCGGATACCTGGCTGATCGTCGGGATCCTCACCGTCGGCTACATGATCAGCCGCGGCCTGGCGAAGGCTGGCAGCAGCGACCCCTATTGGAGCGACGACCGCGACGACTAGTAGTGGTGCGACCGGCACAGGCTCGCGGGGCGCCTCCGGGCGCGCCGCGGCCTGTCCGGCACCGCTGAGGCCGCGCTGGAACTACCTCGCGTCGCAGCGAACCGTCGCGCGCCTCCTGGAAACACCCGATCTGACTCTCAGACCGGTTGTCGTCAAACCGACACGAGGACTGCCGCTTTGGACGACGCGCGGAACTCCCATCGGCAGCGTCGCCTGGCGTAGATAGCGAGAGCGCGGACGAACTCTGGCGCCGCCGCCCCTGTCAGGCGAAGGGAGCAGCGGGCGCCACCCGGCGTCGAGTGCACCGAAGGGGTCGGCGGCTCCGCAGTCGAGGCTGGCGGGTGCCTGGTGGCGAGCATGTCCACAACCAGAGGGAACGGCCTTTGACCGCGACGGGCGGAGGCGGGATAGTCGCGCGATGAGCAAGCGCGTCGACAGGCGTGGAATGCTGGGTCCGTATGGGGTCCGGTACTCCTGGGTGTATTGGGCGGCGATCGCGGCGGCGTTCGCGTTGCTGATCGTCGACCTCTTCGACGACGGCGCGATATGGAACATCGGCGTGGTGGTGTTCATCGTGATCGCGATCGCGGTGCGCCCGGGCGGAGTCCGAGGACCGCGCGCAGCGACGGCGGCGGACGACGAACGAGCGCCGCGCGTCACGTAGCTGATCGGCTAAACGGCGGGAAGGGTCGCCTCGGGGGATGAGAGGAGCCGAGCGGGCGCAACTGCATTGAGGCAACAGCGGAAGCAGGCGTGCAGCTGAACGGCACTGCCGCCTTGGACGAAGAGGAGAAGTCGAACGCGCGCGGCGGCGACCGTCACACCGCTATGCGGCCCGGCGCAGAACCTAGTCCCGGCGGCGCTGGGCGCGCCATCTCCTCTAGCGCCTCGTGCGCTCACCGGCGAGTCATGCTCGAGCGCCGGCGGCTACGGCCCGATAATCCGAGGTCAGGGCGCTGCGGGCCTCCAGCTCGTCGTAGGGGGTCAAGCGCTGCACCTGTGCGATACGGCGGCGCGTACGCTGGCGGTGCATCTCGGCTTCCTCCGAGGTGTCGCTGCCCCGGGCAGTGACCGTCGTATCCATTCCGACCGCTTGATTTTGGAGGAGACGCAGCATGGACCGATTCACCGGCGGTTGCCTGTGCGGCAACGTCCGAATTGTGGCGTCGGGACTCCCATACCGGGTCGGCATTTGTCACTGTCTCGACTGCCGCAAGCATCATGGGGCCCTTTTCCACGCTTCCGCGGTGTTCCCTCAGGATGCGGTGACGATCGATGGCGAAACACGCGACTACGTCGGGCGGTGTTTCTGTCCCCGCTGCGGCTCCTCCGTTTTCGCACGCAGCGCAGACGAAATCGAAGTGAACCTAGGATCC
>NZ_DATHDY010000071.1:0-6916 GCF_035318805.1 Baekduia sp.
CGTACCGTGCATTGGCCGAGACGGGCCTACCCCTGCCCAAAGTCTCGACGCTACCTAGAGGGTCGGACAGGAACTTCAAGCACATGGAAAGCGGCAGCTACCTCGCGGTCATCAAGGTCGTCGGCGTCGGCGGCGGTGGGACCAATGCGGTGAACCGCATGGTCGACGCCGGCCTGCGCGGCGTCGAGTTCGTGGCCGCGAACACGGACGCCCAGGCGCTCGCCATGTGCGACGCCGACATCAAGCTCAACATCGGGCACGAGCTCACCAAGGGCCTCGGCGCAGGCGCGAACCCGGACGTCGGGTTCGGCGCGGCGGCGGAGTCCCGCGACGACATCAAGGAGGCGCTGAAGGGCGCCGACATGGTGTTCGTCACCGCGGGTGAGGGTGGTGGCACCGGCACCGGTGCGGCCCCCGTCATCGCCGAGATCGCCAAGAACGAGATCGGCGCGCTGACGGTCGGCGTGGTCACCAAGCCGTTCGAGTTCGAGGGCACGCAGCGGATGCGCCAGGCCGACGAGGGCGTGCAGCGCCTCCGCGACGTGGTCGACACGCTCATCGTGATCCCGAACGAGAAGCTCCTGGCGCTCGTGGAGCGCCGTACGACGATCCTCGAAGCGTTCCGGGAGGCCGACAACGTCCTCCGCCAGGGCGTCCAGGGGATCACGGACCTCATCACGATCCCGGGCCTCATCAACCTCGACTTCGCCGACGTCCGCACGATCATGCAGGACGCCGGGTCGGCCCTGATGGGCATCGGCCAGTCGGGTGGCGAGACGCGCGCGGCAGACGCCGCGAAGACCGCGATCTCCAGCCCGCTGCTCGAGCAGTCGGTCGAGGGCGCCACGGGCATCCTCCTCAACATCACGGGCGGGCCCGACATCGGCCTGTTCGAGATCAACGAGGCGGCCGAGATCGTCCAGGGCGCCGCCGACGCGAACGCCAACATCATCTTCGGCTCGGTCATCGACGAGTCGCTCGGCGACGAGGTGCGCGTCACCGTCATCGCCACCGGGTTCGACCACGGCCGTGCGCGGCCGCGGCAGGCCCGCGAGGAGACGCGCGACAGCGCGCGCCGTCGTGACCGCTCGCCCCGGGTCGAGCGCGAGTCGCTCGAGATCCGGGACGACGAGATCGACATCCCGCCCTTCCTGCGGTAGATGGGGCCCGGTGTCCGGAGACGGACGCCCAGACGGGGTGCAGGGGTGCTTTGCAGGACGGAGGACCAGGTTCCGGTCCTCCGTCGGACGGCAAGATCCCAAGAAGTAGGGATGGCGCCGACCATCGGGAGTGACGACACTGCAGGTGGGACGGCCCCGTCCCACCTAGTCGGCCCGGAGCAAGGACGCATCGCACCCATGCAAGACATGACCACGGACGAGCTCGCCGAGCTGCTCACGCAGCTGGAGCTGAGCACGGAGGACTCGCGCGACGAGCTCCTCACGGACTTCCTCGTCCGTCCGTACCCGACCAAGAGCACGCAGGACAACTAGCTAGGGGTGCCGTAGGCGGCCAGGGCGGCCGAGGCCCACGATGGCCAGCCGTCGCCGCCGGAGGTGGGTCCCCAGTCGCGATAGCGACACAGTCTCCTAGCCCAGGGGCTCGGTCGGCCGCCGTCGCGGCGGCCGGCGTCTCAGCGGGTCGCGGCCGGGACGGCCGGACGCCGGCGTGCGCTGTCGAGCGCCTCGAGCGTCTGGGTGACCGAGTCCGGCAGCCTGCGGACCGCGAGGCCGGCGAAGACCTCGTCGACGAGGGCCGCGATCGTGGTCATGTCGCGGCGCCGGGCGCGTGCGGCGGCGGCGACGAGCACGGGGCAGTCGTCACAGCGCGGGCAGGAGCGGCAGCAGCGCTTCGAGGGCATCGGCGCAGGAAGCGTAGCAGGGAATCGTAGGGCGCCCTAAGCCCGAGTTAGGCGGCCCGAAAGCGCTGGAACCGGGGTATTTGGCCCGCTAGGGTCGTCCGATGCCCTCCGAGCGCTTCATCGACGCCCTGAACGCCCAGGTCGCCCGCGAGTTCGCGGCCGCCCATCAGTACACGGCGATCGGCGCGTACTACGCCGACGAGACCTACCCGCAGCTGTCGGCGTTCTTCTACTCGCAGGCCGAGGAGGAGCGCGAGCACGCGCTCAAGATGGTGGGCTACCTGCAGGACACCGACTCGGCGGTGGAGTTCGGGAGCATCGCCGCGCCGCGCGCCGACTTCGAGGACCACATCGCCCCGATCCGGCTCGCGCTCGAGCAGGAGAAGTCCGTCACGGTCAGCATCAGCGAGCTGTTCGAGGTCGCGCGCGAGACGCGCGACTACCGCTCCGAGCAGTTCCTGCAGTGGTTCCTGGAGGAGCAGACCGAGGAGGAGTCCTCGATGTCGGACCTGCTCGCCGTCGCCGAGCGCACCGCCACCGTGCCGATGCTGCTGGAGGAGTACCTGGCGCGCGAGACGCCGGGCCAGCATCCTGCCGAGTGACGCGGTCGCTACGTGCGCGGCGCGCGAGACGCCCGGCACGAACCCCGCGGAGTAGGCCCCGCGGCGGGCCCGCGGGCGCGGCCGCCGCCAGTGCTGGTGCTAGCCTCGCCGCCGTGGCCGCCGCTCCGATCGACACCGCGCTCCGGCGCACACCGCTGTACGACAAGCACGTCGCGGCCGGGGCGAAGCTCGTCCCGTTTGCGGGCTGGGAGATGCCGGTCCAATACGCCGGCGTCAAGGCGGAGCACCTCGCGACGCGCGCGACCGCGGGCGTCTTCGACGTCTCGCACATGGGCGAGATCGCGACCGCCGGTCCCGGGGCCGAGGCGTTCCTGCAGCGCCTCCTCAGCAACGACGTCACCAAGCTGCTGACCGGCGGCGCGCAGTACTCCGTGCTCTGCCGCGAGGACGGGGGCGTGCTCGACGACCTCTTCACGTACCGCCTCGGCGCCGCCGAGTTCCTGACGGTCACCAACGCCGCCAACCACGAGAAGGACCTCGCGTGGTTCCAGCAGCAGGCCACCGACTTCGACGTCGTGGTCGAGGACGCGGCCGACCGCTTCGCGATGCTCGCCGTGCAGGGCCCGCAGGCGCGCGAGATCGTCCAGGCGCTCGCCGATTCCCCGCTGCCGGATCGCTTCACCTGCCGCCACCGGATGCTGCGCGGAAAGCGCGTGCTGGCGTGCGGCACCGGCTACACGGGCGAGGACGGCGTCGAGATCCTCTGCGACCCCGCCGACGCGCCGATGATCTGGGGCGAGGTCGTCAAGCGCGGCGCGCACCCCGCCGGCCTGGCCGCGCGCGACACGCTGCGGCTCGAGGTCAACTACCACCTCTACGGCAACGACCTGATGGAGTCGCGCGGCCCGATCGAGGCCGGGCTCGGCTGGGCCTGCAAGGAGGACACCGGCTTCATCGGCTCCGAGGCGGTCCGCGCGGTGCGCAAGGCCGGCCCGTCTGAGAAGCTCGTCGCCTTCACCATGACCTCGGGGATCGCCCGCCAGGGCAACGCGGTGATCGGCGGCGGCGAGGTGACGTCGGGGACGATGTCGCCCTCGCTGGAGATCGGGATCGGCATGGCCTACGTACCCGCCGCCATGGCGGCGGAAGGCACCGAGCTCGAGATCGACGTGCGCGGGAAGATCCGCACGGCGACCGTCGCGAAGAAGCCCCTCCTCAAGAAGTAGGGTCACGGCCATGGCCGACGCGAGCTACCCCGCTGAACTGCTCTACCACCCGGAGCACGACTGGGCCCGAGTAGATCCCGCCCACCCCGACACCGCCGTGTTCGGGATCACCTGGTACGCCCAGGACGCCCTGGGCGAGGTCGTGTTCTTCGATCCGCCCGAGGTCGGCTCGACGGTCACGGCCGGCGAGTCCTACGCTGAAGTCGAGTCCGTCAAGGCGGTCTCCGACGTGGTCGCCCCGCTGACGGGCGAGATCATCGAGGTCAACCTCGGCCTGGGCGACGCGCCCGAGGCGATCAACAACGACCCCTACGGCGACGGCTGGATGGTGAAGGTCCGGCTCTCCGACTCCTCGGAGACCGACGGCCTGATGGACTCCGCCGCCTATGAGGGCACGCTCTCCTAACTCCCACAAGGACGCTCTTGTCGCAGTACACCGCCGTCACCGACGCCGATCTCGCGGAGATGCTCTCCGCGATCGGCGTCAGCTCCGTCCAGGAGCTCTTCGATCGCCAGATCCCGGCCGACGTCCGCCTCAGCCGTCCGCTCGACCTCCCGGCCGGGCTGCCCGAGCAGGAGGTCTACGCGCACCTCCGCGAGCTGGCCGCCAACAACGTCAGCGCCGAGGACGAGATCACGTTCCTGGGCGCCGGGATGTACGACCACTACGTCCCCGCGGTCATCGACATGCTGCTGGGGCGCAGCGAGTTCCTCACGCCCTACACGCCATACCAGCCCGAGGTCTCCCAGGGCAACCTGCAGGCGATGTTCGAGTACCAGACGGCCATCAGCGAGCTGACGGGCCTGCCGGTCTCCAACGCCTCGGTGTACGAGGGGCCGTCGGCGGTGGCGAGCGCCGGCTACCTCGCGCGGCTGGCCAACGGCAAGCCGAAGTTCGTGGTCTCGCGCGGGCTGCACCCGCACTCCCGCGAGACGCTCCAGACCTACGCGCACGGCTTCGGCGCGGAGATCGTCGAGGTCCCGCTCAAGGACGGCGTCACCGATCCCGATGCCTGGGCGGCGGCGATCGACGGCGAGACCGGCGCGGTGTTCTTCCAGCAGCCGAACTTCCTCGGCGCGGTCGAGGACGCCGCGGCGCTGGCCAGCGCCGCCAAGGACGCGGCGGGCGGCGACAGCGTCGTGGTCGTCGGCCAGTACGACCCGATCCCGCTGGGCATCCTGAAGCCGCCCGGCGAGTGCGGGGTGGACGTCTGCGTCGGCGAGGGCCAGACCCTCGGCAACCGCCTGGACTTCGGTGGCCCGTCGTTCGGCTTCTTCGCCGCGACGGAGGCCTACCTGCGGCGCATGCCGGGCCGGATCGCGGGCGAGACCGTCGACGCCGACGGCCGCCGCGGGTTCGTCCTCACGCTCCAGACGCGCGAGCAGCACATCCGCCGCGAGAAGGCCACGTCGAACATCTGCACCGCGCAGGCGCTCAACGCGCTGGCCGGCGTGGTGTACCTGACGTGGTTGGGCAAGCAGGGCCTCGTCGACCTCGGCGAGCTGCTGCTGCAGCGCACGCACTACGCGCGGGAGCAGCTGGCCGGCGTCGCGGGCGTCTCGGCGCTGCACGACCAGCCGGTCGTGCGCGAGTTCGCCGTGACGCTGGACGTCGGCGGCGTCGACGGGGTCGCCTCGGTGATCCGCCGCTGCCAGGACGCCGGGGTCAACCCGGGCTACGCGCTGGGCCGCGACTACGACGAGCTGGGAACCGGGCTGCTGGTCGCGCTCACCGAGCAGCGGTCCAAGGCCGACATCGACCAGCTGGTCGCGGTGCTGGGCGCCGCGGTCGCTGCGGAGCGCTCCGCGGCGGGGGTGACGGCATGACGACCTTCAACGACAACAGGCTGCACGCCGATCCGGGCATCGACGGGCACCATCCGCACCATGATGTCCCGATCTCCTCGGAAGGCGCGACGCCGATGCAGCGCGATCGCGCGACGACGATCTTCGAGAAGGGCGCCGCCGGGCGCCGCGCGTTCGTGGCGCCCAAGCTGGACGTGCCCGAGGCCGACGGCGGCGAGCTGCTGCCGGCCGCGCTGCGCCGTGCGGCGCCGGCGCGCCTGCCCGAGGTGAGCGAGCCCGAGCTCGTGCGCCACTACGTGAAGCTGTCGCGGCGCAACTTCGACCTCGACACGGGCTTCTACCCGCTCGGGTCGTGCACGATGAAGCACAACCCGCGCCTGCACGAGCGGGTCGCGGCGATGGCCGGCCACTCGCGCCTGCATCCGCTGCAGTCGCCCGAGCGGTCGCAGGGCGCGCTGGAGCTGATGTACAACCTGGAGCGCGCGCTCGGCGAGGTCTCCGGGCTGCCGCACGTGTCGCTGCAGCCGTCGGCCGGCTCGCACGGCGAGCTCGCCGGTGTCCTGCTCACGCGCGCCTTCCACGAGGACCGCGGCCAGACGCGAACCAAGGTCCTGACGCCGGACACCGCGCACGGCACCAACCCGGCGACGGTCACGATGGCGGGCTTCGAGGTCGTCAAGGTCGGCACGAACCCCGACGGCGGGGTGGACCTCGACGACCTGCGCGCCAAGGCCGACGAGGACGTCGCCTGCCTGATGCTGACCAACCCCAACACGTTGGGTGTCTTCGACCCCAACATCACGGAGATCGCCAAGATCGTCCACGACGTCGGGGCGACGCTGTACTACGACGGCGCGAACCTCAACGCGATCATGGGCAAGGCGCGCCCCGGCGACATGGGCTTCGACATCGTGCACTTCAACCTGCACAAGTCGTTCACCCAGCCCCACGGCGGCGGCGGCCCGGGTTCCGGCCCGATCGCGGTCAGCGACCGCATGAAGCCGTACCTGATGAACCCGCGGATCGTTCGGCGCGACGACGGGTCGTTCGACCTCGACGACCACGGCTACGAGAAGTCGATCGGCCGCCTGCGCGGGTTCCAGGGCAACTACGGGTGCTTCGTGCGCTCCTACGCCTACATCTGCTCGCTCGGCGCGGAGGGCCTCACCGACGCGTCCGAGACGGCGGTGCTCAACGCCAACTACCTGCTCGCCAAGCTCCGCGAGCACGGCGTGGCGGATCGGCTCCCGCTGGCGTTCGGTGAGCTCTGCATGCACGAGTTCGTCCTGTCGGGCGCGCCGATGAAGAAGGACCTCGGGATCAAGACGCTCGACCTGGCCAAGCGGCTGCTGGACCACGGCTACCACCCGCCGACGGTCTACTTCCCGCTGCTGGTCGACGAGGCGCTGCTCGTGGAGCCGACCGAGACCGAGACGCGCGAGACGCTCGACGGCTTCGCC
>NZ_DATHDY010000072.1:0-21659 GCF_035318805.1 Baekduia sp.
GGGACTCTCTTGAGTTTCCGGTGGCTTTGGCGAGAGGGAAACACCTCTTCCCATTCCGAACAGAGAAGTTAAGCCTCTCAGCGCCGATGGTACTTGGCTCGCAAGGGCCCGGGAGAGTAGGACGCCGCCGGTTTAATGTCACACGAGCCGCCCTCCGGGGCGGCTCGTGGTCGTTGTGGTCCGCCTCCGTTCGGCGCGGCGGTTCTCCCGTCAACTGGTCGGCCTCGGGCGGCGCCAGGCGGGGAGTGCAGCGCGCAACCCGCCGCTGCCGTAGGGCGGGCTGCCCGCGCGAGGCGGCCGGCGCCAGGCGGGGCATTCGCATCGATCGGCGCTGTCGTACGGTGGCAGTGATAGTGCTGCCCGTGGGCTTTGATCCGGAGATGTCGCACGAGCTCGAGCGCCTGGCGGCTCGCGCGTGGCCGGCTGACGAGGTGCATGAGGTCGAGGGGTGGCTGCTGCGTAGGACCGAGGGCGTCGACCGCCGGCGATCCAACTCGCTGCTGCCTCCCGCCGAGCCGGCGCACGCCGCCCGTACGGTCGATCTGGCGCTGGCGACCGCCGAAGAGCTCGGCATGGCGCCCGTCCTGCAGGTCTCGCCGGCTGAGGGACACCTGCTCCTCGACGACGCACTGGCGCAACGGGGGATGGCGGCCTCGGGTTCCTCGCTCGTGCTAGCGGGCCCGGCCGCGACCGCCCGGGCAGGCCGAACCCTCGCGGCGCCGGCACCGGAGGCAGGTGCACCGGTACGCGACGTCCGGCTGCAGGCACTGGATCCCGGTTGGGTCGACGCGTGGGCGGCCGTCAGCGGCAACGGCGGGACGACGGAGACCGCGGACCTCGTGCTCTCGCAGCTCGGAGATCGCGCGCGCTTCGCCGTGTTGCGCGAGGACGGTGGTTCGCCGCTGGCCATCGGCATCGGCGTCGTCGAGGACGGCTGGCTCGGCATCTTCTCGCTGGCCACGGCGGTCGCGGCGCGCCGGCGTGGGCTCGCCTCCGCGGTGATGGACGCGCTCGAGGCATGGGCGGCGACGCGCGACGCCCACCGCGTCTACCTGCAGGTCGAGCGCGACAACGACGCGGCGCTGCGCTTCTACGGCCGCCGCGGCTTCCACGTCGCGCACTCCTACCACTACCGGTCGGCGGGGCCCCGGGCGTAGTGCCGGGGCGGCGGCGCGGCACGGCCGCCGACGTCGCGCACTCGTACCACTACCGCTCGGCGGGGTGGCCCCGGGCGTAGTGCCGGGGCGGCGGCGCGGCATGGCCGCCGACGTCGCGCACGCCCATCACGATCGGTCGGCGAGGTCCTGGGCGTAGTTGGCGAGCGAGCGGTTGTAGCGGGGGAGGTGGCGTGAGAGGGCGAGGAGGGCCAGTGATGCGGCCTCGCGTTCCTGGCCGGTATCGGCGAGGGCGAGGGCGAGGAAGGCCACGACGGCGTCGTCGAGGTCGTCGGACGTCGCGTCGCGTTCGGCGGTGAGGAGGCGAACGCTCTCCTCGGGCTGGCCGAGGTTGCGCAGCGAGCTCGCGAGTTGGATCACGGCGCGGCGGCGGCGCAGGCCGGTCAGGCCGGTCGCGACCGCTTCGCGGTAGAGCGGGACCGCCTCGTCGGGATGGCCGGTGGAGTCGTTGGCCGCGGCGCGCTCGAACAGGGCGATCGCGTCGCCGGTCGGCCGCTCGGCGGTCAAGTCCTCGATCCTGGCGAGGAAGTCCGCGGGGTCGTGGTCGTCGAGGGTGGCCCAGAGGTCGGCCACCCGCTGCTCCCACTCGCGGTCGGGTGTCGTGCTCATCGGCTGCACCCTGGCAAATCAGGCCGGGCCACGACGCGCCGCGGGCCGCCCAGAGGCGGCCCGCTCGCTGTCGATCCATGTCCGCCGTGCGCCCGCGGCCTCCCAGCTGGGGCGCGTCTGAGGCATCACCGCACGGTTGAGGAGCTGCGACGAAGCCGCGGGCGTGAGGCCACTGGCGTCGTGCAGGACTGCGCTCGCGAAGCCACCGCGCCGGGACGCCGCGAGCGAGAGGGCGCCCGCAGCGAACGACGGTGAGGATGGTCCGCGAGGTCGTCGACGGAGGGGCGCGGCGGCAGCTCGTCAGCGAGCGTCGCAAAGGCAACCACGAGGTCGACGGCACGCCGGACGGTCGCACGCATCGAGCGCTTGACCGGCCGGGATTCTGCGGTGGGGGAGAACATGTGTTCGCAAAGCTACGATGCGCGTCGGACGGAGCGCGTGGGAACGCGTGTTCGTATCCATATTCCGGGGAGATCTGGCTCTAGAAAGCCAAATTCCGCCCGCGGCGCTGCACGCGATCTTGCAGCGCCACCCCGCTCAGACCGTGGAGCCCAGCGACGACCAGACGTCGAGCTTGGTCCGCACGCGACCGACGACGTCGGTCGTGAACGCGGTGGTGCCGGCGTCGCCACCGAGGTCGGGCGTGCGGACGCCCGAGGCCACGGCCTCCAGCACCGACTCGTAGATCGCGCGCGACGCGCGGTCGGCGCCCTCGAAGCCCTTGTCGGACGCGTAGTTGAGCACCGCGCCGCAGGCCAGGATCATGGCCATCGGGTTGGCGACGTCCTTGCCCAGCAGCGCGGGCGCCGTGCCGTGCGGCGCCTCGGCCATCGCGACCTGCGTGTTGAAGTGCTCGTCGAACGCCAGCAGCACGGACTCGGCGCCCGCGATCGAGCCGAACATCGGCATCACCAGATCGCTCAGGCAGTCGCCGTCGCGGTTGAGCGCCGGGATCACCAGCGGGCTGTCGGCGGCGCCGGAGACCAGGCCGGCGTACGTGGCGTCGATCAGGACCGGCTGGTACCAGACGTCGGGATGGCGCTGCGCGGCGGCGTCCATCTCCTCCTTGAGCATCCCCTCGTAGACCGGGGAGACCGTCCACTTCGGTCCGCCGTAGACCTTGCCGTTCATCTTCAGGGCCGTGCGGAAGGCGTACTCGGCGACGGCGCGGCACGTGCCGCGGGAGATCTTCTCGGTGCGGTAGGCGATCTCGTCGTTGGCGCCGTCCTCGCCCTCGCGCCACTGCTCGGCGCCGTAGGCGTCGTCGACGGCCATGCGGACGACCGAGATCGGCAGGTAGACGCCGGCGACCGGCGTCACGCCCGGGATGCGGCGCCCGGTGCGGATGATGACCTTGCCGTCGACGCCCTCGCGCACGATGCGGTTCGGCGAGCCGACGTCGTTCTTGCCCTCGGGCGTCACCGTGGCGGCCTTGATCCCGAGGCCGGACTCGCGCATGGCGCGCGCCGCGTCCTCGACGATCCGGTTGCCGGTCTCGCGGCGCTTGGCGAGCGAGAGGTCGTAGCGGTCGAGCTCGATCGGAAGCTCGACGACCTCGGGGTCCAGGACGCGGAGCGCCTGCTCGAGGAGCTCCTGGCCGGTCTCGTCGCCTTCGAGGATGGTGATCGTCAGGGGTTCGGTAGCCACGTCCTGCACGGTAACCCGTCGCGCCGGGAACCCGCTCCCCGGGCGCCGCCGGCCGGCTCGCCGCGGCGCGCTCGCGGCATAGGCGATCTCCATCCCGGCGACCATCTACGCTTTTGCCTGCGATGTCCGAGCAATGCTCCTGGTGCGGGACCGACGTCGGCGCCGACGACGGATTCCGCGTGGCCGAGCCCGAGACCGAGGGCCGGGCGGTCTTCTGCCGGCTGGAGCACGTCGTCCCCTGGATCATGCAGGGCGCGGAGTGGGAGGCGGGCCGGATCATCCCGTCCGGCGAGCCCGACGACGCGCTCGGCCGCTGCGCGCTCTGCGGCGACGACCTCGGCGACACGCGGGTGCTCGTCGTCCGCCACCGCGGCCCGCACCGCATCGGCGACGCGTTCTGCCGCACCGACCACCTGCTCGAGTGGGCCAAGGGCGGCGGCCGCTACAAGGCCGCGTCGTAGGCCGGCTCCACGCCGCGCCTCCCGCCGACCTGCAGCGTTCGCCACCGCAGCGCGGCGAGCAGCGCGCTCAGCACCGCCCCGCCCGCGCAGGCGAGGAACGCCGCCTGCCAGTCGATGCCCTCGACGAGGGCGCCGGCGACCCAGCTGCCGATCGCCAGGCCGCAGACCAGCGACGTCACCGGCCAGGTGTAGGCCTCGGTCTCGGTGCCCTCGGGCGCGACGTCGCCGGCGATCTGGTTGCCCGCGGTCAGGGTCGGGGCGATGCTGAGCCCGGCCAGCAGCGCGAGCGGCACCATCGCCGCGATCGACGGGGCGAGCGCCAGCGGCAGGTAGCCGATCGGCAGCAGCGCCGCCAGCCGCGCGTAGCGCCTGCCCGCCGCGCCCGACCAGTGGCGAGCGCCGTACAGCAGGCCGCCCATCGCGCTGCCCGCCGACCAGACCGCCAGCAGCACGCCGCCGATCTCGCGGTGGCCGTGCGCCTCGCCGAACGCGGGGAGCGTGACCTCCATCGCGCCGAAGCAGAAGCCCATCGGCAGCGTGCAGAGCACGAGCGTCCGGATGCCGGGCGACCGCAGCGCGCCCCACGGGCCGTGGCTGCCGGCGTGCTCGGAGATGACCCACGTCCGCACGGGCGGCTGCATGAGGAACAGCGACAGCCCGCCGAGCAGCAGGACGGGGGAGAGCAGCAGCGCGGCCGCCGGATCGACCAGCACCGACAGCAGCGCGGTGATCAGCGGGCCGGCGACGAACACCAGCTCGATCATCACGCCCTCGAGCGCCAGCGCCGTCGAGAGCAGCCCCGGATCCTCGTCGCGCAGGATGCGCGGCCACAGCGAGCGCGAGATCGAGCCCAGCGGCGGGAGGAACGCGCCCGCGAACACGGCCAGCAGCGCCAGCACGCCGACCGGCGCGCCGCTCAGGCCGAGCGCCACGAGGCCCACCATCGCGACCGTGTGCAGCATCGCGAGCGGGAGCACCACCTGCGCCAGCCCGCGCCGGTCGATCAGCCGGCCGATCAGCGGCGAGCTGACGCCGAGCGCGAGGCCGAACGCGGCCGCCACCGCGCCCGCGGCGGCGTAGGAGCCGCTGTGCTCGCGCAGGAACAGGACGATCGCCAGGCCGTTGATGCCGACCGGGAGCCGGGCCGGGATCTCGGCGATCAGGAGCGCTCGCGCGTGCGGCGCGCGGAGCACCCGCGCGTACCGCTCGCGCGCTTCCATCTCAGGCGGGGTCGGGCTCCGGGGCCCCGGCGCCGGCGCCCGTCTCGGCGGCCTTGCCGTGCAGCTCCAGCTCGTCGGCGCGCTCCTCGAGCGCGGCGATGACGAACGCGAGGTGCTCGTCGAAGTCGACGCCCAGCTCCTCGGCGCCCTGGCGGACCTCGTCGCGGTTGACCGCCGCGGCGAACGCCACCGTCTTGAGCTTCTTCTTGACCGACTTGGGGGCCATCCCGTGGATGCCCTCGGGCCGCACGTAGGCGCACGCCACGATGAACCCCGAGAGCTCGTCCACGGCGAAGAGCGTCTTGGCCATGTCGGACTCGCGCGGCACGCCGAGGAACGTCGCGTGGCCGGCGATCGCATCGACGATCTCGGGGTCGGCGTCGCGCTCGCGGAGGTGCCGGATGATCGTCCGGGGATGGCCGCTCTCGGTGTCGTCCATGTCCGGATGGCGCTCGTAGTCGGCGTCGTGCAGGAGGCCGGCGACGGCCCACGCCTCCTCGTCGGCGCCGAGCTTGCGGGCGTAGCCGACCATGGCGGCCTCGACCGCCAGGCAGTGGCGGCGCAACGACGGCGATTGCACCCAATCGGTGAGGAGGTCCCAAGCCTCCACGCGCGAAACCTGCGAGGACATGGCTGTTACCCTAGCCCAGCGCTCGTCCACCGTCGGAAGCACACGCGGGCGCTTCGACCGTATGGAGAAGTTCATCATCGATGGCGGCTTGCCGCTGTCGGGCACCGTCGTGCCCGCCGGCAACAAGAACGCCGCCCTGCCCTGCCTCGCCGCCTCCGCGCTCACCGCGGAGGAAGTCGTCGTGCGCAACGTGCCGCGCATCCGCGACGTCCAGGCGATGCTCGACCTGCTCGAGCACCTCGGCGCGACCGTCGACTGGCGCGGCGACCACGAGGTCGCCATCTGCGCGGCCGGGATCACCGCCGACTCCTACGTCGACCCCCACCTGTCGGCGCGCATTCGCGCGTCGTTCCTGCTCGCCGGCCCGCTGCTGGCGCGCTTCGGCCGCGCCGACATGCCGCCCCCCGGCGGTGACGTCATCGGCCGCCGCCGGCTCGATCCGCACCTCGACGCGTTCTGCGCGCTGGGCGCCAGGGTCGAGCGCCACGACGCCTCGAGCCTGGTCCTCGCCGGCCGCCTCCGCGCAGGCGAGGTGTTCATGGACGAGCCGTCGGTCATGGGCACCGAGAACGCGCTGCTGGCCGCGGCCCTGACGCCGGGCGAGACCTACATCGGCAACGCCGCGTCCGAGCCCCACGTCGTCGACCTCGCGCGCATGCTGGTCAAGATGGGCGCCGACATCCGCGGCATCGGCTCCAACGTGCTGCACGTCACGGGCGCGACCGAGCTCGGCGGCACCACGCACGACATCGGTCCCGACCACATCGAGATCGGGTCCTTCATGGCGATGGCCGGCATGACCGGCGGCGAGATCCGCATCAAGGACACCGAGCCCGACGACCTGCGGATGATCCGCCTGGTCTTCAAGCGCATCGGGCTCGAGAGCCAGCTCGACGGCGCGGACGTGATCGTGCCCGGCGGCCAGAAGCTCGTCGTCGCGCGCGACATGGGCGAGCACACGAGCAAGGTCCAGGACGGGCCGTGGCCCGCGTTCCCCGCCGACCTGACCTCGATCGCCGTCGCGCTCGCGACCCAGAGCGAGGGCGAGGTCCTCGTCCACGAGTGGATGTTCGAGTCGCGCCTGTTCTTCTGCGACAAGCTGATCTCGATGGGCGCCAACATCTTCATCGCCGACCCCCACCGCGCGCTCGTGCACGGGCCGCGCCTGCTGCGCGCCGCCCGCGTGGAGTCCCCCGACATCCGCGCCGGCATGGCCGTCCTGCTCGCCGCGCTGACGGCCGAGGGCCGCACCGAGATCGGCAACATCCGGCAGATCGACCGCGGCTACGAGCGCATCGACGAGCGCCTGCGCGACCTCGGCGCGCGCATCGAGCGCGTCGCGGAACAGCCGGCGCTGGCGTAGGAGACTGTGTCGCTATCGCGACTGGGGACCCACCTCCGGCGGCGACGGCTGGCCGTCGTGGGCCTCGGCCTCGCTGGCCGCCAACGGGACCCCTAGCGGCCGGGCAGGATCCCTGCGCGCCCGCCGGTCTCGTAGGCTGCGAGGCCCGATGATCCACCCGATTCCCAACGGGACGCGCGACGTCCTGCCCGACGAGATGCGGGAGCTGCGCGCCATCACCGAGGCGATGCGCGCGGCGTTCGAGCGTCGGGAGTACGGCGAGGTCTGGACGCCGACGATCGAGTTCGAGGACGTGCTGCGGCGCGGCGAGACGGGCGTCGACCCGGCCTACCGCGTCTTCGACGACCACGGCCACGTGATGGCGCTGCGCCCCGACATGACCGTGCCGATCGCGCGCGTCGTCGCGACGCGCTACGCGACCGCCGAGCCGCCGCTGCGCTTCTCCTACTTCGCCCATGCCTACCGCGGCGTGCGCCCGCACCGCGGCCAGATGCGCGAGTTCCTGCAGGCGGGCGTCGAGCTCGTCGGCGCGCCCGGACCGCACGGCACCGTCGAGGCGCTCACCGTCCTGTGCGAGGCGCTGGACGCCGTGGGCCTCAAGGGCTACCGGATCGCGCTGGGCTCCGCATCGCTGTACCCCGCGTTGATGGACACCTTCGACGTGCCCGTCGAGGTGCGCGAGACGCTGCTCGCCGCCCTGGCCGCCCGCGACTTCGTCAAGCTCGAGACGCAGGTCCGGCGCCACGGCCTGGACGACGCGCTCGTGCGCGTGCCGCAGCTGCGCGGCGGCGCCGCGGTGCTCGACGGGATCACCGGCGGCGAGGCCGGCGGCCTGCGCGCGATCCTCGCCGACCTGCCCGAGCACGTGTCGTCGCGGATCGTCTTCGACCTCGGCCTGGCCCGCGGCCTGGGGTACTACACCGGGGCGGTCTTCGACGTGCTCGACCCCGAGCTCGGCGAGCCGCTGGGCGGCGGCGGACGCTACGACGACCTGCTCGGGCGCTTCGGCCGGCCTATGCCCGCGGTCGGCTTCGCGCTGCACGTCGACCGGCTGCACCTGGCGCTGGCCGGCGAGGAGGCTGCGGCATGACTCGCCCGGAGCTGACCATCGCCGTCCCGCGTGGCGCGCTGCTGCGCGAGACGCTCGACCTGCTGGACGCCGTCGGCGTCGAGACGGCCGAGGTGCGCAGCAACGATCGCAAGCTGCTGTTCGGCGACGTCGGCATCGTCACGATGCGGCCGTCGGACGTGCCGACCTACGTCGAGGCCGGCGCCGCCGACGTCGGCATCACCGGCAAGGACGTGCTGACCGAGCAGGACGAGCGCGAGGTCGTCGAGCTGCTGGACCTCGGCTACGGCCCGTGCCGCATGATCCTGGCGACGGTCGCCGGCGAGCCCGACCCGGCCGCCGAGGCGCTGCGCCGCCTGGGCGTCATGCGCGTCGCGACCAAGTACTACCGGATCGCAGCGCGCTACTTCGAGGAGACCGGCCGCCAGGCCGAGATCGTCGAGGTCAAGGGCTCGGTCGAGCTCGCGCCGCTGACCGGCCTCGTCGAGGCGATCGTCGACCTCACGGCGACCGGCACGACGCTGCGCGAGAACGGCCTGGTCATCCGCGAGGAGATCATGACCTCGACGGCCCGGCTGATCGCCAACCCCGTCGCGCACAAGCTGAAGTCCGCCGCGATCGACACGCTCGTCGCGCGGATGCGCGAGCACCGCCCGGCGGCGCCGGTGGTCGCGTGAACGTCGAGCGGCTGACCTACGACGGCGACCCGGCGAGCACCGCCGAGGCCGTGCGCGCGCTCGCGCCCGCGGGCGTCTCGGTGTCGGGCACGGTGAGCGAGATCGTCGCTTCGGTCCGCACGCGCGGCGAGCAGGCGTTGCTCGAGTACGTGGAGCGCTTTGACGGCGTCACCGGTCCGCTGCGCGTCGAGCAGCACGAGCTCGACCAGGCGCTGGAGGAGCTCGATCCCGTGGTGCGCGCCGGCCTGGAGGTCGCGATCGCCAACGTGCGCGCGGTCGCCGAGGCCGGCCTGGCGGAGGACGAGCACGTCCACCTGCCCGAGGGCCAGACCGTCACGATCCGCGAGGTGCCGGTCCGGCGCGCCGCGATCTACACGCCCGGCGGGCGCAACCCGTACCCGTCGACCGTCGTGATGGGCGTGGTCACCGCGCGCGCGGCGGGCGTCGACGAGGTCGTCGTCTGCGCGCCCGGCGCGCACCCGGTGATCCTCGCCGCCTGCGCGTTGTGCGGCGCCGACGAGGTCTGGCGCATGGGCGGCGCCCACGCCGTCGCCGCCTTCGCCTACGGGACCGACAGCGTCCCGCGCGTGGACGTCATCGCCGGCCCCGGCTCGCTCTACGTCCAGGAGGCCAAGCGCCAGGTGAGCGGCGACGTCGGCATCGACGGCTTCGCCGGTCCCAGCGACGTGCTCGTGCTGGCCTCCGGCGACGCCGACCCGGCGCTCGTGAGCATCGACCTCGTGGCGCAGGCCGAGCACGGCGTCGGCACCGTCGTCGCGCTCGTCACCGACGACGAGGCACTGCACGACGCCGTCGCGCAGCGCATCGCGGCCGAGCCCGAGTCCGCCGCCGCCGCGGCCGTCGTGCTGGTGCCGGACCTCGACACCGGCCTGGCCGTCGTCGACTCCTTCGCCCCCGAGCACCTCGAGCTGGTCGGCGCCGGCGCGGAGCCGCTGGTCGACGCCGTTCGCAGCGCCGGCTGCGTCTTCGTGGGACGCGAGAGCGGCACCGCGTTCGGCGACTACGTGGCCGGCTCCAACCACACGCTGCCGACCGGCGGGGCCGCGCGGTTCACCTCCGGGCTGTCCACGCGGCAGTTCCGGCGGCGCATGAGCATCGTGCGGATCGACGGCGCCGCGACCGCGCTGGCACGGGCCGGCGCGCCGATCGCGGAGGCCGAGGGCTTCACCCGGCACGCGGCGTCGATGCGGGTGCGCGAGAATCCCACGGGATGACGCGCACCGCCGAGATCGCCCGCCAGACCAAGGAGACCGACGTCCGCCTGACGCTCGGCCTCGACGGCGAGGGAGCCGGGACCCGCCAGACGGGTGTCGGGTTCCTGGACCACATGCTCGACCTGATGGCCCGCCACGGCCGGCTGGACCTCGAGGTCGCCGTCACCGGCGACCTGCAGACGGGTGCGCACCACACCGTCGAGGACACCGGGATCGTGCTCGGCCAGGCGATCGACCGGGCGCTCGGCGACCGCGTCGGGATCACCCGCTACGGCCACGCCGTCGTACCGATGGACGAGGCGCGCGCCAGCGTGGCGCTCGACCTGTCGGGCCGGCCGCTCCTGGCGTTCGAGGCCGACCTGCCGCCCGGCGGCACCGGCAACTTCGACCACGAGCTGACCGAGGAGTTCTTCCGGGCGGTCGCGAGCGCTTCGCGCATGACGCTGCACGTGACGGTCGAGACCGGGACCAACGCCCATCACATGATCGAGGCGGCGTTCAAGGCCTTCGCCCGCGCGCTGCGCCAGGCGGTCGCGATCGACCCGACCGAGAAGGGCGTGCCGTCGACGAAGGGCACGCTCACGTCATGACGGTGACGCTCGGGCTCGTCGACTACGGCATGGGCAACCGCCGCTCCATGCAGAAGTCGCTGGAGCGCGCCGGAGCCACGGTCGTGCTGAGCGGCGACCACGACGCGCTGCGCGCCACCGACGGGCTCGTGGTGCCCGGCGTGGGCGCCTTCGCCGCGGCGATGCGCGCGCTGGCCGACACGGGACTGGACGAGCTGGTGCGCGAGCGCGCCGCCGCCGGCGCGCCCGTCCTCGGCGCGTGCCTCGGCATGCAGCTGCTGTTCGAGCACGGCGCCGAGCACGGCGGCGCCGACGGTCTCGGGCTGCTGCCCGGCGAGATCGTGCCGCTCGAGGCGCGCGGCCTCAAGCTTCCGCACATCGGATGGAACGAGGTGCGCTGGGCGCGCCCGTCGGTCCTGAGCAGGGGCCTGCCGGACCCGGCGCCCTTCTACCACGTGCACTCCTTCGTTCCCGCCCCCGCCGAGGACGACATCGCCCTGGGCATCTGCGACTACGGCACCGAGTTCGCCAGCGTCGTGGGCCGCGGGAACGTGTACGGCACCCAGTTCCATCCCGAGAAGTCCTCGCGTGACGGCATCGCGCTGCTGGCGAACTTCGTCGGGGCATGCGCGTCATCGGAGGCGACGGCAGCTTGATTCTGTATCCGGCGATCGACATCAGCGAGGGCAAGGCGGTCCGGCTGGTCAAGGGCGACTTCAACCAGGTGACGGTCTACGAGGACTCGCCGCTGGAGGCCGCCCGGGCGTGGGTGGAGGCCGGCGCGCGCTTCCTGCACGTCGTCGACCTCGACGGCGCGCGCACCGGCTCGCCGAAGTCGCTCGAGCACCTCGAGCAGATCGCCGGCGAGCTCCATGTCCCGGTCCAGTACGGGGGCGGCCTGCGGTCGCTGCCGGCGGTTCGCGACGCGCTCCGCGCCGGTGCCGAGCGGGTGATCCTCGGGACCGCGGCGTTCAACGACATCGACTTCCTCGACGACGTGCTCGGCGCGTTCCGCGACCGCACGATCGTCTCGGTCGACACGCGCGGCGGCAACGTCTCGACGTCGGGCTGGCAGGAGACGACGCAGATGCCGGCCGCGGCCGTCATCGAGCGACTGCAGAACCGTGGCGTGCGCTCGTTCGTCTACACCGACGTCGACCGCGACGGCATGCTCGGCGGCATCGACTTCGAGAACGTGCGGCACATCGCGAAGGCCGTGCGCGGCCGCTTCATCTACTCCGGCGGCATCGGGTCGCTCGACGACCTCCGCGGCCTGCGCGACCTCCGTCAGGTCAACCTGGGCGGCGTCATCGCGGGCAAGGCGCTGTACGAGGGGCGCTTCACGATCGCCGAGGGCCAGCAGGCGCTGCAGCCCGCGACCGCGGCCGACAAGAAGCCCTACCGGCCCGTCGCGGCGAGCGACTGAGCATGCACCTCAAGCGCGTCATCCCATGCCTGGACGTCGATGGTGGGCGCGTCGTCAAGGGCACCAACTTCGTGGGGCTGCGCGACGCGGGGGATCCCGTCGAGCTGGCTGAGCGCTACGACGCCGAGGGCGCCGACGAGATCATCTTCCTCGACATCACCGCGACGCACGAGAAGCGCGAGACGATCGTCGAGCTGGCGCGGCGCACCGCCGACAACGTCTTCATCCCGTTCACGATCGGCGGCGGCATCCGCTCGGTCGCCGACGCCCAGCAGGTGCTCGACGCCGGCGCCGACAAGGTGTCGATCAACTCCGCCGCGGTCGCCCGGCCGCAGCTCGTCGACGAGCTGTCGGAGCACTTCGGCGCGCAGTGCGTCGTGCTGGCCATCGACGCCAAGCGGCGCGTGGACGCCAGCCAGGCCGATGGCTGGGAGGTCTTCGTGGCCGGCGGCCGGACCCCGACGGGCCGCGACGCGGTGCAGTGGGCGCGCGAGGGCGTGGAGCGCGGCGCCGGCGAGATCCTGCTGACCAGCATGGACCGCGACGGCACGAAGGACGGCTACGACCTGGGGCTGACGACCGCGGTGGCCGAGGCCGTCGACGTGCCGGTCATCGCCTCGGGCGGGGCCGGCAAGCTCGACGATCTCGTGGCGGCGATGGAGGCCGGCGCGGACGCCGCGCTGGTCGCGTCGCTGTTTCACTTCGGCGAGCACACGGTCGCCGAGGCCAAGGCCCGGCTGCTGCAGGCCGGCGTGCCCGTGCGCCGGTAGCGCGCAGCTCGCGCAAGGCTTGGCGAGCCCGCTGGGCGAGCCCTAGGAGCATGGGTCCCTAACCCGCCGCGGGTTTCGCCCCCTGGGCGAAGACCCGCAAGGGAACCTGGCCCTTTGGGCCAGTGTTCCCCTAGCCCGGCTTGCGGGCGCGGCAGACCGTCCGGCCGTCGGCCTTGCGCTGGAAGCACACCGGCGGCCTGGGGATGCGGCAGACGCGCTTGCCGCCCGAGCGGAAGCACACCTCGACGTGCCGCCTGCGCTGCTGCAGGATGCGGCCGACGGCGCGCTTGCGCTGCGCCACGCGCCGGTCCACGTAGCGCTGGTGGCGGCGCTGGGCCGCGGCCTTCAGGTGGGCGCGGCGCTGCTTGAGCGCGACGGAGGTCAGCGTCCCGTCCGTCCCGCGGCCCTGCTCGGTGAACATGTACAACGTGGCGTAGCCGTTGAGGTAGATGCGCGTCCCGTCGGAGATGACGGGGTTGAACGCGCCACGGCCGATCGACCACACCAGCTTGCCCGTGGCGGCACCGACCGCGCCGGTCGACTTGCGGCTCAGGTTGGAGTAGAACACCAGGTCGCCGATCACGACGGGGCCGCCGGAGATCTTGCCGCCGCTGCGGTGGGTCCAGCGGACGCTGCCGGTGCGCGCGTCGAAGGCGTACAGCTTGCCGTCGTAGGACCCCGCGTAGACCGTGCCCCCGAGCACGTCGGAGACCGCCGGAGAGGAGTAGACGTAGCCGCCGGTCTTGTGCCGCCAGGCGAGCTTGCCGTTGCTGGCGGCGAAGGAGTACACGAACCCGTCGGTGTTGCCGAGGTACACGCGGCCGTAGGCGATCGCGGCCGTGGCGTAGAAGTTGCCGCTCTTGAGGCCGAACGCGCCGCCGCTGGTGCCGGTCTTCCACAGCTGCCGGCCGTCGGTGCGCCGGATCGCGGTCACCTGCCCGCCGTAGTCGCCGAAGATCAGGCGGCCCTGGTCGAGCGCCAGCGCGCCCTTCACGGCGCCGCCGGCCTTGTAGGTCCAGCGGATCGCGCCGTCGCTCGCGCGCAGGGCGTAGACCGTGCCGTCCTCGCTGCCGAAGTAGAGGCGGCCCTGGTCGACCAGCGGCGACGACTCCGCGCGGCTGGGCAGTTTGCGCGACCAGCGCGTGCGGCCGGTGCCGGCCGCGACCGCGACGACGCGGCCGGCGTCGATGCCCTTGCCGCGGGCCAGCAGCACGGAGTAGACGGTGCCGTCGCTGCACGCCGGCGAGGCGGCGGCGAGGTAGCCGAGCTTCGCACGCCAGCGCACCTTGCCGGTACGGCGCGAGATCGAGTAGAGCGCCCCGTTGTTCTTGAGCAGGTACAGGGACTTGCCACACAGCACGGGCGGGAACTCGAGCAGGATCGAGCCCGTCACGCGCCAGCGCATGACGAACGGCGGGCGCAGCGGGCGGTCCAGCGGCAGGTAGCGCGTGCGGTTCTTCGTGTAGCCGTAGATCGGCCACTCGAACCCGTCGTCGAACGGGTCCTTGCTGTTCGTGGCCTTCGGTTTCGGCGTGGTCGGCGTCACGGGCGGCGCCGCGTCGAACTCGACGTCGGGGTTCGAGACGTCGCCGGGGCCGCCCGTCAGCACCCTCACCGCGCCGGTGGCGAGCACGAGGCTCACGAGCGCCAGCGCGGCCCACATCAGCCGACGGCGGCGGCCGCCGGTGAGACGGGACATGGGCCACAGGGTATGACGTCGGACGGCGTGGGAGGATCGCGGGGTGCTGACCCCTGCCGACGCCCTCCGGGCGCTGCGCGCGCTGCCGTGCGGCGCGCGGCTGCTGGACGCGCTCGCCGAGCACGACGACGCGTGGATCGTCGGCGGCGCGGTGCGCGACGCGCTGCTGGGCCGTGTCGCGCCCGGGAGCCTGGTCGACCTTGACGTCGTGGTCGAGGGCGATCCCGAGCCGGTGGCCGAGGCGCTCGGGGAGGTCGTGGCGTTCCACGAGCGGTTCGGGACCTACGACGTCGTGGCCGGCGACTGCTTCTACGACGTCGTGCGGGCCCGGGCGGAGCGTTACGCGCTGCCGGGCGCGCTGCCGGACGTGGTGCCGTCGGGGCTGGAGGACGACCTGCTGCGCCGCGACTTCACCGTCAACGCGCTGGCGCTCAACGCGGCGGGCGAGCTGCACGCCGCGCCGGCGGCGCTGGAGGACCTGGAGGCCGGGCGGCTGCGCGTGCTGCACGCCGCGTCGTTTCGCGACGACCCCACGCGCCTGTGGCGGCTGGTGCGCTACGCGGTCCGGCTGGGCTTCGCGCCCGAACCCGGGACGCAGCAGGTCGCCCTCGAGGCGGTGCGCGCCGGCGCGCTGGACACCGTCAGCGGCGACCGGCTCGGGGCCGAGCTGCGCCTCGCGCTGGGCGAGCGCGATCCGCTGGCCGTGCTGCACGCCGCGCAGAACCTGGGGATCGTCGAGGGCCTGGAGCTCGATCCGGCGCGCGTCGCCGGGGCGCTGGCGCTGCTGCCGCGCGAAGGCGCGCGCCCCGACCTCACGCTCCTGGGCGCCGTCATCGGCGACGGCGCGTGGGCGGCGCCGTACGGCTTCACGGCCGTCGAGCAGCGCATCCTCGACCGGTGCGCGGCGCTGGCGCCCGTGCCCGCGTCCCCACCGGCCCGGCCCTCGGAGGTCGCCGCGCGGCTGCGGGGCGAGCCCGTGGAGGCCGTCGCGGTCGCCGGCGCCAAGGGCGATCCCGAGACCGCCGGGACGTACCTGCACCGGTGGCGGCATGTCGGCCTGGAGATCGACGGGCACGACCTGATCGCGGCCGGGCTGGCCGAGGGCCCGGATCTGGGGCGCCGGCTGGCCCACGTGCTGGGCCTGCGGCTCGACGGCGAGCTGCCGGCGGGGCGCGAGGCCGAGCTGGCCGCGGCGCTGGACGCCGCGGCGTGAGCGCCCGAGCGGCTGCTAGAACCACGGGCGTGGCCGTGCCCTTCGACGGACTCGACGCGATCGACCTCGCGCTCCCCGGAGCGCGGGTGCGCTTCACGACCCGCGCGGGCGGCGTGTCGAAGGGCGCGTACGGGTCGCTGAACCTCGGGACCTGGACCGCTGACGAGCCCGCCGCCGTGGCGGAGAACCGCCGGCGCGCGGCCGCCGGCGCGCCGCTGGCGTTCGGACGGCAGGTCCACGGCACGCGCGTGCTGCGCGCGGACGGTCCGACCGGCGACGGCGCGATCGAGGACGCCGACGGCGTGGCGACCGCCGCGTCCGGCGTCGGCGTGATCGTCCTGACCGCCGACTGCTTGGCGGTCGCGCTCGCCGCTCCCGGGGCCGTCGCGATGGTCCACGCCGGGTGGCGCGGGCTGGCGGACGGCGTGCTGGAGGAGGGCGTGCGCGCCGTGCGCGAGCTGAGCGGCGACCCCGCGGCGGCGATCCACGCCGCGATCGGGCCCGGCGCGGGGGCCTGCTGCTACGAGGTCGGCGACGAGGTCGCGGCCCGGTTTCCCCCGTGGGCGCGTGGCCCCGGCCGCACCATCGACCTCAAGGCCGTGGCCGCGGCGCGGCTGCGCGACGCCGGCGTCGCCGGCGTCGTCGACGTGGGCCGCTGCACGATGTGCGAGCCCGACGTGTTGTTCAGCCACCGCGCTAGCGGTGGGCTCACCGGCCGGCAGGGAGGCCTCGCATGGCGCAGCTGATCGAGGGGCTGACGGTGGAGCGCGTGCGGGCGAACCTGGAGCAGGTGCGCGGCGAGATCGCCGACGCGGCGGCGCGCGCGGGCCGCGATCCGGCCGAGGTGGCGCTGCTGGCCGCCGTGAAGTACGTCGCGGCCGACGAGCTGCCGGTGCTGGCCGAGGCCGGCATCGAGCTCGTCGGCGAGAACCGCGCCCAGGAGCTGCAGCGCAAGGTCGCCGCGCCGGGCGGCGACCGGTTCACCTGGGACTTCATCGGCCACCTGCAGAGCCGCAAGGTCAAGCAGATCCTGCCGCACGTGCGGCTGATCCACTCCGTGGGCAGCGAGTCGGTCGTCCGGGAGCTGGGGCGGTATGCGGGCGGGCGGGATGCGGGCGGGCGGGATACGGGTACCCGCGTGCTGGTCGAGGTCAACATCGCCGGCGAGGAGGGCAAGAGCGGCATCGCCCCGGAGGCGCTGGACGACTTCATCGCGCAGTGCCGCGAGGTCGGCGGGGTGGAGGTCGCGGGGCTGATGACCATGCCGCCGCTGGCGCAGCGGGCCGAGGACAGCCGCCGCTGGTTCGCCGCGCTGGCCGAGCTGGCCGCCGCCCGCGGTTTGCCGGAGCGGTCGATGGGCACGACCCAGGACTTCGCCGTCGCCGTGGAGGAGGGTGCCACCATTGTGCGGGTTGGCACGAAGCTGTACCGGTGATTGCAGGAATTTCCCCATCGAGCGCGTAGAATTGCAGGCGTGGCGTTGACCGACTTCTGGCATAAGGGCATGGTCTACTTCGGCTTGGCCGAAGAACGTGACGGCTACGCCGACGCGGATGACGCGCCCTACGAGCCCGAGCCTCCGGCGGAGGACCGGTATCGCGACCGCGAGCGCGAGCGCCCGAACGTCCGCCGGCTGAGCTCGCGGCGGCGCCGCGACGAGTTCGACGACATCTTCGCCGACGACGAGCCGCCCACCCGGGCGAACCTGCGCCCGGTCAGCGGCGGCGGCGCACCGGCCAAGCGCAACGGCGGCAGCGTCAAGCTGCACCTCGTCATCCCCAAGTCGTTCAACGACGCCCAGCAGGTCGCCGACAAGTTCAAGGACGACATCCCGGTCGTGCTGAACCTCCAGGGGACCGACACCGATCTGTCCAAGCGGCTGATCGACTTCGCCTCGGGCCTCACCTACGCGCTGGACGGCGGGATGCAGCGCGTCGCCGACCGCGTGTTCATGCTGACGCCGCGCAACGTCGAGATCTCGGCCGAAGAGCGCGCCCAGCTGATCGAGAAGGGCTTCTTCAACCAGTCTTAGCGGGAAGCTCGCCCAGAGGGCGAGTTCCGGTCCGCGAGCTCGCCCAGGGGGCTCGCTCGCGCGGCCCGGTGCCCTTGTACTGTGTCGCCCGTGAAGGTCGGTCTCATCGGTTCCGGGAACATGGCGCGCGGCCTCGCTCGAGGCTGGGGGCGGCCCGTGCTGTGCACCGACGTCCGGCCCGCGGCCGCCGAGGCGCTCGTCGCCGAGCTGGGCGGTGAGGTCGTCGGCTCCAACGCCGAGCTCGCGCAGCGCGCCGACGTCGTCGTGCTCTGCCACAAGCCGGCGCAGCTCCACGACGTCGCCGCGGAGGTCGCGCCGCACGCCAAGGCGGTCGCCTCGATCCTCGGCGCCACGGCGCTGGGAGCCCTCAAGGCCGCCTACCCCGACCGTCCCGTCTACCGCTTCCTGCCGAGCACGCCGGTCGAGGTCCGCCAGGGCGTCGTCGTCCGCGCCGCCGACGGCCACCAGGACACGCGCCTGGACCACGACGTGCCGGCGCTCTTCGCCGAGCTCGGCCTGCTGGTCGACGTCGACGACGCGCTCGTCGACGCGGCCATGGGCCTCATGAGCTGCGCGCCCGCCTATGTGGCGCTGCTGGCCGAGGCCCAGGTCGACGCCGGCGTCCGCCACGGACTGCCGCCCGACAAGGCCGCCGAGATGGTGGTCCAGACCTTCGCCGGAACCGCAGCCCTCCTGCGCGCCCGCGACAACGACACGCTCGCGGTGCGCCGCGAGGTCACCTCGCCGGGCGGGTCCACGGCGCGCGGGCTGGCGGCGCTGGAGCGCGCCGGCGTCCGTGCCGCCTTCCAGGACGCCCTCGACGCCGTGCTAGGGGTGCGCTGATGATGCCGTTGCCGGCGAGGTCCAACCTCGACGCCGTGCTGGGAGTCCGATCCTGATGCTCATCCTCGCGACCGCCCGCGATCAGATCGCCGGCTTCGTGTCCGCCCTGATCTGGGTCTACACGATCCTGATCATCGCCTACATCTTCTCGTCCATGTTCTTCAACGTGGGCGGGCGGATCCCGTACTCGCGCTGGTCGCGGGCGATCCTCGACTTCCTGCGCGACGTGACCGAGCCGTACCTGTCGATCTTCCGGCGCTTCATCCCGCCGTTCGGTCCGCTGGATCTCAGCCCGATGGTCGCCATCATCGTGCTCGTGATCGTCGGCAACGTCCTCGTGGCGCTGATCCAGGGTTGAGCGGGGTGCGGGCACGGGCCTGGGCCCGCGCCGCGGCCGTGCTGGTCGTGGTCGTCATCGTCGACCAGGTCACCAAGGCGCTCGTGCGCGGCGGCATCGCCGTCGGCGAGGAGGACTCGGTCCTGCCGGCGATCTCGCTGGTGCACGTGCACAACTCGGGCGTGGCGTTCGGCGCGTTCGCCGGCGGCGGGCTGATCGTCGTCGCGCTGGTGACGGCGGCGCTGGCGGCGCTGCTCTTCTACTTCGTCACGCACGTCGACAAGCCGCTGATCTGGCTGCCGACCGGGCTGCTGCTCGGCGGCTCGGTGGGCAACATCATCGACCGGATCCGCGACGGCTGGGTCACGGACTTCGTCAAGCTGCCCGCATGGCCGGCGTTCAACGTGGCCGACATGGCCATCACCTTCGGCGTGCTGGCGCTGCTGTGGGTCATCGAGCAGGACTCCGACGAGCGTCGAGCCGAGGTCGACGAGGCTGACGCGGGGCGCCCGCGTCCATGACCATCGATCTCACCGTGGACGATGCTGGCGCAGGCCAGCGCTTGGATGCGCTGCTCGCCGAGCCGCTCGGCTCCCGGTCGCGCGCGGCGCGGCTGATCGACGACGGCATGGTGCACGTCGACGGCAAGGTCGTGCCCAAGCGCCACAAGGTCGTCGCGGGCCAGCGGATCGTGGTGCAGGAGGTCGTCGAGGCCGCCGCGCCCGCCGACGTCGGCGCCACGGTCGACTTCGACGTCCCCTACGAGGACGAGCACCTGCTGGTGGTCGACAAGCCGGCGGGGCTGATCGTGCATCCCGCCCGCGGCCACATGACCGGCACGCTGTCGCAGGCGCTGGAGGGCCGCGCCGCGGGCGGCCGGGAGGACTGGCGCGCCGGGCTCGTGCATCGCCTGGACCGCGACACGTCCGGGTTGCTCGTCGTCGCCAAGTCCGACGCGGTGCACGAGACGCTCAAGGCCGCGCTGCAGCGGCGCGACATCACCCGCGAGTACCTGGCGCTCGTCGAGGGACGGCCGCCGGCCAAGGCGGGGACGATCGACGCGCCCATCGGTCGCGACCGGAAGGTGCGCACGCGGATCTCGACCGACACCGACGTGCCGCGCGCGGCGCGCACGCACTTCGCGCTGCTGGAGGCGCTGCCGGGCACGACGCTGCTGCGGGTCACGCTGGAGACCGGGCGCACGCACCAGATCCGCGTGCACCTGCAGGCCATCGGCCATCCGGTCGCCGGCGACCCCGAGTACGGCCGCGCGGGGCTGCTCGGCCTGCAGCGCCAGTTCCTGCACGCCGCGCGCCTGGCCTTCCCGCATCCCGTCACCGGCGAGGCGGTGGCGATCGAGAGCCCGCTGCCGGCCGACCTGGCCGCCGCGCTGGACCGGGCGCGGGGGCGGGGCTAGGAGCGTGGGTCCCTGATCCGCCGCGGGTTTCGCCCCCTGGGCGAAGACCCGCAAGGGAACCTGGCCCTCTGGGCCAGTGTTCCCCTAACGCCGGCGCGCGGTCCAGATCGTCGTCCGCAGCGGCGCCTCGATCTGCTCGACGCCCGCTCGCTCCAGGATGGCGCGCGTCGCCTCCAGCAGCGCGCGGCGCTCGGGCTCGGGCAGCGCGCTGACATAGCTGATCGAGGCGATCTCCGCGATCACCCCGGCGCGGTCGGTCTCGTGGACGTGACGGACCTCGGCGTAGTGCATGGTGTCGAAGTCCGGCGACGCGGTGACGGCCCCGCGGCCCTGGTCGGCGGAGAACGCGGGATGGTCGGGGCGCAGGGCGTCCAGGAGCGCGCGGATCTCCTGCATCCACGGCGGGGTCCCGGTGCGCTCCTCGGCGGGCAGGTTCCACAGCAGCGCCAGCCCGCCGTCGGGGCGGATCACGCGTGCGAGCTCGGCTACCGCCCGCTCGCCGTCGAACCAGTGGAAGGCGTCGGCGGAGGCGGCGGCGTCGACCGAGGCGTCGTCGAGGGGCAGCGCCTCGGCGGTGCCGTCCAGCGCCGGGACGTTGGGCTGCCGAGCCATCAGCCGCTCGCGCATCCCGGGCAGCGGCTCGACCGCGACGACGTCGAAGCTCGCGGCGCTCAGCGCACGGGTGAGCTTGCCCGTCCCGGCGCCGACGTCCACCACGCGCGCGCCGGCGTCGAGCATCAGGCCCATCCGGATGGCGTCGATGGCTTCTGCCGGGTAGTCCGGGCGCCCGCGCTCGTAGTCGTCGGCGACGCCGGCGAACGCCTGGGCGAGCGGATGGAGCTCCATGCCCTGGACCCTACGCTGCGGCCTTCCGCGCCACGGAACTCGCCGTTTCGTGACGCTTTCGTCGCGGGGCCAGGCCCCGTGACGGAAGTGCGACGGCGGCGCGCGGCGAGCGCCGCAGCCGTTGACTAGACTGGGACCTACCAGTCCTACTACCCCGCCGGATATCCCGGCCGCGACCCTGCCCGGCACCTCGCCGGGCCCCGCGACCGCCGACGGGATTCTCACCAGTCACTCACATAAGGGAGCACCTCCATGGCCGACACCGACGTTGGCATCCGAGAGCTGCTGGAGGCCGGAGTCCACTTCGGTCACCAGACGCGCCGTTGGAACCCGAAGATGCGCCGCTTCATCTGGGGCGAGCGCGGCGGGATCTACATCATCGACCTGCTGCAGACCGAGCGCCTGCTGCGCAACGCGCAG
>NZ_DATHDY010000073.1:0-44290 GCF_035318805.1 Baekduia sp.
GGCGCTGCTGACGCGCCTCGTCGAGGTCGACGCGTTCGAGCGCTTCATGCACAAGGCCTACCTCGGCCAGAAGCAGTTCTCGATCGAGGGCCTCGACATGACGGTCCCGATGATCGACGAGATGATCCAGCTCGCCGCGGCCCACGGGGCGCGCGAGGTCGTCGTCGGCATGGCGCACCGCGGCCGCCTCAACGTGCTGGCCCACAACCTCGGCCGTCCGTACGAGACGATCTTCGCCGAGTTCGAGGGCGCCTCCACGCTGGAGGCCGTCACGACGATCCCGCAGGGCGGGACCGGCGACGTCAAGTACCACCACGGCGCGCAGGGCTCCTACCAGCTGCCCAACGGCGAGTCGATCCTCGTCAACCTCGAGAGCAACCCGTCGCACCTCGAGTTCGTCCACCCGGTCGTCGTCGGCGCCGCCCGCGCCGCGCAGACCACGCGCCAGGGCCCGCACGCCCACCGCGACACCGACGCGGCGATGCCGATCGTCCTGCACGGCGACGCGGCCTTCCCCGGCCAGGGCGTGGTCGCCGAGGGCCTGAACCTCCAGGCGCTCGACGGCTACAAGGTCGGCGGCACGCTGCACCTGGTCCAGAACAACCAGGTCGGCTTCACCACCGACCCGGAGGACGCGCGCTCCACCCGGTGGGCCTCGGACGTCGCCAAGGGCTATGACGTCCCGATCATCCACGTCAACGCCGACGACGTGCAGGCGTGCATCCACGCCGTGCGCCTCGCCTTCGCCTACCGCGAGGAGTTCGGCCACGACTTCGTCCTCGACCTCATCGGCTACCGCCGCTTCGGCCACAACGAGGCCGACGAGCCCGCGTACACGCAGCCCGAGATGTACGCCAAGATCAAGGGCCACAAGCGCGCCGCCGAGCTGTGGGCCGGCCGCATGGTCGCCGAGGGCACGATCTCCCAGGAGGACGTCGAGGCCCAGCGCCAGGCGATCTGGGACCGGCTGACCGCGCTGCACCAGGACCTCAAGTCCAAGATCAGGGCGGCCGAGGCCTCCGGCGGCGTCACGCAGCAGACCGGCGAGTACCAGCTCGACCGCTCGCCCTCGCCCGACGTCCCCACGGCGGTCACGCACGAGCGGCTGCTGACGCTCAACGAGGAGCTGCTCACGACGCCCGAGGGCTTCACCGTGCACCCCAAGCTCGTCAAGCAGCTGGAGCGACGCCGCGCGGCCCTCGGCCCCGACGGCGGCATCGACTGGGCCCACGCCGAGCAGCTGGCCTACGCCTCGCTGCTGACCGAGGGCACGCCGATCCGCCTGACCGGCCAGGACGTCGAGCGCGGCACGTTCAGCCAGCGCCACCTCGTCCTGCACGACGCCAAGACCGGCCAGACCGTGTGCCCGATCCAGAGCCTGCCCGGCGCCCTGGCGCCGTTCGAGCTGCACAACTCGCCGCTGAGCGAGATCGCGTGCCTGGGCTTCGAGTACGGCTACTCCGCCGAGGCGCCCGAGACGCTGGTGGCCTGGGAGGCGCAGTTCGGCGACTTCGCCAACAGCGCCCAGGTCATCATCGATCAGTTCATCATCTCGGGCCTGGCCAAGTGGGGCCAGACCTCGCGTCTCACGCTGCTGCTGCCCCACGGCTACGAGGGCTCCGGCCCCGAGCACTCCAGCGCCCGCATCGAGCGGTTCCTGCAGCTCGCCGCCGAGGGCAACATCCGCGTCGCGAACCTCACGACGCCGGCGCAGTACTTCCACCTGCTGCGCCGCCAGGCGCGCATCACCAAGCAGCGGCCGCTGATCATCTTCACGCCGAAGTCGCTGCTGCGCCTGCCGCAGGCGACCAACCGCATCGAGCACCTGGCCGAGTCCAAGTTCTTCCCGGTCCTCGGCGAGCCGCGGGTGCCGATCGAGAAGGTCACGCGCCTGGTGCTCTGCACCGGCAAGATCTACTACGACCTCGTCTCGCACCCCAACCGGGTCGACAACGAGGGCGTCGCGATCGGCCGCATCGAGCTGCTCTACCCCTTCCCCGAGGGCCAGGTCCTGGAGCTCATCAACACCTACCCGAACCTCCAGGAGGTCGTGTGGGTGCAGGAGGAGCCGCGCAACATGGGCGCCCGCGCGCACATGAGCCCGCGCCTGCTGCAGGTGCTCCCCGACCACCTCGCCTTCGGCTACATCGGCCGCCCCGAGCGCGCGAGCCCGGGCGAGGGCTACCCGGCCGCGCACACCGGTGAGCAGACCCGCATCCTGCGGACCGCGCTCGACCTCTCGGTGCCGGTCTCGATGTACCCCATCAAGACGCCGGGCGAGCGCTGAGCTGAGCGCTCGTCCCTGCCTCGACGCCGCCGAGCGGCGCGCCCGCGTCGGGGCGCGCCACCGGCTGGTGGTCGCGGCGCGCGCCGCGACGGTCGAGGAGGTCGCGGCGTCGCTGGTGGCGATGCACTCGACCGACCCAGCGTCCGTGGTCGTGGCCGCGTGGGCGCGGCTGGCGGATCGGGGCGCGCCGGCCCTGGAGGTCGAGCGCGCATTGTACGAGGAGCGCACGCTGCTGCGGTTGATGGGGATGCGGCGGACGATGTTCGTCGTCGATCGCGACGTGGCGCCGGTCGTGCACGCCGCGTGCTCGGTCACCGTCGCCGCGCGCGAGCGGGCGAAGTTGTTGAAGTTCATGGAGACGTCCGGGGTCGGCGGGCCGGACCCGGTCGCGTGGCTGGCGGGCGCGGAGGCCGCCGCGCTGTCGGCGCTGGACGCCCAGGGCGAGGCCACGGCACCGGAGGTCGCGGCGTCCGACGCTCGCCTGTCCGAGGAGCTCGCCATCGGGACCGGCAAGTGGGCGGCGAAGCAGAAGATCGCGAGCCGCATCCTGCTGGTGCTGGCGGCCGAGGGTCGGGTCGTCCGCGCGCGGCCGCGTGGCTCATGGACGTCGACGCAGTTCCGGTGGGCCTCGCTCGAGGCGTGGACGGGCGCGCCGCTGGCCGAGGTCGGCGCCGAGCAGGCCGAGGCGGAGCTCGCGCGGCGCTGGTTGTACGCCTACGGCCCGGCGCTGCCCGCAGACCTCCAATGGTGGACGGCGTGGACGGCGAAGCAGACGAAGCGCGCGCTGGCGGCGGTCGGCGCGGTCGAGGTGGCGCTGGACGGGAGCGCCGCCGGTGTCGCGCTCCCCGACGACCTGGAGCCGGTGGACCGCGGCGACCCCTGGGTCGCGCTGCTGCCGGCGCTGGACGCCACGCCGATGGGCTGGAAGCACCGCGACTGGTACCTCGGCGAGCACGCGGAGCTGCTCTTCGACGTCAACGGCAACGTGTCGCCGACGATCTGGGCCGACGGCCGCATCGTCGGCGGCTGGGCGCGCCGTCCGTCGGGCGAGATCGCGGTGCGGTTGCTGGAGGACGTCGGCGCCGAGGCGACCGCCGGCATCGAGGCCGAGGCCGCTGCGCTCGGTCCGCGCCTGGGCGACGCGACCCTCGCCCCGCGCGCCCGCGGCTACTCGCCGGTGGAGAAGGCGCTGCTGGCCTGAGGGCCGGAGAGGGCGCGCTCGGCGCGCGGCCGGGCGGCGGCTACGGTTGACGACGATGAGCGAGCCGCCGACGACCATCCTGCACATCACGACCGAGTCCGGCTGGGCGCAGGCACAGGCGGCCGGCGAGCTCAGGCCGCCCTCGCTGGCCGAGGAGGGCTTCATCCATTGCTCGACCGCCCAGCAGGTCGAGGCGACCGCGAACCGGATCTTCAGCGGGTCGGGCGACCTGCTGCTGCTCGTCGTCGACCCCTCGCGGCTGAACGCGCCGCTGAAGTGGGAGCGCGCGACGGACGTCGCCGCGGAGTTCCCCCACATCTACGGCGCGCTGAACCTCGGCGCGGTCGTCGACCACGTCGCGCTGCCCGAAGGCGCCGACGGCTACGTGCTGCCGCCGGCGCTACGCGGGTAGCCCGGGGCCCGCGGGCTACCCGTCGAGCGCGGCCAGCACCGCTGCCGCGTCCGGAGCCACCTCGGGGCTGAGGCGCCCCAGGAGCTCGCGCCAGCCCGGCTGCAGCTCGATGGCGCGGCGGACCTGGGTCAGGCCGGTGGAGCGGTCGCCGTGGGCGAACTCGGCGATGCCGGCCCAGAACAGCAGCTCGTGGTTGCCGGGCTGCAGGGCCGCCGCCGAGCGGTAGGCCTCCCCCGCCTCGGCGTGCCGGCCCTCGCCGGTCAGGTCGTCGCCGACGGTGGCCAAGATGTAGGCGTCGTTGACGCCGATCAGCCGCTCCAGCTCGTCCAGCGGCTCGGGGTGGTCCTCGACGCGGAGGTCGACCACCCGCCGCCAGTCCTCCCCGGCGGCCGGCACGACGACCATGGCCGAGGACTGCTTGCCGCGCACGTCGCCGCCCTGCGCCTCGGCGCCCCGCAGCGCCGCGAGCATCCGGCGGGCGAGCGGACCGGTGCTCGACGCGAACGCCTCGGCCATCGCCGGCCAGACGGCCTCCGAGGCCATCATGTTGGCCTGGACGCTGAAATCGTTCCCCGCGGCGTGCCCGGCGTACGGGATGCACCCGTCGCCGGTGTGCGTCGCGGGCGGGCCCGACGGCGTGATGACCGCGACCTGGCGGAAGCGCGCCGCCTCGTCGGCGGCGATCAGCCCGCCGAGGGCCGCGGACGCGGCGGCGCCGCCCTGCAGCGCGTCGAGCAGGTTCGGGCCGTAGGCGCGCTCGGCGATCGACTGCGTGACGACCGCCCCGACCCCGGGCCGCGCCCATGTGACGATCGAGCCCACGGAGAACCAGTGCGACTGGACGGCGGCGCCCAGCTCGCCGGTGTCGTCGTCGCGTGCGACGATCGAGTACGTGCCTCGGCGGACCATCGACACAGGATCCCATCAAGCGGTGCTCTCGCGCATTCGCGCCATCCCCGAGGGGTTCGTCCGGACCTACGGCGACGTCTCCCCCGGCGCCCCGCGCTTCACCGGCACGGTGCTGCGCCTCACCGACGAGGACGTCCCGTGGTGGCGTGTCGTCCGGGCCGACGGCTCGCTCGCCAAGGGCGACCGCCAGCGCGAGCGCCTGGAGGCCGAAGGCGTCCCGTTCCTCGGCGCCCGCGTCGACCTGCGCGTCGCACGCATCCCGCACGACGTGTGAACATGCCGACCTCGCCATGCCCAACATCTACGACCCCGTCTTCGACGAGCCGCGTGAGTCCCTCGACGGCTTCCACGCCCAACGGGCCCGCCTCGGCCACCAGCTCGGCACCGAGCGGCTCGGCCTCAGCCTCTGGGAGGTCGGCGCCGGCCAGGCCGTGTACCCGTACCACTTCCACCTGGCCGAGGAGGAGGTGCTGGTCGTCCTCGACGGCCGGCCGCTGCTGCGCTCGCCGCACGGCTGGCGGCGCCTGGAGCGCGGCGACGTCGTCCGCCTCCCGCCCGGCGACGACGGCGCCCACCAGCTCGTCAACGACACCGACGAGACCCTGCGCTTCCTCGCGGTCAGCACGCACGGCCAGCCCGACATCGTCATCTACCCCGACGAGGGCAAGATCGGCCCGGCCGAGCGCCGGCCCGACGGCAGTGGGCTCAAGCTGTTCTTCCGGCTCGACTCCGCCGTCCCCTACGACGAGGGCATCGAGCGCCCGGAGATCGGCGATGTGGACCCAGCGTGAGCTCACCCTGGAGCCGCGACGCCGCGGCTTCCACCTCATCACGCGCGAGGTCGTCGAGCGGCTGCCCGAGATCGGGAGCCTGCGCGTCGGCCTGCTGCATCTCCACATCCTCCACACGTCGGCGTCGCTGACGCTCAACGAGAACGCCTCGCCCGACGTGCGCCGCGACTTCGAGACCTGGGCCGACGCCGCCGTCCCCGAGGACTTCGCCTGGACGCACACCGACGAGGGCGCCGACGACATGCCGGCGCACGTCAAGGCCTCGTTGATGGGGTTCTCGCTCACGCTGCCGGTCGCCGGCGGGCGCCTCGCGCTCGGCACGTGGCAGGGCATCTACCTCGGCGAGCACCGCGACCGCGGCGGAGCGCGGCGCCTGATCGCCACGCTCACGGGCGAGTGAGCGACCACGTGAGCGCCACCACGGGTCCCTACGCGGCCCTCGTCGCCGAGCACGGCCTGGCGACCAGCCACCGCCTCGTGCTCGACGCGGTGCCCGCCGACGCCCGCGTCCTCGACGTCGGCTGCGCGACCGGCTACCTCGCCGCGGAGCTGGCGCGCCGCGGCTGCACCGTCGTGGGCGTCGAGTACGACCCGGTCGCCGCGCAGCAGGCGCGCGCGGCGTGCCGCGAGGTCGTCGTCGGCGACCTCGAGGACGCGAGGACCCGCGCGGAGGTCGAGCGCGCCGTCGCCGGCGCCGGCGGCGTCGACACCATCATCTGCGCCGACGTGCTCGAGCACCTGCGCGACCCCTGGACCGTGCTGTCCTGGCTGCGCACGGTGCTGGACCCGGGAGGCCGCGCGGTGATCTCGGTGCCCAACATCGCCCACTGGACGGCGCGCCGCGCGCTGCTGCGGGGCCGGTTCGACTATGCCGACTTCGGCCTCTTCGACCGCACGCACCTGCGCTTCTTCACGCGCGCGAGCGCTGCGGAGCTGGCGCGCCGTGCAGGCTTCGCCGTCCGGGAGGAACATCCGGCTGGCGCCCCGCTCCCGCTGGAGTCACGGGTCCCGGCACTGGCAAGGGTTCGCGACCGCTGCGTACGCCGGTGTCCCGGGCTCCTCGCGCTGCAGGTCGTGTTGGTCCTGACGGTGGCTCAGCCGCGGCCATAGCGCGTCCTCCTCAGCTCCTTGATGTCGTCGGGCATCGGCCGCGTGCCGAGCGGCCCGGCGCCCAGCAGCTCCGGCTGCAGCCGCGTGCGCACCAGCTCGCCGCTCACCGCGTCCACCCGGAGCGCCGACGTGCCGGGGCGCGCGCTGACCACGCGGATCAGCTCGGTGCCCTCGAAGACCAGGCCGACGCCGTCGTCGGCCGCCCACCCGCCGGGAAGCTCCCCGGAGCGCACGGCCTCCAGGAAGACCGGCAGGCGCTCGGGCTCGCCGTCAGCGTGCACGGTCAGCGACCCGGGCAGGAAGCCCAGCCCGCTGTTGGGCTCCGGCGGGCCGAACGACTTGGTGCACCCGCCCTCGAACCAGCACATCGCGCCGGCGCTGAGGCCCGCGAGGACGATGCCCGACTCCCACGCCTCGCGCAGGATCGCGTCCATCCCGTGGGCGGCCCAGATCGCCAGCAGGTTGCGCATCGACCCGCCGCCGACGTAGATGACGTCATGGGCGAGCACGATCTCGCGCAGCGAGCGCGGGTCGCCGTGGCGGCGAAACAGCGACAGGACCGTCGCCAGCGCCGCGCGGTTGCCGTAGGTCATGTGGAACGAGGCGATCTGCTCGTTCGGGTCTCCCGACGCCGTCGGGAGGAAGAGGATCCGCGGCTCGCGCCGGCCGGCCAGCTCGAGGACGAGCTCGTCCAGCGCCGGGTCGCCGGGCGTCGACGTGAAGCCGCCGCCGCCCATCGCGAGGATCGTCGGAGATCGCGCCGGGCGAGCGCTCACGCGACGGCGGCCAGGCTGGCGGCGGGCTCGCCGAGGTACTGCACGGCCAGCGGGTGCTCGCCGTCGGCGGAGATCCGGTAGGCCCTCGCCGTGGCCCGCGACGACACGGCACGCAGCAGCTCACGCCCCTCGAAGTGCAGCGCCGCGCCGTCCTCGGCGGCATAGCCCTCGCGCATCCGCCCCTCGGCGACCATCCGGCGGTAGACCTCGCCGCGCTGCGCCTCGCCGTCGTAGTGCACGCAGTTGGAGTGCGGCAGCAGCCCGAGGCCGCGCACCGGCTCGGGCGGGCCGTGGAACGCGGTGATCGCCTCCGAGAACCAGCACAGCGACCCGGCCGAGAGGCCGCAGAGCGTCACGCCGCGGCGCCACGCGCGCTTGAGGATCGTGTCGACGCCGTGCGCGCGCCAGGCGCCGAGCAGGCTCAGCACGCTGCCGCCGCCGACGTAGATCAGGTCCTGCTGGAGGAGGTGCGCCTCGAGGTCGCCCTCGACGGCTCCTCCACCCTTGTCGCGGCGAAAGAGCGACACATGGCTGGTGTCGGCGACCGCCGCGAAGCGCCGGTAGAAGCGCACGACGTAGTGGTCGGCGTCGCCGGAGGCGGTGGGGACGAAGCAGACGCGCGGCCGATCGGCGCCGGTCGCTCCCAGCACGTAGTCGTCGAGGAGCGGGTTGCCCGACTCCATCGAGAACCCTCCGCCGCCGAACGCGACGATCTGCGGTGGCCGCATGGACATGGCGCTAGGTTGCCCACCCGGATGGGCGTGTGGCTCCTACGGCCGGTCCGAACCGTGCTCGACCGGCGGTCCTGCGACCCGCGGCGCCGCGCGGTCCTCAGCGGCCCTGCCAGACCGGCTCGCGCTTCTCCTTGAACGCCGTCGCGCCCTCCTTGGCGTCCTCGGAGGCGAAGACCGAGCCGCCGATCGCGCCCTGCGCGTCCCACTGGTCGGAGCTCGTCCAGTCGTACTGCTGCTGGACGATCTGCTTGGAGGCCGCGACGGCCAGCGGCCCGTTCTTGGCGATGCGCACGGCGAGCTCCAGTGCGGCGTCGAGCGCCTCGCCCTTGCCCGTGATCCGGTTGACGACGCCGAACTCGTGGAAGCGCTCGGCCGGCAGCGGATCGCCGGTCAGGGCCAGCTCCATGACCACGTGGTAGGGCATGCGCTTGGGCAGGTGCAGCAGCGCGCCACCCGCGGCGACGAGCGAGCGCTTGACCTCCGGAATGCCCATCTTGGCGCCCTCGGCGGCGACGATCAGGTCGCAGCCCAGCGCGACCTCGAACCCGCCGGCTACGGCGAAGCCCTCGATCGCGGCGATCAGCGGCTTGCGCGCGCCGCGCTGGGCGATGCCCGCGAAGCCGCGATCGCCGAACCAGGGCGACTCGCCCTTGACGAACGCGCCCAGGTCCATGCCGGCGCAGAAGAACCCGCCCGCGCCGGTGAGGATGCCGACGGCGAGGTCGTCGTCGCCGTCGAGCTCGTCGAGCGCGCCGGCGATGCCCTCGGCGACCGCGGCGTTGACCGCGTTGCGCACCTCGGGGCGGTTGATGGTGATGACCATGACGCCGTCGCGGCGCTCGGTCAGGACGGCGGGCTGCTCCTCGGACATGGCGGGGAATCTAACCGCGTCGTGGCGCAGCCGCGCCGCCGGTCACCCCGCGCGGTTGGCGAACGGCACATACGCGCGGCACGGCTCGCCGCGCAGCGACGGGCAGAGCGGCAGCGCCGTCGGGACGGCGATCCCCGGCACCACCGGCAGGATCAGGCGCGAGGGCGTGCCCTTCGCGTAGGCGAGGGTGACCGCCGCGGCGCCCTTCGCCGGCGTCGTGTCTCCGAAGGCCCACACCGGTTGGTCGCCGCCGGGCGCGCTGATCGTGATCCGGATGCTCGACCCGGCGCGGTAGACGTGCCCTTGGTAGTACAGCGGCACGTTGACCTCGGCGAACCGGCCCGCGGGCAACGGCGACGCGTCGGCCCGCGTCAGGCTCGGCACCGGCTCCAGCAGCGTGCTCTTGCGGGGATCGAGCTTGCGGCGGCTGGCGCGCAGCCATCCGCCCTGCACGAAGGTCTCGGCGCCGTCTGGCCGGACCTCGGAGACGGTGACCTGGAGGTCGACGCTCGGCGCGCTGGCCTTCACCCATGCCTGGAGCGCGCCCGCGCCGACGACCGCCGTGCTCGCGCTCAGCGGGGCCGACACGTAGGACAGCGCGCTGCCCGCGGGCGGCTGGAGCCACCGGTACGGCGGCGCGGCGGTCCACAGCCCGCCCGCGCCCGCCGCTGTGTCGCCCGTGAAGCTCGTGGCCGGCCGCGCGCTCCTGCTCCACGTGAACGCGTCGCGGCCGCCGGCGCCCGCGGGCGCCGCGTCGGTCAGCGCGCCCCCGGCGCCGAGGTACCACGACTGCGCGCGGGTACCCGGGAGCGGGAAGCGCGCGAAGGACTGCTCGAAGCCGGCGACGGGCGCGCCCGCCGTGGCGCCGCCCGCGCCGTTGTCGAACAGGATGCGCACGGGCGGCAGCGCCTCGAAGGCGGCCTTGGCGTCGGCGTAGCCGGCCCGGCCCTGGATCGGGTCGTCGGGCAGCTGGACGCCGGGGACGCCCATCGCCGTCGCGAAGATCGTCGGCGCCGCGGCCTTCAGCGCGGGCGCGAGGTTGGGCGCGCGCCGCGCGACGTAGAGCTCGAGGAAGTCGTACCAGCGGTTGAACGTCGCGGGGTCCAGCGAGTCGATGTGCGTGCCGTTGGTGAACGTGAACCACTTGCGCGTGGTGCCGGTGAAGCGCGACGCGAGGGTGGCGCAGTGGCCGCCGGTCTGCTCGTCGGTCCACTGGCACGCCAGGTAGGTCGGCACCTTGATCTTGTGCACGAACGTGGCGGGCGCCAGCGGATCGGCGACCGACGGCACGTAGTAGCGGTTGTCGTGGGTCTTCTTCAGCAGGTCGACGGCCGCGGCGTGCAGGACCTGGTTGGCCTTGCAGGTCTGGTCGCCCTCCTGGATGCGCTTCAGCGCCCACGCCTGGCCGCCGGTCCTCGACGCGGGCTTGGCGTCGTGCACGCGGTCCTTGGCCCAGGAGAGCGCGAAGCCCGAGTTGAGGATGCCGCCGGGGTAGAGCGTCGTCGCCGTGTTGTCGATCACGCTGAGCGGCGTGATGGCCGCGAGGCTCGGCGGCGCGGTGGCGGCGGTGAAGAGCTGGCTGATCCCGCCGTAGGAGATGCCCATCATGCCGACCTTGTGATGCAGCGCCCAGGGCTGGCGGGCGACCGTCTCGATCACGTCGTAGCCGTCGAGGCCCTGCAGCGGTTCGAAGTAGTCGAAGGCGCCGCCGGAGCAGCCGGTGCCGCGCATGTTGACGTCGACGACCGCGTAGCCGAGCAGGTTGGCGATCGTCGCGATCGAGCTCTCGCCGCCGGCCGGGTTGGCGTACCCGTAGCCCGAGTACTCGACCAGCGTGGGGAACGGCCCCGAGCCGGTCGCGCCGATCGGCAGGTGGACGTCGATGGCCAGCTGCGTGCCGTCGCGCGTGGTGACGTAGCCGTAGCCGCCGGCCGGGAGCTTCTGGTCGTAGGCCTTGGTGCTCGGCGGCGTCGAGCGCTGCGAGAGCACGGCGAAGGGCTTCGTGGTGGTGCCCGCGCGCGTGCGCACGCGGTAGCCGCTCCCGGGTGCGACCTCGCGAAACACGACCCCGCCGAGCGCCCCGGCGCGCTGCGCGTCGACACGCTTGCCGCGCCGGTTGAACAGCGTGAGCTGCGCCCCCTTGGCGGCGCCGGTGACCTGCACCTGCTCGACGCTGCCGCGGGCGGTCAGGCCTTTGGCGTCGGCGCGGGCCGGGCCCGCTCCGAGGCCGAGCGCCGCGGCAAGCGCGCACGCCACCAGCAGGTTGACGCGACGCGACCCCACGTTCAGCGGCTCCATGAGCGCACCCTCTCATGAAGCCGCCGCCCCGCGGGCATTTCCGGCACGGCTGCGTGCCGCTTGCGCTACCTGCTTGCGAGCGACGCGATCAGGTCGCCACCACCGGGTCAGACCATGAACAGCGTGAGGTCGGGCTCGCGCTCGCCGCGCAGCACGGCGAGGTCGACCTCGACGCAGCGCAGGCCGCGCGACTCCGCGAGCACGCGCGCCTGCGGCTTGATCTGCTGGGCGGCCAGGACGCCCTGGCAATCGGCCATCGCCGGATCCTCGCGCAGACGCTGGAGGTAGCGCGTGAGCTGCTCGACCGCGTCGATCGTCGCGACGCGCTTGATCTCCACGGCGACCCAGCCGTCCTGCTCGTCGCGGCACATGAGGTCGACGGGCCCGATGTCGGTCGGCCACTCGCGGCGCACGAGCCGGAACCCCTCACCACACCAGTGCGGCTGCTCGGCCAGCAGCTCCTGCAGGTGGGCCTCGACGCCATCCTTCTCCAGCGCCGCGGCCTCGCCCATGTCGTGCGTGACGTCGGAGACGACCTCGACGATCCGGATGTCCAGCCGGTCCTCCGTCGCGCCCGCACGCTTGCGGACGACCATGCGCTCGATCGGCTCACCCTCGGTCTCGATGACCGTCGGCGGCGTCATCCAGTTCTGGGGCTTGACCGACGACCCACCGTCATGCCAGATCGAAACGCCCCCGTCGTTCTTGATCATGAGCAGCCGGACGGCCTCGGGCAGGTGGGTCGTGAGGCGGCCGGTGTAGTCGACGGAGCAGCGGGCAACGATCAGGCGCATCGCGATGAACGCTACGCGGAGTACCGGGCGGAAGGGACGCCCGCCCTCGCTCGCAGCGACGTTGCCGTCGATTGCCGGCCCCGGGCGGCGAAGGACGAGCCACCCTCGTCCCGCAGGACAATGGCCCACAGAGGAGAATCGCGAGCATGTGCCCGGCCGCAGCGCAGGCGGTTCTCCCGCCTCCCTGGACCTTGAACGTCTGATCGGCGACGCACGCAGACGACTGCCGAGATCCCATAAGGCGCTTCTCGAGCAGATCGGTGTCCAGGATGCAGTCGTCAACAGGTGGCCCGACGGCGTCCAGGCCTTCTACGAGACGTTGAAAGCGACGCCGCCCACGGCCGGCGATCTGGCCAATGCGCTCGCTGTGTGGCTTCCGGACGTGCGCGTCGTGGCCTACAACGGCGACCTCCTCAGCCACGCGCTTGACGTCCACGACCTCGACCAGGCATCGGTTCAACGGGCCGTCGACAACATCGCCTGGCACGAATACGGTCACGCCTTGAGCGCTACACGCGCGTCCTCGACGACGAAGCGCGATGGTCCTCGGCTCCTCGGCCTTCTCCCTCCGGGCCTGCGTGCTGCGATCGACTACCCGGGCGGATATCGTCAGATGCAGGTGTTCGACGAAGTGATCGCGAACGTATACGCGCTCGTAATTGGTCGAGCCGTCCAGTCAGGTGACTACCGTATGCCCAGCTTCCTCCACCCCGACGTGTGCGACGCTTTCAAAGCTGTCGTCCCGTGGCCTCCGGACGCCCGATGACCGAGCCGCCTGACACCCACGCCTTCCCCGCGAACAAGCTTGGCGCCTTCCTGCGCGCGATGGCCGACCCCGAGGGAACCGGCGCGATCACCGCGACCAGCGAGCACGACATCGCCAAGATCGAGGCACGGCTCTCCGAAGTGCACCGCGACGACGGCAGCGCTGAGCGGACCGATTAGACGATCTGGACGAGCGGTCAGCTCTGGCAGTTCTGCGGCTTGACAGATGACCCACCGTCGTGCCAGACCGACACGCCCCCATCAGCCTTGATCATCAGGAGCCGGGTGGCTTCGGGCAGGTGGGTCGTCAGACGACCCGTGTAGTCGATGGAGCACCGCGCAACGATCAGCCGCATATCGGGACCCTACTTCCCGCGGCCCCGCTTCTTCGCCGCGCACGTCTTGTAGGCCTTGGTCAACGTCGCCGTCCGGCCGTCGGCGAGCGTGATCGAGACCTTGACCGAGTACTTGCCCTTGGGCAGGCCGCGGAGGTCGACCTTCGGCTTGACGTCCTTGCCCTTGTAGGTCTTGGCCTTCCCGGCGACCTTGACCACCACCTTGGTGATCTTGGTGCCTGCGGGCGCGGCGAGGCGGAGGGTCAGCGTGCGACGGCTCGAGCAGGTCTTCGTGGACCCCGTGGGGAGCTTGATGATCGACGTGGCCTTGAGCGGCGCCGGCGATGCGGCCTTCACCGGGGGCGCCGGCGCGATCGCGGGCGGCACGGGGAGTGGGGCGGGCGGGTCCGAGACCGGCGGCGCGGCCGCGCCGGGGAGCTGCAGCACCGCGTCGGGCCCGGAGGTCGTCCGCGTCTGCGGGCCGTTCGTCGCGGTCGCGACCGCGCGGTAGTGCAACAGGCCGCCGGCGGGGAAGCCACCGCCCAGCGCGCCGAACACGCCCGCGCCGTCGGGCGTGGCCGGCAGGGCCGTCCCGTAGGCGTCGCTCGGCCCGGCCTCGAACGCCACCGACAGCGTGCCGCCGCCCGTGACCGCGGCGGTGAACCACGCCGCGTCGGTCGCCGTCGCCGTCGCGCCGACCCCGGTCAGCGCCGGCGCGGCGAGCATCTCGTCAGCGCCGATGTCGAGTCCGCCCTCGCTGATGCGCGCGTCGCCGTCGATGTCGCCGGTCCCGGTGGCGGGGTCCGGGACGCCGGCGTCGATCGTCGGCGAGCCGAGCCGCTGGTGGTAGTCCGGATCGCCCGGCGCGAAGACGGCGGCGGCGTCGGTCTGACCGGCGCCGGTCTGGTTGCCCTCGCCGAGCACGAGCGCGCCGCCCGCCAGGTTGTGGGCGTACGACGTGCGGAAGTTCGAGGTGGCGACGGAGAGGTCGAGCCGGCCGGGGTGCGTGAAGAAGTCGCTGGTCGACGCCGCGACGTCGTTCGCGGTCCCGCGCATGATGGAGTTGCGCACCGCCACGGCGGTCGGCCGCAGCGTGTCGCCCGGATAGAGGCCGTCGGTCCGCGCGAGCAGGCCGGTGCTGTCGGCGCCCGTCGCGATCGCAGTCACGTTCTCGACGGTCATGACCTCCGCTGGCGCGACCACGCCGCTGGCGAGGACGGCAACCCCGCCGGCGAGGTCGTTGGTTGCGACGCTGTCGCGCAGCGTGCCCGTCTGGATCTTCACCGCGGTGAAGGTCTCGAGAGCGGCGTGGACGACCATCCGCTCGGCGACCGGCGCCACGACGCCGGTCCCGAGGTTCAGCTGGCCGGTCATCCGCAGGTCATGAACCAAGGTCCCGCCGAAGCTCACGTAGGCCTGGTCGAGCACCGGATGGGCGCCCGGCGCGGGACCGAGCGTCCCCGCCCCTGCGTCACGGTCGACGGCCCCTGGTACGTCCCGTCGAGCAGTTGCACGTCGTCGGCCGCGGTCGCGGCGCCCGCCGCATAGGAGAGCCGGCACGGCGCCGCGACACTGCACGGCTTCTGCGCGCGCATGGCGCCCGGCCCGGCGACGAGCGTCTCGGCACCCGCGCACGGCGCGAGGGCGAGGGCGGCAGGCACCACAAGAGTCCCAAGCACCAGGCGGAGGAAGCGCATGGCGCGAGATCCTGAACGACCGTGTCCCACAACGGAAGACGGCCTCCTCGCCCGGCTAGGCTCGGCTCCCTCTGGAGCAGGTCCGCTCAGTCGAGCCCTGTGGCAGGAGACGGCATGTCGCCACGATTCCGACGCACCCCGCATGGCCGCGCTCGGACGACGCGCTGCGCTCGCGGGCCTGTTGGCCGCCCAGATCCTCCTGCTACCTTGATGTACATGACGACCGTCGGAGTCGCGGAGCTTCGCCAGAACCTCAGCCGCTACCTGCGGCTCGTCGAACAAGGCGAGCGGCTCGTCGTCACCGAGCGCAACCGGCCGGTGGCAGAGCTCGGTCCGCCGCCTACGACCGGCGAGACACTCGATCGCCTCATCGCCGAAGGCCGGGTCTCCAGGCCCACGCGCCGCAGCCTGCCCGCACCACTGCGGCTCGACGGCGATCCGACGGCTCTCAGCCACGCACTGAACGAGATTCGCGGAGACCGCTGAGCCGGTGGCGCTCTTCTACGCCGATGCGTCGGCGTTGGTGAAGCTCGTTTGCGAGGAGTCCGAGACCGCTGCGCTCGGCACCTTCCTGGCCGGCGCCGACATCATCTCCAGCGAGCTCGTGCTCACGGAGGTGCCCCGCGCGGTGCATCGTGCCGCATCCGAGGATCCCGCGCTGCCGCTCGACGCCCTCATGGCTGCCGCCGACGACGTCGTTCAGACGCTCGCGCTGCTGCCCGTCGATCGAGCGCTCCTGCTTGCCGCCGGCGCCCTCGCCGAACCGATGCTGCGCGCCCTGGACGCCATCCACATCGCCTCGGCCGTCACGGTGCTGCCGATCGACGCTTTCGTCACCTACGACGATCGTCAGGGCGCCGCCGCGCGACTCGCCGGTCTCCGCACCGTCGGGCCGGGCTGACGATCCCCGCCTGGTGCTACCGGCGGTAGCATTATCGGTATGAAGCTCAGCGTCAGCGTTCCGGCCGAGGACATCGCCTTCCTCGACGCCTACGCAGCCGAGCATGACCTCGGTTCGCGCTCGGCGGCGATGCACGTCGCGATTCGCGCGTTGCGCGTCAGCGCCTTGCCTGGAAGCTACGCCGAGGCATGGTCCGACTGGGAGGGCGACGGCGAAGCCGACGCCTGGGACGCTACGGCGGGTGACGGCGCCGCATGAGGCGCGGTCAGGTGTGGCTCGTCGATCTCGACCCGGTTCGCGGCTCCGAAGCCAACAAGCGACGCCCCGCCGTCATCGTCAGCAACGACGCCGCCAACAGCACCGCCGAACGCCTCGGCCGCGGCGTCATCACCGTCGTACCGGTGACCTCCAACCTGCGCCGCGTCTACCCGTTTCAGATCCTGCTTCCCGCAGAGGAGACCGGTCTGCACACCGACTCCAAGGCACTCGCCGAGCAGGTCCGATCCGTCGACTCCCAACGCCTGACCAGCCACGTCGCCACCGTCCCACCACGACTCATGGCCGATCTCGGCGACGCCCTACGCCTCCACCTCGCGCTCTGACCTGGCGGCGGTCAGACACTGCAGTTCTGCGGCTTGCAGCCGCCCGTGTCGGCATGCAGCAGCATCGACACCGACCCCGACTGACGGGCTCAGGGCTCCCACCACTCGATCGACGTCGCGCGCTTCAACGCCCGATCGAACGACAGAACGCGACCGACCCCGCTGGCCTCCGCTGCGGCGACGAGCTGGGCCTCCGCGAAGTGCAGTCGCTGTTCCTCGTAGATCTCCAGCGCTCGCAGGAGCACCGGCTGATCGGCGACCGACACGGTCGGCATCGCCAGCAGCGCCCGCATCGTCGTGGCCACCTGCGCACGCGGCGCTTCGTAGAACGATTCGAGGACGAAGACGCACTCCGCGAAGACCACGTCGGTCACCAGAAGGTGCTCGGCGTCTCGCAACACGGCCGTCGCCCTGCGGGCTTGAGCCGGAGGATCGCCGGTCAGGTGCCGGATCAGGACGTTGGTGTCGACGAAGGCGATCAGCGACGCGACTCGGCGTGCTCGCGATGCGTCTCACGCAGCACCCGGTCCCACGACGTCCCCTGGCGCCCCGCCGGCACCGAGATCGTCCCGGCCAACTCGAGGAAGTCCGGCGTCTTGGCGACGACCGCACGATCGCCGTGGACCCGGAAGACCACCTCGTCCCCCGGACGCAACGCCAGCGCATCGCGAACGGACTTGGGAACCGTGATCTGCCCCTTGCTCGTCAACTTCGCAGCGACATCCATGTCCTTACCTTAGCATCAGAGTAAGGCGCGTCCGCGACCCGCAGGAGAGCCTGCGGCCCCTACATCCCGGGAGGGATGCAGAGGCCGGCAGGCGGACGGCATTCCGTGCCCGAAGGGCGCTGGCTTCCGTTCCGGGCATCCTTGCCTGCCTTCTGAGGAGGTCATCGGCTGCTGGGTGGGGGACCTGAGTGCCCGTGTCAGCGTGCGGACTTATGGACACTCGACCTACCCGGCGAGGCGCGTGCCCGCCGTGCGCATCGAGGCGTCGCGGCGACGGTCGCCGATCGCGAAGCACGCCTCGGGCGCCTCGGCCCCGGTGAGCCACCGCTCCAGCCGCTCGGCCAGCGCCGGGCCGTGCTTGAAGGCGTGGCCGGAGCCGCCGCCGACCAGCCAGACGCGGCCGCCGTGCTCCGGGTGCGGGGCGACGACGAACCGCTCGTCGGAGGTCATCTCGTACTGGCAGACGCGGTTGCCGACCAGCGGCGCGCCGGCCAGCGCCGGGAAGCGGTGCGCGAGGTAGGACCGCGCCGCCGCCAGCCGCTCGGGCGTGGCCTGGCGCTCTACGGCGGTCGGATCCACGACCGGGCCCTCGTCGTCGGGGCCGACCTTCACACCGCGGCCGTCGAGGTCGCCCAGCCCGTAGGCGGCGCCGTCGAAGTCGACCCAGCCCGGCACGCGCGGCGTGGCCCAGGAGCCGTCGCCGCCGAAGTAGAAGACCTCCGCTCGCGTGATCCGTAGGTCCAGCACGTCGCCGAACAGCTCGGCCATCCACGCCCCGCAGGCCCACACCACGTGGTCGGCCTCCAGCACGCGGCCGTCGTCGAGCACCACGCGCTCGCCGTCGGGCCGGGCGATCGCCGTGATCCGCTGCGCGCCGGCCTGCACCGCGCGGTCGGCCAGTGCGCGCACGCCGTCGCGCGCCCACAGGATCCCGGCCTCGGGCTCGTAGAGCGTGAAGGCCAGGTCGTCGTCGTTGACCGACGGGAACAGGTCGGCGGGATCGACGCGCTCCACCGGGATGCCGAGCGCCTTCAGGGTCCGCTCGCTCGCCGCCTCCCAGCCGTCCGGCTCGCGCGCGAACCACGCGAGGCCCGACGGCACGACCAGCCGCGGATCGAGCTCGCGCCACAGCTCCAGCGCGCGCCGCGCCATGCGGGCGTGCAGCTCGTCGGCGCCGTGCGAGGAGCGGATGAGCCGCGACTCGTCGCCGCTGCCGGACCGCACGTGGCCGGGCGCGAGGCGCTCGACGTGCGTGACGTCCCAGCCCGAGCGGGCGAGGCGGTCGGCGAGAGAGGAGCCGAGTACCCCGGCACCCACGACTACGGCAGACGACGACATGGCGGGGAAGCTACCGGGCTCCCCCGCCGCGCTCGTCCCGAGACCCTGCCCGGAGCTACTTGACCGTGAAGGTCAGGAACTTGGAGGCGGTCTTCTTGTAGGGCGCCTGGCCCTGGTAGACCAGCCGCACGCGCCACTTGCCCTTGAGCTTCAACTTGGCCTTGAAGGTGAAGGGCTTGTTGGCGGGCTTCAGGCCGCCGACGAGCTTGCGCCACTTGCCCTTCTTGTTGCGGAACTGCCACTCGACGGCGACCTTGCCGCCCAGCGAGGGCAGCGCGCCCACAGACTTGCTGGCGCCGCGCGAGAGCGAGCCCGCCACCGAGCAGACGCGCTTCTTGCACTTGACCTTCCTGGTCTTCAGCTTGAACGCCGGCGTCAGCGTCGAGGCGAGCTTGGCGACCTTGGTCACCGACACGGTCTGCACGGTCGTGTTGCCGTTCTTGTCCAGCGCGGTGACCTCGACGGTGTGCGGGCCGAGGGGCAGCTTGCCGGAGCCCTGCCACGGCGCGAGGCCGACCGGCGTGTCGTTGACGAGGCCGTCCGTGTAGTTGCGGATCTCCTGGCCGCCGTCGAACGCGAAGGTGATGCGGGCGATGCCCACGCCGCCGTCGCTGGCGGCTGCAGAGAGGTCGAGCTTGTCGACGAACTGCTGACCGGGCACCGGCTTGACGATGCGGATCGACGGTCCGTCGAAGTCGCCGCACGGTCCGGCCGAGCCGCCGCCGGCCTGCGCGACCGCCCGGAACGCGCTCAGCGCGGGCTTCGGCGAGCCGTCGACGCGCAGGAGTCCGTAGTGGTTGAGCTCGTCGACCGATTCGGTGGTCGTGTCGCGCATCGTGAACCAGTCGGCCTGCGTGACGTATGGGTCGTTGGCCAGGCAGCTGTACGCCTTGGCGAGGAACGCCGCCTGGTTGGCCTCGTTGACGCCCGACGGCTTCTGCCCGGTCCACATGCCGCGGGTGCAGGACGTCGGGCCGCCGTTGGTCGACGACCAGCCCAGCTCGCTCATCCAGATCGGCTTGCCGCCGTCGCCGTGGGCGGCCATGGTGTCGTGCACCGTCCGGTAGCCCAGGAAGGTGAAGCGCGCGAGGTTGCCGTTCTCGCGGTAGAACTCGTCGGGGCCGCGGTCCAGGCACGACGTGTCGGTGTGCACGGCGACGACGTCGAACGAGCCCTGCGCGCCGGCCGTGTAGAGGTTCTCGAGCCAGCTGTAGTCGTTGCCGGTCATCGGGCCGGCCACGACGGTCGCGCTCGGGTCGCCGGCCTTGATGCCCGCGTAGGCGGCCTTGAGCATGGCGGTGTACTTGGTCGCGTCCGGGCCCGGGTGCCAGAAGACGTTCTCGTCGGGCTCGTTCCACACCTCGTAGCCGGCGACGGGGCCGACGGCCTTGTTGTGGGCGGCGAAGCGCTTGAGGAAGTCGGCGAAGTCCGCCGGATCGCTGGGCGGGACGTGGACGTCGGACGACCCGTTGGCCCACGCCGGCGCCTCGGTGACGACGAACAGCGGCTTGACACCGGACGCGTTGAGCTGCTTGATCGCGTCGTCGTAGACCTTGGTCGTGTTGGCGAGGTTGACCTCGTTGGAGGGATACTCGCCGCGCGCGTTGGGCTCGAAGTCCTTCCACAGGGCGAAGATGCGGACCTGCTTGGCGCCGGTGGCGATGGCCTCGCTCACGCGGTCGGGCGTCGGGGCGCCGGCGATGTTGACGCCAGGGCTGGCGGACTGCGCGGCGACCGGCACGAGCAGTGCGGCAAGGGCGGCGAGCGTGGCGGCGAGGGGAAGGGTCTTGAGCAGTCTCATGGCAGGGGAGGACACCGGGGTCGTCCCACAGATCGGAGTACCGCCCGGTTACCTTGACCCGGATTTGTACGAATCCGGACACCTTTGGACGCGGTAGCGTGGCCGCCATGTCCGTCATCGGCCACGCCGCCCCGTCCGCCCCCGGCCTCCTCGTCTCCACCAATCCGGCCGACCTCGACGACCGCGTCTTCGAGACGCCCGCGGCCGACGCAGCGGCCTTCGTGGCCGCCTGCGCCGCGGCCCGCGAGGCCCAGAAGGCGTGGGCCGCGACGCCCGCTCCGCGCCGCGGCCGGGCCATCCAGCAGATCGGCCGGATCGTCGAGGCCAACAAGGAGGCGCTCGCCCGCCTGGTCACCCGCGAGATCGGCAAGCCGTATCCCGAGGCGCTCGGGGAGGTGCAGGAGATCGTCGACACCTGCGACTTCTTCCTCGGCGAGGGACGGCGGCTCTACGGCCAGACCGTGCCCAGCGAGATGCCCGACAAGCAGCTGTTCACCTTCCGTGTGCCGGTCGGCGTCGCGGCGATCGTGACGGCCGGCAACTTCCCGGTCGCGGTCCCGTCGTGGTACCTGGTGCCGGCGCTGCTGTGCGGCAACGCGGTCGTGTGGAAGCCGGCCGACTACACGCCGGCGCTGGGCCGCGCGCTCGGCGACCTCTTCCAGGCGGGCGGCCTCCCCGCCGGCGTGCTGAACGTGGTGCAGGCCGACGGGCCCACGACGTTCGCGGGTCTCGAGCAGGCGCTGGAGGCGGGCCTGGTCGACAAGGTCGGGTTCACCGGCTCGAGCGCCGTGGGGCGCGAGATCGGCGCGCTCTGCGGCCGCCACCTGCAGAGCCCGTGCCTGGAGCTGGGCGGCAAGAACCCGATGGTGGTCATGGACGACGCGGACCTCGACCTCGCCGTGGAGGGCGCGCTGTTCGGCGGGTTCGGCACGGCCGGCCAGCGCTGCACGTCGCTGGGCACCGCGATCGTGCACGAGCGGGTGCACGACGAGTTCCTGGCACGTCTGACCGCCGCGGTGCAGGACGCGCCGATCGGCGACCCGACGCAGGACGTGCTCTACGGGCCGATGATCCACCAGCGCTTCCTGGACCGCTTCGTCGACCACCACCTGAAGCTCATCCGCGACCACCACACGGTCAGCGGCTCCACCGGCATCGGGCGCATCACGGCCGGCAACCCGCGCGCCGGGTTCGTCGGCGGCGATCCGGAGCGCGGACTCTACGTCCACCCCACGATCGTCGGCGGCGTGCGGATCGACGACGAGCTGGCCAACACCGAGACGTTCGGCCCGCTCGTCGGCGTCGCCCGCTTCGGCGACTTCGACGAGGCGATGGCCTTCGCCAACGGCCACGGCTACGGGCTGTCGTCGGCCATCTACACGCGCGACGCGGTCAACGCCCTGCGCTTCCGCGAGCGGGTCAGCGCCGGGATGGTGTCGGTCAACAACTCGACCTCCGGCGCCGAGGCGCACCTGCCGTTCGGCGGCAACGGCCGGTCGGGCAACGGCTCACGCCAGTCGGGCATCTGGGTGCTCGACCAGTTCACCCGCTGGCAGTCGATGAACTGGGACTACGCCGGCAAGCTGCAGAAGGCGCAGATGGATGTCGACGACGTCGACGCCGACCTTGAGTTCCGTCTGAGCCAGTAGGCGAGATCCGAGCGACGAAAGAGCCACCTCGTCGCGGGGCCTGGCCCCGTTGTGAGGGTGGGAGTCAGCCGAGGCCGGTCAGCGGGTCGGCCCAGGATGGTGGGCCTTCGCGGTACCAGCGCGGCGAGGTCGTCGGCGGCGGCGTGAGCGCCGCCTGGGCCACGAGGAGCGTCGGCTCGGGGTCGGCGACCTGCGCGGCCAGCGCGTCGGCGAACGCGTCGCCGAGGCCGTCGACGGACTGCGCGCGGATCCCGAAGGACTCGGCGAGCATCGCGAAGTCCGGCGTCACGAGGTCGACGCCGTAGGTCTGCACGCCGCTGTGGCGCTGGTCGTAGCGCAGCATCCCATAGCCGCCGTCGTCGACCACCACCACCGTCAGCGGCAGGCGCTCCTGCTTGGCCGTCGCCAGCTCGCCGCAGGCGAAGAGGAAGCCGCCGTCGCCCGAGACCGACACCGTCGGGCCGGCCGCGGCGGCGCCGAGCGCGGCGGGGAACGCGTAGCCCAGCGTCCCCCACCCCATCGGGTACTGGAAGCGGCGGGCCGCCGCGGGCGCGTGGAGGGCCGCCAGCCAGTAGCCCGGGATGCACATGTCGGCCACGACGTGCGTCTCCGGGGGCACGGCGCGGGCGAACCCGTCGAGGAAGGCCAGCTCGTCCGGGTGCTCCTCGCGCAGGCGCGCCAGCGCGGCGGCGCGCACGGCGTCGAGGTCCACCCAGGACAGCGGCCCGGGCGGGAGCCCGGCCGCCATGGCCCGCGCACCCTGCGCCGCGTCGGCCTCCACCAGCACGTCGGGCAGGTAGTTCTTGCGCGCGTCGGCGCCGTCGACGTTGACCGCGATCAGCCGGTGCGGGCGCGGCAGCCGCCAGTTCATGGTGGACATGCCGTCGAGGTCGCTGCCGAGGGCGAGCACGACGTCGGCCTGCTCCCAGATCGCGCCCGCCTCGGGCAGGTGCGGCGGCAGGCCGATGGCCAGCGGGTGGTGGCCGACGAGGCCGCGCGCCGAGTAGGTGGTGAAGATCGGCGCGCCGAGCCGCTCGGCCAGCACGATGACCTCCGGCCCGGCGTCGACCGCGCCGCCGCCCGCCCAGATCACGGGCTTCCAGCTCTCGGCCAGCACCTCCAGCGCGCCGCTGACGTCGGGCGGGTCCTCGACGACCTCGGGCCCGAACTCGACGATGTCCCAGCGCGCCACGTCGCCCGACAACCGGTCGGTCGGGATCTCCACGAACACCGGCCGGCGCGGCACGGCGAGCGCCTCCGCCACCGCCGTCTCGATCTCGCCGGGATCGTCGAGCCGGTAGGTCCCCTTGGTAACCGGCGCGAACAGCGCGCGCTGGTCGGAGGCCTCGTGCAGCGCACCGCCGACGACGCCGCGGCGCTTGAGCGTCGTCGGGATGTCGGTGGCGATCACCACGACCGGCGACCGCGACGCCCACGCCTCCCCCGTCGCGCCGAGCGTGTTCGCCGCACCGGGACCGGTCGTCACGAGCGCGACGCCGACCTCGCCGGTGGCGCGCGCGTACCCGTCGGCCGCGTAGACCGCGGCCTGCTCGTGGCGCACGCCGACCAGCCGGATCGGCGAGCGCCGCAGCGCCTCCCAGGCCGGCAGGTTGTGCACGCCCGGCAGCCCGAAGACCACGCGGACGCCGGCGCGCTCCAGGCCGGCGACCAGCAGCTCGGCGCCGGTGCTCATGCTCAGTAGCCCTCGGCGACGACGTTGCGCAGCGGCTCGCCGCGGGCGAACCGCCCGAGCTGCTCGCCGACGAGCACCCACGCCGCGCGGTCGCCGCCCGGCGTGTCGCCGGCCACGTGCGGGCTGAGCAGCACGCCGGGGGCGCACCACAGCGGATGGTCGGCCGGGAGCGGCTCGGGATCGACGACGTCGAGCACCGCGCGCAGCCGGCCGGACTGCAGCTCGGCGAGCAAGGCGTACGTGTCGGTCGTCGCGCCGCGCCCCGCGCTGACGTACAGCGCACCGTCGCGCATCGACCTCAGCCGCTCGGCGTCGACCATCCCGCGCGTGGCGGCCGTCAGCGGCAGCAGGTTGACCACCGCATCCGCCCACGGCAGCAGCGCGCCCAGCTCGTCGAGCCCCGCAACGCCGTCGCGCGGGCGGCGCGCCACGCCGCGCACGTCGCACCCGAACGGCGCCAGCAGCCGCTCCGTCTCGCGCCCGATCGACCCGTGGCCGAGCAGCAGCACGCGCAGGCCGCGCAGGTCGGAGATGTCCAGCCGCTCCCACCGCCGCGCCGCCTGCGCCTCGGCGAACGGCCGCACGCGCTTGACGTCGGCCAGCAGCGCCGCGACCGTCCACTCGGCCATCGCCGCGTCGCGCGTGCCGCGGGCGCTGCACAGCGTGATCGAGGCGGGGATCTTGTCGACGATCCAGTCCACGCCGGCCGAGCGCAGCTGAACGACCTCGAGCGCCGGCATCTGCGCGGGATCGATCTCCACGCCCCACGCCGGCGCCGCGAACTGCACCTCGGGCGTCGGCTCGTCGACGAGCACCACGCCGGGGATCGCGCCGATCGCGCTGCGGCCGTTCCCACCGGTCACCACGCCGTAGGCCTCGCGACCGGCCTCGTCGTCGGCCAGCCAGGCGACGACGGTCATGCCGGCTCGGGCGTCGTCATGCGGCGGGGAGCACGCGCGGCTGGGCAGCGTGGAGGCGCAGGAGCAGCTCGCGGACCTCCTCGTCGTCGGGCGCGGACCGCAGGGCGCGCTCCGAGGCGGCGATCGCATCGCTCACGCGGTCGGTCCGCGCCAGCGCGTGGGCGTAGCGCGACCACGCCGCAGGGTGCTGGGGATCCAGGAGCGTCGCCTGCTCGGTGGCGGTGACCTCGCCGCCCAGGTCGCCGCCGAGGTGGTGGGCGAGCGCGAGGTCGAGCAGTCCTTCGACGCTCGGGCCCAGGCGGCGGGCCTGGCCGAGGGCGTCGAGCGCGCCCTCGCGGTCGAACAGCCGCAGCCGGAGGCGGCCGACGCGCTCCCACGCGCCGGCGTCGGCGGGGCCGAGCTGGGCGGAGCGCAGCGCGGCCTCGGCGGCCAGGTCGTAGGCGCGCATGTCCTCGTAGATGCGCGACGCGTAGCGCTGCGCCGCCGGGCGCGTCGGGTCCGCGCGCGCCCAGTCGCGCACCGCGCGGCCCGCGGCGGTCAGCTCGCCGGCCTGCCAGAAGGCCAGCGTGAGCAGGCGCAGGACCGACACGTTGGACGGCTCGGCGTCGCGGGCGTAGACCAGGCGCTTGGCGGCCAGCGGGTAGTCGCCCTCGACCATCGCGTGCTGCGCGGCGGTCATGAACCGCTGCACCCGCTCGTGGCCCGGGTCGGGCTTCGAGAAGTCCACGAACTGCAGTGACCCGGCCGGCACGGTGCGCACGCCGGGGTTGAAGCGCACGCGCGCCCACTGCTGGATGTCGTCGCCGCCGCCGGTGAAGTAGATGCCCGCGACCTCGCCGACGCCCCACTCGGGATAGGACAGGCAGCGCGCGTAGCGGTGGACGACCGAGTGGTCGGGCACGCGCGAGCCGAACGGGTCGTGCTTCTGCGTCTCCTCGGCGTGGGCTTGGCGCGCCTGTGCCTCCTCGTAGTTGCGGCGCCCGGCCTCGGCGCGCGCGGCACGGGCCGCCGCGGCGCTGACCTTGACGGCGTTGCGCGACACCTTCCCGCCGCGCGAGCCCTCCGCGAGGTTCTCGAGCTGGTCGGCGGCCTCGTTGATGGCCTTGAGGTGGCGCTCGTGCTCGAGCTGCTTGCCCGGCGGGGCGAGGTCGGGATGCCAGACCTTCGCCTGGCGACGGCGCGCGAGCTGCACGTCGCGCATCTCGAAGGGCGGCTCCAGCTCCAGGAGGAGCAAGGCCTGTTCGATGTCGAGGACCTGCGGCACGACCTTTGAGGGTATCGGCCCACCACATAGGCTCCTAGCCCTTGGATCTCTCCGGCTACACCACGCTGCGCCTGGGCGGCCCCGCCACCGAGCTGGTCGAGGCGACCGACGAGGCGGCGCTGCTGGCCGTCGTCTGCGAGCGCACGTCGGCGGGCGAGCCGCTGCTGCTGCTGGCGGGCGGCTCGAACCTCGTCGTCGCCGACGAGGGCTTCGACGGCACGGTCGTCCACGTCGCGACGCGCGGCATCGCGCGCGAGGGCGACGTGCTCCACGTGGCCGCCGGCGAGCCGTGGGACGCGTTCGTGGCGCGCTGCGTCGCCGACGGCCTCGCCGGGATCGAGTGCCTGGCCGGCATCCCCGGCTCGGTCGGCGCGACGCCGATCCAGAACGTCGGCGCCTACGGCCAGGACGTCAGCGAGACCATCGTGTCGGTCCGTGCGCTGGATCGCTCCACCGGTGTGGTCGGCGACCTGGCGCCGGAGGACTGCGGCTTCGCCTACCGCTCCAGCGCGTTCAAGCGCGAGCCCGGCCGCTGGGTGGTCCTGCGCGTGAGCTTCGCGCTCGCGCCGGGCGAGCGCTCGCGGCCCATCCGCTACGCCGAGCTGGCGCGCACGCTCGGCGTCGAGGTCGGCGAGACCGCGCCGCTGCGCGCCGTCCACGAGGCCGTGCTCGGCCTGCGCCGGGGCAAGGGCATGGTCCTGGACGCCGCCGATGCCGACACCGCCAGCGCCGGCTCGTTCTTCACCAACCCGATCCTCACGCGGCCCGAGTTCGCCGCGCTGGAAGCCCGGGTCGCCGAGCGCCTCGGACCCGCGGCCCGACCGCCCGCCTTCCCGGAGCCCGGCGGCCGGACGAAGTCGTCGGCGGCCTGGCTCATCGAGCGCGCGGGGTTCGCGCGCGGGCACGGCGACCCCGCCGGCATCGCCATCTCGACCAAGCACGTCCTCGCGCTGACCAACCGCGGCCACGGGACGACGGCCGGCCTGGTGGCGCTGGCGCACGAGATCGCCGACGGGGTGCAGGCGGCCTTCGGGGTCGCGCTGGTCCCCGAGCCGGTGTTCGTCGGGCACTCCTGGTTCGCCGGCGCGCAACCGCGCGCGTAGGCCTCCTATCCTGGAGGGACATGGCGCCCCAGTACATCTTCCAGATGCAGCGGCTCACGAAGGCCTACGGCCCCGAGAAGCCGATCCTCAACGACGTCTCGCTGTCGTTCCTCGCCGGCGCGAAGATCGGCGTGCTCGGCTACAACGGCGCCGGCAAGTCGACGCTGCTCAAGATCATGGCGGGGATCGACACCGACTTCCGCAGCGGCGAGGCGATGCTCGCCCCCGGCGCGACGGTGGGCATGCTCGAGCAGGAGCCCCAGCTCGATCCCACCAAGACCGCGCGCGAGAACGTGCTCGACGGCGTCGCCGAGACCAAGGCGCTGATGGACCGCTTCAACGAGCTGTCCATGAACTACTCCGACGAGACCGCCGACGAGTTCGCCGAGCTGCAGGCCAAGATCGACGCGGCCGACGGCTGGAACCTCGACACGACGATCGACTACGCGATGGACGCGCTGCGCTGCCCGCCGTCCGACGCCGACGTCACCACGCTCTCGGGCGGCGAGCGCCGGCGCATCGCGCTCTGCCGGCTGCTGCTCAGCGCCCCCGACCTGCTGCTCCTCGACGAGCCGACCAACCACCTCGACGCGGAGTCGGTGGGCTGGCTGGAGCGCTACCTGGCCGACTACAAGGGCGCGGTGGTCGCGGTGACCCACGATCGCTACTTCCTCGACAACGTCGCCGGCTGGATCCTCGAGCTGGACCGCGGCCGCGGCATCCCGTACGAGGGCAACTACACCTCCTGGCTGGCGCAGAAGGAGAAGCGCCTGGAGATGCAGGACCGGCGCGACCTGGCCAAGGAGCGCGTCATCAAGGCCGAGCTCGAGTGGGTGCGCAAGAACCCCAAGGGCCGCCAGACCAAGCAGAAGGCGCGCGTCTCCAACTACGAGGCCCTGGTCGCCGAAGAGAAGAACATCAAGCTCGACGACGTCCAGATCCACATCCCGGTCGCGACGCATCTCGGCAACGTCGTCGTGCAGGCCGACAGGCTCCGCAAGGGCTTCGGCGACAAGCTGCTCATCGACGACCTCGAGTTCGACCTGCCGCCGGGCGGCATCGTCGGCGTCATCGGGCCCAACGGCGCGGGCAAGACCACGCTGTTCAAGATGATCGCCGGCCAGGAGGATCCCGACGAGGGCGCCCTGCGCGTCGGCGACACGGTGCAGCTCTCCTACGTCGACCAGAGCCGCGACTCGCTGGACCCGGAGAAGTCGGTCTGGGAGGAGATCTCGGGCGGGCTGGAGCAGATCAAGGTCGGCGAGCGCGTCATGAACTCGCGCGCCTACACCTCGGGCTTCAACTTCAAGAAGGCCGAGCAGCAGAAGAAGGTCAAGATGCTGTCGGGCGGTGAGCGCAACCGCGTCCACCTGGCGAAGCTGCTGCGCACCGGCGGCAACCTGCTGCTGCTGGACGAGCCGACCAACGACCTGGACACCGACACGCTGCGCGCCCTCGAAGAGGCGCTGCTCAACTACGCCGGCTGCGCGGTGGTCATCTCCCACGATCGCTGGTTCCTGGACCGCGTCGCGACGCACGTCCTGGCGTTCGAGGGCGACTCGAAGGTCACGTGGTTCGAGGGCAACTTCGAGGCCTACGAGGAGTGGCGGCACGCGACGCTCGGCGACGAGGCCGACCGCCCGCACCGCATCACCTACAAGAAGCTGACGCGCACGTAGCGAGCGCTAGGGGAACACTGGCCCAGAGGGCCAGGTTCCCTTGCGGGTCTTCGCCCAGGGGGCGAAACCCGCGGCGGGTAGGGACCCACGCTCCTAGGCCGCTCCCAGGCCCGGGCGCGCGTCGAGCGCTGCCAGCGCGGCGGGAACCTCGCCCATGTGCGCGCACACCGCGTCGGCGCCGCGCAGCTCCGACGGCTTGTAGGGCCCGGTGGCGACCGCGATCACGTGCACCCCGTCTGCACGCGCGCACGCGATGTCGCGCGGCGTGTCGCCGATGACGACCGTGCGCTCGCGCGAGTAGGGCTCGTCGAGCGTCCCGGCGCGCGCGCGGGCCAGCGCGGGCAGCGCCGCGCGGTCCTCGTCGTCGGAGCCGTAGGCGCCCTGGCCCTTGGGGAAGTGGTGGCCGATGCCGGCGCGGTCGACCTTCAGCCGCGCGACCGGCTCGAGGTTGCCGGTCACGAGCGCGAGCTGGAGGCCGTCGCGCGCGTCGAGCGCGTCGAGCACCTTGGCGACCTGCGGCGCCAGGTGGTCGGAGAAGTCGGCGGGGCAGCGACGCGCGTACTCGACGCAGGTCACGGCGCGCACGTCGCCTACGCGGTCGTCGATCCGCTCGGCGGGCACGCCGGCCAGCGTCAGGATCGTCCGGGCGATCGCGAGGTCGGTGCGGCCCGCGGCCTCCACCTTGCCGGCCGGGATGTCGATGCCGTGCACGCGCTTCAGCGCGGCGTGCAGCGCCGCCGCGTGGTCCCGCGAGGCCTTGAGGAGCAGGGTGCCGTCGATGTCGAAGAGCAGAAGCACGCATCTAGAACGTAGACCATGCCGTCAAGCCGTCAGCGTTGCTCGTGCCTTCAAGATCTGAGAGGCTTGCGCCAGGGATGAGATCGGGGATGAGAGCGGCTAGGGATCGGCCGGAGCCGGCGCCTGCGCGAGCCACCGCGCTGGGCCGCAGCGCCGAGGACCTCGACGCCTTTCAGGAGTTCTACGTCGCGACCGTCCAGCGCCTGGTGGTCTACTTCACGCGGCGCACCCTCAACGCCGAGGTGGCGCTCGACCTGACCGGCGAGACGTTCGCCGTCGCGCTCCAGCGCCGCCAGCAGTTCCGCGGCACCACCAACGCGGAGGCCGAGGGCTGGCTCTTCGCGATCGCGCGCAGCCAGCTGTCGCACTACTGGCGCCGCGGCGTCGCCGAGCGCAAGGCGCTCGAGCAGGTCGGCATGGATCCGCCGTCGCTCGGCCAGGCCGAGCTGGAGCGCATCGAGGAGCTCGCGGGCCTGCCCGAGCTGCGCCGGCGCGTGCGCCACGCCATCTCCGGGCTCAGCCCGCAGACCGCCTACGCGGTCACGCAGCGCATCGTCGAGGAGCGGGAGTACGACGACCTCGCCGCCGAGCTCGGCGTGTCCCAAGACGTCGTGCGCGCCCGCGTGTCGCGCGGCCTGCGCGCCCTCGCCGCGACCTTCTAGCGGGCGAAGCTGACGCCGCTGGTCAGGCGCCGCGCGAACGCCGCCGCGAGCTTGGCCGCGTTGGCGACGTCGTCGAGCTGCACCATCTCCACCGGCGAGTGCATGTAGCGCAGCGGCAGGCCGATGAGGCCGGTCGGGATGCCGCCGCGGCTGACGTGGATCGCGTCGGCATCGGTGCCGGTGAAGCGGGCCGACGCCGAAAGCGTGAACGGGATCTCGTCCGCCTCGGCGGCCTCGTGCAGCAGCTCGAAGACCTTCGGGTGCATCGTCGAGCCGCGCTCGATGACCGGGCCCGAGCCGAAGGGGTGCGTGCCGTTCTCACGCTCGTCGATGCCCGGCGCGTCGGTGGCGTGCGTCACGTCGACGACCAGCGCGACGTCGGGGCGCAGCGCGTGCGCGAACGTGCGCGCGCCCCCGAAGGTGATCTCCTCCTGCACCGCGGCGACCGCGACGACGTCGCCGGCCGCGCCGCCGGCCTCGGACACGAGGCGCGCCGCCTCGTAGGCGACGTAGCAGCCGAGGCGGTTGTCCATCGCGCGCGAGATCACCCGGTCGTTGGGCAGCTCGAGCGGCTCGCCGGCGATCACCGCGACGTCGCCGATGCGCACGAGCGCCTTGGCCTCGTCGCCGTCCTTGGCGCCGATGTCGATGTGCAGGTCCTTCATCTCGGCGGCGCGCTTGCGCTCGTCCTCCTTGAGGAGGTGGATGGGCTTCTTGCCCACCACGCCGGGGATCGTGCCGCCCTGCGTGGTGAGCTCGACTCGCTGGCCGACGAGGATGACCGGGTCCCAGCCGCCGACGCCGATGAAGCTCAAGAAGCCCTTGTCGTCGATGTGCGTGACGATCAGGCCGATCTCGTCGATGTGCCCCACGATCGCGACGGTCGGGCCGTCGCCGGTGCCCTTCACGCGGGCGGTGACCGTGCCCATGAGGTCGGTCTCCACGTCGGCGAACGGCGTGCATGCCTCGGCGAAGGCCCGCGCCGGGGCGCCTTCGTAGCCCGACGGGCCGGTCGCGGTGAGCAGGCTACGCAGGACGTCGGGAAGCGGCATGGATGGGCCAGAGTACTGCCCTCGTGCACGCTGCGACGCGCCGATCCGGCGCGCGGTCCCGGGCACCACGCGTACCCTGCGTAGGCACGAAGCGCGTCACCTTCGCCGCCCCTGGCGAGTTGCACGGGTGTGGGGAGCCGTATCGACAGCGCCCACGCCGCCCGTCACCCTGCTGGTCGAGCACTTCCCATGATCCGCGTACTCGTCGTCGACGACCATCCCGTCCTGCGAGCCGGCCTCGAGGCCGTGCTGCGCGCCGAACCCGGCTTCCGCTGCGTCGGCGGCGCCGAGGACGGCGAGTCGATGTGGCGCCTGCTGCGCCGCACGCGGCCCGACGTCGTGATCCTCGACCACCGCCTCGGGGCCGAGGATGGCGTCGAGCTGTGCCGCGCGCTGCGCAGCGAGCCGGTGCCGCCGGCGATCCTGCTCTACACGGCCGATCCGGGACCGGCGCTGGAACGCGAGGCGCTGGCCGCCGGCGCGTCCGGCCTCGTCGACAAGGCCGTCGACGTCGACGTCCTCTTCGACGCGATCCGCGTCGCCGGGCGCGGCCCGGGGTCGTCCGAGGCGGCCCAGGTGGCGTGAGGCGGCGCGGGCGGTGCCCGGGCGGGCGTGGCGGACGGGAAAGCGAGCGGCGCGCAGGCGACGGTCAGGCGGCGGGTCGCCGGCGAAGCGTCAGGACGCGCCGCAATTCGGCGGCAATCGCCGCCGGCTCGGCGCGCAGCCGCTGCCACGTGTAGCGCAAGGTCTGGAAGTCCTGCGCCGCCAGCACGCTGTCACGACGGCGGTCCGTCTGGAAGTTGCGCGCCGTCCCGTGCACCTGGCGCGGAGACGCGAGGGTGCCCGACCGCGTAGACGCCGGCGAAGAGCCGATGCAGCCGGCCGCTCTCGGCGCGCTCCTGCGCGGCGCGGCCGCTCAGTCCCGCATCGCGGATCTGCCCGAGTGCGACGACGCCCTCCTGCGCTGCGGCACGCTCGGCGAGCGCCAGATCGATCGCCGGCGGGGCCGGCCGTCGCGGTTCTGGTTCGTGCGTCTGGCCCACCCGACGACCTTGTCGCAACCCGCGAGACACGGGGCGCGCGCACCGTCACGATCCGGCGGAGGTTTCGTGCCGACATCGTCGACGCCCCGCGCAAGTCCTCCCCAGGGTCGGTGGGCCCGTTCACCGCGGTCACACCGCGCCCAACAGGCCCACCCGTCGAGCACCGACCGACCCGCAGCACCGTAGGCCCGTTCACCGCGGTCACACCGCGCTCAACAGGCCCACCCCGCCCCGCTACGCCGCCTCGGCCGCCAGCTGCCGCAGCACGTAACGCAGGATCCCGCCGTGGCGGAAGTAGTCCGCCTCCTTGGGCGTGTCGATCCGGACGCGGGCGGAGAAGGAGATGTCGCCGGCGCGGACCTGCACCGCGCGGGGCAGCTCGCCGGCGTTCATCGGCTCGGCCAGCCCAGTGATGGTGAACTCCTCCTCGCCGGTCAGGCCCAATGAGGCGGCCGACTCGCCCTCGGGGTACTGCAGCGGCAGCACGCCCATGCCGACGAGGTTGGAGCGGTGGATGCGCTCGAAGCTCTCGGCGATCACCGCGCGGACGCCGAGCAGGTTGGTGCCCTTGGCGGCCCAGTCGCGCGACGAGCCCGAGCCGTACTCCTGACCGCCGAGCACGACGAGCGGGACGCCGTCGGCGATGTAGCGCTGCGACGCGTCGAAGATCGAGGTCTGCTCGACCTCGCCCGACCCACCCAGGTGCCGCGTCACCCCGCCTTCGGTGCCTGGCGCCAGCTGGTTGCGCAGGCGGATGTTCGCGAACGTGCCGCGGATCATCACCTCGTGGTTGCCTCGTCGCGACCCGTAGGAGTTGAACTCCCGGGGCTCGACGCCACGCGACTGCAGGTACGCGCCGGCGGGCCCGTCCTTCTTGATCGCGCCGGCCGGCGAGATGTGGTCGGTGGTCACCGAGTCTCCGAGCTTGGCCAGCACGCGCGCGTTCTCGATGTCGGTCACCGGCGACGGCTCGGGATCCATGCCGTCGAAGTAGGGCGCCTTGGCGATGTAGGTGGAGCGCTCGTCCCACGCGTACCGGTCGCCGCTGGGCACCTCGAGGCCGCGCCAGTTCTCGTCGCCCTCGAACACCTCGCCGTAGGACTTGCGGAACATGTCGGACTGCACGGCCTCCTCGACCGTGCGGGCGATCTCGGCGGTCGAGGGCCAGATGTCCTTCAGGTAGACCCCGGCGCCGTCGGCGTCGAGGCCGAGCGGCTCGTTGATCAGGTCGATGTCCATGGTCCCGGCGATCGCGTAGGCCACGACGAGCGGCGGCGACGCCAGGTAGTTCATCTTGACGTCGGGGTTGATGCGCCCCTCGAAGTTGCGGTTGCCCGAGAGCACCGACGCGACCGCGAGGTCGGCGTCGTTGACGGCCTGGGAGATCTCGTCGGGCAGCGGGCCGCTGTTGCCGATGCAGGTGGTGCAGCCGTAGCCGACCAGGTTGAAGCCGAGCGCCTCGAGGTCACCGGTCAGCCCGGCGCGCTCGTAGTACTCGGTGACGACCTTCGAGCCCGGCGCCAGCGACGTCTTGACCCACGGCGCGCGCGTCAGGCCGCGGGCGACCGCGTTGCGCGCCAGCAGGCCGGCGGCGAGCATGACGGACGGGTTGGAGGTGTTGGTACACGAGGTGATCGCCGCGATGACGACGTGGCCGTGGTCGACGTCGAACGTCTCGCCGTCCATCTCGACCTTGACCGAGCTCGCCGACCGCTCGGCGATCACCGTGCCGGCCGCGACGGCCGGGGCCGGCTCCGGCTCGTGCGGGTCGGGCTCGTGGCCGGGCGCCCCGTTGGCCGGCGGGTCGGACGCCGGGAACGTCTCGGCGATCGCCTCGTCGTGGCCGTGGGCGACGTCCTGGCCATGGTCCTCGCCGAGCAGCTCGCCCAGCGCCGAGCGGAAGCCCTCCTTGGCGCCCGACAACGCGATGCGGTCCTGCGGGCGCTTGGGGCCGGCCAGCGACGGCTCGACCGTCGACAGGTCCAGCTCGACGACGTCGGAGTAGGTGGGCTCCTCGGCGTGCTCGTCGTGCCAGAGGCCCTGGGTCTTGGCGTAGGCCTCGACGAGATCGATGAGCTCCTTCGGGCGACCGGTGAACGCCAGGTAGCGCAGCGTCTCGGCGTCGATCGGGAAGATCGCGCAGGTCGAGCCGAACTCGGGGCTCATGTTGCCGATCGTCGCGCGGTCGGCCAGCGGCAAGGCCGTCACGCCGGGGCCGAAGAACTCCACGAACTTGCCGACGACGCCCTTCTTGCGCAGGATCTCGGTGACCGTGAGCACGAGGTCGGTGGCGGTCGCGCCCTCGGGCAGCTCGCCGTGCAGCTTGAAGCCGATGACCTGCGGGATGAGCATCGACATCGGCTGGCCGAGCATCGCGGCCTCGGCCTCGATGCCGCCGACGCCCCAGCCCAGCACGCCCAGGCCGTTGATCATCGTTGTGTGCGAGTCGGTGCCGACCAGCGTGTCCGGGTAGGCGCGCCGGGTCTTGTCGTCGACGAAGACGACGCGGGCCAGGTACTCCAGGTTGACCTGGTGGACGATGCCGGTGTCCGGCGGGACGACCTTGAACGTCTCGAACGCGTCCTGGCCCCACTTGAGGAACTCGTAGCGCTCGCGGTTGCGCTCGAACTCGCGCTCGGCGTTGAACGCGAACGCGGTGCGGGTGCCGAACTCGTCGACCTGGACGGAGTGGTCGATGACCAGCTCGGCGGGAACCAGCGGTTCGATCTTGGCGGGGTCGCCGCCGAGGTCGGCCATGGCGTCGCGCATCGCGGCGAGGTCGACGACGGCCGGCACGCCGGTGAAGTCCTGCATGACCACGCGCGCGGGCGTGAAGGCGATCTCCTTGCTGGGATCGGCCTTGGCGTCCCACGTCGCGAGCGCCTCGATGTCGGCCGCGTCGACCGCGCCGTTGCCCTCGGTGCGCAGGAGGTTCTCGAGCAGGATCTTCAGGGAGAACGGGAGGCGCGCGACGTCGAAGCGCGACTGCAGCGCCTCGAGCCGGAAGATCTCGACCTCACGGTCGCCGACCTTGAGCGTGCCGCGGGAGTCGAAGCTGTCCGGGTGATCGGAATGCATGTTGGGGTCCTATCTCAGCGGTCGGCGGGGAGCACCACGAAGGCCTCCCCGTCCGGCGTGGTCAATGTTCGGAACTGCTCGTCGAAGGTGGCGATGCGGCGGGTGTTGACGCGCGCTGCGAGCGCGACGAGCGACGCGGTGGTCAGCCCGACTTCGGGATGGCGCTGGCCGATGGCGAGCGTCTCCTTCAGCGCGTCGGCCCACCAGCGCACGGCGTACGCGCCGCGCTCGAAGTCGCGGCGGACCGCGCTGCGGGCCTCGTCGCCGGCCGCGTCGGCGATCGCGCGGTCGATGTCGGCGACCGCCAGCGGCGAGGTCACCAGATCCTCGTCGAGCGTCGCGACGAGCGCGACGGCGTCCGGGTGGCGCGGGTGGCGCCGCCGGGCGAGGGCGAGGACGAAGTCGGGGTCGACGATGACCGCCATCAGCGGCGGTCCTCGAAGCCGACGGCCTCGGGCCGCGTGCGCTGCGGGCGCTGGACGGCGGCCGCCAGCGTCCGGCGGATGAACTCCGCCTTCGTGATGCCCTCGTCGGCCGCGCGACGGGCGAGCCCGTGGTCGAGCTCTTCGTCGAGGTAGATGCTGGTCTTCTTCAGCACGGCGCGACGTAGGGTAGCACCCTACGTAGGGTCCGTGGGCGGTTCAGATGTGCTCGAGCAGCGCGGCGTCCAGCGCCTGGCCGAGCTGCTGTGGGCTGACCACGCCGTCGGTGAAGACGTGCAGATCGCCGTCGTCGGAGCCGATCAGCAGCGTCGGCGTCGCCGTGACGCCGTAGCGGCTCTGCATGGACTTGACGGCGCCGAGCTCCTCGGCGACGCGCGACCCGTGCCGGTCGACCATCACCTGGTCGACGTCGAGCCCGTCGACGCCCCCGAGGACGTCGCGCAGGAACTGGTCGGTGACGTACCCGCTGTTCTCGGCGCCCTGCACGTCGTAGAAGCGCGCCGACGCGTCCCACATGCGGTTCTGCTGGCCGGCGCCGAGCAGCGCCCGCGCCGCGCGGGTGGAGTCCTTGCCGAGGAAGTCGACGAGCCGCAGCTCCATGCGGACCTTGCCGGTCCGCACGTACTTCTGGACGATCGCCGGCCACGTCTTGACGGCGAACTCGCGGCAGAACGGGCACTGCGCGTCGGCGAACTCCACGAGCAGGACCGGCGCGCGCGGGTCGCCGAGCACGAGCCCGTTCTGCGGGATCCCGCGCACGATGCTGGTGACGTCGCGCGCCGCCGGCGTGCGCCGCTGCGGGTCGGCGCCGCCGCTGGAGATCGCGATCGCCACAGCGACGATCGCCGCCGCCCCGCCGAACAGGGTCGCGAGCACGGCGAGCCGCCGGGTCATGCGAGGGAGCGCGGCGCCGGCACGCCGGTCAGCACGCGCCAGGTGCAGACGACCGCCAGGCCGGTCATCAGGATCGCGCTGGCGACGCACCACTGGCAGATCGCGTCGATCGTGAACAGCTCGCGGTAGGTCAGATACGCCGAGAAGCCGAAGCCGACGAGCGCGACGAGGGCCGCCAGCATCCGCGCCGCCTCGGAGCGCACGAGCAGGGTCAGGAAGATCGTCACGTAGCCGATGAGCCCCAGCAGCGCGACCGGCACGCCGGCCAGCTCGGCGTACTTCGAGGTCTGCACCTTGTGGCAGCCGTGGGCGATGTTGCACACCGGCTCGATGCCGGCGTAGTGCACGTACACGAGGTAGCCCGCCACGCCGATCCCGAGCACGGTGAGCACGAGGCCGGTGGTGCGCAGCGCGCGGTCGCTCACGTGCCGCTCTGGGCCAAGACCGCGTCGACCAGCTTGCCGACGCCCGCGGCGGTCGGCGCGTTCTCGGTGTCCTTCTTCAAGGTGCCGCCGGTCGGGCCGACCAGGATCGTCGGGGTGCTGTCGACGCCGTAGCGGCTGGCCAGGGTCTTGGCGGCGCCGAGCTCGGACGAGACGGCCGACGAGCCGGCGTCCGCGACGGCCTTGGCCGGATCCGCCCCGGCGGCCTTCAGGACCTGGGTGAGGAAGGCGTCGGTCACGTAGCCCGAGTTCTCCTGGCCCTGGTTGCGGTAGAAGATGTCGGAGGCGTCCCAGAGCTTGTCCTGCAGGCCGGCGGCCTCGATCACGCGCGCGGCGGTCAGCGAGTCGGGGCCGATGAACGTGAGGTAGCGCAGCTCCATCTTCGCCTTGCCGGTGCGCACGTAGTTCTTGATCAGCGCCGGCATCTCGTTCAAGGTGTAGTCCTTGCAGAACGGGCACTGCGGATCGGCGAACTCGACGATCGTGGCCGGGGCCTTGGCGTCGCCCAGCGTGATGCCGGTCTGCGGGATGCCGCCGAGCAGCGCCTTCGTCTCCGCGACGCCCTGCAGGCTGCCGCCCGACGCGGCGTTGCCGCTCTTCTTGGAGCCCCCGCTCGAGACGGCCACGGCGATGATCACGACGACCGCCGCGGCGGCCAGCAGGCCGCCGAGCTGGAGGAGCCGCCGGCGCCGCGCGTCGCCGGCCGCGACCGCGCGCTCGCGCTCGATCCGTTCCGCGCGCGCCGCCTCGCGACGCTCGCGCTTGCTGGGGGGATTCTCCTGGGACATGGTCGGGCTCCCGAAGTCTAGGTGGGCAGGCCCCGCGCCGGGATCCTTGCGGACACCGGCGCGGGACCGGACGTGGTCAGCCGCGCTTGCGCGAGGCGGCCAGCGCGCCGCCGCCGGCCAGCAGGCCGAGGGCGCCGACGATCAGCGCGATCACGCCGAGGGTGCTGGAGTCCCCGTCGCTCGTCGTGGTCGCGGCGACGGGCGCGGGCGCCGAGGTGGCCTCGGTCGTCGCGGTACCGGTCCCGCCCGACGGCGCGGCCCCGTGGGGGTCGGCCGCCGCGATGACGTCGAGCTGCGGCGCCGGGTGGTCGGCGTCGGGCGCCCCGATCCAGCGCACGACCGAGCCGTCGCTGTAGGTCTGCAGCGCCTTGAACGTCAGCGTGTCGCCGGCCTTGCCCGGGACCTGCACCGACAGCGGGAAGTCGTGGAACTGCCCGGGCGCGATGCCCGCCGACGTCGCCTTCGCGGTCCAGGTGATCGTCTTGACGCCCTCGGTCACCTCGCCGTCGTCGGTCTTGACCGGCGTGGCGAGCTTCTCCTTGGCGACCTTGGTGCTCCAGCCCGCCACCGGCTGGTAGCTGACCGAGGCGAACCCCTCGGGGAACTGCACCTCGACCTTCGTGGTCGTCGCGCCGTCGGTCTCGTTGGGGACGCGGACGTTCTCGACGACGAAGCCGCCTGCGGGCACCTGCTTGGGCTGGAGGGTGACGTGCGCGTCGGCGGCGGCCGGGAGGGCCAGGACGCCGGCGGCGATGCTCGTGGCCAGGGTGATGCGCTGCTTCATGATGATGTCCTTGGTGTGTCGTTGACGTAGGAGTCCTGCTTGGGTCACGGCGTCAACGGCCGCGGTGGAGGACGGGAGGCGATCGCGGCGCCCACGAGGCGCCCGCCGCGGGGCGCAGACGCCCACGGGCGCCGGGGCGCGCGCGGGGACGTGCGCACCGCGGCGCGGCGGGGGCGCGGACGGATGGCCGCCTGGGCGCGGGCCAGCGTCTGCTCGCCCGGGTAGCGGCCGAGCAGCAGCGTGCCGACCAGCACCGCCAGCGGCAGGAGCGAGAGGAGCACGGCGCTCATCGCACGGGCACCGCGAAGGTGGTCGTGTACTCGTCGAAGTCCGAGACGCGGTCGGTCACCCGCAGGCGCCAGTGGCCGGCCGGCGCCAGCACCATCGCGTCGGCGACGTAGTGGCCGGGGCCGGCGCGGTGCACCGTCGCCATCAGCGGCCCGATGCCCTTGTCCGGCAGCGACGCGTCGACCGTCAGCTCCTTGGTGCCCGCGAACGGCGCGCCGTCGGAGGCCCGGAAGAGGTAGAGGTGGACGGCGTTGGCGCCGGTGCGCGCGGGGTCGACGGTCAGCTCCACCTGGAGCGGACCGGTGCGGGCCGAGTGCGAGAACGGCCCGGCCGAGAGCGCCGACGGCGGCGCGTAGGACACGAGCGCCGCGGTGACGCCGAGCGCCACGACGACGAGCGCGACCTCGGCACGCAGCGTGCTGCGCAGCAGGCGGCCCGCCACACCCGGGGCGGCGCCCTCGCGCGCGAGCGCGCGCAGGCGCGGGATGCTTCGCTGCCGGTTGACCGCCCCGAGGCCGACGAGCGCGGCCACGAGCACGACCTTGATCAGCACCGCCCGGCCGAACGCCGTGTGCAGGAGGTCGTCGAAGGCCCGCAGGTGGACGATCGACTGCGCCACGCCGGTGGCCAGCAGCGTGGCGACCGCGGCGAGCGCGACCGTGGAGAAGCGCGACACCACGCCGCCGAGCAGGACGGAGCGGGCGGCCGGCGGCACGGCGCGCGTGGCCGCGGGCACGGCGACGAGCAGCACGACGAGCCCACCGATCCACGCGCTCATCGCGACGACGTGCGCGACGTCGAGCGGGGCGAGCAGCGCGACGGGGTGCTGCGTGGTGGCGTGGCCGCCCAGCGCCGGGGTGATCGCCAAGAGCGCGGCGGGCAGCGCCCAGGCCAGCGGCCGCCGAGGGCCGAACGTCGCCAGCACGGCGCCGAGGACCGCGAGGTCGGCCAGGCGCAGGCCCCAGACCGTGCCGAAGCGCGTGCCGAGCACCTCGCGCACGGTGCCGGGGTCCAGCGCACTCCAGAACGACGTGCCGGCCGCGGTCGCGCCCTGCAGGACGATCCCCGCCGCGCCGGCGACGAGCCCGATCCCGAGGCCGGCGATCAGCAGCTTGCCGCTGCGGCGCGCGAACGCCGTGCCGGCGGCGTCCGGCGCCCCCGCGGCCGCGGCGCCGGGACCCCACGCCAGCAGCCCGAAGAGCAGCGTGCCGAGCAGGAGCGCGATCGCCAGGTAGTCCGCGCCCCGCGCGACGCCGAAGGCGACCTCGGTCACCCGGCCCGCCGACGAGCCGCCGAGCAGGTCGCCCACGGTCTGCGCGGGCGCGGCGCCCGCCTTCCCGATCGAGAACACGAACCCGCCCGACACGGGATGGCTGTCGGCCGAGATGACGCGGTAGGTCGCGGTGAACGTCCCCGGCGCCAGCCGTGGCTTCAGCCCGACCGCCAGCAGCGCGCCGCGACCACCGGGATGGACGACGTGGCCGTCGTCGACCCGCTCGCCGCGGGCGTCGAAGAGGCGCACCGCGCCAAAGTTGCCCTCGACGGGCTCGTCGAAGCGCAGCACGACCTGCGCCGGCTGGGTGCGCGCGACGGCGCCGCGCGCGGGCGTCGACGCCTCCAGCGTGGCGTGCGCCAGCGCGCTCGCGGGCAGCGCGAGCAGCAGCGCGAGGGTGATGAGGAGACCGCGCCTCACCACGCCTCGGCGGGCCCGCGGCGCCGGCGGCGCGTCACGAGCACCGCGACGCCGCCGAGGAGCACCAGCACCGCGAACGCGACGATCGCCCCGACCGGCGCGCCGCCGCCCTTGGGGGGCGCCCACCACAGCGTCCCGAGGATCCGGCCCTCCTGCGTGCCGATCCGGATCGGGATCGCGTAGTCGAACACCTTCGTCCGCTTCGCCTTGTCCTTGACGATCGCCGGCGTGTCCTTGGCCATGTAGTGCATGCGGTGGTCGTGCCACTCGAAGACGCCGGTCTTGTCGAGCACGTGCCAGTCCGGAACCGCCTTGGCCGAGGCGGTCTTGGGAACGGTCACCGCCCCGTAGCGGTCGGTGTTGAGGTAGTAGGCCGGCGAGTTGTGGTTGACCTGCACCGTGCCGTCGGGCGCCAGCCGTGCGTACGGCTCCCGGTCGTAGCCCTGCACGAGGACGGTCGTCGTGCTGCGGTTGGTCAGCTGGAAGCGGTCGTCGCCGCTCAGGACCTGCAGCGCGAGGCCGGGGACCTTCGGCTGCAGCGCCCGGACGACCGACTTCATGTTCGGGTTGCCCTGGTGGGCCAGGGCGGCGGTGGAGGCGGCGATCGCCAGCAGCCCGGTGAGGGTGGCGGCGACGGCCAGGGGGCGGCGCATGGCGCACCTCCGGTTGTTCTAGGGGTTGACGGGGGCGGTTAGGCGACCGTCAACGGGGGCCCGCGCTCGGCGAGCGCCGAGGCGAGCAGGCGCCCGCCGCGCACCACGACGGCGCGGGGCCGGCGGCGGGGCAGCGGCGCGGAGACCGGGCGATCCCGGCGGGGGGTGGCGCGGCGAGCGACGAGGCGCTCGAGCTGCTCCTCGCCGAGGTAGCGACCGGCCACCAGCGGCAGCAGCAGGACCAGCGCCGGGGAGAGCAGCAGCAGCCCGGTGTCGAGGCCGGTGACCGACTCCGCGGCCGCGACGACGATGCCCAGGAGGGCGACGGCCAGCAGCGGACGGAGGTCCCGGGACGCGGGCATCGCGCGCAAGCCTACGCGCTCAGGCGCGTCCGTGTGGATCAGTCGCGTTCGAAGCGACCGCTGCGGCGGTCGACCTCGAACCACACGCGGCAGCCCCGCGCGGTGCGCTCGACGCCCCAGCGCGACGCGAGCTTGTCGACCAGGCGCAGGCCGAAGCCCGCCGTCTCGTGGCGGATCTCGGGATCGAAGCCCGGCCCGTGGTCGGCGACCTCGACGCGCACGTGGTCCTGGCTCAGCCGGGCGTGGAACACGATCCGCTCGGTCGGATGCGCGGCACCCGCGTGGCGCACCGCGTTGCCCACGAGCTCCGAGGTCAGCAGCGAGACCGTGTGGTCGAGGTCGGCGTTCAGGCCCCGGTCGCGCATCGCGTGGCGCGCCGTGCGCACGGCCTCGGGGACCGGTGCGAAGGCCAGGAGGATGTCGGTGCTGGGGCTGGTGGCGGAGGCCATGGGACGCGCGCGGCTCGGGATACAGACCAAGGGTCACCGCTCGACCCTCCGCTCAACCCCCCGGTGGGTCCGTGGTCCTCTGCCCGACGACGAGGAGACGACGCGTAGCGTGGCGCGCATGCCGCGCTGCGCGTGGTCGGCCACCGTGCACACGAGCTGGTAGCGGCCGGGCGTGCGGAGCGCTACGCGCAGGATTCCGGTGCCGCCGGGCTTGACCGGCGCCAGCGTCGCGAGCGTCCGACCCGACCGGCGCACGACGAGGTCGTGGACGTCCTCGCCCAGGTTGCGGAGGTTGAGCTTGAGCCGCCCGGCCCGCACGCGGGGGCGGTAGACGGCGAGGGAGAACTCCCGTGCGCCGACGCCGACCGCGCGCACCGGATCGGCGGCCGCCGTCGCGACGAGCGCGGGCGGCCGCGCTGACACGGGCGCCGGTGGCATCTCGGGCACGAGCATCAGCCGCGCACCAGCGCGACCTGGCCGAACTGCGCCGCGCCCGGGATGACCTCGGCCGGATCGGTGCCCAGCCACTGCCCGAGCAGGCTGCCGTAGACCCGGCGGAAGTCCACGGTCACCTTGAGGTTCTTCTCGCGGTCCAGGTCGGTGAGCGAGGGGTACTCGGTCAGGATCCCGCCGAGCGCGCGCGGGCCCTGGACCCAGGCCACGCCACCGGGGCCGTGGTCGGTGCCGCCGGAGCGGTTGGCGGTCGGGCGGCGGCCGAACTCCGACCAGACGAAGGTCAGCACGCGGTCGGCGATGCCGCGGGCCTCGAGGTCGGACTGGAACGTGGCGAGCGCCTCGCCGGCGGCGCCGAGGTCGCGGTCCAGCGTCTGGGCCTGGCCCTCGTGGGTGTCGAACGCGCCGTCGGCGTCGACCGTCGCAACTCGGATGCCCAGCGGCTGGGCGAGCAGGCCGGCGAGGACCTTCAACCGGTCGGCCGTGTCGTTGCCCTCCGGGTAGGTGACCGGCGCGGCGAGCGGGTCGGCGTCCTTGGTCTTGCGCAGCGGCGCGAGGCGATCCGAGACGGTGTGGGCCAGCCGTGCCGCGCGTGCGGCGGCTGCCGGACCGGCGGCGTGCGGCGTCGACTCAGACAGCGCGGCGTAGGCCTTCACCGCGGCGTCGCCCCAGTCGCCCCACACGCTCCACATGGCCAGCTGCGCGTCGCCGGCATCGGAGACCGAGGCCACCGGCGCCTTGACCGCGCGCAGCGTCGGCGACAGGCCGTAGCCCGCGCTCAGGCCCTGCAGCGGGTTGTCGCCGCTGCCGTGGCGGTCCAGCCAGCGCCCGAGCCAGCCCGAGACCGACTGCTGGGAGACCATGCCCGTCTCCCAGAACGCGCGCGACGCGAAGTGCGACAGGTTGGGGTTGGCGTAGTCGATGCCCGGCAGGAAGCCGATCTGCCCGCGGTCGAACAGGCCTCGCAGCCCGCCGCCCGGCCCGCGCGCCAGCGACGGGTGCAGGCCCAGCGACGTGCCCTTCAGCGCCAGCGGCGCGGCCGGCGCCACCGCGCCGCGCAGGTCGCGGAGCACCCCTTCCTGGTCCAGTGGCACCAGCGTGTCGAGGAGGTCCAGGCCGCCGGGCAGGAAGACGGAGACGAGCACGGGCGCGTCCGGGGCGGCCGCCGCCTCGGCCGCGGCCGCGTCGAGCATGTGCCCGGTCGGCAGCGTACGACCGGCGTAGACCGTCACCCCCGCGCCGATCCCCCAGCGCAGCAGCTGGCGCCGCGTGAGCACGTCGTTGCGCGCCGCCTCGCCGGCACGGTGGAAGTCTTGGCAGGCGCGATGGGCGCGGAGGCGGGGCATCGGGTTAATGGAGTTGGGCGTCGGGGGCGGAGAGCAGGAGGTGGCGCATCGCGCGCTGGGTCATGTCGGCCGCGACCTGGCGCTGCCACTCCTTGCCGGCCATGGCGTCGTAGCCGCGCGCGAGCGCCAGCAGGCCCTTGCGCGCCCTCGGCGAGATCCACGGCTGCCCGGTTGCCTCCAGCGCACGGCGCAGATGCTCGTCGGGCTTCATATCGACAGGTGTGGCGCCGTCCTCGACCTTCAGGCCCGGCTGCTGGAGCGCGACGTTCGCGGCGACGAACCGCATCCGCATGCCGTTGGACGACATCCACGCCGGCCCCCACTCCCAGCCGGCGACCGATGGCGGCCCGAAGAGCCGCTGCCCCATGCCGGAGGTCACCCATGTCCAGTCCTCGGTCTTGACG
>NZ_DATHDY010000074.1:0-91902 GCF_035318805.1 Baekduia sp.
CCGCGGCGTCGACGTCAGCGGCCTGAAGCTCAGCGCCAACGCGCACCTGATCATGCCCTACCACCTGCTCCTCGACATGGAGGGCGAGCAGAAGCTGGGCAAGAACCTCATCGGCACGACCAAGCGCGGCATCGGCCCGGCGTACGCCGACAAGGCGGCCCGCCTCGGCATCCGCGTGCAGGACATGCTCGACGAGCGCATCCTCAAGAAGAAGATCGCCGCCGCGCTGGAGCCCAAGCGCCAGCAGCTGCGGCCCTTCGCGCGCGAGATCGACCTGCAGACGATGACCGAGCAGTACCTCACCTACGGCCACCGCCTCGAGCAGCACATCGCCGACACGTCGGCGCTGGCCTGGCGCGCGCTGGACGACAACAAGCACATCCTCTTCGAGGGCGCCCAGGGCGCGCTGCTGGACATCGACCACGGCACCTATCCGTTCGTGACGTCGTCGAACCCCGTCGCCGGCGCGGCGGCCGTCGGCGCCGGCGTCGGCCCGCGCGACATCGCCGAGGTGTGGGGCGTGACCAAGGCCTACGCCACGCGCGTCGGCGCCGGGCCGTTCCCGTCGGAGCTCCACGACGACGTCGGCGAGCAGATCCGCCAGAAGGGCGGCGAGTTCGGCACGACCACCGGCCGCGCGCGCCGCACCGGCTGGCTCGACGTCGTCGCGCTGCGCTACGCCACGCGCCTCAACTCGCTGTCGGCGCTGGCCGTCACCAAGCTCGACGTGCTCAGCGGCTTCGACACGATCAGCGTCTGCACGCAGTACCGCGGCACCCGTGACGAGGACTTCGTCACCGACACGTTCCCCTACCACCAGTCGGTGCTGCACCACGCCGAAGGCGTCTACACCGAGCTGCCCGGCTGGACCGAGGACCTCTCCGACATCCGCTCCTACGCCGACCTGCCGGAGAACGCGAAGAAGTACCTCGCGTTCGTCGAGGAGGCCGTCGGCGTGCCGATCGTCCTGATCGGCGTCGGCCCCGGCCGCGAGCAGATCATCTGGACCGAGGCCGCCAAGGACTCCGCGCTGGCCGCGGACGCCATGGCCGCGGCGTCGGCCTAGCGCGGCCGGCGGGCGCAAGGGCTCTCACCGTGGCGACCGATCAACCCGTGCGCGGTGCCGTGCTGGGCCTGGGCATGATCGGCCGCCATCACGCCCGCATCCTCCAGTCCGACGCCGGGATGCGCTTCGCCGGCGCGGTCGACCCGGGCGGCGACCGCTTCGGCGCGCTGCGCGATCCCGCGCTCCTGTTCGGCTCGGTCCACGAGCTGCTCGCCGCGTCCGGCGGGCCGCCGGACTTCGCCGTCGTCGCCGTGCCGACCGAGGAGCACCTGCCGGCCGTTCGCGAGCTCGCCGCCGCGGGCGTCCACGTGCTCGTCGAGAAGCCGCTGGCGGCGACCGCCGACGAGGCGCGCGAGATCATCGACATCGTCCGCGACGCCGGCCTGCACGGCGCCGTCGGCCACGTCGAGCGCTGCAACCCGGCGCTGCTGGAGCTGCGCCGGCGCGTCAACGACGGTCAGCTCGGCGAGGTGTTCCTGGTGGCCACCGAGCGCGTCGGGCCGTTCCCGGACCGCGTGCGCGACGTCGGCGTCGTCAAGGACCTCGCGACCCACGACCTCGACCTCGTCCGCTGGCTCGGCGGCGGGCGCGTGGACCGCGTGGCGGCGCAGACGCAGCACCGGATGGGGCGCGCGCACGAGGATCTCGTCCTCGTCACCGGCCAGCTCGAGGGCGGTGTGGCGTTCAACTCCGTCGTCGACTGGCTGACCCCGATGAAGGTGCGCCGCACCCGCATCCTCGGCGAGCGCGGGATGCTCGTCGCCGACACGCTGCGCGCCGACCTCATGTTCTACGAGAACGCCGACGTGCCGACCCAGGGCTGGCCGGCGATGCAGGCGCTGCGCGGCGTCGCCGAGGGCGACATGACGCGCTACGCGCTGACGCGCCACGAGCCCCTCGCCGTCGAGCTGCAGGCGTTCTGCGCGCTCATCCGCGGCGAGGACGACGCGCTCGTCGTCACGCTCGAGGAGGGCCTGGAGACCGTGGCCGTGGCCGAGGCCGTACTGGCGAGCGCGGCGTCCGGGCAGACCGTCGTCGTGCGGGCGAGCGCGTGAAGGTCGTCGTAGTCGCGGGCACAACGCCGAGCGGCCGGATCGGTCTCCGCTGATGCGCGTCGTCGTCGTTGCGCTGGGCAAGGTGGGGCTGCCGCTGGCGGCGCGGATCGCGCTGGCCGGCCACGAGGTCGTCGGCGCCGACGTCGACGAGCGCGTGGTCGACCTCGTCAACGCCGGCGAGGCGCCCTTCCCCAACGAGGCCGGTCTGCCGGAGGCGCTGGCCGAGACCGTCGCCGACGGCCGTCTGCGCGCGGTGACCGACACGGCCGCTGCGGTGGCCGAGGGCCCCGCGCTCGTCATCGCGGTGCCGCCCCTGGTGGTCGACGCCAGCGCGCGCCCGGACTGGATCACGCTCGACGCGGTGATCGCCGACATCGGGCGCGGCCTGCAGCGCAACGATCCGCCGACGGTCGTGTCGGTGGAGACGACGGTGCCAGTGGGGACGACGCGCGGCCGCTTGGCGCCCGGGCTGAGCGCCGCCTCGGGGCTAGCCGAGGGCGAGGACTTCCACGTCGTCTTCAGCCCGGAGCGCATCTTCAGCGGACGCGTCATCGCCGATCTGGACAACTACCCCAAGTTGGTCGGCGGCCTGAGCGCCGCGGGCGAGGCGCGCGGGATGGAGTTGTACGCCTCGTTCCTCGACGCCGAGGTCCGCGGCCTCGGCTCGGCGGAGGCGGCCGAGCTGAGCAAGCTCGCCGAGACCGCCTACCGCGACATCAACATCGCCTTTGCCAACGAGCTGGCCCGCTACGCCGACCGCCTCGGCGTCGACGTGCTGTCGGTCATCGACGCCGCCAACTCCCAGCCCTACAGCCACGTGCACCGGCCGGGCATCGCGGTCGGCGGGCACTGCATCCCCGTCTACCCGCGGTTCCTGCTGGCCGGTGACGCCGACGCGCGGCTGCCGCTCGCCGCCCGCGAGATCAACGAGCGGATGCCGGCCTACGCGGCCGACCTCGCCGGCGACGTCCGCGGCAAGCGCGCGCTGATCCTCGGGGTCGCCTACCGCGGCGGCGTCAAGGAGACGGCGTTCTCCGGCGCCTTCGCACTGAAGGACGCGCTGGCCCGGCGCGGCGCGGTGGTCCTGGCCGCCGACCCGCTGTTCTCCGACGACGAGTTGCGGGAGCTGGACTTCGTGCCGTGGGACGGGACCAGCCCGATCGACGCCGCGCTCGTCCAGGCCGACCACCAGGAGTATGCGCTGCTCGGGTCGGGCGACCTGCCCGGCGTGCAGACGATCGTCGACGGTCGCGGCGTGCTCGACGCCGCGCGCTTCCCCGGCGTCCCGGTGCACCGCATCGGCCGTCCGGAGGGCTCCGCGCAGGACCCCGGGTCGTCGATCGCGCCGCGCAGCTAGCGCCGCTACGCCAGGTCGTCGATCGCCGCGACGACCCGCTCGCCCGCGCGCCCGTCGCCGTAGAGCTCGGGGCGCTGCGCCGGAGGTGTGCGGTGCAGCGCAGCGTGCGCGGCGTCGCGGTCGAGGTCGACCAGGACGTTCCACCCCATGTCGACCGTCTCCACCCACTCGGTCGTGTCACGCATCGTCACGCAGGGCACGCCGGCGAAGTAGGCCTCCTTCTGCACGCCGCCGGAGTCGGTGAGCACCGCGCGGGCGTTGGTCAGCAGCGACGTGAAGGCCATGTAGCCCAGCGGCGGCGCGAGTCGGATGTGGTCGGCCTCCTGCAGCTCGTCGAGCCAGCCGGCCGCATCCAGGCGCGCGCCCGTGCGAGGGTGCAGCGGGAAGACGACCGGCTCGTCGCCGGCCAGCAGCAGGTCCACCAACTTGCGCAGCCGCTCGGGGACGTCCACGTTGCCGGCCCGGTGCGACGTCGCCAGGACGTACTCGCCGGGCGCCACGCCCGCGTCGCGCAGCGGATGGTGGTCGGCCTTCGCACGCGGCTGGAACAGAAGCGCGACGTCGACCATCACGTCGCCGACGAGCACCGCGCGTCCGGCGACCGACTCGCGCGCCAGGTTGTCCATCGCGGTCTGCGACGGGGTGAGCAGCAGCGCGGACAGGTGGTCGGTGAGGACGCGGTTGAGCTCCTCGGGCATCCGGCGATCGAACGAGCGCATGCCCGCCTCGACGTGGACGACCGGGATGTTGGCCTGCGCCGCGGCGAGGCCACCGGCGACCGTCGAGTTCGTGTCGCCGTAGACGAGCACGACGTTGGGCTGCTCCTCCGCCAACAGCGGGCCGAGCCCGGCGAGCATGCGCGCCGTCTGGTCGGTGTTCGTGCCGCCGGAGATGTGCAGCTGGCGCTCGGGCCGCGGGACCTGCAGCTCCTCGAAGAAGATGGCCGACAGCTCGTCGTCGTGGTGCTGCCCCGTGTGGACGAGGTGCTCGTCGTGGCGCTCGCGCAGCAGGCGCGAGACGGCCGCGGCCTTGACGAACTGCGGCCGGTTGCCGATGACGGTGACGATCCTCAAGATGGTGTCCTACGCGCCCAGCGCGTCGCGCACGTGCGCGGAGAAGGCGTCGGCGGCGGCCTGGGTCAGCGGCCCAGGGGCCGCGGGCAGCTCGTCGTCGTCGATGCGCGCGATGGCCTGCACCTCGCGCGTCGTGGAGGCCAGGAACGCCTCCGTAGCGCCGCGCAGCTCCTCGCGCGTGATGACCTCCTCGCGGGCGCCGGGCAGCAGGGCGAGGAGGCGCCGGCGGGTGATCGAGTCCAGGACGCGGTCGCTCAGCGGCGGTGTGACGAGCGTCGTGCCGTCCAGCGACGCGAACAGCGCGGACGTCGGGCCCTCCAGGACGCGGCCGTGCGGGGTGACGAGCAGCGCCTCGTCGGCGCCGGTCTCCTGGGCGAGGCGACCGGCGAGCATGTTCCCCGCGTAGCTCAGCGACTTCACGCCGTCCAGCACGCGCGGCGGGACGTACTCGATCGAGGCGAGCGCCAGCGGCCGGTCGTGGGCGGGCACCACCTCGACGAGGCCGACGCGCCGGCCGCCGCGGGTGACCAGGAAGCGCACGGCGCCCTCCAGCGGGCCGGCCTCGGCCAGCAGCGCGTCGATGTCGGCCTGCACGGCGCTCAGGTCGATCTCCAGGCGCAGGTTCTTGGCCGAGTTGGCCATGCGGCGCAGGTGATCCTCGAAGGCGAACGGCCGGCCGCCGTAGACACGGATCACCTCGAAGACGCCGTCGCCGCGCAGCAACCCGGTGTCGGTGACCGGGATCGTCGCCTCGTCGGCGGGCAGGACGTGGCCGTCGACGACGGCAAGCGCGGTGAGGGCCATCGGCCCATCCTATGTGGCGGTCAGCGCCTCCACCCTGACAGCGGGCAGCCGCAGCCGGGCGAGCGTTCCGCCGCCGGCCGCCGCCTCGAGCGCCACCGAGCCGTCGTGCGCCTCGGCCACCTGGCGCACGATCGCGAGCCCGAGGCCCGACCCGGGGCGGCCGCGGGCGTTGGCACCGCGATGGAAGCGGTCGAAGACGTGGGGGAGGTCGTCGGGGTCGATGCCCGGCCCGTGGTCGCGGACGGTCAGCGTGCCGTCGCGCAGGGCGATCTCGACGAGGCCGCCGGGCGGCGAGTGCTTGGCGGCGTTGTCCAGGAGGTTGTTGATGGCGCGCGCGAGCCGCTCCGGCGCACCCTCCACCGAGCACGGCTCGGTCGTCAGCGTGAAGCGCAATCCGGGCGCGTGGCGGCGCGCGCGCTGGACCGACTCACAGGCCAACGCGTCGAGCCGGACGTCCTCGACGGCGGGGTCGGGGACGTCGCCCCGCGCGAGGTCGATGAGGTCGCCGATGAGCGCGGTCAGCTCCTCGGCCTGGTCCACGACCTCGCCCGCGATCAGCCGGCGCTCGTCGTCGGGGACGTAGGCGGCGTCGCGCAGCAGCTCGCCGTTGGTGCGCAGCGACGTGACCGGCGTGCGCAGCTCGTGCGAGGCGTCGGCGACGAGCTGGCGCTGGGCGGCCAGCGAGTCGGCCAGCGCTCCCTGGGAGAGGGCGAGCTCGTGCTCGGTGGGCGCGGCGACGGGCCGGGAGAGGAGCCGCCCGGCCAGCGCGGCCAGCGCCGTTCCGAAGACCGTGAGGAGCGCGAGGACGATCTGGAGGCGCGAGAGCGCCCGGTCGACGCTGGCCAGCGACCGCGCGAACTGGACCGCGCCACGGCCGGGCAGCCCGACGGTGAGCATCCGCACGTGGACGCCGTCGGCCTGGGCGTCCTGCAGGACGCGGCCGCCGTGGGTCGACGCCGCGAGCCGCCGGGCCGTCGCGGTGATCGGCAGCGGTGGGTCGGTCGCGGCCATCGGCCGCCGGAGCACCGCGCCGTGGGTGTCGAGGAACTGGACGTAGCCGGCCGGCGTGCCGGAGCGCCGCGGCGGCTCGGGCACGCGCCGCGGGAGCGTGCGGTTCACGCCCAACTGGAGCCGGGACAGCTGCCGACCCTGGTCGCGCAGCGAGTCGTCGATCTGCCCGCGCAGCTCGCCGCGCATCACGAAGAAGCAGACGACGGAGGCCAGTACGAGCGTCGCCCCGACCACCAGCGCGGACATGAGCGTCACGCGCCGGCGCAGGGTCACGTCGGCTCCTCCCGCAGGATGTACCCGACACCGCGGACCGTGTGGAGCAGGCGCGGCTCGCCCGCCGCCTCCGTCTTGCGGCGCAGGTACCCCATGTAGACGCCGAGGACGTTCGACGTCGCGCCGAAGTCATAGCCCCAGACCTGCTCGAAGACCGTCGAGCGCTCCAGGACCTGCCGCGGATGGCGGAGGAAGAGCTCGAGCAGCCCGTATTCGGTGCGGGAGAGCTCGAGGCGGCGCTCGCCGCGCCAGACGTCGCGCGTGGCGGGCTCGAGGCGCAGGTCGCCGAAGCGCAGCTCGTCGGTCGGGCCGTCGACGCGGCGCAGCAGCGCCCGCAGCCGGGCCTTGAGCTCGCGGAGCGCGAACGGCTTGACGAGGTAGTCGTCGGCGCCGGCGTCGAGGCCGGCGACGCGGTCGTCGACCGCGTCGCGCGCGGTCAGCATCAGCACCGGCGTGCGGTCGCCGGCGGCGCGCAGCCGCCGGCACGCCTCGAGGCCGTCGAGGGTGGGCATGCTGACGTCGAGGACGACCGCGTCGTAGCGCGCGGCGGCGATCAGCTCCAGCGCCTCGCGCCCGTCCTCCGCGAGGTCGACGTCGTAGCGCTCCAGGTTCAGCGCGCGATGCAGGGACGTGCGCACGGCCATCTCGTCGTCGACCACCAGGACTCGCATGCCGTGCAGGGTGGCGGCCGAACCTTGGAAGATGCTGAGAGCGGCTCCGCGACCGCTAACGTCGCCGCCTCACGTGCGCACGCTCGTCATCTCCGACCTCCACATCGGGTCCCGGTTGGGGCGCGACGTGCTGCGCCGCGGGGCGGCGCTCGACGCGCTGCTGTGCGCCCTCGACGACGTGGACCGGCTGGTGCTGCTCGGCGACGTCGTGGAGTTGGCCGAGGGGCGCGCGGCGCGGGCGATGGAGATCGCCGGACCGGTGCTGCGGGCGGTGGGAGCCCGGATGGGCGCCGGCCGCGAGATCGTCCTCGTGCCCGGCAATCACGACGCGGCGCTGGTGCGCCCGTGGGTGAGGAGGCTGGGAACGCCGCTGCCGGTCGACGCGGCGATGCCGCCGGACGCCACGCCGGCGCTGGCGCGCATCGTGGGCTGGCTCGCGCCCGCGGCCGTGCACGTCCACTACCCGGGCGTGTGGCTGTCGTCGCGGGTGTGGGCGACTCATGGTCATTATCTCGATCGGCACCTGCTGCCCGAGTCGGCGTTCGGCGTGGCGCGCGGGCTGCTGGGGCGGCTGCCGCACGACGGCGCGACCGCGAACGACTACGAGCAGGGCGGCCCGTCGCTGACGCGGCTGGAGGCCTCGCTGACCCGCTGGCTGCCGCTGCCGCCGGCCGCACTGGTCGACGACGTGGCCAACTACCTGCGCGCCGCGACGATGCCGGGGCGATCGGACGCGCCGCTGGGGCATCTGCTGTCGCCGCTGACGTCCCGGATCCTCGGCGCGCAGATGCGGCGAGCGTCGATGCCGGCGCTGGCGCGCGTCGTCCACCGGCTGGGTGTCGAGGCCGACTGGGTCGTCTTCGGGCACGTGCACCGGCTGGGGCCGCTGCCGGGCGACGACGCGTCGTTCTGGGCGGGGGCCGACGGGCGGCTGCGGATCGCCAACACCGGCTCGTGGGTCTACGAGCCGCTGCTGCTGCACCACGCGGTGCCGCCGCATCCGTACTGGCCCGGGGGCGCGATCGTGCTGGAGGACGAGGGCGACCCGCAGGCGGTCGGCCTCCTGGACGGCCTGGGGGCCGGGGCGCGGCCGGCCCGCGGCGGGTGGGCGCGCGTCAGCTCCTGAGGGTGCGCAGCGCCTCGAGCATGCCGTGCAGGTGCGCGGCGGCGTTCTCGATGTCGGTGTAGTCGCGCTGCGCCGCGCGCGACTCGGCGGAGAGCACGGCGCAGCGGTGGATGTCGGCGAAGTCGCCGTAGGGGAACTTGTAGTGGCCCTTGGTCTCGGGGTTCTGCTCGTCGTCGACGCCGAGGTGCCAGCGGCCGTACTCGGCGTAGCCGTGCTCCTCGATAAACGCGTTCTCCTCGGCGGCCGAGGGCTGGTGCTCGCTCCAGTCGTCGCGCTCGTCGAGCACGACGTGCTGCTCCTCGACCAGCTTGCGTGCGTGGTCGTAGCCCGGCCGGTGCAGGTGGACGGCCATGATCGTGTCGCTCCCTCTTCGCAGGTTCGCCCTCGCCAGTAGGCCGCTGGCGCAGGGCGCAATGGCGGGCTTTGCCGTGAACGTCGCCGTCCCACCTCTGAGACCGTGCAGCACATCCGGCGGGGCGATCTCGATGTGTGCATGCTCATGACGGCCGCGTTCTGGTGGCTGTACTTCGATGTGCACGCGCGGCGGACGCTGGAGCGCCTGCGGACCGCGGGGGACGAGCGCGGGCGTCTCGGCCGGGACCTGAGCTACTTGTACGTGTTGCTGATGGAGGCCGCCGAGGAGCGCCGGCTTCAGCGCGCGGACGCGGTCGAGGAGGCCCCGGTCGGCAGCCTGCCGGCCCCGTCCTCCTAGACTCGCCCGAGTGCGCCGGACCCTCACGGCAGTCGTCCTGCTCCTCGCCGGCGTGCTGCCCGCGGTGGCGGTGGCGAGCTGGTGGGCCTACGGCGAGGCGACCGACACCGAGCGCTTCCTGGAGACCGCGCGGCCGCTGAGCACCGACGCGACCGTGCAGCGCGCCGTCGCCGACGAGCTGGTCGCCGCGGCGAACGCCGAGCTCGGCTCGCTGCCCGTGCCGGTCCCGGGCGGGACGACGGCGCTGCGCGCGCAGGTGCGGTCCATCGCCGAGCGGCTGGTGGCGTCGAGCGCGTATCGGGAGAGCTTCCTGGCCGTGCTGCGCACGACGCACGCGCGCCTGGTGGCGCGGCTCGAGGGCGACGTGGATGCGCGGCTGACCATGGACCTCGGCCGGATCGCGACGGTGCTCCGTGCGCGCGTGCGGGCCGCGGGGCTGCCGGCCGAGGTGGCCGACGCGATCCGCGACCCCGCCCCGGTGGTCCTCGCCGATCGCGCCGAGATGCGTCGCACCCGCGACGCCACCGACCGGATCCGGATCGTCCGCGCCTTCTCGATCCCGGGCGCGATCGTGGCGCTGCTGCTCGTCGCGCTGACCGCGCCGGGCCTGGCGAGCGGCGTGCTGCGCGTCGCGGCGTGCCTGGCGGTGTCGACGCTCCTGCTCGTGGCGGCCTGGCTCGTGGCCCGCGCGGTCATCGCGGCCGACAGCTCCTCGCGGGACCTGGCCCTGGCCGTCTATGACGTGCTGACGCGCCCGCTGCGCGGGTGGGTGATCGGCGGTACGGTCGGCGCGGTGGCGCTCGCCGCGGTCGGGGGAGGACTGCGTGTGGCCCATGGCGCTCGGGTAGACCGCAGGCCATGACCAGCACGCGCGCAGGACGCCGGCGCAAGAGCCCGCTCGGGCCCCTCGTCGAGCGAGTCGAGGCCGCCGGTGGCCTGGACGGCCCGGCCCGGGCGGTCGCCGCCCGCGTCCGCAAGGCCGCGGCGCCGACGCCGGTGAAGGAGGCGCTGAGCGGCACGTGGCTGGGCCACGCCCTCCATCCCGTGCTGACCGACGTCGCGATCGGCTCGCTGCTCAGCGCGACGATGCTCGACGTGCTCGGCGGCGACGACGGCGGCCGGGCACGGCGGCGGCTCATCGCGATCGGGATCGTCGCTGCCGGACCGACCGCCATGACCGGCGCCAACGACTGGGCCGACTCGGAGTACGGTCACGACGGCGTGCGCCGCGTCGGCCTCGTCCACGCGGCCTGCAACACCGGGGCGCTGACGCTGTACGGCGCCTCCCTGGCGGCGCGCCGGGGCGGCCGCCGCGGCCGCGGGACCCTGCTGGGGCTGGGCGGCGCGACGATGCTCATGGCCAGCGGCTATCTCGGCGGGCACCTGACCTTCGCCCAGGGCATCGGCCCCGACCAGACGGTCTACGACCCCGGACCGGCCGAGTGGACCGCGGCCAGTGACGCCGCCGGCGTGACGGCCGGCCGGCCGACGCGCGTGGTCGTCGACGACACGCCGATCCTGCTGCTGCGCGACGGGGCGGAGCTCTTCGCCCTCCACGACCGCTGCTCGCACCGCGGATGCTCGCTGGCCGAGGGCCGGGTCGAGGACGACGAGATCGTCTGCCCCTGCCACGGCTCCCGCTTCGCCCGCGCCGACGGCGCGGTCCGGCGCGGGCCGGCCACCGCGCCGCAGCCGACGTTCGAGGTGCGCGAGCGCGGCGGCGCGCTGGAGGTGCGGCGCCGCGTTCCTGGGTGAGCTCGACCGGCCACGGATTCCTGAGATTCGTGTGATGTCGGCAATGTGAGTCAGAACGACCAGCTCGCCTTCGCCATCGAGACCGGACGGTTCTTCGCACGGACCTACGCCATGCCGCCCGCCACGGGCGTCGTCGCCGGACGCGCTGACCATCGGACACGGCGACGCCCTGCACCCCGCGCTCGGAGCGCTCGCCTGGATGGCCGGGCGCCTGTTGATCTTCGTGCCGCTCGCGCTGCGGGCGTTCCGCCGGACCTGAGGCTCTTCCCGCCGCCGGCGAAGGCTCGTATCATCTGCTACGAGACCCATACCTACGGAGGTGCGAGATGACCACCTACCACGTCGAGCTCACGGCCGAGGAGCTGAAGCTCACACACTCGGCTCTGCGGTCCCTGCTCGCCGACCTCAGCCACGACGATCACGAGCTCTTGGACATCATCCGCGGGGTGCTCGCGAAGATGCCGCCGGCCGAGGAGATCGCGGCGATTCGCATCGAACCGTCGCGCCGGCGCAGGACTCCTGCGTAATCCCGCCCGTCACGTCTGCCGGTCCATCAGCCACATCCCGCGGAGGCTCACGGCGTAGCTGTCGGGCAGGGTGGCGATGCAGGCGGCCACGTCGCCGCAGCTCGGACAGCGGAGCACGAGACCGGCGCCGCGATACAGCTGATGGTCGCCGATGCGGTTCCGCGCCCTGCACGACTGGCACACGCGCTCCGTGCTCGTCACCTCCCGGGCGAAGATCTCCTCGAGAAGCCCGGCGATCGCGTTTCCGTCGGTGTGCATGGTCAGCCTCCGGTGACGACGCGCTGCTCGCGAACGATCTCGAGGTCCTCGACCCGCAGCCGGCGAACGTCGAGCTCCTCGATCGTCAGGTGCTTGATCGCCGCGCGGCCGATGGCCAGGCGTCCGATCGCCAGGGCGCCGATCGCCCCCGCGCCCATGGCCAGGGCGCCGATCGCCATGGGCCCGCGCAGGCTCGGGCCGCTGGCGGTCACGCCGGTGACGCGCAGCGGCACGGCGTCGAGCCGGGTTCTGCTTCGCTTGGTCGACATGGATCCGACTGTACGCCGCGAGCAGCGGCGAGCCGATCGCGTACCCGCGACGGGACGTCGGCGGCCCGGACGCGATCGCTGACCCTCGAGCGCCGCCGCTGAGGCCGGGGCGCTCAGGCGGTGTTCGCGGCGGGCCGCGCGACGACATCTGCGCCCGCGAGCCGATCGCCGCAGGTCGTGCAGTGGACGTCCTGAAGGGCCGTGCCGCCGCAGTCGCGGTGCTCGAAGTGCACCGGAGGACCGTCGGGCGCGGCCCATCGATCGCCCCACGCCGAGAGCGCGAGGACGATCGGCTGCAGCTCGAGGCCGCGCGGGGTCAGGACATACTCCTGATGGCCGGCGTGACCGGGCACCGGGCGTCGCTCCATCAGCCCCGCGGCGACGAAGTCGTCGAGACGTTTGTTGAGGATGTTGCTCGCCACTCCGAGGCTGCGCTGGAACTCGGCGAACCGCGTCATCCCGCGCAGGGCGGCGTCACGGACGATGAGCAGGCTCCAGCGTTCGCCGATCAGCTCGAGCGCGCGCGCCGCGGAGCAGTCCTGGTTGTCGTAGGTCCGGCCGAGCACGAGCACCCACGCTATCACCGACTTGCGTCATGCAAGCCTACGTCGTAGGCTCCTGGCATCATGCAAGCACATCACAACTCCGACACCTCCGCCTCCGAGGTCGTCCGCGCCTATCTCACGTCGTTCTACGACGGCGACTTCGACGGCGCGCAGGCCCTCGTCGCCGACGACTTCGCGTTCGACGGCCCGTTCGTGTCGGTCACCGGCAAGGAGGCGTTCTTCGCCAGCGCCGAAGGCCTGCGGAGGATCACCCGAGGCCACCGCCTGCTTCGTCATTGGGAAGACGCCGGCGAGGTCTGCTCGATCTACGAGGTCGACCTCGCCACGCCGGTCGCCGAGGGCTCGGTGCTCATGACCGAGTGGCACGTCGTGCGCGACGGGCGGCTGGCGTCGGGGCGCGTGGTGTTCGACAGCGCCGCATTCCGCGCGCTGCTCCCGGCGGCGTAGCTCGTCGAAGCGCCGCGGGCGGGACGACCGGCAATCGGCCGCCCCGCCTGCTGCTCTACCGCACCAGCTGCGGGCCCTTGAAGTCCTGGGACTTCGTGGTCCGCTTGGCCTTCAGCGTCTCGGTGTTGTCGGTGAGGTCGTTGTCACGCATGACCAGCCGGGCCGTGGCGTTGGCCGCGTTGTCGGCGAACTGACCCATGGCCTGGGTGTTGAGGTTGGCCAGGGTGTCGCACGCCTGGTGGTAGCACTTGTCGTACGCCACACCCGCGGTGCCGCCGTACTTGGCGACCTGCTCCTCGGACTTGATGCCCTCGGCGCCGGCGAAGATGCCGCCCGACGGGATCCCTGCATCGGTGAACGCGACGGAGTCGGAGCGCCCGTCGAACGGGATCGTCCCGCTCGCCAGCCCGCGACCGGCCCAGTAGCCGGTGAACAACGACTCGATGATGTCCGAGCCGGTCGGCCCCTCGTTGCCGGGGAAGTCCGAGCCGTCGCCGTCATAGACGAACCGCGCGAAGTTCGGCGAGGCCATCATGTCGAAGTCGAGCATCGCCATGATCTCGTCGGTCTGGTCCTGAGACAGCGACGCGACGTAGGCCGCCGAGCCCAGCAGACCTTCCTCCTCGGCCCCGAAGAACAGGAACCGCAGGTGGTTGGTCGGGTTCTTGACCGCCTTGGCGTACTGCAGGGCCATCTCCAGGTCCTGCGACGTGCCGGAGCCGTCGTCGTTGATCCCGGGGCCGGCGACGACCGAATCCAGGTGCGAGCCGACGGCCACGGTGTGGTCGGCGCGCCCGGACGGGGCGTCGGCGATCACGTTGTAGGTCGCGCGGTTCTCCGACAGCGTCGAGGTCGTGACGTGCACCGTGGTGGTTCCGGCCTGCGCCAGGTCGGCGAGCTCGTTGCCGACGTCGAAGCTGGTGCCGACGACCGGGATGTCGATCGGGTCGCCGAGGGTGCCGCTGAGCGCCTCCGTCCGGCCCGGCTGGCCCTCGTTGAAGATCACCACGGCCGACGCGCCGGCGGTCTTGGCGTTCTGCGCCTTGGCGCCGAAGGTGCACGTGCCGCGCTGGACCAGCGCGACCGCGCCCGCCGGGAACCCGGCGAAGTCCGCGGCCTCACAGCCGCTGGTGTTCGACGACGGCGTCGGCCCGGGCGGGAGGACGAGGTCGATGGGCACGATGTCACCGGTCACGTCGCCGCTGCCGGAGAAGTCCATCGTGTTGAAGTCGGTCGCATGCTCGTAGGTCCGGGCGGTGGGAGCCGTGCGCTCGAAGGTCGACGGCGCGAGCTCCTGGAAGTACGGGAACGTGAACGGCTGGACGTTGACCGCGTAGCCGGCATTCCGAAGCTGCCCGACGACGTAGTCGCGCGACTGGTCGAAGCCGCGGGTGCCCGAGGCGCGGGTACACGGTAGGGGTACCGTAGGCGGCCAGCGAGGCCGAGGCCCACGACGCCGCCGGAGGTGGGCCCCCAGTCGCGATAGCGACACAGTCTCCTAGCATGCGCCCATGAACGACCCTGCGCCGCGCGCCGGTCCGGCGCTCGTCCACTGGATGGGCATCGCCGACGCGAACGCCGGCGGCTCGGTGCACGGCGGGACCATCATGAAGCTCTGCGACGAGGCAGCCGGCCTGGTCGCGATCCGCCACAGCCACTGCCGGGTCGTCACGGCCGCGGTCGATCGCATGACGTTCCTGGTTCCCGTCTACGTCGGGGAGCTCGTGTCCTTCTTCGCCGCCGTCAACGCGGTGTGGAACACGTCGATGGAGGTCGGCGTGCGCGTCGAGGCCGAGAACCCGCGGACCGGCGAGGTCCGCCACACCAACAGCGCCTACCTCACGATGGTCGCGCTGGACCCCGACGGCCGTCCCGCGCGCGTCCCGCCGCTGACCGCGTCCACCCCGGACGCGATCCGCCGCGAGGGCGAGGCGCAGGTGCGCCGTCGCAACCGCCTCGCCGAGCGCGACACGCTCCGCGTGGCGCGCGAGGTGGAGGCCACGAGCGAGGGTGGCTCGCGCGCGTGAAGGATCTCGCGTCTGTCCGCAGGTGCGGATGAGGTGCTTGCGGCACCGCTGGTGAGGTTCTGGTCAAGGTGTGATGATGTCGCCGGAAGGCCTCCCTGCGCCGTAACCTCCTCGGTCGGTGTTCGTCACCGACAACCGGTGGGGCGACTTGATCAGCGACATGCACCACGATCCCGACCCTGCTGACCCCGTGAGCGAGGACACCGACGTGAGCATCGATCCGCGTGTCACCTGGCTGCGCAACGGGCTCTGGATCGCCGCGTTCGCCAGTCTCGGGCTCACCGACGGACGAGGCTGGATTTCGATCGTGCTGTTCGCCGTCGCCGTCGCGGTGTCATGGCGTGTCGACAAGCTGGAGCATCCCGAGGAGCACCGCAGCTGACGCCGCCGCCCATGCAGGCCTGAGGCCACCGCAGGCGCCGCAGTCAGACCGCCGAGGCGTGCAACCGGAACCGCGACTCGGCGCCCGCCCGATCGGGTTCGGACCACAGGGCGAGCGTCAGGAGCACGCGTGCCTTGACGGGCGCGAGCGCACCGCCATCCAGCAGCCCGATGCGGTGCAGGTCCCGTTCGGAGCCCGGGAACCCGTAGGTCTCGTGCAACAGCCGTCCCGAGCCGGTGCGTGTCGTGGCCACGACGGGCATCCGCGTCACGGCGTCGGCGAGCGGCCCGACGAGGAGCGCGGGCACGTGACCCGCTCCCATCGCCGCCAGCACGAGACCCTGGAACCCCGCGTCGGCGATGGCTTCCAGCTGCCGGCCCGAATCCCCGAGGAGCGCCGTGACGAGCGCGACGCTCGGCGGCTCGCCGCCGGACGGCTCGAGGGGCGGAAGGCGTTCCCCGGGCGGCGTCGTGAACCGCGGGACGGCCTCGTCGACCGAGCCCAGCGGTCCGGTGTTGGGAGATCTGAACGCGCTCGGAGAGGTGCTGTGCGCCTTCACCACGTCGCTCGCGCTGAAGATCTGGCCGGCGAACACCACCAGGCACCCGCGCTGGCGTGCGTCCGGCGCGACCGCGACGGCGACCGCCGCCAGGAGGTTGGCGGGGCCGTCGGCGCCCGCGGCGCTCGCCGGCCGCATCGCCCCGGTCACGACGAGTGGCTCGGGACGGTCCCAGAGGAGGTCGAAGGCGTACGCCGTCTCCTCCAGCGAGTCGGTCCCCTGGGTCACGACGATCCCCCGCGCCCCCGCGTCGACCCGGGCACGGGCCGTCTCGACCAGGGCCACGACGTCGGCGAAGCCCAGCGACGCGCCCGGGAGCATCCGGACGCTCTCGGCGGCGACGTCGGCGATCTCGTCGAGGCCGGGCACGGCGGCGACGAGCGCGGCCGCGGTGAGGTGCGGGGCCACTCCCTCGTGGTCGGCGACCGGTCCCATCGCGATGGTCCCGCCCAGACCGAGCACGCCCACGCGGGGCAGAAGTCCGCGACGGTCGAAAGGCGGCGGGGCCGCAGGTCGGTCCATGAGGAACAACGGTATACGATCTATCGCATGCAAGAAAGCATCGTGGGCGGCCTCGCGCCGTCGGGGCAGGCGAGGGGCGGGCGACGCGACTTCCCGCGGGCACGCGTGGGGCTGCACATCGACGGCCGCGAGGAAGAGGCCGCCGGCGGCGCGACGTTCGAGCTGCGCAACCCCGCGACCGGCGAGCTCCTGGCCGAGGTCGCCGCCGGCACGCCCGCCGACGTCGATCGCGCCGTCGACGCCGCACGGCGCGCGTTCGAGGACGGGCGCTGGGCGGGCCGCGCGCCGGCCGAGCGCCACCGCATCCTCATGGCCGCCGCAGCATTGCTGCGCGACCGCGTGCCGGAGCTCGCGCGCTGGGAGACGCTGCAGATCGGCCGGCCGCTGCGCGAGATGCGCGCCCAGCTGGCTCGTGTTCCGGAGTGGCTGGAGTACTTCGGCGCCGTCGCCCACACCAGCGAGGGCGCGCTCCCGCAGTTCGGCGGCAGCCACGTCAACCTGGTGACGCACCGTCCGGTCGGCGTGGCGGGGCTCATCACCCCGTGGAACCACCCGCTGCTCATCACCATGAAGAAGCTCGCCGCCGCGCTGGCCGCCGGCAACTCGCTGGTGATCAAGCCCTCGGAGCTCGGCCCCGCCGTGCCGCTCGAGCTGGCGCGGACCCTCGAAGCGGCCGGGGTGCCGGCCGGCGTCGTCAACGTCGTGCCGGGCCTAGCGGAGGCGGGCCGCGCGCTGAGCGAGCACCGTGGGATCGACCGGATCGACGTCACGGGCGGCACGCAGACCGGCCGGGCGGTCGCCGCGGCGGCGGGCCGCAACCTCATCCCGGTGGCCGCCGAGCTCGGCGGCAAGGGCGCCGTGATCGTGCTGGAGGACGCCGACCCGGACGTCGCGGCGGCCGGCGCGCTCTTCGCCGGCTTCGTCGCCACGGGCCAGACGTGCGTGCAGGGCAGCCGGCTGCTCGTGCACGCGAGCCTCTTCGACGAAGTCGTGGAACGGGTGGCCGACCGCGCCGAGGCGCTGCGCCTGGGCGACCCGCAGGACCCGCGGACGCAGATCGGGCCGCTCGTGTCCGCGCGCCAGCGCGATCACGTCGCGCAGGCCGTGGAGCAGGCCCGCGCCGACGGCGCTCGCGTCCTGGCCGGCGGCCGCATCCCCGACGACCCCGTGCTGGCCCAGGGCTCCTACTACCGCCCGACCGTGCTCGGCGATCTCACCCGCGAGATGGAGATCTGGCGCGAGGAGGTCTTCGGCCCGATCGTCGTCGCGATGGCGTTCGCCGACGACGAGGAGGCCGTCGCGCTGGCCAACGACTCCGACTACGGCCTCGCGGCCTCGGTGTGGACGGCCGACGCGGCCCGCGCGCTGCGCCTCGCCGAACGCCTCGACATCGGCATCGTGTGGGTCAACGACCACCACCGCATCGACCCGTCGTCGCCGTGGAGCGGGCGCAAGGACAGCGGGCTGGGCCAGGAGAACGGCCTCGACGCGTACCGTGCCTACACCGTGGCGCAGAGCATCGTGCTCAACACGGCGGGCGCGCCCGCCGACTGGTTTGCCACCGACGAGGAGCTGCGGTACTCATGAGCGAGTTCGACCTGGCGGTGCGTGGCGGCATGGTCGTCACCGAGCACGGCCGCGCGCGCCTGGACGTCCACGTCGCCGGCGGGCGCATCGCGCACGTCGGTACGCCGAAGCCCGCGCGCGAGGAGATCGACGCCGCCGGGCTGCTCGTCCTGCCGGGCATGGTGGAGACGCACGCCCACCTGATGGACCCGGGCGACAGCATGCGCGAGGACTTCCCCTCCGGGACCGCCGCGGCGGCCGCCAACGGGGTGACCACGATCCTCGAGCACACGCACGGCCACCCCGTGCGCACCGCCGAGGACCTCGCCGCCAAGCGCGCGCACCTCGAGGGCCGCTCGCTCATCGACTACGGGCTCGTCGCCCACGCGTGGCCGGGCATGGCCGGGCACGCCGAGGAGCTCTGGCGGGCCGGCACGGCGTACTTCAAGCTCTTCACCTGCACGACGCACGGCATCCCCGGCCACGATGCGGCGAGCCTGCTGGAGTGGTTCGGGCGCCTCGCACGACTCGGCGCGCACGCGCTCGTCCACTGCGAGGACGAGGCCCTGACCGCTGCGGCGGAGGCGCTCCTGCAGGCCGACGGCCGCGAGGACCCGCGCATCGTTCCGGAGTGGCGCAATCGCAGCGCCGAAGAGGTCGCCGCCGCGACCGTCGGCGTGCTCAGCCGCCACGCCGGCGCAGCCGTCGGGATCGCGCACTGCAGCTCGCCGGCCGTCGTCGCGCTGATCGACCGCGAGCGATCGGCGGGCGCACGGCTCGCTGCCGAGGCCTGCCCGCAGTACTTCCTGCTGCGCGAGCAGGACATCGACGAGCACGGCCCGCTGCGCAAGTTCACGCCGCCGGCGCGCGCCCGCATCGACGCCGACGAGGACGACATGTGGCGCCTGCTGCGCTCAGGGCAGCTCAGCTTCCTCTCCTCCGACCACGCACCGAGCACCGTCGAGCAGAAGCACGCCGGCTCGATCTGGCAGTGCCACTTCGGCCTGCCGGGGCTCGACACGACCATGCCGTTGCTGCTCGACGCCGCCGCCCGCGGCAAGCTCGCGCTGGAGGACGTCGTGCGCGTGTACAGCACGGCGCCCGCACGCCACTACGGCCTGTGGCCGCGCAAGGGCGCGCTGGAGCCTGGCGCCGACGCCGACCTCGCGCTCGTCGACCCGACGGCGGTGTGGGAGCTGCGCAACGACCAGGTCCGCTCCAAGGCGGGCTGGACCCCGTACGCGGGCCGCGAGGTGCGGGGCCGCGTCGTGCGCACGGTGCTGCGCGGCGCGACGATCGCCGACCAGGGCGAGCTGGTCGGCACGCCGGCCGGCCGGTTCCTGCCCGGCGCGGGCGCGCGCCCGTAGCCGGGCGCGCCCCGCGGACCTGGGCCTAGGTCTCCGCGCCGGCGCCGGCGCCGGCGCCGACCGCGCGCAGCGCGTCGAGCGTGTCGTCGGCGCCGATCACCCAGCCGAACGAGGCGTCGAGCACGCGGCGTGCCGCGTCGTCGAGCTCGGCGCCCATCATCGAGTCCACACCCTCGTCGAGGATGAAGACGGCGAAGTCGCGCACCGCGGCGGCGACGCTCGTCGCGAGGATGCACGAGTTGGTGTTGACGCCCAGCACGATCAGGCCGTCATGGCCGCCCGATCGGAGGATGAACTCCAGATCCGTCCCGATGAAGCAGTCGTAGCGCTTCTTCGTGGTGACGTAGACGTCGCCGTCGGCGACGAGCTGGGGCATCATCTGGAGGCCGGGCAACCCCTCGAGGTTGTGCTCGGCGATGTTGGTGCGCTTGCTGCCCGGCCGCTGGGCCTGGAACGACCAGTACGGGTTGGACAGGATCTCGGCCCGATCCCGGTAGGCCGTGATGACGTGCACGATCGGCACGTCGAGCTCGCGCGCCGCGTCGAGGAACACCCGGCAGCGCTCGACGAGGGCGGCGGAGCGGTCGGCCGGCAGCGGCAGCGTGGCGACCTCGGGATCCAGGTGCCCCCGATGCAGGTCGACGGTGACGATGGCTGGGTTGCGGACGAGGCGGCTGAAGGCCTCGCGGGCGTCGTTGGATCGCATCTGGATGTCTCCTAGGAGGTCGCCGCGCCGGTGGCGAAGTGCTTGGGGCCTTGCATGTACTCGCGGATCCACCAGGAGTGCCACACGAAGCGCACGACCTCTCCCGCGTCGTGGCCGTAGGCACCCTGCGCGACCAGCCCGTCGACGACCGCCGCGTCGGCGTCGGGAAGCTCGAGCGCGATCGTGGTCAGCGCGAGCGGGACGTTGGTGAACCCGGGCTCGTAGGTCGGGTCGCTGCGCAGCTCGCGGTCGGCCTTGATGTCGCGGTTGACGAACATGCCGGGGTTGCGCTGGTTGGAGAACGAGGCGAGCTCGCGGCGGCCCTCGAGCAGCGCCCAGTCCGCCTCGACGCCCTGCATGACCGTCAGCGCGAGCGGCTTGAGCTCGAAGCTGCTGGTGGCCATGACGTCGGCGCCGCACACGTTGGGAACGGCGAGGAGATCCATGAGCGCCAGGAGCTCGACGTAGTCGCCGGCCGTCGCGGTGTTCTCGGCGATGAACGGCCGGCCGGCGGCGTCCACGCCCGTGTGCATGAAGAAGTTGAACGAGTCGTGCACGTCATCCGGCGTCAACCCGTACTCGCGCTGCGCCTCGGCCTGGATGTCGTGGCAGTTCGTATGGACGGGCAGCCCGTACTGGTACTCGAACAGGAACCCGCTGCAGCGCGGGTACAGGATGTCGTTGGTCCCGGCGGTGTCCTCCACGATCGCCGCCATGGGCCGCTCGCGCGGGGGTGCCGACCAGAGGAAGTCGCCGACGCTCGGATGCAGCCCGTGCATGTGGCGGGTGCGCCCGGTGTGGAAGAACTCCTTGTAGTCGACCAGGTTGAAGCAGTTGAAGTCGGCGCACTGGCCGCCCACCGTCTGGGCGATGCGCAGCACCTGGCCGCGGCGCAGCTCGAGCGCCTTGCCCGTGCCCGGCTCGATGGTCACCTCGCGCAGGACCTCGCGGTCCGGCGGCGCGGCATGGCGCGGCCGGTCGGCAGAGGCCGGCGGCGACGCGCTCTCGGGGTCGACGAAGCGGCGCAGCCCCTCGAGGAGCGCCTGCTCGCGATCGGCGAGCCCGAGTCGTGAGACGGTCGCGTCCACCAGCTCGAGCTGCTGCTGGTTGAGGCGGATGGCGATGGTGTTCGGCATGGGTCCTTACGGGTGAGTGATCACGCCGGCACGGGCGAGGGCGCCCGTGCCGGCGGTTGTCGGCCTACGGCTTGTAGCTGTCGGGCTCGCGGAGCTTGCTGATGTCCACGGTCGCGAGGTTGTCCTTGGTCACCGGGACGAGCGGGACGCTGACGGTGTCGCTCGGCGGCTTCGTGCCGGCGATCAGCTTGTCGGCCTCGCGGACGGCCAGGCGCCCGACCAGCACGGTCTGCTGGGCGACCACGTAGTTCACGCAGCCCTCCTCGAGCAGGGCCTCGGCCTCACGTCCGAGGACCGCCGTCAGCACCTGGGTCTTCCCGCAGCGCTTGGCCTCCTGCACGGCCTTGGCCGCGCCGACGCCCACGGTGTCGTCCGCGCCGTACACGAGGTCGAGCTTCGGGGTGCGCTGAAGGAAGTCCGACGCGATCGTCACGCCCTGCTCCACTGCCGGGTCGGACGCCTTCTCCGAGACGATCTTGATGTTGGTGCTCTTGATGTCGTCGGTGAAGCACTTCCAGCGGTCGGTCGTCCAAGGCGCGCCGGCGGGCCCGGTCAGGGCGGCCATCGTCCCGCCGTCGGGCAGGAGCTCCTGAGCGCCCTTGGCCATCGCGTGGCCGACGTCGCAATGGCTGGAGGACACCGACACGTCGGCGCCCGGGAAATGATCGCCCGCCCCGACGACCGGGACGTTGGCGGCCTTGACCTGCGCCAGCGAGCCGGTGAGCGTCGTCGGGTCGGCTGGATCGATCAGGACTGCCTTGACGCCTTGGACTCCAAGGTTCTCGAACTGCGACGCCTGCTTGTCGACGTTGGCATAGCCGCCGGCGTCACGGATCTCCAGCGTGTAGCCGAGCTTCTTGGCCTCGTCCTTCATGCCGTAGAGCATCGCCGTGAAGAACGGCCCCTGGACCGTCGGGACCGACACGCCGATCTTGCCCTTGCCGCCGCCGGAGCTGGACCCCGACGAGGTTCCCTCGTCGCTCGAGCCGCACGCGGCGAGTGCGGCGGCGCTGGTCAGGAGACCTGCCAGAAGCGCCGCGCGACTGCGCATTGATGTGATCATGAACCGTCCTCCGTAGGTGCTGGGGCTGATGTGACGCCGTTGCCGGGCGTCCGGGTCACGTCTCCTCACCGCGACCCCTGCTGATCCGCCGGTCGATCGCGATGACCGCCACGAGCGCCACGCCGAGGATCAGAAGCTGGGTGTACGAGCTGACGTTGAGCAGGTTCAGCCCGTTGGACAGGATGCTCACGAAGGCCACCCCGAAGAGGACGCCGACGATGGAGCCTCGTCCACCGAAGAGGGAGACGCCGCCGATCACGACCGCGGCGACGGATTCGAGCGCCAGGCTGGCGCCGAGCGTCGGCTGGCCGGAGGAGACGCGGGCCGTCAGGACGACCGCGCCGCAGGCCGCGAAGAACGAGCAGACGACGTACGCCACGGCCGTGACCACGCGGACGTCCACGCCGGCCAGTCGCGCGGCCTCGGCGTTGCCGCCGACGGCGTAGAGGTAGCGGCCGAGGCGCGTGTGGCGCAGGACGGCGTACCCCAGGAGGAACGCGCACGCCGCGATGACCACCGGCAGCGGCACGCCGGCGACGCGGGTCAACGCGATCTTCGTGAAGCCGGACGGCAGTCCGGCGATCGGGGTCCCGCCGCTCCAGCTCAGGGCGAGGCCCGAGGCGACCGACAGCATCGCCAGCGTCGCCACGAACGGCACCACGCGCAGAACCGTGATGACCAGCCCGTTGACCAGCCCGACGCCGACGCCGGTGCCCAGCCCGGCGAGGATCCCCACGGGGATGCTCGTGTCCTTCATGACGATCGCCGTCACGACGCTCGAGAGCGCCACCGTCGACCCGACCGACAGGTCGATCCCGGCGCTGAGCACGACAAAACACTGGCCGAACGCGACCAGGGCGAGCGCCGCCGCCTGGAGGCCCACGTTCTGGAAGTTCGCGACGGTGAAGAAGACGCTCGACTGGACCGTGAAGAAGACCATGAGCGCGAGCACCGCCAATGGCAGGCCGGCATCGCGCGGGTCGATGCGCCGCAGTCGCGCCAGCCGGTCCCCTTCGTCGCCGGAGCGGTCCGCCTCGGTCTCCGCGCTGGTCGCGCTCATCGCTCGTCCTCGGTCTGGTCGGAGCGGGCCACATGGCCGGCGAACGCCGCCGTGAGGATCCGCCGGTCGTCGAATTGGTCGTGGGTGAGCTCGTCGTGGATGCGGCCGCTCGACATCACGAGGATCCGGTGGGCCACGTTGACCACCTCCGGGAGCTCGGACGACACGAGGATCACGGCCGCCCCACGACCGGCCGCCTCGTGGACGAGCCGGTAGACCTCACGCTTGGCGCCGACGTCGATGCCGCGCGTCGGCTCGTCGAAGATCAGCACGCGCGGGTTCGTCAGCAGCGCCTTGCCGATGACGATCTTCTGCTGGTTGCCGCCCGACAGCGTCCGCACCTCGGCGTCGAGCGAGCCGCGCAGCTGCAGCGCCCGGCTGATCTCGCCGGTCTCGCGCTCCATCGCGCCGCGGCGCATCACGCCGCCCGGCGTGAAGCGCCGCATCGACGGCAGGGCGATGTTCTCGCGGCCCGACAGGCCGAGCACCAGGCCCTGCTCCTTCCGGTCCTCGGGGAGGTACGCGATGCCCGCGCGGATGGCGTCGCGCGGCGATCGGAGCCTCACCGGCGCGCCGGCGATCTCCACGGTGCCGGCGTCGGCCGGCTCGGCACCGTACAGCGCGCGCATGACCTCCGAGCGGCCGGCGCCGATCAGGCCGGAGAACCCGAGCACCTCGCCGGCGCGGACGTCGAACGAGATGTCGGAGAAGGCGCGACGGCGGCTCAGGCCTCGCACGCGCAGCAGGGGCTCGCCGATCCGGTCGTTGCGGGGCGGGAAGAGGTCCCCCGCCGGGCGGCCGAGCATCAGCTCGATCATGCGCGGCAGGTCGAGCTCCGCCGTCGGTGCCGTGGTGACGTGCCGGCCGCCACGCAGGACCGTGACCCGGTCGGCGATCCGACGGATCTCGTCGAGCCTGTGCGACACATACAGGACGGTGCGCCCCTGGGTGCGCAGCTCGTCGATGAGCTCGAGGAGGCGGTCGGCGTCGCGGTCGGGCAGCGACGCCGTGGGCTCGTCCATGATGATGAGCGGCGCGTCGAGGGCCATCGCGCGACCGATCTCCAGCAGCTGCTTCTGCGCGGTGCTCAGGTCGCCTGCGCGCGCCGAGACCGGGATGCCCGCAGCGTCGAGCCGGGTGAGCACCTCGCGGGCGCGGCGGTTGCCGCGGCGCCGGGCGAGGATCTGGCGCCCGGGGCCGATCGTCGGCTCCTCGCCGAGCAGGATGTTGTCGGCGACCGTGAGCCATGGCTGAGTGGTCAGCTCTTGAAAGATGCCGACGACGCCCCGGCGGCGCGCGTCGCCGGGGTTCGCGAGCGTGACCGGCGCGCCGTCGATGGCCACGGTGCCCTCGTCGGGCCGCGTCGCGCCGGTCATGATGCGGATGAGCGTGGACTTGCCGGCGCCGTTCTCGCCGATCAGCCCGTGCACCTCGCCGCGGCGCAGCTCCAGCGACACGCCGGAGAGCGCGGTGACGCCGGGGTACCGCTTCGTCACCCCGTCGACGGCGAGGAAGGTCTCAGCCACGACGCTCGGGGATGTACGCCACGGCCTGGACCTCGAGCAGCGAGGCGGGCGTGGGCAGGAGCTCGGCGACCCGCACGACCGTGCTGGCCGGCGGGTTCGGGAAGTACGTGGCCCGAACCGCGTTGTAGATCGGGAAGTCCCGGAGGTCGACGAAGTACTGCGTCAGGTTGACGACGTCGTCCATCGTCCCCCCGGCCTCGCCGAGCACCCGCTGCAGCTGCTCCATGACGAACCAGGACTGCGCGGCGATCGGGCCGTCCTTGGAGTCCACCGACATCTCGCCCGTCTCGCCGAGCGCCGTTCGAGCCTCGGCCGGGAGGTCGGCGTAGCCGCTGATCGTGCGTCCCGCGACGGTGTCGACGGCGATGATCCCGGCCAGGTACACGAGGTCGCCCGCCCGCCGGTAGGGGGCATAGCGAGCGAGGGGTGGGAGGACTTCAGCGGTCATGGGGCCTTCTGCGATATACGGTATACGATGTGTCCTGCACCACACTACGTACTCCGCCGCCTTGTGGCAAGGTCGTGCTGAGATCCGCCGAGGAAGGGACCATGGGGGCCTGATGGCCGAACGCAAGACCGCAGTGCCGCCGAACGGCATCCCGACGCTGGGAGGCATCCCGCGCCAGACGGCGCACGAGCAGGTGCTCGAGCAGCTGCGCGGCGCGATCCTGGGCGGCGCGCTGGCGCCCGGCACGCCCCTGGTGCTCTCGGAGCTGTCCACCCAGCTCGGCGTGAGCCGCACGCCGATCCGCGAGGCCATCCGCGACCTGGCCGGCGAGGGCCTGGTCGACTTCGACTCCTACCGCAGCTCCATGGTCCACGCGCCGACCCTGGCCGAGGCGCAGGAGGTCTACGGCCTCCGCCTGGTCCTCGAGCCCCTCGGGGTCCGGCGGGCGGTGCAGCGGATTTCCGACCCGCAGATCGCGCGCGCCCGGCAGGTCCACGAGACGATGCTCCGCACGAGCGACCTCGGCGCGTGGGTCCAGCTCAACCGCGACTTCCACGCGATCCTGATCGAGCCGGCGGACTCCCCGAGGCTGCTGGCGATCATCACGTCGCTGCGCAACGCCGCCGCGATCCAGGTGTCCCTCTCGCTCCGGGCCGAGGTCTCCCAGCTGGACGAAGCCAACCGTGAGCACGGGCTCATCCTCGACGCCTACGTGCAGCGCGACGCCGACCTCGCGGTGCAGCTGACCGGCAGGCACCTCCGCTCGACGCTCGACGTCGTCGAGGCGTACGAGCGCGGCGCGGGCGCACCCCCGGCGGGCTAGCGCCGGCCGGCTGCTCATCGGACCGGCCGCCAGTCCACGAAGACGCGTTCGGCGAGCCCGGCGCGCTCGATCGCGGCATGCGCCCGGGCGGTCGCCTCGGCGAGCACCTCCTGCTCTGCGGTGAACGAGGTCAGCCGACCGCCGCGCAGCACGACCTTGCCGTCGACCAGCACGGTGTCGACGTCGGTCCCGTGCGCGGAGAACACCAGCGCCGCGATCGCGCGATTGCCGACGGTCGTGTGGGCCCGGCGCAGGTCGAACGCGACGATGTCCGCCTTCTTGCCGACCTCCAGCGAGCCGATCAGGTGGTCCAGGCCCATGGCGCGGGCGCTGCCGATCGTGGCCATCTCGATGACCCGCTCGGCGGTCATGAGCAGCGGATCGTCGTGGGTGACGTTCGCCAGCAGCGCCGCGAACTTCATCTGCTGCACCATGTCCAGCGAGCAGTTCACGTAGGCGCCGTCGCTGCCGAGCCCGACCGTGCACCCGGCGTTCAAGAGCCGGCGCATCGGGGGCAGGCCATCGCAGCTGTAGGCGTTGCTCACCGGGTTGGTGATGACTGCGGCGCCGCAGCGGGCGATGTGGTCCAGCTCGCGCTGCTTGAGATGCAGCGCGTGGACGAAGACCCAGTTGTCGGCCAGCGCGCCGAGGCGCGCGAGGTAGTCGACGTCCCCGCCGCCGGTCTGCTGCTCGAACGCCCGGCCCGACAGCCACGGCGTGCCGGCGGAGCAGTGGTTGGTGATCTTCAAGCCGCGCCGCCGGGCCAGCTCGACGCCGGCGAGGATGATCTCGTCCGATGTCGTGTTGTGCAGCATCCAGTTGGCTCCGGTCTCGATGGCCAGCCCCATGTGGATGAGGCCGCCGGCGCCGTCCCAACGGTCGATGACCGCCTCGGCGATCGCGAGCTCCTGCTCGCGATCGCGGACGTGTGGTCTGGCGGGATAGGCGTCGGAGAACGCCGGTGCCGGCGTGTCGCGCAGCTCCTTGGTGACCAGCTGGCGGATGCCGACGTCGACGACCGGCTCGACCATCGCCTGCATCGAGTTCGCGTCGTTGACGTTGATCACGTGGTTCAGCGAGCACGTCGTGCCGGTGCGGAGCTGCTCGATCGCGCCGAGATACGCCGCAACGCGCAGATCCTCATTGGTCAGTTGCGCCATCAACGGCAGCGTCACCTGGTCGAGCCAGTCCTCCAGCAGCAACCCCTCCCCCGTGTTCTTGAAGAGGCTCGCCCAATGGTGGTTGTGGCCGTTGACGAAGCCGGGCAGCACGAGCATGCCGGCCAGGTCGACGACCTCGGCCCCGGTCTGCTCGGGCAGCTCGTCCATGCTGCCGAGGCCCACGATCCGGTCGTGCTCGATCGCGATCCACCCGCGCTCGATCACCCGGCGGCCGGGGTCGACGGTGACGAGGTGGCCGCCGGTCAGCAGGGTGCGGGTCACCGGGGTCTCCGCCTCGCAAGGGCCTCGGGCGTCAGGCAAGGGTGTAGCCCCCGTCGACGACCAGTCCCGCCCCGACCACGAAGCTCGCCTCCGCGGAGAGGAGGAACCGGATCGCTGCCGCGACCTCCTCGGGCCGCCCGAGCCGGCCGATCGGATGGGCGGCGACGAGGTCGTCGAGGGTCCCCTGCGGTCCGCGGCCGTCCGGGAACGCTCGCTGCAGCAGGGGCGTGTCGACGCCGCCGGGGCAGACCGCGTTGACCCGCACGCCCGACGGCAGGAGCTCGAGGGCCAGGCAGCGGGTGAGGTGCAGGACGGCGGCCTTCGACGCGCAGTAGGCCGAGAACCCCGGGACCGCCGACAGCGCGAGCTGCGAGGCGACGTTGACGATCGCGCCCGCGCCCGACGCGACCAGGGCCGGGATCGCCGCGCGGCTCATGAGGAACACGCCGCGCACGTTCGTGTCGAACACGCGATCCCAGTCCTCCTCGTGCATCGTCGCCAGAGGGGCGACGGCCGACGTGCCGGCGCAGTTGACGAGGGCGTCGAGTCGCCCATATGCCTCGACGGCGGCGGCCACGGCCCGCCCGGCGTCGGCGGCCCTGCCCACGTCGGCCTCGACCGCGATCGCGTCGATGCCCTCGGCCTGAAGCTCGTGGACCGCCTCGGGCAGCGGCGAGCCGGGCAGGCCGGCGAGGACCAGGCGCGCCCCATCACGCCCGAGCGCGAGCGCCGTCGCGAGCCCGATGCCGGACCCGCCGCCGGTGACGAGCGCCACGCTGCCGTCGCCGCGGGTCATGCGCGCTCCGGCGTGACGCCCAACGCGGCCGGCGCCCGCATCCCGCGGACGAAGACCAGCGCGACGACGGTCACCAGGTAGGGCAGCATGGCCAGCAGCTGGTAGGGCACGTGGATCCCCAGCGCCTGCGCGCGGATCTGGAAGGCGTCGGCCGTGGCGAACAGCAGGACGGCGACCATCGTCCCCACGGGGCGCCAGCGGCCGAAGACCACGGCGGCCAGCGCGATGAAGCCGCGCCCGGCGGTCACGTTCTGCGTGAAGGCGCCCAGACCGGCGAGCGTCAGCTGGGCTCCGCCGATGCCCGCCGCCAGGCCGCAGAACAGGAGCGCACCCCAGCGGAGCGCCGTGACGCGCACGCCGAGCGACGCGGCGGACTCGGGGCGCTCGCCGACCGCCTTCAGCGCCAGGCCGAGCGGCGTGCGCTTGAGCACCCAGACGAGCAGCGGCACCATCGCGAAGACGGCGTAGACGCCGATGTCCTGATCGAACAGGGCAGGCCCCGCGATCGGGATGTCGGCGAGCAGCGGGATGCGCAGGTTCGGCATCGTCGCGACCGAGCGCGAGAGGCTCGACCCGAACACGACGGCGATCCCGAACGTCGTCAGCCCGAGGACCAGGACGTTCAGCACGACGCCGGACACGACCTGGTTGGCGCGGAAGACCAGCGAGACGACCCCGTGGACGGCGGCGACGAGCATCCCGCCCGCGGCCGCGGCGAGGAACCCGACGGCGACGCTGCCCGAGACGAAGGCCCCCCAGACGGCGCAGAACGCGCCGGCGAGCATCATGCCCTCCAGCCCGATGTTGATCACGCCGGCGGTCTCGGAGACCAGCTCGCCGAGGGCGGCGTACAGCAGCGGCGCGGCGAGGCCGACGCCGGCCACCAGCAGCAGGGTGAGGAAGTCCTGATGCATCAGGCCCCCACCACCGGGCCGGCGAGGCCGTCGTGCGTCACGGGGCGGTCGGCGGCCTGCGAGCCTTCGAGCATCGCTCGCGCCTCCCGCCGCCGGCCCAGCATCTCGACGATCCCCAGTCCGATGAGCACGAACACGACGGCGAGCCCTTCGGTGATCGGCACGATCGCCGAGGACACCCCCTCGGCGGTGGTCTGCAACCCGGCGCCGCCGGCGTCCAGCGCGCCGAAGAGCAGCGCCGCGCCGACGATGCCGAGCGGGTTGAGCCGGCCGAGCAGCGCGATCGCGATCGCCTCGAAGCCGTAGCCCGGTGAGAAGCCCTCGATCAGCCGACCGCGCGCACCGAGCACCTCGATGCCGCCCGCGAGCCCGGCCAGCGCCCCGCTGGCCGCCATCGCCGCGATGGTGACCCGCCCGACCGAGAGCCCCGCGACGCGCGAGGCGCGATCGTTGGACCCGATCGCGCGCAGCTGCAGGCCGAACACGGTGCGGTTGAGCACAAACGCGACGACGGCCGTGGCGGCGAGCGCGACGAGCACGCCGGCGTTCAGCAGCGTGCCCGACCAGATGATCGGCAGCCGCAGGTCGGTGGGCACGGCGTCCGTCGCGGGGAAGGTCGAGCCGCTGACCAGCCATGGCCCCTCGACGAGGTAGTTCGTCAGGTGGATCGCGACGTAGACGAGCATCAGCGAGGTGATCACCTCGCTGATCCCCCGGCCCGCGCGCAGCGCCCCCGGGATCGCACCCCACGCCGCGCCGGCGGTCGCGGCGGCGACGAGCGCCAGGCCGGCGCCGACGGGGAACGCGATGACGGGCCCGAACAGCGCGACCCCGGCCGCGGCCAGCGCGCCGACGTAGATCTGTCCCTCGGCGCCGACGTTCCAGAGACCGGCGCGCAGCGCCAGGGCGATGCCCAGCGCCGGCAGGAGGCGCGGCAGCGTCTTGATCAGGGTCGTGCTGAGCGCGAAGGTCGAGCCGAAGGCCGCCGAGACCATGCTCCGATAGGCGGCGACGGGATCGCTGCCGTTGGCCGCCAGCAGCACGCCGACGACCACGAGCGCCAGCGCCACGCTCAGCACGGGAACGCCGACGGCGATCAACAGGCCCCGCCGCTTGCGCACGAGCCTCATCGGCCGGCGCCGCCCATCAGGAGCCCGATCTCCTTGGCGTCGGCCTCAGCGGCGTCCACCTCTCCGGCCACCCGGCCGCCCTGCATGACGACGATGCGATCGGCCACCGACAGCAGCTCGTCGAGGTCCATCGACGCCAGCAGCACCGCGGCGCCGGCGTCGCGCTGACGTTCGAGCTCGTCGTGCACCGCCGCCGCCGCGGCGAAGTCGAGGCCCCAGGTGGGGTAGCAGGCGAGCACCACCGACGGCTGGCGCCAGAGCTCACGCGCGATGACGACCTTCTGCTGGTTGCCGCCCGAGAGCGTCGCCACCGCCACGGCCGGACCGGGCGTGCGCACGCCGAAGCGCTCGATCAGCTCCGTGGCATGGTCGCTGACCGCTCCGCGCCGCAGCACCCCGAAGCGGCTGAACGGGCGCTCGCCGGCGACGGGCAGCGTGAGGTTCTCGGCGATCGTCAGGTCGCCGACGAGGCCGCCGCGCCGCCGGTCGGCGGGGATGTGGCCGATGCCCAGGCGGCGCCGGGCGCGGACGCCGAGCGCCCCGATGTCGCGCCGGTTCATCCGGATCGACCCGCCCGTCACGGGGCGCACGCCCGCGAGCGCCTCGACGAGCTCGACCTGGCCGCTGCCCTGCAGGCCCGCCAGGCCGAGGATCTCGCCGCGCCGCACCACGAGCGACACGCCGTCGACCGCGGTCTGACCGCGGTCGCCGCCGACGGAGACGTCGACGGCCTCCAGCACCTCGTCCCCGGCGGCCGCGTGCGGCGCCGGCTGCTGGTCGACGCGCGCGGCGAGCTCGCCGATCATCAGCTCGCCCAGGAGCTCGCGGGTGGCATCGGCCCGGGCGAGCGTGCGGACGTTGCGGCCGCGGCGCAGCACGGTGATCCGGTCGACGACCGCGAGCACCTCGTCGAGCTTGTGCGCGATGAGGATCACGCCCATGCCCTCGCTCGCCAGCCGGCGGATGACGGCGCCGAGCCGCTCGACCTCGTCGGGGGACAGCAGCGACGACGGCTCGTCGAGGATGAGGACGCGCGGCTCGCGGGCCAGCGCCTTGAGCAGCTCTGCGCGCTGCTGCTCGCCCACCGACAGCCGCTCGACGGCGACGTCCGGCTCGACGCCGAGGCCGTACCGGTCCGACAGCTCCCGCACGGTCGCCGCGCCGTCGCGCAGGCTGATGCGCCGCCCGCCGAACCGCAGCGCGAGCACGAGGTTCTCCGCGACCGACAGCGTCGGGATCAGCGAGAAGTGCTGCTGGACGTAGGCGACGCCGAGCGCCATCGCGTCGCGCGGCTCGGCGATCGAGACCTCCTCCCCGCCGAAGACGATGCGGCCGGCATCGGCGCGCTGCAGGCCGTAGAGGATCCCCATCAACGTCGACTTGCCGGCTCCGTTCTCGCCGAGCAGTGCGTGGACCTCGCCGACGCACAGCTCGAACGAGACGGAGTCGTTGGCGAGCACGCCCGGGTAGGCCTTCGTGATGCCCTCGAGGCGGAGCAGCGGCCCCTCGTGCTTCACGTCGCCCACCCGGGATTCGCTCACTTCGGGCAGGAGGTGTCGACCTTGGGCTTCAGCGACCCGTCCACGATCTTCTTCTGCACCCCGAGCGCCTCGTCGTAGATGGGCTTGGGCAGCAGCGCCGTCTTCGAGACCGCCGGTCCGGAGTCGGCCGTCATCGTGTACTGGAACTGCTTGCCGCCGAGCGACCCCTTCTGGGCCTGCGCGGCGAGGTCGGCGAGGAACGTCGCCTGGGTCTTCAGGATCGACGAGGCGATGACGTCCTTGGCCAGCGAGCTGTTGTCCACCCACTCGGTGACCGTCGGCACGTTCTTGGCCTGCGCAGCCTTGAGCAGGCCGAACCAGCCGTTGTTCATGTTGCCGCTCAGCGCGTCGGCGCCGCTGTCGATCATGGCCTGCGAGGCCTGCTGGGCCTTCGTCGGATCCTCGAAGTCCCCGGTGAAGGTCGACTTGACCTTGATCGCCGGGTTGGCGTACTTGGCGCCCTGCTCGAACCCGTGCAGGTTGGCCGCGGTCGGCGGGATGCACAGCGAGCCGACCCACCCGATGGTGCCGCTCTTGGAGAGCTTGGCCGTCACGTACCCGCCGACGAACTCCCAGTCCTGGATGTTCTCGTCCATGGACGAGAGGTTGGTGCCGTTCTTGGCAGTGCTGTTGACGACGAGGAACTGCACCTTCGGGAACTCCGCGGCGACCGTCGTGGCGCCGTCGGTGAACTGCCCGCCCCAGCCGATCACCAGGTCATAGCCCTTGCTGGCGTACTGGCGGTAGACGTCGGCCTGGTTGGGCACGGACACGTTCTGCGTGACCGTCACGTCGGCGCCCAGCTGCTTCTTGATGAGGTCGGCCGATCGCTGGCCATCGGCGTTGTAGCCCTGGTCGGTCGGGCTGCCAGGCAGGAGGACGGCGACCTTCATGCCGCCCGAGGACGTCGACGCGGCCTGCGTCGCCGTCCCGGAGGCCGAGTCGCCGCTCGAGCTCGAGTTGCTTCCGCATCCGGCCATGGCCAGCGCGGCCGCTCCGGCGATTGCCGCGAGCGGGGCTAGGGATCTGCGCACGTCGTTCTCCTCTTTGAGTTGAGGCGCCTAGTGGCGCCAGTGCACGAAGACGCGCTCGGCGATGCCTGCGCGTTCGATGACCTCACGGGCGCGCGCGGTGGCCTCCTCCAGGACCTCGCGCTCGCGGCCGAAGCCGACCAGCTCGCCGCCGTGCAGCCGCAGCTCGCCGTTGATGACCACGGTGTCGACGTCCGTGCCGTGCGCGCCGAACACCAGCGCGCCGACGGGGCGATTCGCGACGGTCACGTGCGCCTTGCGCAGGTCGAAGACCGCGACATCGGCCTTCTTGCCCACCTCGAGGGATCCCACGAGCTGGTCCATGCCCATGGCCTTCGCGGTGTTGATGGTCGCCATCTCGATGACCCGCTCGGCGGTCATGAGCGTCGGGTCCATGTGCGTGACGTTCTGGATGAGCGCGGCGAACTTCATCTGCTCGACCATGTCGGGCGAGCAGTTGACGTACGTGCCGTCGGTCCCGAGGCCCACGTTGACGCCTGCCTCGAACATCTGCTTGAGCGGCGCGATGCCGTCGCAGCTGTAGGCGTTGCTCACCGGGTTGGTGATGACGCTCGCGCCGGCGCGCGCGACGTGGGCGATCTCCCGATCCTTGAGGTGCAGCGAGTGGACCAGCACCCAGTTGTCCACCAGCGCGCCGATCCGCACCAGGTAGTCGACGTCGCCGCCGCCGGTCGCCTGCTCGAACTCCTTGATCGACAGCCACGGCGTGCCGGCGGAGCAGTGGTTGGTGATCTTCAGGTCGCGCCGCTGAGCGAGCGCGACGCCCTCGCGGATGATCTCGTCCGACGTCGCGTTGTGCAGCATCCAATTGGCGCCGGTCTCGATGGCGAGGCCCATGTGGATGAGCCCGCCGGCGCCGTCCCAGCGGTCGATGACCTCCTCGGCGAGCGCGACCTCCTCGTCGCGACCGCGAACGTGGGGGCGCGCCTCGTAGCGGGCCGAGAACGCCGGCTGGGGCGTGTCGCGCAGCTCCTTGGTGACCATCTGACGCACGCCGACCTCGAGCGCCGGCTCGATGATCGCCTGCATCGTCTCGTGGTCGTTGACGTTGACCACGTGGTTGAGCGAGCACGTCGTCCCGGTGCGGATCTGCTCGATCGCGCCGAGGTAGGCGGCGATCCGCAGGTCCTCACGGGACAGCTGCCCCATGAGCGGGATCGTGACCTGGTCGAGCCACGGCTCGAGCAGCAGACCCTCACCCGTGTTCTTGAACAGGCTGCCCCAATGGTGGTTGTGGCCGTTGACGAGACCGGGCGTCACCATCATCCCGTCGAGCGGGATGACGCGGGCCTGGCCGACCTCGCCCATCTCGTCCATCGGGCCGATCCCGGTGATCCGGTCGTCCTCGATGCGGACGAACCCCGACGGGATCACGCGCCGGTCGGGATCGACCGTGACGACGTAGCCGTCGGTCAGCAGCAGGGACGCCATCAGCGGCGCGCCGGCGCGGGCGCCCCGGCCGTGGTCTGCACAAGCGTCTGTGGCGACAACATGGCGCCGGTATACACGTCCATGACCCCGTAGGGCAAGTGCTGACGTGGATTTTGTGGCGCCGGTCGGTATGCGCTCGCCCATCGGTATACACACGGCCGGCCCGAAAGCGGTGTAGGTTTCTTCGTGTGTCCGGACACACGCCGCTTCGAGAGAAGGCCTTCGAGCGCATCAGGGGAGAGCTCCTCGCCGCAGGCCCGCGTGCCTTCGGGGGGCGGCTCGTCGAGCAGCAGCTCGCGGCCGAGCTCGAGATGAGCCGCACGCCGGTGCGGGACGCGCTGCGTCGCCTCGCCGTCATCGGGCTCGTCGAGGAGGCGTCGGGCGGCGGCTACGTCCCACGCCGGGTCCGGGTGCGCGACGTCCGCGAGCAGTTCGACATCCGCCTGCTGCTCGAGCCGAAGGCCGCCGAGCTGGCCGCGGCGCGTCCTGCGGGCGAGATCGACGCGGCGTTTGCCGCGATCGACGCGGCCGGCGCCGACGCGGCCGACGGCTCGGCCTTCCACCTGGCCGTGGCGGACGCCGCGGGCAACGAGGTCCTGACGCGATCCATCGCGACGATCGACGAGCGCTCCTTCGTCCTGCGCGCCGGCGACGCCTGCTCCGCCGCCGAGCGCGGCCGGCTGCGCGCGGGGCATCGCACGATCCTCGCCGCCATTCGCGCCGCGGATCCGGTGGCAGCGCGAACCGCGATGCGCGACCACCTGCTCATGGCCCGCGAGCTCTCGGCGGCGGCGGCGCGAGCGCTGCGCACCGCGGAGGAGCGTCAGGCATGACCAACGACTCGCTGTCGGACCGGGCCTACCAGGAGCTGCGCGCGGCGATCATCGGCGGGCGCATCCTGCCCGGCGAGGCGGTGCTGGAGGTCGAGGTCGGCGCCATGCTGCGGATGAGCCGCACCCCGGTGCGCGAGGCGCTGCTGCACCTCGAGTTGGAGGGATATCTCGTCCGCGACCAGGCCTCCCGGCTCGTGGTGCATCGGCTCTCGGCGCGTGAGGTGGCCGAGACGTTCGTCGTGCGTGAGCTCCTCGAGGGCGAGGCGGCCCGCCTCGCGGCGTCATGCATCTCCGACGAGGAGCTCGCGCGGCTGGGTGAGCTCGTCGCGGCCGACCGGCGGGCCCTGCGGCGGCGCCGCTTCGACGAGCTGGCCGCACTCAACGAGCAGATCCATGGCCTGATCATGATCGCGTCACGCAACCGAACGCTGACCGATCTCCTGCGCCATCTGCGCGGCCGCATCGCGGGACTCGACGCGTTCGCGGTCGGCTCGCTGGACGATCAGCAGCAGTTCGTCGAGGAGCATGCGATGCTCCTCGAGCTGCTCCGCGACGGCGACGCGGACGCGGTGGTCGCGCTGCTCTCCGACCACCTCGGTCGCGCCCGCGACGTGCTGCTCGGAGGCCTCGAGGAGGGCGAGCCCCGATGAGCTTCCGCCTGGCCGCGGTCCAGCCGCGTTCGCACACCGGGGCGCAGGAGGCGCGCAACCTCGACGATGCGCTGCGCTGGATGGAGCGCGCCCACGCCGCGGACGCCGACCTCGTCCTGTTCCCCGAGGGATATCCGGGGCCGACCAACCCGGACAACGACTTCGACGCGCTCGGGCCCCTCAGCGCCAAGGCGGCCGAGCTGAAGCTGCACGTCGTGGCGGGCTGCATCGAGCCGGCGGGCGCCGACACCCATCACGTCGTCCTTCACCTCATCGACGACCGCGGCGTGGCGGCACCGCCCTACCGTCGCACCACCCCGACCGGGCCCTACATCTACCGCGACATCGACGCCTGGGGCTTCGACTATGTCGCGTCCTCCCGCGAGCCCACCGTCTTCGACACGCGGCTCGGGCCCATCGGCCTGCTCGTCTGCAGCGAGGTCTACGTCCCGGAGCTCGCCCGCTCGCTGGCGCTCAAGGGCGCCGAGACGATCCTCTTCCCGGCCGGCGGCGCCATCAACGAGCTCCTGCCCACCTGGCGCACGATGGTGTGGGCGCGGGCGATCGAGAACCTGGTGCACACCGCGGCGGTCCAGAACCTCTATGCCGCCGGCGAGGAGGGCGTCGGCATCGTCGCCGCGCCCGAGCAGGTGCTCGCCCAGTCGGGCGAGGAGGGGATGCTCGTCGCAGACCTCGACCGCGACCGGCTGTCCTTCCTGCGCTCCCGCGACGAGCGCATCGAGTTCCCCAAGCCCTACCGGACGATCCCCGGCGTGCTGCGCTGGCGACGTCCGGAGCTCTACCACGAGCTCGGCCGGCCCGAGCGCAACGAGGAGGCCCGCTGATGCCTGGCACCGTCGACATCCACTCGCACCTGTACCCGCGCTGGTACGTCGACGCGCTCAAGCGCCGCACCACGCCGCCCCGCGTCGTCGGCGATCCGGGCGCGGAGCGCTTCGTCATCTTCGACGGCGAGCACGGCCGGCCGATGGGCGAGGAGTACTGGGACCTCGACGCCAAGCTCGCGTTCATGGCGTCGCACGGCATCGTCCAGACGGTCGCGTCGCTGGGCAATCCGTGGCTCGATCCCTTCGACGGCGACGAGGCGGCCGAGCTCGCCATCGCCGCCAACGAGTACTTCGCCTCCCTCGAGGGCCTGACCGAGGGGCGCATCGTCGGGATGGGCGTGCTGCCCCAGCACGACGTCGACCAGGCGGCGCTGACGGTCGCCGAGATCGCCGGCACGCCCACGCTGTACGGGGCCATCAACGGCTGCCGGCTGTGCGGCCGCGAGCTCGACGACCCGGAGCTCGAGCCGGTCTGGACGGCGCTCGAGGCCACGGGCCTGCCGCTGCTGCTGCACCCGCACTACCTGGTCGGCCGCGAGCAGCTCACGGGCTGGGGGCACGCCTTCCCGGTGGCGCTCGGGTTCACGTTCGAGACCACCGTCGCGGTCTCGCGCCTGATCTTCGCCGGCGTCCTGGAGCGCCATCCCGGACTGCGCCTCGTCGCCTCGCACGGAGGCGGGACGCTGCCGTTCCTCGGCGGCCGGCTGGACGCCGGCTGGCGGTCGGACCCCAGCGTGCGCGAGGCGCTGACCTCGCCGCCGACCAACGACCTGCGCAAGATCTTCTTCGACGCCCTCGTGTACCACGCGCCCGCCGTGCTGGCGGTCCGCGAGCTCGTCGGCGTCGACCAGATGGCGTTCGGCTCGGACCACCCGTTCTCGGTCGCCGATCCCGTCGCGAACCTCGACGCGATCGACGAGGCCCTCGCCCCGGACGAGCGCGACGCCGTGCTGACGGGTTCCGCGCGCCGCTTCTTCGACCTGCCGAAGCTTGACCACCACGACCAGGAGCAAGGACGTTGACCGACAGCACGATCGACCAGCTCACCGACGAGCGCGCCGCCCACTTCGAGCCCTACGGCTGGCACCACTGGCCGGAGCACCCGTGGATGAGCTATCAGTTCCGGCGGGCGCTTGGCGAGACGCAGGAGGGAGGCGGCTCGATCAGCGAGTGCTTCCAGACCGCGAGCCGGATGAAGCCGGGCGACGACGAGAGCTGGCACGAGGAATGGCTCGTGACCGCGGAGCGCAACGACGCGCGCGGCGATGCCGCCGAGGCCGCCGGCAACGTGCAGACCGCGAAGGCCTGCTGGCTGCGGGCGGTCGACAACTACCGCTCGGCCGAGTTCTGGCTCGCCGGCGACGACCCCCGGCGCCTGGCGACGTTCGACAAGTGCGAGGCGAGCTTCCAGAAGGCGGGCCGCTACTTCACGCCACCCGTCGAGCGCGTCGAGATCCCGTACGAGGACGGGGTGCACCTGGCGGGGTACTTCATCCGGGCGCCCTATGACACCGGCCGCCAGCCGGTCCTGATCGCGTTCGGTGGGCTGGACTCCTTCAAGGAGGAGCTCCTGTTCATGGTCGGCAACGGCTCGCTGCGCCGCGGCATCAGCTGCCTGCTCGTCGACGGCCCCGGCCAGGGGGCGACGCTGCGCCGCTTCGGCGTCAACAACCGGTACGACTACGAGGTCCCGGTCGGGCGCTGCATCGACTACCTCGAGACGCGCGACGACGTCGACCCGTCCCGCATCGCGGTCTCGGGGTCGAGCCTCGGCGGCTACTACGCGGCACGGGCCGGCTCCTTCGAGCACCGGCTCGCGGCCGTCGTCTCCCACGGTGCCATCTGGAGCATCCAGGACCTCTGGGGCGGCGCGCCCGAGGATCACGGCTTGGCGGGGCACATCAAGTGGGTGTTCGGCGCGGACTCCATGGCCGCCGCGTTGGAAAAGGCCCGCCCGTTCACGCTCGACGGCGTGCTCGGAGGGATGGAGTGCCCGTACCTCATCGTCCACGGCGGGCATGACGTCCTGGGCGTCACGCAGGCCCAGCGGGTCTACGACGACGCGCGCGCGCGCGGCGTCGACGTCACGCTCAAGCTCATCGGCGAGGAGGAGACCGGGGCCGAGCACTGCCAGCACGACAACCCGACGATCGGGATGGAGTACCTCTGTGACTGGCTCGCCGAGAAGTTCGGCATCGACCAGCGGGCGTTGCTGGAGTCGGCACGCGGGTGAGACGGCTCGACCGCTGCGCCGACGTCCTGGCGGCGCATTTCGCCGCGGGCCGCAACCTGTGCGTCGGGCTCGATCCCGACCCGGCGCGCCTGCCGGCCACGTTGGCGCCGTCGGCCCCGATCGACGAGCGAGTGGTCGCGTTTCACCGCGAGATCATCGACCGCACCGCGGAGATCGCCTGCGCGTTCAAGCCCAACGTCGCGTTCTACGAGGCGCTGGGCGAGGCGGGCGCGCGCGCACTGGCGGCGACCATCCGCGTGGCCAAGGACCGGGCTCCCGACGTGCCGGTGATCCTCGACGCCAAGCGGGCCGACATCGGGTCCACCAACCAGGGCTACGTCGCCGCCGCGTTCGACGTCCTGGGCGCCGACGCGATCACCGTGCACCCCTACCTGGGGCGCGAGGCGCTGCGCCCGTTCCTGGAGCAGGACGACAAGCTGATCTTCGTGCTCGCGCGCACGTCGAACCCCGGGGGCGGCGAGTTCCAGGACCTCGTCGTCTCCGGCGAGCCGCTGTACCGGCGCGTGGCCCGGGCGGTGGCGACCGACTGGAACGACCGGGGCAACTGCGGCGTCGTGGTCGGGGCGACGTTCCCGGACGAGCTGGCCCAGGTCCGGCAGGACATCCCGCCGTCGGTTCCGGCGCTGGTCCCCGGCGTCGGGGCGCAGGGCGGCGACCTGGCCGCGGCGGTTGAGGCTCACCGGCGGTCCGGCAGCGAGGCGTTCCTGATCAGCGTGTCGCGGTCGATCCTGTATGCGAGCAGCGGACCGGACTTCGCCGATGCCGCGGGCGCCGAGGCACAGCGCGTACATGCTGCGCTGCGCGGCGAGCGGGACGCCCCGGCGCGCGGTTGATGTGAGACGAGGCTGACACTGACGGCCGCCGATCCCGGCAGGACGGAGCACGCTGCTGGCCGAGGACTTTAAGAACGGACAGCTGCCGGCCGGAGCCGCGGGGCCGAAGGGCGACACGGGCGCCAAGGCGAGACCGGGGCGGCCGGCGCCAAGGGCGACGCGGAAGCGACCGGGCCGGCGGGCCGCTACCAGCTGACCGTGGTCGGCGACTCCTTCGCCGGGCGATCGTCTGGCAGGAGCTCGCCTGGCGGGTCGACGCTGCGCCTGTACCTATTGCGCGGTGGGCACGGCGCCGCATCCCTCGGGCGCGGGTGCGGCGGCGGCCGCCGCGCCAGGCGGCGGGCTCCAACCCGTCGGGCAGCGCAGCGCCGGCTGCCCCGGGTACGCCACCGTGTAGGACATCATCCAGTAGGGGCAGCCGGTGGCAAGATTCGTCGGGCCGGCGTACCCGTCCGGGCAGCTGGGGCCCGAGACGACCGGATCCGCGGCAGGAGCAGTCGTCGCAGCGGCCGCAGCCACCGGCGCACCGACCGCCAGTGCGGCGACGACGACCGCGAGGCGTCCCTTGAGAACCATGCTGCGCCTCCTGTTCCGGGCGGCCGGGCACGCCACCCGTGAATCGTGGACCGTGAGCTGTCCCGCCCGTCTGCATAGGCATCGTGTCGCGGAGAGGGCGGGGCGCCGCCTGTACCGCGGGACAGTCGTGCCTGTCCCGCCAGCGACAAGAGGCAGGGAAGCACTGCGTCAGTGCGGACTGGGCCGACCGCAGCGTGTTCGCTGGGACGCGCGGCCAGGCTCGGGTGTTGGCCTGCGGCCGCATCCCTTAGGGTGCTGCTCGTGCTCCAACGCGCTGTCTTCCTCACCGTGCTGGCCGGTTGCGCGCTCGCCGCACTGTTGCCCGCTGCCGCCGGCGCCACCACGCACCTCGGCGTCGGCACGGCCACGGTGTACGGGCAACCGGTGCCAGACGCGCTGACCTACCAGGCCGACGACGGCGAGGCGATCCACATCGACCTCTCCCAGACGGCGTCCGAGCTCATCGTCACCTCGGCCAACGCCGTCGGCTTCGACGTTCCCGCGCCATGCACACGCGAGTCGGCGACGGGCGCGCGCTGCCCGCTCAGCACGGTGAAGTCCTTCGTGCTGGTGCAGGGCGGCTGGATGGCCCATCAGTTGTACGTCGTGGCCGATCCTGCCGTCACGGTCAGGATCTTCGCGCATGGTCGCGGAGAATTCGCCGACACGCTGCGCGGTGGGGCCGGCGACGACCGGCTGGATGGCACCGACGCGTTCGCGACCGATCCGGAGGCCGCCGACACGATCGACGGGCGCGCCGGGGACGACATCATCACGGCGGGCGGGCGGCGCGGCGACGGTCGATGGCGGGCCGGGCAGCGACGTCATCACCGCGCGCGACGGCGCGGCGCTCGCGACGATGCGCGGGGGTGACGGGGACGACCGCTTGTACGACGCGGCCGCTGCCGACGGGGGTGCCGGCGACGACGAGATCACTCGCGCGCTCAGCGCGGACGGCGGCGACGGGAACGACACGATCTACGGCGCGCAGAACGGCATCGGCGGCCCGGGCGACGACTTCGTCTCGAGCTCGGCGGTCGGCGGGCCCTCCACGTTGGACGGCGGCCCCGGCGACGACCGCATCGCACTCGGCGGCGCCGGCTCGCTCGCCCACGGCGGCCCCGGCAACGACAGGCTGTATGAGGGCTTCGGTGGCGGCGGCAACCTCACGGCCGTGCTCTACGGCGACGAGGGCGACGACCACCTCGAAGGGGAGTTCGGCGGCGCAACGCTCGACGGCGGCGCCGGCAACGACGAGCTGGTCAACATCTACACGGCCTCGCCCAGCCCGGGCTCGACGGCGTGGCCGGGCAACACCTTCCTCGGCGGGCCCGGCGCCGACACCGTCCGGGTCAAGGATGGTGTCGCCGACCGTGTCGACTGCGGCGCCGACGCCGACATCGTCGCCCACGACGCGATCGACACGATCGCCAACTGCGAGACCGACCTTGACCCCGCTCCGCCGCCGCCGGTGTACAAGGACCCGATCCTGCCTCCCGCGAAGCCCGCGCTCACGTTCCGCGGCGCCCGAACCCTGCGGGTGACCGCAACCAGCACGGTGCGCATCGCGCTCGCCTGCGCGGCCAAGGCGACCTGCACAGGCCACCTCCGCCTGAAGGCGGGCAAGTCGATGCTGGCCGAGGCGAAGTGCAAGCTCAAGGGGACCAAGACGGTCGCGTTGAAGCTGACCAGCTCCACCACGAAGCTCCTGCGCCGCCACGGCAAGCTGAAGGCGACCTTGACGTTCGTTCCGACCGCCAAGGGCACCGCGGCGCCAAAGGCCCGCGCGGTGACGCTCCTACCTGCGCGACGGAGCCGCTGAGGTCCTGGTCACCAGCTGGGGCTCGGAAGCAGAAGCTCCGACCCGGTCCGTACTTCGGTGCACCGGGTCACGCAGCGCCTACCAGGGCTCGGGCCCCGCGTCGCGCGCTGCGTGGACGATCTTGACCAGCTGGCTGAAGCGCGCAAAGCCGGCCTCGTCGAGCTCGATCCCATTCCAGCCGGCGGCCTTGTTGATCTCGCCCTTGTGCAACATCCCGATCTGGACCTTGTAGTTGCCCTTGCGGTCGGGCCCCTTGACGGCGAAGCCGACGACGCTGACGTGGATGCGCTGCCCGAAGTCGGCCTGGTCGGAGAGGACCTCGAAGACCCGCCCTTCGAGCCGCAGGATCAGGTGCTCGACCTGCATCTCGTACACCACGTCACACCTCCGGGCCAGAGGGCCGCGGTGGCCCAGGGATCCGCGACCCTACGCGGCGCTGAGGCGGCGCCGACGCCGGCGCAACGCCAGCGCTTCCTCCGGGATGAACACGTCGAGGTTGACATGTCGGCGTGTAGCGGCCCTCCGTCGCCGGCGTGGCACGCAGGTCTCGCCACCCGACCCGACTCGTTCGGACTTGGTGGCGACCCGATCGGGCCGATGTTCAGACATCGGGCCAAGAATGTCTGCCACCGGCGTGTCACCTTCTGACGAGAGCACGTGTTCCGTGTTCCGGGCAATCGGAGGCGAGGCGAATGGGCCGAGATATGGACTTCAAGGAGGCACTGGCGAAAGCCGCCAAGCAAGGGCCGGTTCAGCAGGCCGAAGTCATCACGCTGAACGAGTACATCGACCGGGTGGCGCAGCGGCCGACGATCGCCGCGACCGCGCACCAGCGGGTCTACGACATGGTCAAGGCCGCCGGCTGCACCGACGGACTGCACGCAGGGGAGATTTCCTACAACTTCTTCTCCGCCGAGCTGTTCGGGCTCGACGTGCCGCTGGAGCGCGTGGTCCGCTACTTCGAGACCGCTGCCCAAGGCCACGAGACCCGGCGGCGGATCCTGCTGCTGTGGGGTCCTCCAGGCGGCGCGAAGAGCTCCGTCGCCGCGCTGCTGAAGCGCGGCCTGGAGGCGTGGACGTCCACCGACGACGGCGCCGTGTATGCCCTGCAGGCCTGCCCGATGCACGAGGAGCCGCTGCACCTGATCCCCGACGCACTGCGGGGCGAGGCGCGCGAGCACACCGGCGTGCCCGTGCAGGGCGCGCTGTGCCCCGTCTGCCAGTGGATGCTCGAGCACCAGTTCGGCGGTGATTTCCTGCGGTTCCCGGTCGAGCGGATCTCGTTCTCGGAGGCCAGCCGCGTCGGCATCGGCACCTTCGAGCCGGGAGACCCGAAGTCCATGAGCATGGAGCAACTGACCGGCGGCCTGGACTTCAAGGCGATCGAGACGCACGGATCGGACTCCCATCCGTTGGCGCTCGACTGGGCCGGCGAGTTCTCGAAGTCCAACCGCGGCCTGTTCGAGGCGGTCGAGTTCTTCAAGAACCCGGCCGAGTTTCGCAACCTCTTCCTCACCATGACGCAGGAGAAGCAGTTCAAGGTCGCCAAGTTCGGCTACATCGACTCCGACACCGTCATCGTCGCGCACACGAACGAGGCCGAGTTCCGGGCGTTCATGGCCGATCAGAAGAACGAGGCGCTGAAGGACCGCCTCGTGAGCGTCGCCGTCCCGTACAACGTGCGCGTCTCCGACGAGGAGAAGATCTACCGCAAGCTGCTGACCGGCTCGGGCACGCGCCACGATCTGCACATCGCCCCGCACGCGCTGCGCGCCGCCGCGATGGTGTCCGTCCTCTCGCGCCTGAGGGAGCATGAGAGTCTCGGCGTCGTCGAGAAGATGAAGCTCTACGACGGCGAGGAGGTCGGCGATTGGAAGCTGACCCAGATCCCGGAGATCAAGCGCGCCGCCGAGCACGAGGGCATGGGCGGCCTGGGCCCCCGCGCGATCGTCGACATCCTTTCGGGTGCGGCGCGCAGGGCGGGCGTGGAGCAGCACACCGACAAGTACCTGACACCGATCATGGCGCTGATCGCGCTCACGGAGTACATCGAGCGCCTCGAAGCACCGAAGGAGACCCGCGAGCAGCTTCGCGCGTTCGTGGTCGATGCCCGCAAGGAGATCGACCGGCAGCTGAAGGACGAGGTGCGCAAGGCGTTCGTGCCGGCGTTCGCCGAGCACGCGCAGAGGCTGCTGGAGAACTACCTGACCAACATCGAGGCCTACTGCCAGGGGACCAAGACCCGGGACCCGATCACCAGCGAAGACCGCGACCCCGACGAGAAGCTGATGCGCAGCATCGAGGAGAGCGTCAAGCCCGCGGTCCCGCAGTCGGCCAAGGACACGTTCCGCCAGGGAGTTCTCATGCGCATCGGGATCGCACTGCGCAAGGGCGAGCGGCCGCTCACTTACCAGACCGACACGATCCTCGCTTCCGGCATCGAGGAGTACCTGTTCGACCAGCTCAAGGACATCGTGCAGGTGACGGTCTCCAAGACCAACCCGGACAAGGAGCAGGCCAAGCGCCTCAACGAGGTGCTCTCGATCCTGGTCGAGGAGCGCGGCTACAACGAGCACTCGGCCAGAGACCTGCTCGACTACGTCGGCCACCTGCTCAACCGGTGAGGCACGGGAGGGTCTGATGACCGTCGTCGGCGACTCGGGTCTTCCACACGGTTCGGGCCGCCGCGACGCGCTGCATCACCGCGACCGGGTGCGCAAGAAGATCACCGAGCAGCTGAAGCAGCGCGTCGGCGAGGAGGACATCATCGCCGCGGGCCCGGAGAAGAGGATCCGTATCCCGATCAAGGGCACCAAGCGCTGGCAGTTCATCCTCGACCGGGGCGAGGGCAAGGGCGTCGGCCAGGGAGACGGCGAGCCCGGCGACGTCCTCGGTCCGCCGGGGCCCGACCCCAGCCGCGGGGAGGCGGGCACGTCGCCGGGCGAGGAGCTCTACGAGGTGTGGCTCGACATGGACGACGTCGAGCAGCTGCTGTTCTCCGAGCTGGATCTACCGCGCCTGAAGCCCAAGGCTGCCGCCGACGCCGAGGCGACCGAGACGATCTTCAACGACATCGCTCGCAAGGGTCCGCAGCTCGACAAGAAGGCGACCCTGCGCGAGAACCTGTTGCGCAACGCCAAGCGCGGCCGGCTGCATCTGGGCGGGATCGACAAGCACGACCTGCGTTACCTGTCCTACCGGGAACGGCCCAGGCCGTGGCACAAGGCGGTGATCTTCCTGGCCATGGACGTGTCGGGATCGATGGACGCCACGCGCAAGCGCATGGCGCGACTGCTCTTCTACTGGTGCGTGCAGTTCCTGCGGCGCCGCTACCAGCAGACCGCGATGGTGTTCATCGCCCACACCACCGAGGCGCGCGAAGTCACCGAGCATGAGTTCTTCAGCCGCGTGGAGTCCGGTGGGACGAGGGTGTCCTCGGCGTTCGAGGCCGTGATGCAGATCCAGCGCGATCGCTATCCGACCGAGGACTGGAACATCTACGTTCTGCACGTCTCAGATGGCGACAACTTCACCGCCGACAACCAGCGCACCCTGGAGCTCGTACGGCAGCTCACGCGGATCTGCTCGCTGGTGGGTTACCTCGAGGTCAATCCCGACCGGGGCGGCCCGCACCAGCTCTCGGCTTTCTACGAGCGCGAGGCCCAGGGGCTGGAGGGTTTCGTGTTCGCGGACGCCCAGGACGACCGGCAGCTCTGGCCGGCGCTCAAGAAGTTCTTCGCCAAGGAGGGCGTGGAGGCCGCGGTTCGATGACGAACTACACCGTGGCCGACCTCCAGCGCGTCGACGAGCGGTGCCGGGAGATCGCCGTCGCCGAGCTCGGGCTCGACGTGCCGGAGGTCGTCTACCACCTGGTCCGTCCCGAAGAGGTGTACTTCGCCGCCGCCAACGGGTTGCCGGCACGGTATTCGAGCGCCCGTTGGGGTGCTCAGTTCGACGCGGAGTACGGGCGCTACCAGCGTGGGCAGAGCCGCGTCTACGAGCTGATCTTCAACACGCGGCCCGTGCACGCCTATCTGATGGAGGGAAACAGCCTGGTCGCGCAGACGCTGGTGATCGCTCACTGCCTCGGTCATGGCTTCGTGTTCGAGACCAATGGGTGGCTCGGCGCGGTCGACCGCGCCATCATGCCGCGCGTCCTGTCGGCCGCGGAGAGGATCGCCGACTACATGGCTGCGCATGGCCGCGACCGTGTCGAGGACTTCCTCGATGCGTGCCACGCGATCGCCGTCCATCAGCCCCAGGCGCACCTGATCCGCAAGGCGGCCGTGTCGGCGCCCGAGCACCGGCTCGGCCGTTATGACGCGCTCTTCCCCGTCGAGGTCGCCGCCGACCGCCGGCGGATCGCGGCCGAGCGCGAGACATTGCGGCGTCGCTTTCCGCGCGAGCCACAGGAGGATCTGCTCGGGTTCATCGAGCATCACGCCCGGGCGCTGGAGGATTGGCAGCGCGACGTGATCTCGATCGTGCACTCGGAGCAGAGCTACTTCCTCCCGCAGATGCGCACCAACATCCTCAACGAGGGCGCGGCCGTGCTGGCGCATCAGGAGATCTGCCAGCGCCTGTTCCTTCCCGCCGACCAGTACTGGGAGTACGAGCAACTCAACGCCGGCGTCCTCCAGCCCCGGCCCGGCGGGGTCAACCCCTACAACCTGGGCATCAACATCCTGCGCGAGATCATGCGGATAGCCGCCGAGCCGGACGACGAGGAGCGCGAGCGCTGGAGTTGGGCGGGCAACGTCGACCCCTACGAGCAGGTGCGCAACGTGCTGCGCGACTACGACGACGAGGCGCTGCTGCGCGAGTTCCTCACCCCGAAGGTCTGCATGCTCGCGAGGCTGTACGCGTTCGACCGCGACCAGCAGGATCAGCGCAAGATCCGCGTCAGCTCGCGCGAGGCGGACGCCATCCGCGACATCCTGATCCCACGGCACTCGTCCTTCGGGATCCCGCACATCGAGATCGTCGACGCCGATTTCCGCGGCCGCGGCGAACTGCTCCTGGAGCATCGCGACGAATCCATCGGCCTCGATCGCGAGTACGCGCTCGGCACGCTCACGCAGGTCGCGATGCTGTGGGGAAAGCCATGCACCGTCAAGACGATCAAGGGCGTCACCGACAAGGCGATCTGGTTCACCGGACACCCGGACGGGCACTCGGAGCATTCGGCGCACGAGCCGGCGTAGGCGCGTCGCGAGCCGCGAGCCGCGCGCATCCTTGACCCTGTCCTGCGTCGAGCCGAGGTCCGACATCGACCACCGGCATCTGCCGCGACGCGATCAACCGAAACCCTGGCAAGCCTGCGCCTCGAGGAGCGGCTGCCTCGCGAGGGCCTGTATCGCACCGTGTCCGGCTTCTTCGTCGAGGGCGACACCGAGGAAGCGGTGCTGCGGCGCCGGCTTCCAGCCTTCGGATTAAGAGAGGCCCCGAAGCAGCGGAAGTACGGTCAAGAAGCGGGGAGAGCGTAGCGGGTGGAGCGGTTGCGTGGGGGTTGTTTGGGTGGGTTGGGGACATGTCTCGGGACACGGTTTACTACCACGGCTCTGGTTCGCCGACTGCAAGGCGTCTCTCACCGTGTCGCATACCCTCGACTTTTTCGCGCCGAGTGCCGACAATCGGCCGAGAACTGGCACGACGGCCAGTCAGTACCGAAAGGTTGGACGGATGCCGGATTGGGGTTTGACTAGGGACCAAGGCGACACGAGGCCGTGGGGTCTGCCAGCGGAAGTGCTGGCGCCAGGCAAGGTCATCACCGATCCGGTCCACGGGGACATCCACCTGAACTGGCTTGAGGTTGCCGTAGTCGACACCCACGCGTTCCAGCGGCTCAGACGAGTCCGACAGCTAGGCACCACGCATCTCGTCTACCCCGGTGCGACGCACACGCGCTTCTCGCACAGCCTTGGCACCGTCCGTGTAGCACAGACGCTCCTCGATCAGATCCTCACCCAGCGTGAAGGTCTGCACGCCGTTCCCGACCTATTTGGGGAATGGAAGACCGCTGAGGCCGCGTCGCTTCCCGACAAGATTGCCGAGGCGGTGTCCCTCGCTAGGCTCGGCGGGTTGCTCCACGACCTCTGCCATGTCCCGATCGGGCACACCATCGAGGACGACCTGCGGATCCTCGAGTCGCACGACGAGAACCAGGAGCGGTTCGGTCATCTCTGGGCTGATGTCCGTGAGGGCGTTGGCGCCCGCATCCGCGCAGTAAGCGACTGGGGTGCTCGCGCCGCGGACATCGCCGACCAGGTCGATGCGACCGTCTTCGCCGAGGGAGGTGAGTTGTTCGAGCAGCTGCTTCCGCTCATCATCTCCAAACGGCGCGTTGGCGAGGAGCTCGTTCCGACTCTCTCGCCAGCCGAGATGAAGTACCCGTTCGTCGCCGATCTCGTCGGCAACACGATCTGCGCAGACCTGTTGGACTACCTCGTGCGAGACCATCTCTTCACGGGACTGCCGGCACGGCTCGGTGATCGGTTCATCTCAGCCTTCTTTGTTGTCCCGACTGGCCGAGGGCCGCTGAGTCAGCGAATGGCGTTGAACATCCAACGCAACGGCCACGAACGTACCGATGTCGTCTCCGAGCTTCTCAAGGCGCTTCGGTACCGATACGAGCTGTCCGAGCGCGCGCTCTATCACCACGCGAAGCTATGCGCTGACGCCATGTTGGGCGAAGCCCTGGAGCGGTGGGAAGGCGCCCTTTGGCTCCAGGAGGTCGGCGCCGCGCTTGAGGACGTCGAGGGCCACGAGGTTCCACTTGCGGCCGGCGAGACGTACAAGTTGAAGGAGATGTTCGCGAGCGCCCTCCCGGACCGAGCGGCTGAGGCTCAGGACAGCGTGCGGAGTCAACTGGAGGCTGCGTTCCTTGCGCACGGTGACGACGGGCTGCTGGAGCACATGGGCTCCCTGGACCCGGCCGCTACCGGCTACACGGCCACTACCTCAGCGCGGCTATTGCGGCACAGCTCGGGCCTCGCTCGAGCGCTGCTGGATCGCGACCTATTCCGGATCGCCGGAAGAGTCGGGTTCAAGGACACGTCGGCGTCCAACCTGTACGAAAAGTTCGGGAGCCCGGACGCACGTGACCGCCTTGAGCGAGACGCGGAAAGATTCGCCGAGGTGGGCATGCGGGACCCGGCGGAGACGCAGACAGAGCCGCGCGTGGTTATCTGGCTCCCGCGTCCAGGGATGAAGCCGAAGCTTGCGAGGGTGTTGGTACAGCACAATGGCGGGATCGCGCCCTTCGTCGAGTACGAGGAGAGTCGTTCAGAGCGCGGTGCCGAGATCTACGCGGCGCATCACCGGCTATGGAGTTGCCTCGTGTTCGTTCGACGCGACGTCAGCCGAGACGACGAACAGGCCATCACCGCGTATCTCGCTGGCGAGATGGGAGTGCGGTGGGAGCGTCACGAGCAATTCGGGCCACACCCGGAAGAGTGGGTGCTACGTCTGGCGGTGAATCGAGCGATCGAGAAGTACAGCCCGTGGAACGATCCCCGCACGGACAAAGTCATGGAGGCGGCGGGCGCAACGGCCGCGCGCGGCGCTGGCACGTTCTCGAGTCTCGTGACGCAGGTTCTTGAGGTCGCGAGATCCCGAGCGCTGATCGAAGCAGACCCGGTATCGACTGAGGAAGCCTCGCCGACCGAGGCGGCCTAGGTGTTTGCGAAGACCAGGGCCTGCCGACGGGCGCGCAGCCAGACGATTTCCAACTCGCCGGCGCGTTCTTCGGGGCGCCTTCGGTTGAGCGCGCACATCACCGTGGCGGTCTTGACATACGACGAGTACGACGCGCTAGAGCGCCATTGCACGAACGGACGTCCGCGTTCAGGGGTGACGAACAGCCAAGCGACCGTGCCCGGGTGGGCCGACGCAACAGCGCGAAGCGCGACCTCAAGGGACACGTCGAAGCGTCGCTGCAGGTCGAGAACCGAGGACGGAGCCGGTGACATCCCGGCCGCAACGGATGGGGGGACGAGTAGAGCCGCCGCGAATCTGTCGCAGAACTCCTCCTGCCCGTTGGAATCGGCAACCAGGCGAACGAACCCCTCGTGCGGGTTCCGCTCATAGAACAGGGAGTGCGCCCACTCGTGGGCCACTCGGAACCGCTCGCGGTGACGATCCAATTCAGGACGAAGCTCGGGCGAGACACGCTCCCAGCCGCCCGGTGGTTCGCTATCCACCACGAGATCGAATCGCTGGCCGCAGGGCACAAGCAGTGCTTCGAGCCCGCCGGTGGCCGCACCGAGGCGACGGTGATGGAGCTTGAACGACCCCAGCTGGCATGTCGCCCCGATGTCGACAGGACCGCGATCCCACTCGTCAGATCCGCATACGGCCACACGAACGCGCTGCGCCAGCGCTTCCGCCTCGGCCGGATCCGGAAGCGTTCGCAGCTCCAGTTCCGGCCAGGCGCCCCTCTCGGGCTTCGCTGTCGCGGTCGATATCAATATTCATCCAATATTGCATGCGGGTCGGTCGGATGACGGGCGTGATGCACCGTACGCAGCCATTGCTCCACTGCCCTCAATGGCCAGCGATGTTCGCCCTGCCGGAGCCGGTGGACGCCCTGCTAGTCGCCGCGGCGGATGCCGCCCGGGCGCATAGCGGTTGGGACGTGTACCGGAAGCATGTTGTGGGTGCATTGGTGATGTGTAGAGCACCCCAGACGGCGAATGAGCTGTCTGCGCTGTTTCGTGACTTCGCCTCCACCACTCGCTTTGGAAGTTCGCCCCTTTCGTTGCCTCGGAAGAACGTCACGATCGTGCTTCCGGCTCCGGTGAGCCATCGCATCGACCTTTTGGTCAATCTGGCCGGTCGGCCGGGAGGCGAGCGCGTGCTCCGCCGCGGGCTAGTTTCTGCCCTCGTCACGATGCGGCTGCCTGACGACGTGGCGGCAATCCTGGCTCTCGTCCACGACTACCTCGCTTGCACCGCAGCTGACGCACGTGTGCCGGGCTGGCCACTCAGGCGGGTGCTAGAGCCCGAGTCTCCGAAGCCCGGCCGCCGCGCCCTCGACGCCGACTGACCACCAACCGCGGCATCGCCGACTGGGGCCACATCTTCGAAGACACCACCGTCACCACCGCCGTCCTTGACCGCCTCCTACACCACGCCAGCGTCCTCTCCATCACCGGCGACAGCTACCGCATGCGCCGCCACCGCGACGCCATCGCCGCGCTCCGGCCCGCCCTCACCGGGACTCCGACAGGTGGGGAGTTCCCGTGATCACACCTGAGGAATTCCCGTGATCCTTGACACACCGGCCGCGATCGACGCCGCGTGGCGCTGCCAGCTGCGGCTCTCGGGCCGCTGGGCGCACCTGGTCGCCGGGCGCGCCAAGCGCCGTCGCCGTCGCCGTCGCCGTCGCGCGCGAGCTGGCGTGCTTTGTCTGGGAGATCGCCCGCCAGCCCGACTGACCAACACCACCAACATCCCGTTCGGGGCGGGGGTGGCGGCCGGCGTGCGCCACACGGGACCCGCGATGCGGCTATGAGCACCGGCCCGACGACCGGCGCGCTCGATCCTAGATCGCGGCCCCGCCGCAGCGCACCAGCCGTCTTGAGGTAGCCAGCCCTCGCATATCAGCCTGAAGTGCCTTCGCCGCTCCGGCCGCCACCCGCACCCCGAACCACACCAACAACACCAAGACCAGCGCCCGCCGAGGTCCGATCACCCACGCGCACTTGACAAACAACCACCCATATCAGCCGCCAGGGTTGACCTGCGTCACCCTCGGTCCTGGGCTCGGGCGGGGTCAAGGCGGGCGTACCGGGACCTCACGCCGATGCGTTGCCGCACTCGGGGCGGCGCCCAGTGCGAGCAGCCGTCGCTGCAGTTTCGGCGCAGCTGCTGGGCGGTGGCTGCCGGCTCGGCGAGGTTGAGCGACATGAAGTTGCGCTCGGTAGTGATGAGCTCGTCGTGCTGGAGGCGGATGAGGCCGGTGAGTAGCAACAGGCCGGCGGCGCCGGACAGGAACGGAAGCGCGGCGTCGGTGCCGGTCTCGGTGTTGACTCGGGTCTCGGCGCACCGGAGGCGTGGAGCGGTCTCCGGGAGGCGGCAGGCGATGCAGTCGTCGTGGCCGGCGACGTGCCGGTGAAACTGCGCCTCCCAGTTGGCGCTTGTGGTGGCGTGCAGCAGCACCGGGGCCTGGCGGGCCTGGAGGGCGGCGCGCGCGCCGTGCTCGTTGGCGAGCGCCAGTACAACGTCAAATTCGCCGGAGACCACGGTCGGCGTTTCTCCGTACCAGTGCGGGTCGGCGGTGGCGGCGGACCCGAGCAGCTCGGCAGCCATGGTCGCCTTGTTGCGGGCCGGCGGGTCCGGGAACCCGGCGTGGTGGGCAAGGAAGGCAAGTTGGCGGTTGAGGTTGGAGATGTCGACGAGGTCGCCGTCGCAGACCATCCAGTTGCCGGTGACGCCGAGCAGCGCCAGCCAGAAGTCGAGCGCAGCACCGACGCCGCCCGCGCCGACCTGCAAGACGCGGCCGACGTCGAGGGGGCCGCTGAGGGCGGGTCCCTGGCGCACGCCTGGGCGGCCGTAATGCCAGAGCGAGTAGGACGGACCGGGGACGGCGGCCGGCCCGAGAAGGCGGTGGAAGGCGAAGGTCGCCGCGATGCTAGAGCCGAGCATCGCGCCGAGCAGGGAGGTCGGCGTCGTGTCGATGTGCGCGTCGGGCCCGAAGGTCGCACACCAGCCCACACAGCCGACGCGGAGGTCCACGGGTCCGGCGGTCTTGCCGATGGCGATAGTCACCAGCGGCGGGCCGGCAGCGAGCTCGGTGCCGGTCGTGATGAACGGGTTGATGGCGCGGGCGAGCTCCATGGTCGCGGCCTCGGTGGTGCTCATCGCGAACGTCGCGCGGCTGAGCAGCTTGTCGTCCGTCGCGCCGATGATGACCAGGTGCTGGTGGGCGCGGGCGAGCTGGTTGACGAGCCCGACGAGCAGTGCGTGGCCGACGGGCGTGTGGGCGTCGTCGCCGACGTGCACGACCACGGGGCGCGTATCCGCTCGGTAGGCGGACTGGTAGGCCAGGGTGCGCGAGTGGAACTCGCGCTCGAACTCCTCGCGGGTCATCGCAGGTCGATGCCGTCGGGGATGACCCGGAAGCGGTCTCGCACGCTGGCGGGGTGGATGAGCACCCACCGTTCGTCCTGGAACTGGTGGACGCCGAGCGCCTTCAGGGGCCGCAGGCCGACGCGGCCGTACCAGGGGGCGATGATGGAGAGCATGCCCTCGAACGGCATGACGATGAGCGTGTCGTCGCCGATGGAATGCTCGGTGGCGTCGCGGCCGTGAGTGTGGACCTGGCCGAGGATGCCGAGGCCGTGGGCGCGGGCCGAGCGGGCGGCGGAGCCGACGGCGGCCTCGTCGCAGATGACGTGGCCCCAGCCGTGGTCGGCGTCGGGAGCCAGCGCGGTGGTGAAGATGGTCAGGGTCTCGGTCTCGCGGCCGAGCAGGAAGACGAGGCCTTCGTGGTCGCCGTCGGCGCCGCGGTAGCTGGGCAGCAACCGGGCGGCGGCGTCAAGGGCGCTGTCGGTGATGAGGAAGTTGCCGCGGAGATCACGGACCGGGAGGCGAGACTTCCGCCGTGCGTCGTCGGCGTAGCGTCGTGTGAGCTTCATGGCAGTGGCGCCATCCGTCCCTGGCTCTCGTCGACTTCCAAGGAGATGCGGGCGAGCATGTCGCCGATGGTCTCGGCGCGCGTGTAGTTCGACGGCGGCGTGTTCAGCCAGTTCGTCGTGGCGCCCCAGTCGCCGTGGGGGCCTTGTTCCTCGGCGTAGGCGAGGCGGTTGAAATGGGCGCAGATAACGGCGCCGGTCGGGCCGCTGGCGAGGAACAGGCCAGACCCTCGTGGGTGCGGGCTCGGCGACGCGGGGTAGGCCGCCGGTCCGATGTCAGCCTCGGAGTCGGGGTGGATAAACCACCAGGTCGGCGGCACGGCCCGGTAGTCGTCGAAGGTCCCGCGCAGGCAGTAGGCCTCCGGGTCGCCGTTGTCGCTGGCACGCGGGCCATACAGGGGCAGGGTGAGCGAGAGCGCCTCCTCGTCGAAGGACAGCTGCCTCCCGCGGCGCTGCGCCCACGCCTTCGCCGCCGGCAACTCCTCGGCGACGTAGGCGCGGACGGTGTCCTCCGACAGCAGCATCATCAGACCCCGCCGCCGGTGTCGACGAGGTCCAGCTCGTCGCCGTCGCGAACGTGCGCGGCGACCAGCTGCTTGTCGCGGTCCAGCGCCACATCGTCCTTGGCCAGCGTGGGGGTCCCGGCGGCGTACCCGAACGCGGTGGCCGCCTCCTGGGCGGCCGCGCCGACCGTCAGGTGCTTGTCCCAGGTGAACACCCGGCCCTCGGTTACCCGCGGCGCGAACACCGTCACCTCGACGTCCTGCTTGCCCTTCCCGCCGCCGTGCTCGTCCTGCGCGTCTGCCTTCGTCTCGGAACTCATGAGGCTCTCCTTGATATGGCGAAGACGGGTCCGTGGGCCGACCTATACTCAGTCGAGCACCAAGCGCCCGCCCGCCTTCGCTATTTGTGGAATCGACTGCCACAGATAGTAGCAGCGGACCCGGCAGCCCTATGGCAAGCACCCACATCTCTCACGACGACGACATGCCGACCGAGGTCCTAGAGGACGCGCTTGGCGTTGAGCTAGGCGGCCGTATTCGTCGTGCGCGCGAGGAACGCGGCCTGTCGCAGGGGGCGCTAGGCGACGCCGTCGGCTACAAGACCTCCATGGTCTCGGCGCTGGAGAACGGGACGCGCCGGCTTAAAATCGAAGACCTCGCCAAGCTCTGTGTCGCACTCGACAAAGAGCCCGAGTACTTCCTGCGCACCGAGGCCATCCGCGCGGCGCGCCCACGGCCTGTGGGCTTGACGCTGCGAGCCCAGCTCGTCGAGCTGCACCACCAGCCCCTAGCCGACGCCATAACCTCGTTCCTGGATGACGCCGAGAGCCGCTCCGTGCCCGACAGCGATATCCCGGACCTGCACTACCTCAAGCCCCATGGTGCGGCGCGCGAGCTCCTAGACCGTTGCGGCATTCACCAACCGCCGGTCAAGCTCAAAGACATCGCGCGCACATTGCGAGTACCCATCAAAACGTGGGACTTCCCAGACTCGCTGTCGGCGCTCATCGTCGAAGTAGATGACGACAACTACGTCATCGGGGTTAACCAACACCACGCTCGTAACAGGCAGCGGTTCTCACTGGCCCACGAGCTAGGCCACGCGGTCCTACGCCACGAAGCCGGCTACTACCTCGAATTCTTTGACGCCGCGCTCGGCGAACCCCCGAACTTCCGGTACGCCGACGAACGCGAGGCCAACGCGTTCGCCGCCGCCCTCCTCATGGACGAGCGCTGGCTACGCGCCGACTGGGCCAACGGAGAGCGCAGCGTCGCCAACCTCGCGCGTCGCTATCAGGTCTCTGAGGAGGCCATGAGCTTCCGCCTCATGAACATCGGGCTCGCCTAAATCGCGCTTCCGCACCTAAGCGATGTAACCGGCGCTTGACGTGGTGCACCTCGTGTGGCGCCGGCGTCCATCGATGGCTCAGGGGAAGCGAGCGTCGTGGGCCGCCGCCCAGTCCTTGGCGATGAGCGTCTGTGCCTTTCTCTGCGTGAGTTTGCCGTCGCAGACGTCGGCGCGCACAGCGTTCTCCAGCTTGTCTTTCTCGTGCGAACCCGGAGCCGGGGGCCGCGGCGTCAGGGAACAGGTTCACCCGCGAGTTGGAGCCGCCGAGTTCGAGGCTTACGAGATGGTCGACTTCGCCTGTCTTGCCGTTGAAGTGCTGGATGATGCGGTGGGCCGCATAGACGGCGTTCTTGGTGGCCTGCGTCACGTGCCCGCACCCGCTTGGAATAGCCGGACGTGCAGACTTGCTTGGCCGTCACCCGCGCGAGGCGTTCGACCGCTGCGCGGAGAAACCTGCCGGTACCGACATACGCTGATTGCCGCCAGTTCCCCTTCCACGTTGCAAAAGCAGTCCGCCGGCTAGCAAGTGGTGGGGCGGCGATTTGCGGCTGGTGGCGCAAGGTCCGCGACGAATGGGCCTCCCGCGCACCCGGCCTCGAGACCACGTTGGTGTACTACGTCGGGCGCCGGCGCGCCAGGCGCGCTGGCGACGAGCGTCACACGGCCGGAGTCCGGGCGGGCGCGGTGCGCCGGCGAGCTAGGTACGGATGTAAGCGGGGAAGATGGGCTGGGCGCCCTTCATCCACGCGTCGTATTCGATGCCCGAGAACTGCGGGCTCGTGCCGAACGTGCCGGGGACCACGTGGGCCTTCGGCAGGAGGTCGCGGACGCGCTGAACCTCGCGCGTGACCTGCTCGTGCTTGAGGCCGTCGTAAACGACGACGCCGACCTTGGCGCCCGAGCGCTTGAGCTCGGCCACCAGGGACGGATCGTGAAGCGAGTGGCCGACGACGAGGATGTGCGTCGCAGCCTGCGCCGCGTCGGTAAACTCGGTCCACAGATCCGCGACGAGGACATCGCGGGTCGGCTGCTTCTCGGGATCCGGATAGAGGACGACGGGTGTGCCGAGCGTCGCGTTGTGGGGACGGTCGGCGTTCATGTCGTACACCTTGCTGTTGTCGGCGTACCAGCCCACCTTGCCGTGGAGGTGGATGACGGCGACAGAGCCGCCCTCCCGTGCGCGGTTGACCATGCCGGCCGGGTTGAAGACCGGCGTGGCCCCGTAGCTGGGCGGATCGAAGCCGGTGTACGGCCCGCGCCCGATGCCGACGACGCCGATCTCAAGGGCGACATCGTAGTTCGTGGTAACGCAGACCAAGGACTTGAAGGTCAATCCGGCAAGCAGAACGCGGTAGGCCTGCTGGGCGGCGTTGTCATCGATCGCCTCGCGGCCGAAGAGCTCGTATAGCGTCTCGTTGAGGATCCGCACGACTAACTCAATGCGCTGATCCTCGCGGTGGCGGTGCCCGGTCACCTCGCCGTTGACGCTGTTGGGCTCCGGGCCGCCGAAGCTGCCGAAACGCTGCTGCAGGTCTCGCATCGCCCGCCACTTCAACCAGGCACCAAGCGCCTCTTCGAAGTGCTCGCCATCGAGCCCGGGCGTGAGTCCCATCGAGCGAGCGAGCCCCGGGATCTGGGCATCGAGCCGATCGATCAAGTGCGTGGACCAGTCGGCCATGAGCGGCATGGGGCCGGTCGCGCCGAGCTCACGGCTTGCGCCCGCTCCGGTGACAAGGACGAGATCCACGACGCGGAAGTGTAGATGGCGTCCTGACGGCGTCACCGGCCCGCCGTGTCTGCGCATCCGCTTTTCGCGCGTGATGCGCAAGACGCCCAGCCTTATCGTTGCTGCTCTCTAGGGGCGCCCCGTGCCCCGTGATCGCGATCAGCGCGCCTCGTTACGGTGTGCGGTGCTCCAACGTAGTGCTTTTGCCGTGGCCCATTCGTTGGCCCGGATGCGGCGCGCTCTGCCAATGGGGTCGTGCTGCCTACATTCCACTCAGTGGCGCAGAGCGTTTGTCGAGGACAAGCGAGCGTCGCGGCTGGCGCGCCTCGATGCACGCGAGCTACGTCGCGTGCGTGCACGCGTGCACGCACGCCCTCAACGGCGACCGAATGCGGCCGGGCTGGGCGGCTCGATGCCCCACGCAGTCAGCAGCGGCACGTCGGCGCGGTCGACGGTCATCCACGACAGCTGGTGCTTCGCGCCGCTGCGGAGGTCGAGCGCCAGGCGGTCGGCCATCCTGCCTCGGCGCCCGCGCGGCGGCGATCTCGTCGGCCGAAATGCAGACAGGCTGCTTGTCGGCTGTGCGCGCCTCGGTCAGCTCGGCGCCACGGACCGGTCGCCGCCGCAGCGTCGTCGACACCGTTGGACCCTTCCGGTGTGCTCGCGTGGGCTTGAGATCGAGCCGGACCAGCAGCAGGCCGTCATCGCACAGCCACAGCTCGCGGTGGATCCAGTCGCACCATCCCGTTGTGCAACTCGCCGTCACCTGGCGCCCCTCTCGCATCGCACCAACCTTACCTCCCGCTGCCGCTCGCCCCGCCCCTCCAGCCACCTCGCCCGGAGTGGGCTCGACCACCCACGCTCAACATCGCTACGAAGTACATGGTGGGTGTGGGTGGTCGAGCACGCGGAGGGCGCCGATCACCAGCAACGGCGGGGCGAGCGGCAGCCCTACCCGTCTTGCCGCGAGACGGGGTGCGAGACGGGTAGGACCGACCCGACGACGGCAGACTGGAGGCGTCCCGGGCCTCCCCGGCGCCGCTTCCGTCAGTGCCCCGGACCACGCTGCGGCGACCAGCCGGGCTCCGAGCTGAACGCCATGACCGGCGGCGCCTCGATCGCGAACGCCGCGGCGATCAGGCGGGCGTCCTCGGGTCGCGGGACGTAGTGCAGGTAGCGCATCGTCGTGGCGACGTCGGCGTGGCCCATCCACTCCTTGACCCGCAGGATGTCGGCCTTGCCGATCGCCCGGGTGCCGAACGTGTGGCGCAGGTCGTGGAACCGCAACGACCGCAGGCCGGCGCGCTCCAGCGCGAACTTGTAGCGGCGGCGCAACGCCGAGCCGTCGACGAACCCGCCGCCCTCGCCGACGAACACCAGGTCGTCATCGCCGACTGACCACCCGCGCCGTCCGAGGCGCGCCAGCGTCTCCGCCACCTGCGGCGCCATCGGCACCGATCGCACCTTGCCGCTCTTCGGGCTGGTCAGCGCGCCGGCGGAGTACGACGCGCGGACGCGCACAACCGACCCCGGGAAGTCGACGTCGCGCCAGCGGAGCGATGAGCTCGCCGCGACGGAGGCAGGTGAAGGCGGCGGTGAGGTAGATGGCGGCGTCCTGCTCGGACTCGGCGGCGCGGATGAGGGCCATGATCTCCTCCGGGCTGAACACGTCGAGGTTGACCTGTCGCGGTTCGCGCATGCGCTCGATCTCGATCACGGGGCGCCGCTGCAGCCCGAAGCGCTTCTGCGCCCGCCGGAAGATCCCGGTGAGGATCGTCAGCTGCTTGTTACGCGTCCGAGCCGAGGTCGACACCGACCTGCGTCACGCCGCGATCATCGGCGCCGTCACCTCCTCCAGCGTCAGCGACGCGAGCACCGGCGCCCGGCGCCCGGGCTCGCGCAGGGGCGAGGGGCGCGCGCCAGCAATCCCCGACCGCTGACCGGCTCGCACGCCCGCGCCGACGCCGCACCCCGCCGCACACCCTCCGGCGACGAGCAAACGAACGGCACCTAGCCCTCGCATTTGGAGGTCCAGGTGCCGTTCGTTCTACGCGCCACCGCGCCGCCCCGGCGAAGGGCGGGTGGGTGATGTGGTCGTCCGGGCGAGTTCCGGCTCCCGTGCGCCACCGCCCAGGCGTCGGCGCCCAACCCGTGCGCGGCGCGGCGCTCGGAGAGCCAAGCCCGGCGGCCGCGTCGCCAACCCGCCCCGACCAACCGCGCCCGCGCCCGCGCCGCCCCAACAACGACAAAAGCCCGGCAGGAACGCCGGGCCTTCACACATGCCCCCACTAGGAATCGAACCTAGAACCTTCGGATTAAGAGTCCGCTGCTCTGCCAGTTGAGCTATAGGGGCGGGGTTCGAGAGGATAGCGAGCGGGGTGGGCTCGCTGTCCTGTGGTTATGGGGCTGTGGGAGCGGCCGGCGTGGTGGTCGTGCCGGTGCCCTGGTCGAGCTGCGCCGCGGCCTGGGTGCGTGCGGAGTCGAGCTGCGCCTTGATCTGCTCGCGGTCGTCCTTGGGCGTCAGCGCGAGGGCCTTCTTGGCGGCGAGGTCCGCCTTGCGGGTCTGGCCCGCCTGGTAGGCGAGCGCGGCGAGCTGCACATAGAGGGGCCCGGTCGCCTGGCGCTTGGCGATCACGTCCTCCATCGCCGAGACGGCCTTGTCGGGCTGGTTCAGCCCGGCCGACGAGAACGCCTGGACCATCAGGGACGCGATCTGGTCCGACGGCTTGCCGTCCGACAGCGTCACGTACTTGTCCCAGGCGACCTCGGCCTCCTGCAGGCGCGCCTTGCCCTTGTCGGTGAAGACGCCCTGGTTCTGGTCGACGCCGTCGCCGCTGCTCGCGTCCAAGTACCGGATGCGCGTCAGCTCGCCCCATGCCTTCGGGTCGGCCGGCCGGAGCTTGACGGCCCGCTCCGCGGCGTCGACGCGCTTCTTGAAGACGTCGCTGACGTTGGTCTGGCCGCCGTCGGCCTTGAAGGCGTCGAGCAGGCCGCCGCTCGTCGCTCCGCCGATCCCGAACAGCACGAGGCCGCCACCCATCAGGATGGCAAGGGACAGGTAGATGGCTTGGACGGCGCGGCGACGCCCTCGGCCGCGGAGGTCGAACAGCATGCGCTCAGTCTAGATCGTCTTCGTCGTCATCATCGTCACCTCGCAGGAACGCGAAGCGGGAGGGCGCGTCGTCCGGTGGCTGGAACAGCCGCCCGAGGATGAGGCTGACCTCGTAGAGCACCACGAGGGGCGCCATCGCGATGAGCATCGTGAAGGGATCGGGGGTCGGCGTGACCACCGCGGCGATGACCGCGAAGAGGATCAGCGCGTACCCGCGGTAGGCGCGGAGCTGCTTGACCGTGAGGATCCGCAGCCGCACGATCGCGATCACGCCGACCGGGATCTGGAACAGCACGCCCATCGCCACGAGCAGCACCGTGGTGAAGCGGTAGTAGTCCTTGGCCTGGACGAGGATGTCGAACGCGCCGTCGTTGTAGTTCTGCAGGAACGCGACGGCGCGCGGCAGCGCGAGGAAGTAGCCGAAGAGCACGCCCGCGATGAACAGCACCGGCACGAGCGTCATCAGGGGCAGCGCGACGCGCCGCTCGTCGCGGCTGAACGCGGGCAGCACGAACGCGTACATCTGCCAGAGGATGAACGGCAGCGCCAGGAGCAGCGCGGCGTACGCGCTGACCGTGATGGTCGTCAGGAACGGCTCGGTCACGCCGAGCGTCACGGGCTGGCGACCGGTGGTCGCCTTCGGCGTCAGCGTCGCGGCCTTCTGGGCGGCGGCGGTCGAGGCCTGCAGCGCCGCCACCGAGCGCGCGGTCTGCGCGCGCGCGGCGGCCGAGACGCCGTCGGCCCCGGCGAGCCCGCTCAGCGCGCGAGCGGCCGAGGTCAGCGCCGGGCCGGCCGACTTCAGGTAGTTGCCGACGGCCTCGTCGAAGCAGCCGGAGCGCTCGAGCGCGTCGTCGGCCTTCGAGGGGTTCTTGCAGTCCACGCGATGCGCGTGGTCCAGAGGCTTGTTGAGGAGGTCGAGGACGCGGTCGTTCTGCCAGTAGGTCAGCGAGAACGCCACGACGAAGGCCACGATGCACAGGATGATCCGGGTGCGCAGCTCGTCGAGGTGCTCGACGAGGCTGAGCCGGTCCTCGTGCCCGACGGGCCGGATGGCGGGCAAGGATTAACTGCCGGAGCGCGTGGCGGACTCGTCGCGTGCCCCGGTCGGCGCCTTTGTCGCGTCCGGGGTCGGATCGAGCACGTCGGCCTGCTGGGCGCGGGTCAGCTCGGCGGGAGCGGGCGCGGGCGCGTCGGCGCCGCTCTCGCCGGCGTCGTCGGCGTCCTCGTCGGCGTCGCCGCCTTTCCGGGTGATCGAGTCCTTGAACTCCCGCATCCCGCCACCGAGCTGCTTGCCCAGCATGGGCAGGCGCTTGGGCCCGAAGACGAGCAGGACGATCACGAGGACGATGATGAGTTCGGGCCAGCCGAATGGCATGGGTTCAAGCCTCCGTAGGGGGTGCGCAGAGGTTAACGCGCAGGGACGCCGATCGGCTCAACTTCCGCCGATATCCGTACGCGGACGAATGGACGACCAGAGGTTCAAGTTCGCCGACGGCGTGTCCGATCACCGGAGTGTCACGCAGCCTCAACTCCCTGAGCCGATGAGCCTCCACGATCCCCACCACTACGTCCGCCGCGTCGTCCTTCCTTCGGGCAAGACCATCGAGGTCGTCTACTTCGAGGATCAGCCGCAGGTCGCCGGCACGGCGCCCGTCGCCGCGACCCCCGCGCCCAGCCACGACGAGTCGGTCAGCGACCTTCACGTCTGCGGCTCCTGCGCTTCCACGCTCGTCTACCCGACCGAGTGGGAAGAGGCCGGCGTCACGCACTGGGAGGTCACCCTGCGCTGCCCCAACTGCGAGTGGGCCGGCAGCGGCATCTTCGAGCAGGAGCTCGTCGAGCGCTTCGACGAGGAGCTGGACCGCGGCACCGAGGCCCTGGTCCGCGACCTCAAGCGCCTGTCGCACGCCAACATGGAGGACGAGATCGAGCGCTTCACCACGGCGCTGGCCGAGGGTCACATCGTCCCCGAGGACTTCTAGGACCGCAGGGCTCTCCCACTGCACCACCACAAGCGGGCCGGCTGAGAAGCCGGCCCGCTGTATTTAAGTCGCGCGCGCCCGCGCGCGGCTATGCGTAGCGGGCGACGACGCCGTCGGCGACGAGCAGCAGCGCGGCGCGCTCGCGCGCCGGCAGTCCCCCGGGCACGACGGCCTTGGCGGCCGCGACGTGCTGCAGCGCCATCGTGCGCGCCTCGTCCAGCGCGCCGGTGGCGACGATGCGGTCGCAGATCGCCTCGGCCTGGTCGGGCTCCACGATCTCCCGCGGATCGAGGGCGCCGAGGCCGGGGTCGCGCTCGCGCGCGAGGATGAACGGCAGCGTGACCGTGCCGTCCAGCAGGTCGGTCCCGCGGTGCTTGCCGGTGCGCTCGGCGGGTCCGGCGACGTCGAGCACGTCGTCGAGGATCTGGAAGGCCAGGCCGATGCGCCGGCCGAACTCGCGCAGCGCCTCGGCGGCGGCGACGCCCCCGCCGGCCGCGAGCGCGCCGAGCATGCACGCCGCCTCGAACAGCCGCGCGGTCTTCAGCTCGCAGCGGCGCAGGTAGCGCTCCCGCGTGATCGTCGCGTCGAAGGCGTCGGCGCGCTGCAGCAGCTCGCCGCCGGCCAGGGCCGAGCCCGCGTTGCTCAGCGCGCGCACCTGCTCGAGATCCTCGTTGGCGGCCAGCAGCGCGAAGGCGCGGGCGAAGAGGAGGTCGCCGGTCTGCTTGGCGGCGTCGCGCCCCGCGCTGGCGAAGACGGTCGGCCGGCCGCGACGCAGCGGCGCGACGTCCAGGACGTCGTCGTGGACGAGCGTCGCCGAGTGCACGAGCTCGACGGCCGCGGCCGCACGCACCAGGCCGTCGGCGGGATGCACCTCGCCGGCCGCGGCGAGGATCACCAGCAGCGGACGCAGCCGCTTGCCGCCCGCGGCGATCGTCGAGCCCGCGTGCTCGGCGAGCACCGGCCCGTGGCCGCCCCCGACCTCGCGCAGCAGGACCTCCACGCGCTCCAGCAGCCCCAGCACGTGCGGCCCGCCGGCGTGGACGATCGCGGTGACGGGCCCGCCGGCCTCGCTCATGCCGGCGGGTGCGTGCCGTTCGTCGACGGCGCCGGGGCGCCGCCGGGCTTGGTCCCGACGTGCAGCGCGATGATCCCGCCTGCGGTCAGCACCCACCGGATCTGCTGCAGCCCCGCGCGCTCCAGCGCGCCGGCCAGGCCGGCGGGCTCCGGGAAGCGCTTGACGCTGTTGGGCAGGTAGTCGTAGGCGTCGCTGTCGCCGGCGACCTTGCCGATCAGCGGCACCAGCCGGTCGAACCAGAGGGAGAAGAACGTCGACAGCGGCGGGCGCTGGGGCGTGGTGATCTCGAGGATCACGACGCGGCCGCCGGGGCGCACGACGCGCGCCATCTCCGACAGGCCCTGGTCGAGGTCGCTGAAGTTGCGAGCGCCGAAGCCGACCGTCGCCGCGGCGAACTCGCCGTCGCCGTAGGGCAGCTCCAGGGCATTGCCCCACTCGAACGTGATCCCCGGCGCCTTGCCGCGGGCATGGACCGCGCTTGCCCGCGAGGCAGCCGTATCGGAGACCCCGGCCTTCTTGCGGGCATGCGCCAGCATCTCCTCCGAGAAGTCCGTGCCGATGACCTCGCCGGCGGGCGTGACGCGGCGTGCCAGCTCGATCGCCAGGTCGCCGGTGCCCGTCGCGACGTCGAGGACACGGTCGCCCGGGCCGACGTGCGCCAGGTCGGCCGCGCGGCGGCGCCACTGGTGGTGCAGCCCGGCCGTCATGACCGAGTTCATCAGGTCGTAGACCCGCGCGATGCGATCGAACATCGCGCGGACCTGCGGTTCCGGCAGCGTGCCGCGGTCGGCCGCGGCCGGCTGGCCGCCCGTCATCAGCCGCCGCCGCTGTCGGACTTCAGGCGTCCGAGGAAGGCGACGAGGTTCTGGAACTTCTCGGGCTCGTTCTTCTGCAGGCTCTGGAACGACGGCATCGGCGCCGTCGGGTTGATGAGGGTGCGCTCGATGCCGGCCGCCGGGAGGCGATCGGCGACGTCGGTGAGCTCCGGTCCCGGACCGTCGTTGCCGTTCTCGCCGATCTTGTGGCACGCCAGGCAGCCGGACTGCGCGGCGACCTGCCTTCCGGCCTCGTACTGCTGGACGACCTTCGGGCCCTCGGCGATGACCGCCTGCGGCGTCGGCGTGTCGATCTGCGTCGGCGGGCCGGCCGCCGCACCCATATAGGTCAGATAGGCCATGGCGCCGATGATCAGGATCGCCGTCAGGGTCGCCACCGGGCGGCGCTCCGGACGCCGCTCCGCGCTGCGGTCGTAGAACGGCAGCAGGAACAGCATGATCATGCAGATCGTCGGGATGCCGATCGTCGCCAGGGCGACGAACTCCGGCGGCTTGATGACGCGCAGCAGCTCGAAGAGGAAGAAGAAGTACCACTCCGGGCGGGGCGTGTACGTCGTCGTCGTCGGGTCGGCCTTCGGGCCGAGCTCGGCGCCGAGGATGATCGACATCAGGATGATGACGAGCAGGACGATGCACGCCATGGCGCCGTCCTTGGCGACGGCGTAGGGGAAGAACGGCTTCCCCTGCGCCTTCAGGACGGAGTACTCGCGGAGGTACTCCTCCTTCTCCCGGCGGTTCACGCGCGCTCCTCGGTCAGCTCGTCGGCGGGCTTGGCCTTGATCCACGGGGGCGCCGTGGTGCCGAGCTTGGTCACGAGGTAGAGGTGAGCGCCGATCAGGACGCCGATGATCCCGGGCACCAACATCATGTGGATCGCGTAGAAGCGCGACAGCGTCGTCGCGTTGAACTCCGCGCCGCCGTTGAGGAAGTCCCCGAGGTACGGGCCGACGAACGGGCCGCTGGCGGTGATGTTGTTGGCGACGATCGTGGCCCAGAAGGACCGCTGGTCGAACGGCAGCAGGTAGCCGGTGAGCGACATGACGAACGTGAGGATCAGCAGCGCGACGCCGATGACCCAGTTCAGCTCGCGCGGGTACTTGTACGCGCCGAAGAAGAACGTCCTCGCCATGTGCAGGAAGATCAGGATGACCATCACCGACGAGCCCCACTTGTGCATGCCGTGCACGAACTCGCCGAGGAAGACGTCGTCGTTGATGTGGCGGATCGACTCGTACGCTCCGCCGGCCGCGTCGGGCCGGTAGTACATCGCGAGGAAGACGCCGGTGATCGCCTGCGAGACGAAGGCGAACATCGTGGCCGAGCCCAGCGTGTAGAACCAGTTGGTGCCCTTCGGCACCTTGCGGAACATCAGCCACCGCAGGCCGCCCGACAGCGAGGTGCGCTCGTCGATCCAGTCGACGGTGTGCATCCCGGCTTCGGCGGCCGCGTCGAGCGGCTTCTGCCGCGGCGCGCCCGGACGCTTGGGCGCCGGCCGCATCGAGGGCGGCAGCGGGGGAGTGGGAAGCTTGAGCTTGGGCATGGCGATCAGTCCTGCGGGAGCGAGTCGAGCTTGCGAGCCGTGGGCCGCGACGGGTACAGGATCCCGCCGATGCCGTCGAGCGGCTCACCCGGGTTGCGCGGGGAGAAGCGGTCGAGCTCCCGGTTGACCGAGAAGCGTGGGCCGATCTCGACCTGGCCGTTCTTGACGCGGTTGTAGAACCGGTCGAGCGGGCGGACCGGCGGGCCGCCGTCGACCTTGCCCTGGAAGTCGTAGACGCCGCCGTGGCACGGGCAGATGAAGCGCTGCGCGGCCTCGGTGTAGCGGACGGGGCAGCCGAGGTGCATGCAGCGGGTCGAGATCGCGACGAACTGCTCGCTCTCGAAGCCCTTGGGCAGCTTGTCGGTGTCCAGCTGGGGGTTGCGGCGACGGATGTAGACCGTCGTCTTGCCCGCCTCGCCGATGCCGTCGGAGATCGTGATGACCTTCGGGACGTACGTGTCGTCGGCGAACTCGTCGGGCGCGCCGACGGGCTGCCAGCGCTGCTTGTGCTCCTCGAAGAGCGGCCCGAGCGCGAAGCCCAGGGCCGGCAGCAGGATGGCCGATGTGGCGATCGCGCCCGTGGCATGGGCCGTGCCGACCATGAAGCGGCGGCGCGTGACGGTCTCGCCCTCGAAGGCGCCGGGGATTCCCCGATCGGCGGTGTACTTGCTCTTGGCTTGCTTCTTGGGCACGGTGGTGGTGATTCCTGTCCGGGGGACGCGCGATCCTTCGTGATCGACGTCCGGCCCGGAAATCTATCGCTCGAACATCGTACGGGCCCCGCCGCCTGGGCCCGCTGTCCGGTCAGCGTGCTGGCGCCAGGTCTCCGGCGATCTGGCGCGCCGCGGCTGCGAGGCGCGCGGCGGCGGACGTTTCGCCTGCACGTGCGGCCTCTTTGGCCGCTTCCAGATCGGCATCGGAGCCCCAGCCGACCTCAGCGCAACCCGCCGCCCAGACCGCGTCGGCGAGGGCCTCGTCGCCGGTCGCCTGGGCCTGGGCCGACAGGGCGATCAGATCGGCGAGGGCGCGCACCGCGGGGAGGTCGCCGGCGGCGGCCAGGCGCTCCAGGCCCAGCGCGTAGAGCCGGTCGCCGGCCAGCAGCGCGAGGTCGTCGTCGGCGCGGCTCATGAGCCGCGGGACGCCGTAGTGCAGGAGGTAGCCCTCGCGCACGGCCTCGACGACCAGCGACAGGTCCGCGGCGTGGCCGTCGGCGCGCGGACCGTGCGCGACGGCGTCGCCGTACGGCGTCGCGCCCGTGGGCTCGGGATCGACCGCGCCGGCCAACAGCCCGCCGTCCTCGCGGACGAGTGAGGCCAGCCGCGACAAGACCGCTGAGCTCCCGTCCTTACGGCTCCGCTCCTGTGACAGCGCGAGACCGCTCCGCCGTTCGTCCACGTCAGACGACCTCGGCGAACGCCGCGTTGACGGCGTCCAGCGTGCGGTCGAGGTGCTCGGAGGTGTGCGCCAGCGACGGGAACCACGCCTCGTACTGCGAGGCGGGCGGGTAGACGCCGCGGGCCAGCAGCGCGCGGCACCATGCGGCGTAGGCGGCGTGGTCGCAGGCCTGCGCCGTCGCGTAGTCGCGCGGCGCGGTCTCGGCGAAGAAGACGGTCAGCAGGCCGGGGACCGAGGTGACCGAGACGGGCACGCCGGCGCTCGCGCCCGCGTCGCGCAGGCCGCCGGCGAGCGCCTCGGTGGTGGCGCTCAGGCGCCGGTAGGCGGCGTCGTCGAGCAGGCGCAGCGTCGTCAGGCCGGCGGCGACCGCGAGCGGGTTGCCGCTCAGCGTGCCGGCCTGGTAGACGTCGCCGGCGGGTGCGATGCGCTCCATCAGCGAGCGGGCGCCGCCGTAGGCCGCGGCGGGCAGGCCGCCGCCGATGACCTTGCCCATCACCGTGAGGTCGGGCATGACGCCCTCGCGCTCCTGGGCGCCGCCCGCGGCGACGCGGAAGCCGGAGATGACCTCGTCGAAGATCAGCAGGGCGCCGTTCTCGTCGGCCTGGTGGCGCAGCAGGTCGAGGAAGCCCTCGACCGGCGGCACGAGGCCCATGTTGGCCGGGTACGGCTCGGCCAGCACCGCGGCGAACGCGTGCTCCGCGAACGCCTTGGCGACGGCCTCGCCGTCGTTCCAGCCCACGATCACGGTCTCCTGCGTCGCGGACTCCGGGACGCCGGGGCTCGCGGGGATCCCCGCGGTCGCCAGGCCGCTGCCGGCCTGGGCGAGCAGGCCGTCGACGTGGCCGTGGTAGGCGCCGGCGAACTTCAGCAGCTTGGTGCGGCCGGTGGCGGCCCGCGCGAGGCGGATGGCGCTCATCGTCGCCTCGGTCCCCGACGACGTCATGCGGAGCATCTCGACCGACGGCATGCGCCGCGAGACCTCCTCGGCGAGCTCGACCTCGCCGGCGGTCGGCGCGCCGTAGGTCGTGCCACGATGCGCGGCCGCGACGACCGCCTCGACGATCTCGGGGTGCGCGTGGCCGTGGATCAGCGGGCCCCACGAGCAGACGTAGTCGACGTAGCGGTTGCCGTCGACGTCCATGAGCTCGGCGCCGTCGGCCCGCTCGACGAAGATCGGGTCGCGGCCGATGGCCTGCATCGCCCGCGCGGGCGAGTTGACGCCGCCGGGCAGGCGCTGCAGCGCGCGCGCATACAACTCGGCCGACTTCGCGTCGGTGATCGAGACGCTCACCGTGGACGACCTCGCCGAGAGGCTCGGAGTCCGGGCGCGCTGGGGTCACACACCAGCGTGCTCCCGCTCCCACCGCTTGAACGAATCGGTGAAGTACAGGAGCCGCACCTTCTTGAACTCGGTCGACGAGTACAGCGTCGCGCGATCCTCGATGCAGCCGACCTCCTCCTGGACGGCGTCCAGGATGGCGTCGCACTCCTCCTTGGAGCGCCCGTGGGCCATGGTGAACAGCTGGTACGGCCAGTCGCCGTAGGTCGGGCGCTCGTAGCAGTGGCTGATGCCGCGGAAGGCCGCCATCCGGCCGCCCGCCTCCAGGATGCGGTCCTCGGGGACCTTCCAGACGCCCATGCCGTTGGCGCTGAACCCGGCGCGGCGGTGAAACAGGATCGCGGCGACGCGCCGCAGCAGCCGGCGCTCGACCATGCCCTCGAGGTGCTCGACGAGCTGGGCGACCGGCATGCCGAGCTCGCGCGCCGCATCGGCGTACGGCTCGCTGACGACCGGCAGGTCGCCCTGCGTGGCGCGGATGACCGCGCGGTCGGTCTCGTCGTAGGGCTGCGGCTCGGTCTCGGCGGGCGCGACCGCCTCGGCGGCCTTGGCCAGCGCGGCCGTGTCGCCCGACATGTCGAGGTCCATGCGGATCTTGAAGAGCTTCAGCGTCGGCAGCTGGCGCACGGACTCGGCGCCGGTCAGCGCCTGCAGGACGTCCAGCGTGCCGTCCAGGCCGAGTTCGGAGTCGGGCTCGACGGCCACCGTGAACCACATGTTGAACTCGTGGTTGCGCAGGTAGTTGTGCGAGACGCCCGGGTGCTCGTTGATGATCTTCGCGGGGCGCCACGGGTGCTCGGCGTCGACCTTGGCGGCCACGAGCATTGACTTGTAGCCGAGCGCGCGCGTGTCGAAGATCGGCGTGACCTGGCGGATGATCCGCTGCTCGATCAGCTCGGCGACGCGCCTGAGCACGACGTCCTCGGCGACGCCCAGCGCGGTCGCGACCTCGGCGTACGGCCGCGGCACGATCGGGAACGACCCCTGCATCTGGTTCAGCAGGCGCTTGTCGAAGTCGTCCAGCGGGACGGCGGCGCCGTCCTTGCGCGAGCGGATCTTGGGGGTCACTGCAGCCACTGGGCGGCGTCCTTCGCGTAATAGGTGATGACGATGTCGGCGCCGGCGCGGCGGATCGCGGTCAGCGTCTCGAGCACGGCGGTGCGCTCGTCGAGGTGGCCGGCGGCCGCAGCCGCCTTGATCATGACGTACTCCCCACCCACGTGGTACGCGGCAACCGGCATGCGGGTGGCCTGCTTGACGCGCCAGAGCACGTCGAGGTACGGGACCGCCGGCTTGACCATGACCATGTCGGCGCCCTCCTCGACGTCGAGGGCGACCTCGCGCAGCGCCTCCTCGGCGTTGCCCGGATCCATCTGGTAGCTGCGCCGGTCGCCGAAGCTCGGCGTGCTGCCCGCGGCCTCGCGGAACGGTCCGTAGAAGGCCGAGGCGTACTTGGCGCTGTAGGCGATGATCGGCATCTGGGCGAAGTCCTCGGCGTCCAGCGCGGCGCGCAGCGCGCCGACGCGCCCGTCCATCATGTCGCTCGGGGCGACGGCGTCGGCACCCGCGCGGGCGTGCGAGACCGCGGTGCGCGCCAGCAACTCCAGCGACGCGTCGTTGTCGACGGTGCCGTCCTCGCGCAGCCGCCCGCAGTGCCCGTGGTCGGTGTACTCGCACAGGCAGACGTCGGTGATGACGAGGAGCTCGGGGTGCGCGACCTTGATGGCGCGGATGGCGAGCTGGACGGCGCCCTCGGCGTCCCAGGCGCTCGAGCCGTCGGCGTCCTTCTCGGCGGGGATCCCGAACAGGATGACCGCGGGGACGCCGAGCGCGTGGGCGGCGCCGGCCTCCGCGACGGCGGAGGCGATGCCGTGGCGGTCGACGCCGGGCATCGAGCCGATCGGCGAGCGGCCGTCGAGGCCCTCCTCGACGAACAGCGGCAGGACGAGGTCCGACGGCGCCAGCGTGGTCTCGCGCACGAGGTCGCGCAGCGCCCCGGTACGGCGCAGGCGGCGCAGGCGGGTGGCGGGGAAGGCGGCGGACATCGCCCCCGAAGCGTAGCCGGGCCTCGCCGCGACGGCGGTCCCTCGGACACCGCGCACCGCGACGCCGACGGCCAGGCTTCGGTGCCGAACCGCTCAGGACGCCGTCGAGCAGCACCAGCCCGACAGGCGCGCGCCGCGCCCGGGCGCCAGCGTGCGCGGGATGTCCGGCCCGCGCGCCGTCAGCTGCATGAGCGACCAGGCCGGCCGCCCGGGCTGGTCGAGCACCAGCCAATGGCCGTCAGGACCCCAGGCCACGGAGCGGATCGGGCCGCTGCCGACCTGCAGCAGGCGCTCGCGCCCGTGGGCGACGAGCAGGAGGCGGTGGTCGCCGGTGGCGCGCACGCGCCGGACGACGACGTAGCGCCGGCCGTAGGGCGCGAAGGCGCCGGAGACGTTCTCGGTCCCGTGGGGGGCGCGCCGGCTCCCGGCCACCTGTCCGAAGCGACCGGTGTAGGCCGTCACGTCGCGCGCGCCGACGGCGATCAGCCGGTGGCCGTCGTGCGACCACGACAGCGTGCGGGGCGTGGCGCGCGGGCGCGCGCGCCAGAGGACGGCGCCGGAGTCGACGTCGCGCACCGTGATGCGGCCGGCGCCGTCGAGGTAGGCCAGGACGTTGGTGGTCGTGCCGGGCGCCCACGTGGGCCGTACGGGGCCCGCGGCGGCCACGGGGCGATCGCCGGTCCCGTCGCCGGCGACCACCCGCAGCGTCCGGCTGCCCGGGGCGCCGGTCAGGTAGGCGACGCGGAAGCCGCTCGGCGACCACGCGGGCGCACGGATCGCGTGCGGTTGCGCGACGTGCCAGCGGCGCCGGCCGCGCAGGTCGACCGCGATGAGCTCGACGCCGCGGACCGCGGCGACGTACAGCCCGTGCGGCGACCAGGCCGCCTCGTCGACCGCGCCGAGCAGCACCCGCGTGCCGGTGGGCAGGCCGAGGACGGTCGGCCCGTGGTCGTTGACCACGAGGATCCGCCCGCCGCCGGGCAGCGCAGTCGTCGACGTGGGCGCCCGGCGGGCGTGGTGTGGCGCGGGATCGGCGACCGAGGCGATCCGCGCACGGACCCACTCCGCCGTGGCCCGCCCGGGCGACGTCAGGCCGGCCGCGACGGCGACCAGGGCGCAGAGGGTCGCGACGGCTCCGAGCGGGGGCACCGGCCCGCGGCGCGGCGCGGCGGCCGGCCGCTCGGCGAGCGCCGCCTGCGCCACCGCCCACGCGCGACGGCGCGCGTCCTCCTCGCCGGGCACGCGCAGATCGCGCAGCGGCGGGCGCGCACTCATCGCTCCACCTCCCGCGCCAGCGCGTCGAGGCCCCGGCGCAGCCGCGAGTTGACGGTTCCGCGCGGAACGCCGACGGCCGCGGCGATCTCGGTCGGCGTCAGCTCCAGGAGGTGGCGCAGCACCACGACGATCCGCTGCTCGTCGGGCAGCGCGGCGACCGCGGCGAGGAGGTCGTCGGCCAGCGCCGGGACCGCCTCGGCGGCGCGCGCCACCCCGTCCAGCGCCACCGGCGCGACCTCGCGGCGCAGCGCCCGCGCCCGGGCTGCGTCGATCGCGCGGCGGGCCACGATCGTGCGCAGCCAGGGCCCGAACGGGCGTGACCGGTCGAAGCGGTCCAGCGCGCGGATCGCCGCGACGAAGCCCTCCTGGGCCAGGTCCTCGGCCGCGTGCGGGTCGCGGACGATCAGCCAGGCCGCGCGGTAGGCCGCGGGCCAGTGCGCGCGAAACAGGACGTCGAGCGCCGCGGCGTCCCCGCGTAGCGCGCCGCGCACGGCCGCCCGCTCGGCTCGCGCGGTGAGCGCCGGCTCGCGCCGCACCCGCGGTGCGCCGGCCCAGCGGAGCGCCTGCGGCTGCGCGTCCATGCCCGTACTACGGGCGCGGGGGCCTCAGCGGTCCCGCGCTTCCCAGTCCTCCAGGGTCATGGCGTAGATCTCGTGGTCCTCCCACGTCCCGGCGATGTTGAGGTAGCGCAGCGCGCGGCCCTCGTGGCGGAAGCCGGCCTTCTGGACCACCCGGATCGACCGGACGTTGCGCGGGATGACCGCGGGCTGCACGCGGTGCAGGCCGGCGTGGCGGAAGGCGAACTCGCAGATCAGCACCGCGGCCGCCGTGGCGTGGCCGCGCCCGCCGCTGGCGGCGGCGGTCCAGTAGCCGAGCGTCGCGTTGCGCCACGCGCCGTGCACGACGTTGCCCAGCGCGATGCGCCCGATGATCGCGTCGCCGTGCTCGCGGTCCAGGACCGAGAACGCGTAGCCGGTCCCGAGCTCCCACGCCTCGATGTCGCGGCGCAGCGTCTCGGTCTGCCCGGCGCGCGTGTAATGCGCCTCCGCGTGGATCGGCTCCCACGGCGCGGTGTGCTCGCGGTTGTCCACGACGGCGGCGGTGAACTCGTCTGCGTCGCGCAGCCCCAGCGGGCGGATCGCCGTCCGTTCGGCCTCCAGCCGGATCCGAGGTGGCACGTGCCCGATCACGATGGCGAACGTAGCATTCCGCCGGCTACGCGAACCGCTGCAGCGCGACCCGGGCGACGACCGACCAGCCGACCACGAGCGCCGCCAGGTGCGCGAGCGCGGCCCCCAGGCCGCCGGCGTCGTTGAGCGCCGCGTCGGTCGCGTCGAGCGCCGGGCGGAACGGGAAGAGCGCCGAGATCACGCGGATCGCGTCGTAGAGGCCCTGGGCGACCGCGCCGCTGGGCACGAGCGCGAGGAACGCGACCGGCAGGGCGAGCAGGATCGCCAGCAGCGAGGCGGCGCGCACTTCACGGGCCAGCGCCCCGATGGCGACGCCCAGCGCGCCGAAGGCCAGGCCGCCCGCGCCGAGGGCAACGACCCAGAGCGGGAACCGGGCCCAGTCCAGCGAGACGAACACCGACACGCCCGCGGTCATGAGCAGCGCCGCCGCGGCCGCGCACCCCGCGGCCAGCACGACCTTCTCGGTCAGCAGCGCCCAGCGCGAGACCAGCCCGCGGACGAGCCGCGCGAACGCGTGCTCCTCGCGCTCGAGCGCCAGCATCCCGGCGGCCAGCAGCACGCAGACCAACATGAGTGACATGGTCACCGCGACGGTCACCGCGAAGGCGTCCAGCGGCGTGCGACGGCCAGCGACGATCGTCTGGTCGACCTTGACCGGCGTGGCCAGCGAGCCCAGCACGACGTCGGAGAGGCCGAGGTTGTCGATGGCCAGCTGGGCGAACGCAGAGACCCGCTGCAGCGCCTCGCGGTCGGGCGAGGCCTCCGGCGTGCGCGTCAGCACGGAGTCCACCAGCGCCTTGGAGCGCTTCAGCCCCAGGACGTCGAAGTCGCGCCCCAGGATGGAGAACCTGCCGCCCGAGAGCAGGATGTCCAGGTAGCTCGCCGCGACCTGCGTGAGCTTCGTCGAGACGGCCCGGTTGAGGTCGGCGACGCGCGAGTCGATCGTCGACTGCACGAACTGCTGCTTGACCGGGTCCTCGGCGTTGTAGAGCACCTCGACCGTCGGCTTCTGCCCGCCCGACAGCGTGATCGCGCGCTGCAGGCGCGTGACGAGGTCGGGCGGCACGACGATCGCGGCCAGCACGTCGCCGTCGCGCACCTTGCGCTCGGCCTCCGCGCGGCTGTGGACGGTGACCGGCTCGATCGACTCGAACAGCCGGTCGGCGTAGTCCTTGGGGTCGACCGTCGTCCCGCCGATCGACACGCCGCCGGTCGAGGGCGGCAGCTGGTTGAGGATCGCGACGCGGGGCTTGTCGGGGCCCTTGGACAGGGCGAGCCCGACCAGCAGCGCGATGATGATGGGGTAGATCACCAGCAACGCCACCAACAACGGCGAGCGGCGCAGGATGCGCAGGTCCTTGGCCAGCAGGAAGCGCATCGCCTAATGGCCCCGCGCGCGTAGGAAGGCCACGAAGGCCGCCTCGAAGTCGTACTGCTGCGTGCCGACCGCCTCGTGGAGCGCCGCCGGCGTGCCCTCGAAGAGCAGCTCGCCGTCGGCGAGCACGAGGACGCGGTCGGCGAAGCGCTCGGCCTCGGCGACGTTGTGGGTGGTGAACACGACGGCGGTCCCGCCGCGGGCCAGCGCGCCGACGAACTCCCACAGCCGCTCCCGCTGGCGCGGGTCCAGCGACGACGACGGCTCGTCGAGCAGCACCACGTCGGGGTCGGCCAGCAGCCCGGCGGCGATGTTGACCCGCTGGCGGTTGCCGCCCGACAGCGTGCCGAGCTCGTCGCCGGCGCGATCGCGCAGCCCGGTCTGGTCGAGCATCCGCGCGACCACGGCGTCGGGATCGGCGACCTTCTCCAGCCGGGCGAAGAGGCGCAGGTTCTCGGCGACCGTGAGCTTGCCGTAGACCGCGGGCTGCTGCGGCACCCAGCCGACGTCGCGCGGGTCGCGGCTGACGTCGCCGCTCGTCGGGGCCAGCACGCCGCCGAGGATCGACAGCAGCGTCGTCTTGCCCGCGCCGTTGGGTCCGATGATCGCCAGCGTCTCGCCGCGGGCGGCGGCGAAGCTCACGCCGCGCAGGGCCTCGCGGTCGCCGAAGCGCCGGGTCACGGCCCGCACCTCGAGCGCGGGGCCGTCCTGCGTCGCCGCGGCGTTCACCGCCGGGAGGCTACTTCGGTGTGCTGCAGGCTCGCGCCGCACGCGCGGCAGTAGGCGTCGCCCTCCGGAGCTGGCGCCCCGCAGTCGCGACATCGCCGTCCCGGTGGCGGACCCGCGAGCCCGAGCACGCTCGTGGTGCCCCAGGGCTCGAGCACGAGGTGGCGGCGCAGGTAGACGACCGTCTCGCGCAGCATCGCCGCCATGGGCAGCGACAGCAGCGCGCCGAGGAACCCGTAGGCCTCACCGCCGAGCAGCAGCGCGAAGATCACCAGCAGCGGGTTGATGCGCAGCGTGTGGCCGAAGATGTAGGGCGCGACGACGTGGCCCTCGAGCTGCTGCAGCGCGGTGAAGAAGATCCCGAGCCACACCGCGGTGAGCGGATCCTGGAACAGCGCGACCAGCAGCGGCGGCAGCGCGCCGAGGAACGGCCCGACGAACGGCACGAGCTCCATGAGCCCGAACCAGGCGCCGAACGCGAAGGCATAGGTCTTGCCGTCGGGGAACACGCCGGTCGCCCCGAAGACGTACATCCCGAGGCCCGCGCCGGTGCCCATCGCCAGGCTGAAGAGCAGCTGCCCGCGCAGGTAGCCGCCGACCGCGCGCTGGATGCGCGTCGGGAAGTCGTCCTCCGGCGAGCCGTCGCCCGGCGGCATGACCGAGCGCACCACGGCGCCGATCCGCTCGCCGTAGATCAGCATGTACACCGACAGCACGATCACCAGCAACAGCCCGAGGCCGGCCGTCACGACCGTCTTGAGGATCTCGCCGCCGAAGTTGACGATGTCGCTCGTGCCGCCGACGACCTTCTCCTGCAGCGTCTGCAGCGCGGTCTCGCCCTGGCGCTTGACCTCGACGTTGATGCCCTTGCGGTCGAAGTAGGCCTGCAGGTCGGCCAGCCGCGAGTTGGCGTCGTCGACGATGCCCGGGACGTCGTTGCCGAACTTCTGCGCCTGATCGGCCACCGGGTTGGCCAGCAGGACGCCCGCGCCCACCAGGACGACGAGCAGCCCGAGGTAGACCGTGAGGATCGCCAGGCCGCGCGGCACGCGCCGTCGCTGCAGGACCGAGACGATCGGGTTGAGGATCAGCGCGACGACCGCCGCGACCGTGAACGCCAGCAGCACGACGCCGGCGGCCTTGGCGACGAGATACAGCGCGACGACCAGCAGCGGGAGCGTGACGAGCTGGATCCAGCGGGGCACGACGACCTTCTCGACCGCCGGGCGCTGCGCACCGGGCTCCGGCGGCGGCTCCTGGTCTAGCCGGTCGTGGCCCTCCCAGTGGGCGTCGTCTGTGGGGTCTTCGCTGCTCATCGCTCCCGGCCGTCAGAGTATGCGACGTGCCAACCGCTCCGACCATCCTCTTCGTCGGCGACGTCGTCGGCGGGCTCGGGCGGCGCACGCTGCTCGGCCTGCTGCCCGCGTTGCGTGAACGTCATGCCCCGGACTTCGTCGTCGTCAACGGCGAGAACATCGCCGGGGGGCTCGGCATCACGCCCAAGCTCGCCGACGAGCTGTTCGCCGCGGGCGTCGACGTGATCACGCTCGGCAACCACACCTACCGCCGCCAGGAGATCGGCCCCTACCTCGACAGCGGCAAGCCGATCGTCCGGCCGGCCAACTACCTGTCGACGCAGCCGGGCCGCGGCTTCGTGGTGGTCGAGAAGCACGGCGTGCGCCTCGGCGTCGTGAACCTCAGCGGCAACATCCACCTGCGCGCCGGCCGCGTCGCGTTCCTGGAGATCGACGCGGTCCTCGCCGAGCTCGAGGGCAAGGTCGACCACGTGCTGGTCGACATGCACGCGGAGCTCACGAGCGAGAAGGTCGCGATGGGCTGGTATCTCGACGGGCGCGTCACCGCCGTCGTCGGGACCCACACGCACGTGCCGACCGCCGACCTGCGCGTCCTGCCCGGCGGGACGGCCTACATCACCGACGTCGGCATGACGGGCCCGCGCGGCGGCGTGCTCGGCGTCAAGAAGGAGCAGTCGATCTCGTCGCTGCGCACGCACATGAACGTGCGCTTCGAGACCAGCGAGGACGACCCGTGGCTCAACGGGGTCGTCATCCGGGGCTCGGAGCAGCCGCTGCGTGCCGAGGCGATCGAGCAAGTGCTCGAGCCGTGGCAACCAGCGCCATCAGCAGCAGGACGTTCCTGACCGCGACCGCGGTCACCGCCCAGCCGTGCTGGTAGACCACGTCGAAGTAGTGCGACGGGAACCAGAGCTGAGTCAGCAGGGCCGCCGCCGCGGTGAGAGCCGCCGGGAGGCGCCCTCCGCGGGCCCAGGCCACGGCGGCCAGCGGGAGCAGCCAGCACACGTACTGCGGCGACAGCACCTTGCTCAGGGCGACCAGCGCCAGCGTGACGCCGAACGAGGCGAGGACGAGCGCGTCGACGCGGGGACGGCGGGCGGCCAGGCCCGTGAGCGCGGCGAGGGCCGCCAGCGACGCGAGCGTCGTCAGCACGAGCACGACGTCCGCCGCGCCGCCGTCCAGGCCGTTGGACTTGAAGCGGTCAGGCCGCACCGGATCGCCGGTGACATAGGAGCCACCGAGGACCTCGAGCACGGTCGCCGCGCTGGACTCGATCTGCACGGGGCGGTCGACGTGGAAGCGCACCATCGTGGAGGGAAAGCCGCCGAGCACCGCGAACGGCACGCCGAGTGCCAGGACCACGGCGGCGAACGCGATCCCGCCGCGCCGCGCCGCCCGCCGGTCCCCGCGGCCCAGCAGCCAGGCGATCGCCACCAGCGCGATCGCCGCCGGGTAGAGCTTGGCCATGGTCCCGAGGCCGAGCATCGCCAGGCCCCAGGCGGGACGGTCGCGCACGAGCAGCGCCAGGCCCACGAGCGTCAGCGCCGCGGGCAGCAGGTCGATGTGGGTGCGCACGAGCGCGCCGGCGACGGGCGGCAGCAGGACCATCGCCCAGCCAGCGCGCGCGCCACCCAGCGACCAGGCGGCCAGCTGCGCGACGATCGCGCAGCCGAGCATGGCCAGCGACATCCCGACCGCGCTGCCGCCGATCAGGCCGATCGGCAGCAGCGCCAGCGGGGGGTACTCGAAGGGGAAGTCGCGGAACGGGACCTGCCCGTCGGCCAGGAGCCGGTGGTCGACCGAGTAGACGTACAGGTCGTTGACCGCGTCGCCGGAGAACGGCCCGTGGTTGGTGCTGATCAGCCACACGACGACGAGCGCGAGCACGCTCGCCGCCGGCCCGAGCCAGGCCTTCACGCCGGGTCGGGGATCCGGAAGCGTCCGAACAGCGCGACGGCGACGAACGGGAAGAACCACACGAGGTACAGATAGAACCAGTAGCTCAGCCCGAGCTGCAAGGCGATGACGACCGCCGCGGCCATCGCCGCCAGGCCGATGACGTCGCGCCGTCGCGGGATCAGCCCCGCGGCCAGCGCGAAGAGCGCGGCGCCGACCTGCCACACCTGCTCGGGGGCGCGCAGGTCGTGCAGGCCCCAGATCGAGAACGGCGCGATCCGCCCGGCCTGGAAGCCGAGCGTGCGGTCGTAGACGGTGTGCAACGACTCGCCGCGCAGGACGATCGGGGCCCACACCAGCGCGGCGACCGCGACGAAGGCCAGCGCGAACGGCACGACCGTGCGCAGCCAGGTGCCACGCCGCGCGCCGTGGGTCGCCATCAGCGGGGCGAGCCCGAGCGCGCCGAGCTTGGAGAAGGCCGCCAGCGCCGCGACCGCTCCGCGGGCCGCGGGCTTGTGGGCCAGGTACAAGGTCAGCGCGGCGAGCGCCGCGACCAGCCCGTCATTGGTGTTGGTGTTCAACGCGTACAGGCTGAACGGCCACGTCGCCCACGCGTAGGCGAGCACGATGCCCAGGCCGGGCCCGCGGATCCGGCGACCCGTGAGGAAGAGCAGCAGCATGGTCATCAGGTCGAAGAAGATCGCCGCGGCGTGCGCCGCCGGCAGGTCGTCCCAGCGCCCGCTCCACGGCAGGGCCTGCTCGAACGGCACGTACGCCTCGTAGGCGAACGGGCCGTAGGTGTCGCCGTGCTCGTTGTCCTTGGGGTAGTTGCCGTACACGGGCCTTCCGTCGGCCAGCCGGTCGGCGCCGATCACGCCCGAGTACCCCACGTCGATCACGTTGGACGACGTGACGTTCAGCCCGATCCGGAAGCCGACGAGGAACACGACGGCGACCGCCAGCCACGTGGTGGGCACCAGCAGCGGGAGCGTCCGGCGCGGCCCGGCGACGTCGGGCGCCCGGCGACGCAGGCCGATCGCCAGCATGCGCGCCAGCAGGTACAGCAGCCCGACGAAGACGATCGGAACCGACGCGTCCAGGTTGGCGTCGTTGAAGTACGCGACCGACACCCCGAAGCCGGCGAGCACCAGGAGGTCGAGGTGCAGCCAGCGAAACGGGCGCCGCGGCGTCACGAACGGCGCGACGAACAGGATCGTCAGCGGGATCCAGACCCAGGGCGAGTTGACCTTTCGGCCGAAGGCGCCCGGGTAGCCGCGCGCCATCGTCCACGCGACCTGCGGACCGGTCCACGCCTCGGTGATGCCGCCCGTCGCGTCGTCCACGTAGACCTGCGCGATCTCCTTGCGCGCGGTGCCGGTGCCGGGCGTGAACCAGCTGACCTGCCAGCGGGTGCGGCCCTTGAGGAAGACCTCGGGCTTGGCGGCCGGGTACTTGCGCAGCGCCTTCTGGACCTTGGCGTTGCGCGCGGCGATGGTCTGCGCTTGGCGGCCGGTGAGGCGATGACCCGCCGGCCGGACGTCCAGGCTCGGGGGCCGGGTCAGCGCGTTGTCGTCGGAGACAGGCGTCGTCGCCCGGGGCAGCAGCGCCGGGCTGCCGCCGGACTCGGCGATCGTCGCCCGCGTGGCCGACTGCGCGACGGCAGCGGACGCCGAGACGAGGCCCAGGAGCGCCACGGCGACGACCAGCAGCACGACGCGCGGCGGCGCGACGCGCGTCAGTCGCCGAACGTCCAGAGCTTGTTCCCGAGGAAGTTGCAGGGCGTGGCGGCCGCGACCGCGATCGCCTGCGCCAGCACCTTGGCGAGCCCGGCCTCGCTCACCAGGAGCGACAGCAGCCCCAGGTTGACCACGAACGCGGCGAGGCTCACGCCCACGAACCGCACCGCCTGCTGGCCGGCGTGGCCGTCACGGGCGTCGAAGGTCCAGTGCCGGTTCCACCAGAAGTTGTTGGTCACCGCGACGAGGAACGCCGCGACGGCCGCGAGCCGGTAGTCGAGGCCGAAGGCGTGGACGCACAGCGTGAAGACCGCGAGGTTGACCACGTAGCCGCTCGCGCCGACGGCGGTGAAGCGCGCCAGCTGCCACCAGTTGTGGCTCTTGCGCATTCCGCGACGCACGCGGTCGCGGCGGCGCTGCTCGAGGAGTTCGGGCACGTCGCGGTCAGAGTACCCCTCCATCCTTCACCGGGCCTCAGCTCGCACCGAAATGGGCGCGGACCATCGGCGCGACGTCGGTGATCGACCACGCGCCGGGCCCGGTCCCGGCCGGCGCCGCGACGCCGCTGAACGCCAGGGCGCCGAGCGAGTCGGAGCGGTGCAGCGAGCCGTGGCTGCCGCCGCCGACGTGATCGGCCCCGCCCCAGTCGGGAAACTCGTAGCCCGGACCGGCCGACAGCAGCACGTCGCCGGCCGTCGCGCAGGTCAGCGCCGCCCACACGCGACGCAGCGCATCGGGGTAGTCGGGGGCCTCGAAGCGCCCGGTGCTCGTGTGCGCGGCCAGGGCGCTCAGGTCACCCTCGACCGTCCACGCGTTGCCGCGCGCGTCGCGCAGCGCGGACCCGGGAGCGAAGAACAGCTCGCCACGGCCGGGCGCGCGTACGGCGGCCCGGTCGCCCTCGCGCCAGGCGATCACGTCGATGCCGGCCAGCGCGGTGGCGGTCTCCACGATCCGCGGGACCACCGTGGCGCGGGCCTCGGGCACCAGCGCGTAGATCATCGCGGCGCGCTGGTTGGGGCACAGCGCGAGCTCCGCCTCGTCGACCGCGCTGCCGCCCGGACCGGCGACCGCCCAGTCCGAGAACGCCTCGCGCAGCTCGATCCGTCGCTCCACCGCGGCGTGGGAGTGGTCGGCGCAGACGATCACGGCGTGCGTGTCGAGCAGGGCGTCGATGCCGCCGACCGCGTCGGCGACCCGCTGCAGCTCCCGGTCGGCCGCGGCGATCGACGCCGGCTGGGCGTGCGGGCCGTTCTTGTGGGAGTGCGTGTCGTTGTCGGGCAGCGACAGCAGCAGGAAGTCGTACAGGTCGCGCGCCGCGAGCCAGGCCGACACGCAGCCCGCGTGCCGGTCGCGGATGCCCGGCATCCCGAGCTGGCTGCGGCAGCCGGTCTGGCGGCTGGCGAAGATGTCGGCGTAGAACAGCTCGCGCGGGCCCATCACCGGCTTGCGGAACAGCGTCCCGGCCAGGCGCGTCAACGCCGTCTCGCGTGAGATCGGGTGCTCGTGGCGGCCGCGGTAGACGAGGTAGGTGGTGCCCGCGGTGCGCACGCCGAGGTCGTCGAGCGACTCGTACACGGTCTCGACGTCGCGGCTCAGGTGCGACCCGTTGAGGTTGTACACCGTGTCGGTCAGCTGCCGGGCGATGCCGAGCTTGCGCGCCGCCCGGAACGACGACCCGTATTCGACATACCGCCGCTCGGCCCGCGACCACCAGTTCATCGCCGCGATGCCGTGGCGGTCCTGCAGCGCGCCGGTGGCGATCGAGGTCGCGCACACGGGCGTGACCGACGGGAACGCCGCGCACAGCTCGTCGACGAACGTGCCGCGCTGCACCACGGCCGCGATCACGGGCGCCTCTCCCCGCTCCACCGCCCGCTCGAGCATGGAGGGCTTGCAGCCGTCGATGACGGCCAGCAGGAGCTTCAACGGAGGATGCGCAGGCCCGCGTACTTCTGATCGGACCGGCGCCGGCCCGTGACCAGCAGGGCGATCAGGAAGCCGACGGCCACGAGGCTCAGCGGCGGGAAGAGGATGCTCGCGCCCGCGACGACGAGGCCGGCGGCCTCCCCGTAGAACGGCAGCGCGGCGGCGGCCTGCACGTCGTTGGCGCTGGCGAAGCGGGCGCGGACGCGGGCGAAGAGCTGGCGCGAGACCGAGCTCGCGAGGTACGCGATGACCGAGCCGAGGATCAGGCCGTACCACCACGTGTGGTGGCGGTCGTCAATCGACGCGGCGCACAGCAGCGCGCCGAGGCCGATGCCCAGGCCGCTCAGCGCGGCCTCGCCGGGCCCGGTCTCCAGCGCCCTGCGCGTGAGCACCGTGACGACCAGGCCGACCACGAGGGCCAGCAGCCACCACGGCGACTCCAGGAACGCGAACTCCGTCCCGTCGAAGTCGAGGCCGAGGTCGGCGCTGGCGAGCGCGCCGGCGAGCAGGGCGGGAAGGAACGGGCGCAGGCCGGTCGCCGAGGCGAGGCCGAGGCCCTGGAGGATGTCGAGGACGAGCTTCATCGGTACCGTGCTCCGGGACCATGACAGACCGCAGGTCCGAAGGTCCCGGCGGCGAAGGGAGGAGCTCCATGTCCTCGCCCCGCCACCCCCAGCGTCCCGCCGCGCACGAGCTCGAGCGGTACGCCGGCCTGTTCGCCTCGCGCACGCGCGCGATGAAGTCCTCGGCGATGCGCGACCTGATGGCCATCACGGAGCGTCCCGAGGTCATCTCGCTGGCGGGCGGGCTGCCCGACACGTCGACCTTCCCGGCCGAGAGCTTCGCGGCGATCATGGCCAAGGTCGCGGTCGACAACTGCGCCGCCGCGCTGCAGTACGGCCCGACCGAGGGCCTGCTGATCGCCAAGGACGCGATCCGCCGCGTGATGGCCGCGGAGGGCACCGAGGTCGACCCCGAGGACATCCTCGTCACCACCGGCGGCCAGCAGGTCATCGACCTGGTGTGCAAGACGCTGATCGACCCGGGCGACGTCATCGTCGCCGAGGCGCCGACCTACCCGGGTGCGATCCCGGCGTTCTGCTCCTACCAGGCCGACGTCGTGCAGATCGAGATGGACGCCGACGGCATGCCGATCGACGTGCTGGAAGAGACGCTGGACAGCCTCGAGCGCGAGGGCCGCCGTCCGAAGTTCATCTACACCATCCCGAACTTCCAGAACCCGGGCGGCGTGACGATGTCGCTCCCGCGCCGCAAGCGGCTGGTCGAGGTCGCCGCCGAGCGCGAGATCCTCGTGCTGGAAGACAATCCCTATGGGTTGCTCCGCTACGAGGGCGAGCCGCTGCCGACGCTGATGTCGCTGGCCGGCGGGGAGTACATCATCTACCTCGGGACGTTCTCCAAGATCCTGTCGGCCGGCCTGCGCCTGGGCTGGGCCGTCGCGCCGGCGCCCGTGCTGGCCAAGATGAACATGGGCAAGCAGGGCGCCGACCTGTGCTCGTCGTCGCTGACGCAGCACTTCGTCGCGCAGTACTTCGCCGAGGGCCGCTGGGAGCCGTACCTGCAGTCGCTGCGCCAGCTCTACCGCGGGCGCCGCGACACGCTGCTCGGCGCGCTGGCCGAGCACTTCCCGGCCGAGGCGACCTGGACCCAGCCGCAGGGCGGGCTGTTCGTGTGGGCCACGCTTCCCGAGTACCTCGACACGACCGACCTGCTCGCGCGGGCGCTGCAGCGCAACGTGGCGTTCGTGCCGGGGCGCGGCGCGTACCTCGACGGCCGCGGCGCCGCCTCCATGCGGCTCAACTTCTCGGGCGTGAGCGACGCCGAGATCCGCGAGGGCGTGCGCCGCATCGGCGAGGTCATCGGCGAGCAGGTCGAGCTGTTCGGCACGCTCACCGGGTCGCGGCCCGCCGCCGCGGCGCCCGCCGCGCCCGCCCCCGACGCGGAGCTGGCCGACGTGCTGCAGCTCCCGCGCACGCCGCGCCCCGGCGCGCAGCGGTCAGACGGCCGGCGATGACCCTCGTCGCCGTGCTCAAGGGTGGCCGCTCGTTGGAGCGCGAGGTGTCGCTGCGCTCCGGCGCGCGCGTCGAGGACGCGCTGAAGCGCCTGGGCCACGAGGTGCACGGCATCGACGTGGACCACGACCTGGTGCGGCGCCTGCGCGAGCTCGCGCCCGACGTGTGCTTCCTGGCGATGCACGGCCGCGACGGCGAGGACGGCACGGTGCAGGAGCTGCTGGAGATCCTCGGGCTCCCGTACACGGGCTCCGGCGTCTCGGCGTGCATCCGCTGCTCGGACAAGGTGCTGGCCAAGCACCACATGCTCGACGCGGGCCTGCCGACCCCCGACTTCGTCGCGTTCACCGAGACGGCGTTCAAGCAGCTCGGCGCCGCCGAGGCGCTGGGCGAGATCGAGGCGCGCATCGGCTTCCCGATGGTCGTCAAGCCCGCCGACCAGGGCAGCGCGCTGGGCCTGCGGATCGCGCACACCGCCGCGGAGGTCCCGACGGCGCTGGTCGCCGCGTTCTCCTACTCGTCCAAGGTGCTGCTCGAGCGCCACGTGGCGGGCCGCGACCTCGCGGTGTCGGTGCTCGACGGCGTGGCGCTGCCGGTCGTCGAGGCGGTGCCCGAGGGCGGCGGCGCCTACGACTTCGACGCGCGGTACGAGATCGGGCGCTCGACGTTCGTGTGCCCGGCCGACCTGCCGCCGGAGGTCACCGCGCGCGCCCAGGAGCTGGCCGTCGCCGTGCACGAGCTGCTCGGCTGCCGCGACGTGTCGCGCGTCGACCTGCTCTGCGACGCCGGCGGCGGGCTGCACGTGCTGGAGGCCAACGTCATCCCGGGCCTGACGGCCACCAGCCTGCTCCCCCAGGCCGCCGACGCGGCCGGGATCGACTTCGACGAGCTCATCGCGCGGCTCGTCGAGCGCGCGCTCGCGCGCACCGCGGCGGTCTGAGCGGGCGCGTCCGTGCGCGGACGCCCGGCGCCCTCAGCCGTCCGACGCGAAGTCCTCGGGGAAACCGAGGCTTCCCCTCCGCCCCCGCTCAGCCGTCGCTGGCGAAGTCCTCCGGGGAAACCGAGGCTTCCCTCCGCCCCCGCTCAGCCGTCGCTGGCGAAGTCCTCCGGGGAAACCTGATCCAAGAACTCCTTGAAGCGGTCGACGACCTCCTCGGTGTCCTCGACCTCGTGCTCGAACTCGATCGCCGACTCGGCGATGACCTCCTCGGCGGCGAAGATCGGCGCACCCGACCGCACCGCGATCGCCAGCGCGTCGCTGGGCCGCGAGTCGATCTCCACGTCCCGGCCGGCCACGTTGAGCGTGATCGTCGCGAAGAACGTGTTGTCGCGCAGCTCAGTGACCGCGACCTGGGTGCACTTGACCTCCAGCTCGCCCAGCATGTCGCAGAGGAGGTCGTGGGTCATCGGGCGCGGCGTCGTCGCTCCCTGCAGTTTCATGAGGATCGCCGCCGCTTCCGGATGTCCGATCCAGATCGGCAGGAACTTGTTGCTGTCGACGGTCTTCAGCAGCACGATCGGCTGCTTTCCGACCATGTCGAAGGAGACGCCGTAGATGACCATTTCCTGCACGAGAAGATCTCCTCGGTGGTGTCGCGCCAGTATAGGCGCGCGCCACTCGCGGCCTTTCGGGCGCGGACCTCCGGTCAGCTCGTGGCGGGCGCTTCGGCGGCCGCAGGCGCCAGGACCGTCGGCGAGTCCGCGCCGCGCAGCAGCAAGTGGGGCTTCCCGGTGCCGTCGGCCGGCACGATCCAGGTCGCCTTGCCGTCGGAGTAGGCGACGTGCTCGTCGTCGATCCACGACGGCTGGTTGTCGACGGACCGGCTTTCGGCCAGCTCGACGTCGGCGAGTTCTTGTGCGGTCTCGCGGGGTCCGGCCGGGAGGGTCGGAGCCTCGGCACGCGGGCCGGGATGGGCGATCCAGGATTCGAACCTGGGACCTCTTCCTTATCAGAGAAGCGCTCTAACCGACTGAGCTAATCGCCCGCTGCGGCCCGGAAGTGTAGCGCGGGCCTAGGAGCGGCTGCGGACTCGCTGAGCGAGGGCCAGCGCCTCGTCCAGGGAGTCGACGCCGAGCTCGACCTTGTACCCCGTGCCGCGCGGCCGCACCCGGACCTCGGTGCCCAGGGCGCCCCCCAGCGCGTCGGCGATCTCGGCGGCCGCGGAGGCCTGATCGGGGTGCACGGACGGCCGCGTGCGGCCGGTCGCGACGGCGGCCCCGTTGGCCTGACGGGCGCGCTCCTCCGTCACGCGGACCGACCAGCCGCCGTCGGCGGCGGCGTGCGCCAGCCGCTTGCGGTCGCCCTGGTCCTCGGCGAGCAGCAGGGCGCGGCCGTGGCCCTCGGTCAGCGTGCCGGCCTCCAGGAGCGCGAGCGCCTCGTCGGGCAGATCCAGGATCCGCAGCAGGTTGGAGATCGCGACGCGGCTGCGCCCGACGCGCCGGCCGACGGCCTCGCGCGTGAGGTTCAGCTCCTCGACGAGGGCCGCGACGGCGCGGGCCTCTTCGACGGGGTTGAGGTCCTCGCGCGCCATGTTCTCGACGAGCGCCACCTCGAGGCTCGTGGCGTCGTCGCGCTCCTGCACGAGCGCTGGCAGCTGCGCCAGGCCGGCGAGCTTGGCGGCGCGCCAGCGGCGCTCGCCGGCGACGATCTCGAAGGTCCCGCCCGCGCGCGGGCGCACGAGGACGGGCTGCAGCACGCCGCGCTCCTGCACGGACTCGGCCAGTGCCTGGAGCGCTGCCTGGTCGAAGCTGCGCCGTGGCTGGTCGCGGTTGGGCTTGATGAGGTCGACGGCGAGCTCGCGCAGCTCGGCGGTGTCGGCACCGCCGGCGTCCGGCGTCGAGACGCTCAGGATGGCCGCCAGCCCGCGGCCCATGCCGCGCTCAGCCACGGGCCGCGACCTCCTTGGCCAGCTCGAAGTACGCGTCGGACCCCACGCAGTGCGGGTCGTGGTGGATGACCGGGCGCCCGTAGCTGGGCGCCTCGCCGATGCGCACGTTGCGCGGGATGACCGTGTCGAAGACCAGCTCGGGGAAGTGCTCGCGGACCTCGCGCTCGACGTCGCGCGCCAGGCGGGTGCGCCCGTCGTGCATGGTCAGCAGCATCCCGGCCACCGAGAGGCGCGGGTTGAGCTCGCGCTGGATGAGGGCGAGCGTGTCGAGCAGGCCCGCCAGGCCCTCGAGCGCGAAGTACTCGGTCTGCACCGGGACGATCACGCGATCGGCGGCGACGAGCGCGTTGACGGTCAGCGGGCCCAGCGACGGCGGGCAGTCCAGGAGCGTGAAGGCGAAGCGCTCGCGAACCCCGCCGAGGGCGTCGCGCAGGCGTCCCTCCGAGCCGGGCTGGCGGGGCAGCTCGACGTTGGCGCCGGCCAGGTCCGGCGAGGCCGGGAGGACGAACAGCCGCTCGATCGCGGTCGGCACGAGGGCGTCCTCGACGGTGGCCTCGCCCGAGAGGACGTCGTAGATGTTCGGCACCGTGTCCTTGGAGACGCCGAGGCCCACGGTCGCGTTCGCCTGCGGGTCGATGTCGATCAGGAGCGTGTCGTAGCCTGCCTCCGCGATGCACGCCGCGACGTTGACGGCGGTGGTCGTCTTGCCCACCCCGCCCTTCTGATTCGCGATCGCGTACACGGTGCCCATACGGCGCTCACGGTAGCGGCGCATGCGGTCGGACGGCCTTGCGGATTCGGTCCCGAACGGCAACGCTCAGGGTCAGGTTCAGGCCCGAAGTGGCCGTTTGCGGGCCATTCCCTCCCGGCGTGGGTAGCGCGGGGGCGTAGAACTGACCTTCAGGTAGAGATAGAGGCGCCGTGCGTCGGCGCCGGGGAAGGGCTCCACGGCGCGTGGGGGCAGCGGCTCGAGGCCGAGCTGCGTTGCGGCGGCCAGTCCATCAGCCTCCTCGGACGGATCTCTGTGTCCCTTCCACGCGACGAGCGATCCTCCTGCCACGAGCAGGGGCGCCGCGTACTCCGCGAGGACGTTGAGCGGCGCGAGCGCCCGGGCGGTCACGACGTCCTCCGTCCCGTGGCCGGCCGGCCACGCCTCGGCACGAGCGTTGACGACGTCCACGTTGGCGAGCCCCGTCGCGCCGGCGATCCGGCGGAGGAACTCGCACTTCTTGCCGACGCTCTCGACGAGGGTCACGTGGGTGTCGGGCAGCGCGACCGCGAGGGCGAGCCCCGGGAACCCGCCGCCGCTGCCGAGGTCGGCGATCCGCCCAGCTTGCCGCACGGCCTCCACCTCCAGGCCGGCCAGCGAGTCGGCGACATGCGCGTTCACGCCCTCGACGGGATCCCTGACGGTGGTGATCGACGTCGGCTCGGCCGCGACGAGGTCGAGGATCGCCCTGAGCTGCGCGGGAGCGGCGTCGGGGAGCTCCCAACGGGCAGCGAGCTCGGCGAGGCGTTCATCGACGGCGGTGGGCACGCCGAGGAGCGTAGGCGACCGATGCGTCCAAGACAGGTCGGCCCCGACCGGTGAGACTTCACCCATGGCCGACCTGACCACCATTCGCAACATCGGGCCCCGGATCGCCGCCGACCTCCACCGCATCGGGATCCACGAGCCCGACGACCTCCGCGGCCTCGACGGCGACGAGCTCTACGAGCGCCTCTGCGCCCACGACGGAATGCATCACGACATCTGCCTCCGCGACACCTTCGTGGCCGCGATCGCCTATGTCACCACCGGTGACGACCGGCCGTGGTGGATGCACAGCCGCGAACGGCTTGCCGCGGCGGGGCGTGAGCGTTCCACGTGAAACACACACGGGACGGCCGCGCGCGCGACGGCGACGGCGTCCTCGTGCGGGGTGGCACCGATCGCCGGCGTCGACATCACGTCGCGGCCGCCGGCCTGCCCACCGGGCTCCGGAGCGAGGGCACCGGGCGGAGTTGTGGCTGTGGGCCGCCCGCGTACCCGAGCGCTGCGCATGGGCGTGACCGGCGTGCCGCAGACGCAAGCGGCGTGCAGCGCGCGGCGCTGGTCGTCCCGCGGGCGCCATCTGGGGGCGACGACGACCGGAGGTGAGCGCCAACCCGGGCCCGACAGGTCTGCCGTGGCCGTCCCGGAGGGCGGGTGGGCCCGAACGCCGCGGCCCCACCGCGCCCAACAGGCCCACCCCAACCGAACCGCCGCCAACGCCGCAGGTGGGCCCGAACGGCCGCGGCCCCACCGCGCCCAACAGGCCCACCCCGCCCAGCAACCACGGCCGCTCCTGGCCCCGGGCACGGGCGGAAGCGCGGCTACGCCGGTCCTCCCGCAACATCGCCGTCACCGCCCGCGGACCACGCCCCGCCGGACGGTCCCGCTCGCGCTGAGCGCCCGCCGCACCCGCCGCACCCCGTGCCCTCGCTCGCGCACCAGGTCGCCTGAGACGCCCGCCGCAACGGCTGCCGCCCGACCTTGGCACTGACGCCCGGGCGGGCGGCGTCCGCCGTCCCCGCTGCGGCGCTCGCACGCCGTCGGCCCACGACTCAACGCCGCGCGCGCGCGGCCCCGCCGGGACGACCCGTCGCATCGCCGGCATGCGGGCCGGACTCGCCGCAAGTGCGCCGCCCCGAGCCGCCCCGATGGGACCGACTCCCGCAACTCGGCCCTGAGCCGACGCCGCAAGAAGCTGAACGGTTCGGCGCGCCGCCGGTTCACCGCCTCGGCTGCCGCGACTCAGCAGCTGCGCCTCGCCGCGTTGGGCTGCGCGGAACCGGACCAGTTCGGCGCGGCCGACCACGCAACCCTGCGGACGTTCCACGTGAAACGCAAACGCCCGCCGGAGGGGGCAGGCGTTTCATGTGAAACGGTCCTACCGCGGCGCCGCTAGGGGAACGCTGGCCCAGAGGGCCAGGTTCCCTTGCGGGCCTTCGCCCAGGGGGCGAAACCCGCGGCGGGTAAGGCACCCACGCCGCTACGGGTGCCGTAGGCGGCCAGCAAGGCCGAGGCCCACGACGGCCGGCCGTCGCCGCCGGAGGTCGGTCCCCAGTCGCGACAGCGACACGGTCTCCTACGACGGCAGCGGGCTCACCACGAGGTGCCGCTCGGGCTCGTCGCCCTCGCTGTGCGTGTCAACGCCGCCGCGCTCGCGGAGGTACTCGTGGACGTGCTTGCGCTCGCTCGCGGTCATGGCGTCGAGGGCTACCGCACGCCCGAACTTCTCCGCGTCGATCGCGGCCTGGTCGGCCTGCTTCTCGAGCGCTTCGCGGCGGCGGGCGCGGTAGCCCTCGGCGTCCACGACGATCCGGCGGCGCTCGGTGAGCGGGTCGGCCAGGAGGATGCGCTGGGCCAGGTGCTGCACGGCGTCGATCGTCTGCCCGTGGCGGCCGATGAAGATGCCGAGGTCCTCACCGTTCAGGGTGCCGACCAGCGCCTCGTCGTTGGACTCGATCTCGATCTTTGCCTCGAGCCCGAGGCCTTGCACGATGTGCTCGAGGAGGTCCTGGAAGATCTCCTCCTGCGTCCGGTCGGCCATGGTCTAGCGCCGCCTCCCGGACCGCTTCTTCTTGCGCGACCGCGGCGGAGGGGGCGGGGCCTTCGACACGCGCGTCTCCTCCTTGACGGCCGCCTGCTTCGACGACGACTCGGCGCTGCTCGCCTGGCCGGAGAGGCGCGCCAGCAGCCCGCCGGCCCCACCGCCCGCGCCCGCTGCCGCGGGTTTGCCCTTGTCTCCGTCCGCTTGCCCCGGCAGCTCCGGCAGGGTCGTCGCGTGCGTGCCGTGGCCGATCACCCGGCGCAGGAACTGCTGCTGCCCGATGGTCCAGATGTTCGTCGTGATCCAGTACATGATCAGCCCGGCCGGGAAGCCGAAGACGAAGCCGACGAACAGGAACGGCAGGACCAGCATGATGATCTTCTGGTTCTGATCCGCGGTCGCGGTCATCATCAGGAGGCTGGACACCAGCTGCGTGCCGACGTAGAGCACCAGCAGCACGACGAGCACGGTGCCCGTCGCCTTGTCGGTGATGTCGTGGATGAACCAGAACTGCGACTCCGGCGTCTGACCGCACGGCTTCGGGTTCGCGACGTTCGCCGGGTTGATGTCCGGGCAGATGTCGTGCCGCAGGTCCTTGCGCAGCATGTAGAACAGCGACAGGAAGACCGGCATCTGGAGAATCAGCGGCAGGCACGACCCGAACGGGTTGACCTGGTTCTCCTTGTAGAACGCCATCATCTCCTGCTGCTGGCGCTGCTTGTCGTCCTTGTACTTCTGCTGCAGCTCCTTGATCTCGGGCGCCAGCCGCTGCATCGCCTGCATCGACTTGAACTGCTTCAAGGTCAGCGGAATCATCAGCGCGCGGACCGTGACGGTCATCGCGATGATCGACATGCCCCAGCCGAAGCCCACATGGTCGTGGAAGAACAGGAGGACCTGCTCGAACACGTCGATGAGGGGCTGGAGGACGTTGGCGAAGACGAAGGGCATGGGCTCAGGCGCGGGGGACGGGGGGTTCGCCGCCGGCCGGGCCGGCTGATGCGGCGGAGGCTCGGAACAGGCGCTGGGCCTCCACCGGATCGTGGCCGCCGTGGCTCCACGGGTTGCAGCGCAGGAGCCGCCACCCGGCGAGCACCAGGCCGCGCAGTATGCCGTACCGCCGGATCGCCTGTGCGGCGTAGCGCGAGCACG
>NZ_DATHDY010000075.1:0-29210 GCF_035318805.1 Baekduia sp.
TCAAGACGCTCGACCTGGCCAAGCGGCTGCTGGACCACGGCTACCACCCGCCGACGGTCTACTTCCCGCTGCTGGTCGACGAGGCGCTGCTCGTGGAGCCGACCGAGACCGAGACGCGCGAGACGCTCGACGGCTTCGCCGAGGCGATCGCGAAGATCCTGACCGAGGCCGGCGAGGATCCCCAGATCGCGCAGAACGCGCCCTACACGACGCCCGTGCGCCGCCTCGACGAGGCGGCCGCGGCCAAGAAGCCGGTCCTGCGCCAGCCGCTCTAGCCTCACGGCAGGCGTCGAGGGACGACTCACCCGGGTATATCCCGGTTCAGTCGTCCCTCGACGTGCCGTTGGGGCGCGGCGGGCGCTGGAAGCGCGCGATCGTCCCGCCCTCCTCGTCGTCGTCCTCGTCGGGTGGCAGCGCCTGCGCCTGCGCCTGCTGCTGGGCCAGGTCGGCGCCGGCGCACAGGGTGGTGAAGCCCGACTGCAGCCAGTCGTTGGCGGCGGCGAGGGCGAGCACGGGCAGCACGACCTGCGCCTCGCGGGGGCGCAGCAGCCGCAGGCCGACCAGGCCCAGCGCGCTCCAGCTGCCCACGCAGCGCGTGCAGCTCAGCAGCTCGCCGACCGCGTAGCGCAGGCGCCGGCCCTTCGGGCGCCGCTCGATCCCGTCGCGGCCCACCCGCTCCTCCACGAACGGCTCCCGCACCCACGAGTCGACCTTCTCCTTGGCGACCAGCTTGGCCAGGGCGAACGTCGCCAGTCCGAGCACCGGCAGCTCCCCGGGCCGCACGGGCTCGGCCTCCTTGGCTCGCGAGGCCACGACCAGCGCTCCCAGCAGCGTGCCGTAGCCCGCGCTCAGCGTCGCGTAGTCGATCGGCTTGGTCGGCGTCGTGCTGACGGGATCCACAGCGGGGCGGCTACCCGGCGCGGTGGCTTCATAGACTCCGCGGCGATGCGCATCTTCAGTGGGATCCAGCCCACCGGCCAGAAGCACCTGGGCAACTACATCGGCGCGATCGTCCAGTACGTCGAAGGACAGCAGCGGGCTGCCGACGCCGGCGACGTGGCGATCTTCTGCGTGGTCGACCTCCACGCGATGACCGTGCCGTGGGAGCCCGACGAGATGCGCGCACGGGTCTACGACACGGCCGCGATCCTCCTGGCCGCCGGGCTGGACCCCGATCGCTGCATCTTCATCCGCCAGAGCGACGTCCACGAGCACACCGAGCTGGCATGGCACCTCGGCGCGGTCACCGCCCACGGCGACCTCAACCGCATGCACCAGTTCAAGGAGAAGTCGGCCCGCCAGCGCGACCTCGTCTCCGCCGACCTCTTCTTCTATCCCGTCCTCATGGCCGCCGACGTGCTCGCCTACCGGGCCAACGAGGTGCCCGTGGGCGACGACCAGCGCCAGCACGTCGAGCTGATGCGCGACGTCGCCCAGCGCTTCAACGATCGCTTCGGCGAGCAGCTGGTGGTCCCCGAGCTGAAGATCCCGAGCGTCGGCGCCCGGATCATGGACCTCCAGGACCCGACGTCGAAGATGTCGACGACCGGCGGCTCGGTCGAGGGCACGGTCTACGTGCTCGACGACGCCAAGACCGTCGAGAAGAAGTTCAAGCGCGCGGTGACCGACTCCGAGGACCCGCCGCGGATCGCGCGCGACCCGAGCAAGCCGGGCGTCTCGAACCTCATCGACATCCTCGCGGCGGCGCGCGGGATCACGCCGGAGCAGGTCGAGGAGTCGCTGGCCGACGCGCGGGGCTACGGCGATCTCAAGATCGCCACGGCCGACGCGGTCAACGCGCTCCTGGAGCCCGTGCGGGAGCGCTACAGCGCGCTGCGGGCCGACGAGGACGCCCTGGAGGCGATCTTCGCCGCCGGCGCCGAGAAGGCCCGCGCGATCACGTCCGAGACGCTCCGCGACGTGCGCGCCGCGACGGGCGTCGGCCCGCGTACCTGAGGGCGGGCCGTGATGGCCGAATCCGCCCACGTTGCGGGAATCGAGCCCGCCCGCCCCGCCGCCGTCGGGGACGGTCGCTACGGTCTGGCGCAATGAGCACCCTGGTCGCCGAGCTCGAGCTCGACCTCGAGGTCTTCACCGGACCGTTCGACCTCCTGCTGACGCTCGTCCTCAAGGAGGAGGTCGACCTGCTGGAGGTGGAGCTGGCCGACGTCGTCCTCTCCTACATCGACGTCCTGGAGTCCCGCGGCGAGCTGGACCTCGAGGTCGCGACCGAGTTCCTCGTGCTCATCGCCGCGCTGCTGGAGCTCAAGTCGCGGCTCATGCTGCCGCGCGAGGACGAGGAGCTGCTCGACTTCGAGCCCGACGTCGCCGCCGAGGAGCTGCTGCAGCGCATGCTGGAGGCCAAGCGCTACCGCTCGGCCGCGTCGCACCTGATCGAGAAGCTGCTGGGCCAGGACGGCGTGCGCTTCCGCAGCGCGCCGCTGCCCGCGGCGCTGCGCCGCACCGACGTGCACGACCTCGACGCCGTCTACAAGCCGGCGCGCCTCGGCCGCGCGATCGGCGGACTGCTGGCGCTGCCGCCCAAGGTCGACATCCGCCACCTCACGATCCCGCGCGTCAGCGTCGCCGACCGCCTGTCGCACCTGCGGCGCCTGCTGCGGTCCGCGGGCCGGACGACCTTCGAGGAGGCGGTCGCCGGCGCCGATCGCGTGACCGTCTGCGTGACGCTCTTCGCGCTGCTGGAGCTCTACAAGCAGGGCGAGGCGACTTGGCAGCAGGAAGAGCCGTTCGGCGAGATCGAGATCGTGTCGCCGGGCGCGGCCGCGGCCTCCGCCGCCGCGGCGTGAGCGCGGAAGTCCTCGCCCAGGGGCTCGGATTCCGGGCCGAAACTCGCCCAGGGGCTCGCTTCGGCGGCCGGGGGCGTTCCCTGTGAGCGATCTGGCGCGCACCGTCGAGGCGCTGCTCTTCCTCTCGGCCGAGCCGGTCACCGAGAGCGAGCTGCTGGCCGCCTGCGAGTGCGAGGAGGAGGCGCTGGGCGAGGCGCTCAGCGCGCTGGGCGAGGCCTACGCGCCCGGGCAGCGCGGCCTGGAGCTGCGCGAGCTCGCCGGCGGCTGGACGCTGGCCACCGCGCCCGACACCGAGGCCGCCGCACGCCGGCTGCTGTCCAAGCCGCGCACGCCGCCGCTGTCGCCCGCCCAGGCCGAGACGCTCGCGATCGTCGCGTACCTGCAGCCGGTGTCACGGCCGGAGATCACGCGCATCCGCGGCGTCAGCGCCGACTCGGCCGCCGGCACGCTGCTCGATCGTGGGCTGATCGAGGAGTCCGGCCGCTCGCCGTTCGGCGCGATCCTCTACCGCACGACGCCGCTCTTCCTGAAGCTGTTCGGGATGGTGTCGCTCGACGACCTGCCCGACGTCGAGGAGTGGGATCCGTCGCCGGAGGAGGAGGCCGACCTGCGCGAGCGCCTGCTCCGCGCGGGCGAGGCGCGCGCCGGGTCGACCCCGCCGACGCAGGGTGGCCCGGACGAGGGCCCGGACGACGACGGCGGCGAGCAGGATGGTGCGGACGCCGACGGCGAGCAGGATGGCGCGGACGCCGACGCCGACGGCGAGGACCTCGCACCGCCCGGCTAGAAGCGCGGGTCCTACCCGCCGCGGGTTTCGCCCCCTGGGCGAAGACCCGCAAGGGAACCTGGCCCTCTGGGCCAGTGTTCCCCTAGAACCTGAACGTCGCCTGGCTGTCGACGAAGGCCGTCTCCAGCCAGGCGTGCGCGGTCGTCGGGGCGAAGCGGAAGAGGGCGCCGACCTGGGGCAGAGCCGCGAAGGACGCGGCGTCCGCCGGCATGTCGTACTTCCTGCTGTACGCCGCGTAGGCATCGTCGTCCTCGGCGCGCTCCGCGGTCCCCTCGAGGATCACGACGTCGTCGCCGCTCTCCAGGTGCATCGTGCACCGCGGGTCGCACAGCAGGTTGCGGCCCTTGACCGACTCCAGCCCGGTCCCGAACCACAGCGCGCCGGCCAGCCACACGCCCCAGACCGGCCTCGCGTGGGGGCGGCCATCGGCCCGCGCGGTCGACAGCCAGTAGTTGCGCGCGGCGCGCAGCTGCCGGTCGACGCGCTCCCAGGCGACCGGCCCAACCATTTCCGAATCCATGTTCGATAATGTAACGCGCCCATGGCCGGGCGTCCACGATCGCGCTCCGACGACGAGCTGCTCGACGCCGCCGCCTGCGTGCTGGGGCGCACCGGCGTGGCCGGCCTGACGTTCGCCGGGGTCGCCCGGGAGGCCGGCATCGCGCCCTCGTCGGTCCACGGCCGCTTCGGGTCCAAGCACAACCTGCTCGTCGCCCTGGCCGCGCGCGCCCGGCCACCGCAGCCGCGCGACGACCTCCCGCCGCGCGAGGCCCTCGTGGAGTTGCTGGTGCGCCTCGCCGAGCCGGTCGCCGAGCTCGGCGCGTTCCGCGCGCACTTCACGTTCCTGCAGCTCGACCTCGACGACCCCGAGCTCGGTGCGCACGCGCGACGCTGGACGCTCGACCTCCGCGCCACGATCGCGCGCCTGCTCGCCGCCGCCGGCTACGCCGACGCGCCCACGCGCGCGCCCGCGGTCCATGCGGCGCAGCAGGGCGCGCTCCTGCTCTGGGCCCTGGACGGCGAGGGCACCGCGCCCGACCGCGTGCGCGACGCGGTCGAGGCGGTGCTCTGAGGGGACAGTCCCCCGCCCGAACGGGCGGGGGACTGTCCCCGCGAGCCCCACGGCGTTCAGCGCCGGCGCTCGTGTGGCATGAGGCGTGGTTCGGGGGCGATGACGAGGAGGTTCGCGCCGGGCGCCGCCGTCGTCGGTCCTCCGCGGTCGCCCGGGGCCGGGTCGTTCGGGCGTGAACGACAATCTGTGCTGTTTTGAGCACGTATACGGGGGTCTAGACCGCACGCATTCCATCCGGGTCGACTTTCCCTTGGGTATCAAGGGAAAGTCGACCCGCGTCCCTCGCCCCTCGGGCGTGGCGGACACCCCACGCGCCGGCGCCGCCGGACGCCTTCCGTCGTCATCGTCCCCGAGCCAGGCCTACGCGACCTGAGCGCCCGAGCGGGGCGCCGCGGGCGTTCGCGGCACCCAGGCCCGCCCGCCCCCTCAGCCCCCGCGCGACCGCAGCAGCGCCGCGGCCTCGGGGTGGCCGCCGAAGTCGGCCCAGCCGGCGGCGGGGCTGTCGTGGAGCGTGTCGCGCAGGGTCGGGTCGGCGCCGGCGTCCAGGAGCGCTTCGATGGTCGGCAGCGATCCGGACTGCGCCGCAAGGTGCAGCGCCGTGACGCCGTCGCCGTGGGTCGGGCCGCCGAAGGTCGCGCGGCCGTCGACGTCTGCGCCCAGCTCGATCAACCGGCGGACGGCGTCGGCGCGGCCGGTCGCCGCGGCCCACACCAGCGGCGTGCCGCGGTAGACGTCGGCGTCGACCCGCGCGCCGCGCGCCACCAGCGCGCTGATCGCCTCGACCCGATCGCTGCGCGCCGCCCACGCCAGCGCCTCGTCGAGGATCTCCTGCGGATCGTCGCTGGGCGTCCACGCCGGGAAGCCGCCGTGCGGCCGGTAGAAGCCGCGCAGCGCGCCCGCCGCCTCGGAGACCGTGCCGTCCGGCGTCACCAGCTCCTCGATCAACCCGACCCGCCCGAGGCCGGCGGCCACGCGCAGGTTGCGCGGATGCAGCGAGGCGGCCGCGAGGACGTCGGTCACGCGGTGATGGCCCCAGAAGAGGGCGACGACCAGCGGCGTGCCGCCCGCGCCACGGCCCGAGACGTCGGGCGGCGCGCCGTGCTCCAGCAGGAACGCCGCGGCGTCCGCGGCGTCCGCGTAGGCGGCCTGGTGCAGCGGCGTCCAGCCGTGCGCGTTGGGATGGGCGACGTCGGCGCCGTGCTCCAGGAGCAACGCGGCGGTCGGCACGTCGGACGCCATGTTGATCAAGGCATTGCCGTTGGTCCCGCGGGCGCGCGCCAGCTCGGGGAACCGCGCCAGCAGCGCCGCCAGCTGGTGGCGGTCGCCGGCCTCCATCGCGCGGAACGCGCGGGCGAACGGCTCGCCGCCGTCGGCCAGCGCCTCGACGTGGCGCCGCAGCGCCGCCCAGCTCGCGAACCCGTGACGCCCGGCCACGACCTGCCGCGCGCCCTCGCGGGTCAGCGCCGCGCCCGTGCCCTCGAACGCCGCCTCGGCGCTCGGCGTCCCGTCCTGCGCGCTGGCCAGCAGCCCGTCGGCGCGTCCCTCGTAGTACTCCAGGTCGGTGCGGAACGCGTACTCCAGCCCCTCGCCGAACGCGTCGATCCGCTCGACGTACGCGCGCAGCCGCACCCACGACGGGAACCCGTGCTCGCGCGCGACCACCATCTGCGCGCCGGCGTCCTTCAGCGGCTTGGCCGGATCGGGGCGAAACGGCGCGGCCCGCGCCAGCGCCGCCGCGTCGCCGCGCCGGTGCGCGCGCTCGAGCTCCTTGGCCTGGCGGTGCAGCTCGGTGAGGGTCAGCGCGGCCATGGCGCGACGACCCTAGTGGGTCGCGCGGGAACGTTCGCCGGGGAATCCCGTTCGGCGGCGCCGATCCGGCAAGGACGCAGGACCGAAGGTGTGCCTCTGGCACATCGAGGTCCGAGGACACAGCCGGGCGGTGATCGCCGGACGGGATTGCCGGTGAGACGTTTCCGCGTGGCCCACTACGTCCGGCGCTACGACGCCAGGGCCTTGGCGGCCAGCTGGCCGCACGCGGCGTCGATGTCCCGGCCGCGCGTGAGGCGCACCGTCGCGCCGATGCCGTGCTCCTCGAGCGTCGCGCGGAAGTCCTCGATCGTCTCCCGGTCCGACCCGTCGTAGCTGCCGGTCGGGTTGTACGGGATCAGGTTGACCTTGAAGCGCTTGGGGTCGAGCACCCGCGCCAGCTGCACCGCATGCTCGGGCTGGTCGTTGACGCCGTCGAGCATCACGTACTCGATGAAGATCATGCGCTTCTTGCGGTCGTAGAAGCGCCCGCACGCGGCGAGCACCTCGTGCAGCGGATGGCGGTCGTTGACCGGCATGATCCGCGAGCGCAGCTCCTCGTCGGCGGCGTGCAGCGAGAGCGCCAGGCGGATCGGCATGTCGCACTCGGCGAGGCGGTCGATGCCCGGCGTCCAGCCGACCGTCGAGATCGCCGTGTGGCGATGGCTCACGCCGACGTCGGGCAGCCTGCGGCAGGCGGCGAGCACGTTGTCGAGGTTCATCATCGGCTCGCCCATGCCCATGAACACGACGTGGTCGACGTCCTCGGCGCGACGGAAGTGCAGGGCCTGGTCGAGGATCTCCGACGCGGTCAGGTTGCGCCCGAACTTCATCGTCCCGGTCGCGCAGAACGTGCAGGTCAGCGGGCAGCCCGACTGCGACGAGAGGCACAGCGAGCGGCGGCCGTCGCGGTAGCGCATCAGGACCGCCTCGACCGGACGCCCGTCCGACACCGTGCGGAACAGCACCTTGATCGTGCCGTCCTTGGCGTGCGCCTCGTTCTCGACCTCGAGCGTCGAGAACGGCACGCGCTCGGCGAGCCGCGCGCGCAGCGCCGCCGGGACGTTGGTCATCACGTCGTAGCCCGCCGCGCCGCGCGCCGTCCAGTCCCACACCTGGCGGGAGCGGAACGTCGGTTGACCGAGGTCGGCAAGGGTCGTGTCGAGCAGCTCGAGGTCCATGGCGCGACCCCAAGGCTAGCCCGGGGCCTCGCCCACCGTCACGCTCACCGCGCCGTGGAACTCGGCCTGCACCATCTGCGGCCGGCCGGCGCCGAAGTCGATCGGCGACGCGTCCAGGAAGTCGCCCTCCAGCAGCACGAGCGTCGCGTCGCCGACCGAGAACGCCTCGATCCGCCCGGGGCGCGCGTCGATCAGCGTGATCTCGCCCTCGGCGCGCGCCAGCGCCCCGACCACGCTCAGCCGCGTGTTGCCCGCGTCCTGCGACGCGCTTTGCGTCGCCGCGAACACCCGCTGCCCGACGTGCCCGTCCAGCCAGGCGATCAACGCGTCGAAGTCCATGCTCATGGCCGGAACCCTGCCAGGCCACGGCATCGCTAGCCTCGCGCCGCAGATGCGCCTCGCGAAGTTCCTCGCCCACGCCGGTGTCGCCTCCCGCCGCGCGGCGGAGGAGATCGTCCGCGAGGGCCGCGTCACGCTCGGCGGCGACATCGTGACCGACCCGGCGCGCGAGGCCGACGGCAGCCTCGAGGTGCGCGTCGACGGCAAGCCGGTCCGCGCGCCCGAGGAGCGGGCGGTGTGGCTGGTCAACAAGCCGCCCGGCGTCGTCTCGACCGCCAAGGACACCCACGGGCGACGGACGATCGTGCAGCTCGTCCACGCGCCCGGCACGCGGCTCTATCCCGTCGGGCGCCTCGACGCCGACACGACCGGACTGATCCTCCTGACCGACGACGGCGACCTCGCCAACCGCCTCACCCACCCGCGCTACGAGGTGCCCAAGACCTACATCGCCGAGGTCGAGCACGGCCCGGTGCGCGAGTCGTCGCTGCGCAGGCTGCGCGAGGGCGTCGAGCTCGACGACGGCGTCACCGCCCCGGCGGGCGCCCGCCAGATCCGCGCAGGCGTCCTGGAGCTGACGCTGCGCGAGGGGCGCAAGCGGCAGATCAAGCGCATGTGCGCGGCGATCGGCCATCCGGTCAAGAAGCTCTCGCGCGTCGCGTTCGGCCCGCTGCGCCTCGGCGACCTCGGCGAGGGCCACGTGCGGCGGCTCAGCCCCGCGGAGGTCCAGCGGCTGCGCGACGCAGCGGCACCACCTGCGCGCGAGCCGGGCTGACCACCTGGTCGCGCCCGTGGGCCTTGGCCTGGTTGAGCGCCATGTCGGCGGCGGCGAGCGCAACCGCGATGGCGTCGTCGCCGGCGCCGACCATCGCGATGCCGCCCGACGCGGTCGTGCGCACGTCGTGCGCCCACGTGCCGACGGGCTGGTCGCGCACGGCGGCGACGGCGCGGTCGACGGCCAGCGTGACGCCGTCGGCGTCGGTGCCGGGCAAGACGATCAGGAAGCCCTCGTCGCCGGAGCGGCCGAGGACGTCGCCGTCGCGCAGCTGGCCCCGGAGCCGGTTGGCGACCGTCAGCAGGACCGCGTCGGCGGCCAGCGGCCCGTGCTGGTCGCCGATGGCCTTCAGCCCGTCGACGTCGACGAGCGCGAGCGCCAGCGGCCGGCCGGGCGCGCGGCTGCGGTGCAGGTGCTCGGCGGCGACGAGCGTCGCGGCCCGCGTCCGCGCGCCGGTCAGCGCGTCGAAGGCGCCGGCGCGGGCATCGGCGGCGCCGAAGGTGCCGAGGCGCCCGACGTCGCGCAGCAGCGTGGCGAGGACGATGGCCGATGCGACGAGCTCCAGCCCGACCGACGCGTACCAGCCGACCGAGAAGCGGCTGAGCGAGAGGAGCGTCAGCGCCGTGCCGGCGAGCATGCACGCCACGACGAGCAGGAGGCGGCGCTCCAGCGGGCTCCGGCGCCCGCGGCGGGCGACGACGACGAGCGCCAGCAGGTCCAGGCCGAGGACGACGGGCGTGGCGGCGAGCCCGAGCGGCGACAGCTTGGCGCCGTCGGTCACGTCGGGCAGCGAGCCGCCGAAGGCCACGAGCGCCCACGTGAGGCCCGCGGCGCCACCGGCGATCGCCAGGCCGGTCAGGATCGCGGCGCGCGCGCGGCGAACGGTCGGCCCGGCGAGCCGGCGGCGGAACGCGGGCGGGCCGCCCCAGAGCGCGGCCGCCAGGCCGAGCGGCAGGCCGCCGTGGCCCACGGCCCACAGCCAGGAGGCCGACTGCCCGCCGGCCTCCAGGACGCCGTCGTGGGTGAGCGCTCCCGGCAGGACGAGCAGGTGGACCACCGCGAGCAGCCCGGCCGCGAAGTACGCCGCGGCGAGGCCGAGCAAGGGCGCGGAGCCGCGCGCGAGGAACTGCGCCAGCACGAGCGCGCTGGTCAGCAGGTTGCACAGCACGATCGCCGTCAGGCAGATCGGCAGGAAGGTGGAGCTCTCACCCAGGTCGTCGCGCAGGAACGGCAGCAGCGCCACGCAGGCGGCGACCAGGCCGAGCACGAGCGCGCGTTGGGCGACGGGCAGCGACATCGTCCCGGGCAATCGGCCGGTCCGACGACGGACCGCAGCGCGGTGGACGAACGAGCGACGCCCGGCCCTGCCATGATCCGCCGCCGAATGCGGCTCTTTGCCCTCCGCGGCGCGATCAGCGTCGATCGCAATACCGCCGAAGCCATCCTCGGTGCAACCGAGTGGCTGATGCGGGAGATCATGAAGCGCAACGACCTCGTCCCCGAGGACGTCGTCAGCTGCCTGTTCACGCTGACCGAGGACCTCGACGCCGAGTTCCCCGCGGTCGCGGCGCGCCAGCTCGGCTTCGGGCAGGTGCCGCTGATGTGCGCCCGCGAGGTGCCGGTGCCGGGCTCGATGCCGCGGGTGATCCGCGTGTTGATGCACTACTACGCGCCCGACGAGCACGAGTCGCGCCACGTGTACCTCGGCGACGCGCGCAAGCTGCGCCTCGACCTCGAGTCCGCGCAGTAGTCCGCCCCCCCCTAGGATGGACGGCGATGGCGATCGAGTTCTCCGCGGCCGTCAGCCGCATCCCCGTGTATCCCGCGGCAGCCGCCTACGCGCTGCCCGAAGACGTCGCGCTGCTGGCGTCCAACGAGTCGCCGGAGCCGCCGATCCCGGCGGTCGTCGCGGCCGTGCAGGCGATCCTGACCGGCGTCAACCGGTATCCCGACCCGACCAACAGCAAGCTGCGCGGCGCGCTGAGCGACCGCTACGGCGTGCCCGCGACGCGCATCGCCATCGGCAACGGGTCGTGCGACATCCTGCTGGCCGCCGGCGAGGCGCTGCTGGAGCCCGGGGCCGAGCTCGTCTACGCGTGGCCCTCGTTCAGCGTCTACCCGCACCTCGCCGCAGCGACCGGCGCGACCGCGATCCAGGTCCCGCTCAACGACCGCCACGAGCACGACCTCGACGCGATGCTCGCCGAGATCACCGCCGCCACGCGGCTCGTCCTCGTCTGCAACCCCAACAACCCGACGTCGACGGCGATCCCGCTGGCCGACGTCGCCGCGTTCCTGGACCGGGTCCCGTCGAACGTCTGCGTCATCCTCGACGAGGCGTACTGCGAGTACAACACGCTCGACGATCCCGACGCCTCGCTCGACCTCCTGACCAAGCACCCCAACCTGGTCCTGCTGCGCACGTTCAGCAAGGTGTACGGGTTGTGCGGGCTGCGGGTCGGCTACGCGCTCTGCGGCTCCGACGCGTTCGTCACCGCCGTCAACCAGGTCCGCCAGCCGTTCTTCTGCAACGCTGCCGCCCAGGCCGCGGCGATCGAGGCGCTCAAGCACGGCGACGCCGTCGCCCAGCGCGTCGAGCGGGCGGTCGTCGCGCGCCTGGAGCTCGAGGACGGTCTCGGCGAGCTCGGCATCACGCCCGCCGAGTCGCAGGCCAACTTCGCGTGGTTCGACTTGCCGGTTTCCGACGGCGAGGAGCCGGCGCCGTTCGAGGCGTCGATCGTCCGCACGCTCGGCGAGCGCGGCGTCCAGGTGCGCGCGGGCGGCGCGCTCGGCCGCCCCGGCGCGCTGCGCGTCAGCTTCGGCACGCCGGAGCAGAACGCAAGGTTCTTGCGCGAATTGCGCGATCTGCTTCAATAGCAGTGCTTCATGTCCCGCTCGCCCCTCACGATGCGCACTCCGCAGGTCGGCCTCGTGGCCGCCGCGCGCGTCGATGGTGGCAGCGGTTGCGTTGCTTGGTATTGGCGATTTAGCTAGGCGCTCGGCCGGCCGCGTGGCCGTGTCCGCATCGGACCCTCAGGGTCGAGCGCCGTAGCCACCGCTGGCGTCTGCCGGCATCCCATCGCCTCTAGACTTCACCCCCAAGCCGCAGAAGGAACCCTCCGATGATGATCATCATGAAGCCGACGGCCACCGACTCCCAGGTGGATGCAGTGATCGAGCGCATCCAGTCCGTCGGCGCGCACGCCCATCCCAGCCGCGGGGAGGAGGTGACGGTCATCGGAGCCATCGGCGACCGCGAGCACGTCGCCCGCCTCGGCCTCGAGGGCTACGACGGCGTCGACAAGGTCGTCCCGATCCTCAAGCCCTACAAGCTGGCCTCCCGCCAGCTCAAGGGCGACACGCGCACCGTCCTGGAGATCGGCGGCCGCAAGATCGGCGGCGACCACTTCGCCCTCATCGCCGGTCCGTGCACCGTCGAGACGCGCGACCAGACGCTCGACACGGCCGACGCGATGCTCGCGGCCGGCGCCACGATGTTCCGCGGCGGCGCCTACAAGCCGCGGACCTCGCCCTACGCCTTCCAGGGCCTGGGCCAGGAGGGCCTGCGCCTGCTGGCCGAGGCCAAGGAGCGCACCGGCCTGCCGGTCGTCACCGAGCTGATGGACGCGCGCGACATCGAGGCCGTCGCCGAGGTCGCCGACGTCATCCAGATCGGCGCGCGCAACATGCAGAACTACCCGCTGCTCAGCGAGATCGGCCGCAGCGGCATCCCGGTCCTCATCAAGCGCGGCCTGTCGAGCACGCTCGAGGAGCTGATCATGGCCTCGGAGTACGTCCTCAAGGAGGGCAACGAGGCGGTGATGCTCTGCGAGCGCGGCATCCGCACGTTCGAGACGGCCTACCGCTTCACGCTCGACCTGACGGCGATCCCGGTGCTCAAGGAGATGACGCACCTGCCGATCGTCGTCGATCCCAGCCACGCCGCCGGACGGCGCGCGCTCGTCGAGCCCCTGTCGCTGGCCGCGGCGGCCGTGGGCGCCGACGGGATCATCGTCGAGACGCACCCCGAGCCCGACGAGGCGATCTGCGACGGGCCGCAGCAGCTGCGGGTCGACGCCTTCGACGCGTACGCCATCAAGGTCGAGCAGGCCTCCGTCCTGGCCGGCAAGCTGCCCTTCGGCGCCGCCGCCACGCAGAACGCCGCCGCCGCGCAGACGACCGCGTGACGGATGAGGCCTCGACCGACGGACCGCCGCTCCGCCTCGCCCTCCTCGGGCTGGGGCTGATCGGCGGCTCGGTCGGGCTGGCCGCGCGGGAGCGCCTCGGCGCGCGGGTCGTCGGCTTCGACCCCGACCCGCACGTGCGCGAGCGCGCGCTGGCGCTCGGCGTCGTGGACGAGACGGTCGACGACCCGGCGCGGTTCGGGCCGGCCGACGTCGCCCTGGTCGCCGCGCCGGTCGGTGCGCTGGCCGCCCGCGTCGCCGAGGCGTGCGTGCACGTGGCCGGCGCCGTGGTCACCGACGTCGGCTCGACCAAGCGCGCGCTCGTGGAGGCGGAGCTGGGCGACCGCTACATCGGCGGGCACCCGCTGGCCGGGGCGGAGGTCGCCGGCGTCGAGCACGCCCGCGCCGACCTCTTCGCCGGCGCCACCTGGTACCTCACGCCGCGGCCGCAGAGCGAGGGCATCCTGCTCGAGCGGCTGCACCGCTTCGTCACGGGCCTCGGCGCCGTGCCGACCGTCATCGGCCACGAGGAGCACGATCGCCTGATGGCGGCGTTCTCCCACGTGCCGCACGTCGTCGCCAACGCGATGGTCACGGCCGCGACGCGCGCGCTGGGCGACGAGGCGATCCCCGTCGTCGGGCCGAGCTTCCGCGACGCGACGCGCGTCGCCGGCGCCAACCCGCCGCTGTGGGCGGGCATCTACACCGCCAACCGCGACGCCGTCCTGGACGGCCTCGACGCCACGATCGACCTGCTGCGCGAGGCGCGCGCCCTGCTCGCCTCCGGCGACGCGGGCGCGCTGGAGGGCTGGCAGGCGACCGCCGGCGAGCAGCGCCGGGCGCTCCTGGACGTCGGCATGGCCGGGGGCCCATTGCGGGAAGTGCGGGTCGTGGTGCCCAACCGCCCCGGCGTGATCGCCGATCTCGCCCTGACGCTCAGCCGCGCAGGCATCAACATCCACGACATGAGCCTCTCGCCCCAACCCGACTTCCGCAGCGGCGAGGTCGCGCTGTGGGTGGCCGAGGGCCATGCCGACCGCGCCCGCGAGCTCGTCGAGCAGGTCATCGCATGACCGCGCGCCGACCGTGTCGCCGTCACGAGAGGACCAGCCGGTGACCATCGTCCGCTTCGCCCCCGCCAAGCGCCTGCGAGGCTCCGTCACGCCGCCGGCCGACAAGTCGATCTCGCACCGCGCGGCGATCCTCGGCGCGATGGCCGCCGAGCCGGTCCGGGTGCGCAACTACCTGCACGCCGAGGACACGACCTCGACGCTGAACGCCATCCGCGCCCTGGGCGCGCTGGTCACGGTGCAGGGCGACGGGGTGATCATCCGCGGCACCGGGCTGCGCAACACGACCGAGCTCGAAGGCCCCCTGGACGTCGGCAACGCCGGCACGCTGATGCGCCTGCTGCCGGGCTGGCTGGCGGGGCAGGAGGGCCGCTCGTACACGCTCGACGGCGACGAGTCGATTCGCCGCCGGCCCGTCGACCGCATCGCGGAGCCGCTGACGCGCATGGGCGCGCGGATCGACGCCACCGAGGGCCGGCTGCCGCCGTTCACCGTCCACGGCGCGCACCTGCGCTCGATCGCCTATGACCTGCCGGTCGCCAGCGCGCAGGTCAAGAGCTGCGTCCTGCTCGCCGGCCTGATGGCCGACGGCGCCACGACGGTCCTGGAGCCTGCGCCGTCCCGCGACCACACCGAGCGGATGCTCGCCGCCGCCGGCGTCACCGTGCACCGCAACGGCCCCTACCTGACGGTGACCAACGTGGACGAGCTGACCCTCGACGACGTCACGGTCCCCGGCGACCCGTCGTCGGCCGCGTTCATGATCGCCGCCGGCGTGCTCGTCGGCGGATCGCGGATCCAGGTGCTGGGCAGCGGGACCAACTGGACGCGCACGGGCTTTCACCGGATCCTCGAGCGCATGGGCGGCATCGTCGTCGGCGAGCTCGAGGAGGCGCCCGGCGACGAGGTGCTCGCCCACGAGCCGATCGGCGACCTCGAGGTCGCCCACGGCCCGCTGGTCGGCACGGTCATCGACGCCGAGGAGGTCCCGCTGGCCATCGACGAGCTCCCGCTCGTCGCGCTGCTGGGCTGCTTCGCCGAGGGCGAGACCGTCGTCGGCGGCGCGCAGGAGCTGCGCCTGAAGGAGTCCGATCGGATCGCGACCGTCGTGCACGGGCTCAACGCGCTCGGCGGCGACCTCGAGGCGACCGAGGACGGCTTCGTCGTGCGCGGCACCGGCGGCCTGCGCGGCGGGACGATCTCCTCGCACGGCGACCACCGCCTCGCGATGCTCGGCGCGATCGCCGGCCTGGCGTCCGACGAGGGCGTGGAGGTCGTCGGCATGGAGGCCGCCGACGTCTCCTACCCGACGTTCACCGAGGACCTCGGGTCGCTGCTCGGCCGCTGAGGCCCGCCGGGGGCCGCCGGTCCCGCCGCGTCCGCCGCAGCCTCCGTGGCGCGCGCGACGCCGCCGTCCTCGGCCCGCAGGCCGGGGATCACGTAGAGCAGCGCGATGATCGCCACGCCGCCGAGCGCCCCGGCGACGAGCAGGACCGTCCCGGCGCCGAACGCCGCGGCCGCCGGACCGGTGAGCGCGAACGACACGGGCGTCAGCCCGACCGACACGAGCCAGTCCAGCGAGCTGACGCGGCCGCGCAGCGCCGGCGGCACGCGCACCTGCATGAGCGTCGCCCACACCGGGTTGCCTGCGCCGCTGAGGATCCCGAACAGGAAGCTGCACGCCACCATCTGCCAGACGTGGTCGGCCAGCGCGTAGCCGCACAGCGCGAACGTCGCGACGCCCCAGACCCAGTACAGGAACGTGACCTCGCGGCGGGGGATGCCGAAGTGGCCGATCGCCACGGTGCCCACGAGCGCGCCCGCGCCGCCGACCGACAGCACGAGGCCGAAGCTGCCCGCCGTCGCCTCGAGATCCTGCTGCAGGCGGTAGGGCAGCAGCACCTCGGTCGGGCCGAGGAAGAGCAGCAGCGCCAGCGCCGCCATGACCAGCGTCGCCCACAGCCAGGTCTGCGAGCGCACGAAGCCCGCCGCCTCGCGCATCTGCACGAGCAGCGGCTCGTGCTCCTCGTCATGCACGGGCGGCCGCGCGCGCATCGCCAGCAGGCACACGATCGAGATCGCGAACGTCCCGGCGTCCACCAGCAGCGCCCCACCGGTGTCCAGCAGCGCGACCGCCAGGCCACCGAGCGCCGGGCCGGCCAGCCGCAGGCCCACCGGGCGCAGCGACTGGGCCAGCGAGTTGGCCTGCACCAGGATCGACTCGGGAACCAGCTCGGGGATGATCGAGCCGAGCGCCGGTCCCGAGAGCCCCTCCCCGGCGCCGAAGACGAAGCTCAGCACGATCAGCTGCCAGATCTCGAGCGCGCCGCTGAGCGACAGCACGCCCACCGCGCCGACCGCGAGCAGGCGCACGAGGTCGGCGATGAGCAGCTGGCGGCGCTTGTCGTAGCGGTCGGCCAGCAGACCGCCGGCGAGCAGGAACCCCACCATCCCGATCGACCAGGCGAGGCCGACGAGCGACAGCGTCGTGGCGCTGCCCGACAGGTCCAGCACCGCGAAGGGGAGGGCCACCAGGTAGATCCCGTCACCGAGCAGCGACACGAACATGCCGCCCCACAGCAACGCGAAGTCCCGCTCCCGCAGAGGTCCGAGCAACCGCATGACTTTGCGGAGGATGCCACACCAGGTGGCCGCGCCCTACCCTGGCGGGCTGTGCTAGTCGCCATCGACGGGCCTGCCGGAGCCGGCAAGTCCACCGTGGCGCGCGCCGTTGCGCGCGCGCTCGGGTTCACCTACCTCGACACCGGGGCCATGTATCGCTGCGCCGCGCTGGCCTGGCCGCGCGATGTGGCGACCCTCGACATCGCCTTCGACGGCGATCGCGTCCTGTGCGACGGCGAGGACGTCAGCGACGCGATCCGCACGCGCGAGGTCAGCGAGAAGGCCTCCGAGGTCGCCGCGCGGCCCGACGTCCGGGAGGCGCTCGTCGCCCGGCAGCGCGCGCTGATCGCCGGCGGCGACTGGGTAGCCGAGGGCCGTGACATCGCGACCGTCGTCGCGCCCGACGCCGAGGTCAAGGTCTTCCTGACCGCCTCACCGCAGGAGCGGGCGCGCCGCCGCGCCGCCGAGCTGGGCGCCGACGCGCACGTCGTCGCCCAGGAGCTGGCGATGCGCGACCAGCGCGACACCGGCCACGGCCGCAGCACCCTCGAGCCGGCGCCCGGCGCCGAGCTCCTGGACACCACCGGCCTCTCGATCGACGAGGTCGTCCAACGGATCGTGGAGCGGGTACGACAGTGAGCGGTACAGGACCCAAGGTGGCCGTGATCGGCTATCCCAACGTCGGCAAGTCCTCGCTGGTCAACCGGCTGAGCGAGTCGCGCATCGCGGTCGTCCACGAGGACGCCGGGATCACGCGCGACCGCCACGACGTGGCCTGCGAGTGGAACGGCCGGCGCTTCACGCTGATCGACACCGGCGGCATGGACTTCTTCGACGACGATCCGCTGGCGGGCTCGATCCGCGAGCAGGCGCAGGCCGCGATGGCCGACGCCGACCTCGCGATCTTCGTGGTCGACGCCCAGGCGGGCGCGCGGCCCGGCGACGAGGAGCTCGCCGACCTGCTGCGCCGCTGGAAGAAGCCGGTCGTCATCGCCGCCAACAAGGTCGACTCCGTCAAGGACGTCCCGCAGGCCACCGAGTTCTACACCTTGGGCCTGGGCGACCCGATGGCCGTCTCGGCCACGCAGGGCCTCGGCACCGGCGACCTCCTCGACCGCGTCGTCGACCTCCTGCCGGAGGGCGACTTCGAGCCCGAGGACGACGACATCATCCGGCTGGCGCTGATCGGCCGGCCGAACGTCGGCAAGTCGTCGCTGGTCAACAAGTTCCTCAAGTCCGACCGCGTCATCGTCAGCGAGGTCGCGGGCACGACGCGCGACGCGATCGACCTGCCGATGGAGATCGACGGGCGGCGCGTCATCATCGTCGACACCGCCGGCATGCGCCGGCAGTCCAAGGTCAGCGAGTCGGTCGAGTACTACACGACCCTGCGCTCGCAGCGGGCGGTCGAGCGCGCCGACGTCGCGCTGGTCATCTGCGACGCGCACGACGGCGTCACCGCGCAGGACCTGCGCGTCGCCGAGCTGGCGATGAAGGCCGGCACGGCCACGGCGCTCGTGCTCAACAAGTGGGACGTCGCGCCCATGGAGGAGGCCGACCTCGACCACGAGCGCGCGCGGGTCAACAACAAGCTGCGCCTGCGCCCGAAGGTCCTGACGGTGTCGGCCAAGAGCGGCCGCAACGTCGATCGCCTGCTCAAGGAGGCGATCATCCTCGGCGACCGGATGCTCACGCGCATCCCGACGCCGCAGCTCAACCGCTTCATCGGCGAGGTCGTCCAGGAGCGCCAGCCGCCCGCCAAGCAGGGCAGCCGGCTGCGGCTGCTGTACATGGCGCAGTACGAGACGCGCCCTCCACGGTTCGCCATCCAGATCAACAGCCGCAACCGAGTGACGCGCGACTACGCCTATTTCGTCGAGAATCGTCTGCGGCAGCGATTCGGCATGGACGGGATCCCGCTGATCATCGACTTCAACGAGCGCAAGAGCAGACGTGACGACAGCCGATAGGGGTGCCGTAGCGACACAGTCACCTAGGGCCCAGCACGCGATCCGCGGCGCGGTCGCCGTCGTGGTGGTCGCCCTGGCCGTGGTCCTGGGCGGCAGCGGCGACGGCGCGTCGGGGTCCGCGCCCGCCAGCGGCGCGGCATGGCTCGTGCCCGCCGACGCGCTGGTCTACGTCCACCTCTCGACCGACCGCGACCGCTCCGCGACGGCGGCGGCCGCCAAGGTCGCCGACGCCTTCCCCAGCTGGTCTGCGCTGCGCGACGGGATCGTCAAGCGCCTCCAGGCGCCGGGCTGCGACGTCGCGGCCAAGGCGCTGAAGACCGCCGACGAGGCCGCGCTGGCGATCTTCGACACCGGCGCCGGCAAGACCGCCAACTCGCTCGTGCTCGTCGACACGGGCGCCGAGCACCCCGGCACCAAGCAGCGCGGCTGCGGCTCCCTGAGCTCTGAGTACGTCGGGACGTTCCTGGCGATCGGGCAGCCCGAGAGCCTCGCGCTGGCCGAGAAGCTGCACCGGGGCGACGGCGCGTCGCTGGCGGCCGCCGCCGGCCCGAAGAAGGCCTTCGGCGAGCTGCCGGCCGATCGCGTGGTCGACGGCTGGGTCTCGCGCGACGGCGTGCGCCGCCTGCTCGCGCCGCAGGGCGGCCTGCTCGGCGCCGTCGGCACGCTGTTCGACCAGCCCGCGCTGCGGGGCGCGGCCTTCGGCCTCAGCGCCGCCGGCGACCGCGCGCGCCTCGTGGTCAAGTCGCAGCTCGACCCGAAGATCGCGCGCAGCACCGCTTCGGGCTTCACGAAGTTCACCCCGACCCTGGCCGACCAGGTCCCCGCGACGGCCATGGCCTACCTCGGCGTGAGCAACCTCGCGCCCGCCCTGCAGCGCATCCTGGCCGCCGCGGGCAGCAGCTCCGCCCAGCTCAAGCCGCTGATCGGCAAGCTCGACAAGCCGCTCAAGCAGGTCTTCCCCGGGGAGGCCGCGATCGTCCTGACCTCCGCCGCTCCAGCGCCCGTGCTGACGATCCTGGCCGCCGCCAAGGACGAGGCCGCCACGCGCAAGACCCTGGCCGGCCTGCCCGCCGCGGTGCGCAAGAGCTTCTCGACGGCGGTCTGGGACGGCAAGGTCGCCGTGTCGACCGACCCGAAGGGGATCGCCGCCGTCAAGGCCGGCGGCGACCGGCTCACCGACACCGACCAATGGTCAAAGGCGGTCGGGAATCACCCTGAATCGATCTCCTCGCTACTCTTCCTGAACTTCAGCAGGCTGCTCACGCTGGGCGAGCAGACGGGGCTTGGCCAATCCGGTGCCTATCAGGCGGCCAAGGGCGACCTTTCGAAGGTGCGCGCCATCGGCGCGCACACGTCCGGCAACGACAGCGAATCGACCGCGGAGATCACGCTCCTCATCACCTTATGAGCTACGCCGACAACGAGTACCTCTTCACCTCCGAGTCCGTGACCGAAGGTCACCCCGACAAGGTTGCCGACCAGATCTCGGACGGCGTCCTCGACGCGGTCCTGCGAGACGACCCGACGGGCCGTGTCGCCTGCGAGACCCTCGTCAACACGGGCCTCGTGGTCGTGTCCGGCGAGATCTCCACCGAGACCTACGTCGACATCCAGGAGATCGCCCGCGAGACGATCCGCAAGATCGGCTACGTGGACGCCGACCTCGGCTTCTCGGCCGACTCGTGCGCCGTCCTCAACGCGATCGACAAGCAGTCGCCCGACATCGCGCAGGGCGTCGACCAGGCCTACGAGGCCCGCACCGACCCCTCCGACGACGACGCGCTCGACGTGGCCGGCGCCGGCGACCAGGGCATGATGTTCGGCTACGCGTCCAACGAGACGCCCGAGCTGATGCCGCTGCCGATCGCGCTGGCCCACAAGCTGGCCAAGCGCCTCGCCGACGTCCGCAAGTCCGAGGTGCTCCCGTACCTGCGCCCGGACGGCAAGACGCAGGTCTCCGTCCGCTACCGCGACGGCGTGCCCGTCGAGATCGAGAAGCTCCTGATCTCCACCCAGCACAAGGAGGGCGCCGAGTCGCTCATCCCGGACGACCTCTGGGAGCACGTCGTCGAGCCGATCCTGCCCAAGGACCTCTACGACGCCGGCAAGCTGCGGCGCGAGTTCCTGGTCAACCCGACCGGGCGCTTCGTCATCGGCGGCCCGGTGGGCGACGCGGGCCTGACCGGCCGCAAGATCATCGTCGACACCTACGGCGGCATGGCCCGTCACGGCGGCGGCGCGTTCTCGGGCAAGGACCCGTCGAAGGTCGACCGCTCGGCCGCCTACGCCGCGCGCTGGGTCGCCAAGAACCTCGTCGCCGCCGGCCTCGCCGACCGCGCCGAGGTCCAGGTCGCCTACGCCATCGGCGTGGCGCACCCGGTGTCGGTGCTCGTCGAGACGTTCGGGACCGAGAAGATCGGCCGCGGCAAGATCGCCGAGCTCGTCGACCGGCACTTCGACCTGCGTCCCGGCGCGTTCCGCGTGACGCTGGACCTGCACCGCCCGATCTACCAGAAGACCGCCGCCTACGGCCACTTCGGGCGCGACGACCACGACTTCACGTGGGAGCGCACCGACAAGGCTGCGGCGCTCGCCGCCGACGCCGGGCTCAGCGCGCCGGCCACGGCGTAGCACCAGCTGCAGGACGGAGGGCGGCCCGCGGGCCGCCCTCCGCCGTTCCGGCCCACCGGCCGCGTCAGCCTCGTTGCGCCGCGGCCTGGCGCCGGTGCCCGGATCGCGCGAGCACCGGCCGGCCGGCCATCACCCGTGGCACGGCGGCGGCGAAGACCAGGCCGATCGTCGCCCAGAGGACGGCGCTCATCCCGACCGAGGCCTGCCGGAACTGCCACAGCGTGGTCCCCGGAAACGCGCGGGGAACCTCGTCCACCGCGGGCATCGCCAGCCCCGCGACCACGACGATCCCGACGTAGGCCGCGCCGGAGATCGCCGTGGCGCTGGCCGGCGAGACGTGCGCGGACGCTGCTCGCCGGAGTCGCACCGCCGCGATCGCCGCCAGCAGGGAGACGGCCATCATCGCCAGCTGCAGCAGCGTGCGGTCGCCGATGGTCTCGTGACTCCCGATCCCTGGAGGGTTCGCGGGGTATTTGAGGAACGGCACGAGGAAGAGCACCGCGAACGCCGAGGCCGCGAGCCAGAGCGCCGTCCGTCCTGGACTCGTGCGGCCCACCCGGCCGTAGACGTAGCCGAAGGCGAGCGCGAACAGCCCACCGAGGGCAACGCCGTAGACCACGGCGGCGGTGAGGAGGCCGGCGGTCTTCTGGACGCCGCGGGACACCAGCTCGGGCTCGGGCATCTCGCCCGCCGCCTGGGCCTGGCGGGCCTCGAACGAGATCGCCTGGCCGATCGAGGGCTCGCCCGCCAACTCCGCGAACCCCGTCGCGAGCAGCCCGGCGCAGGCCCCGGCGATCAGCCCCCAGATCAGCAGATTGCGCAACATGCAGCTCGGCTCCGTCAGTGGCAGGGGAAGGCGAGCAGATGCCGTCCGTCGTGGACGTACTCGTGCAGCAGCCGTCCGGGGATGACCGAGGCCGCCCCCTGGTCGACGCCGACGAGATACAGCAGGACGAGCAGCAGCGCGCCCGCGAACACGGCCCACGGCCACAGCTCACGGAGCTCGATCGACGGGGGATGGGCCGCTTCGGGAACGGCCGCGGTGGCCAGCACATCTGACATGAGACGCTCCTCTGGTCGGCGCTCACGCTTGCTGGAAGCGCGCGCGCACGTCGTTCATCTTGGTCTCGAGCTCACGCTCGGAGATCTCGCCCTGCTCCAGGAGCGCATGCGCGGTCACGACCGCGGCGCGCGCGTGGGCGGGGAAGTCGGCGTAGGTGGTGGCTCCGAGCGTGTCCTCGGCGTGGCGCCGCTCGAGGGTGTCGAGCGTTCCGCGCCAGGACAGGCACTCGCACGTCGCTTGCAGGTTGGCCTCCCACGGGGCCGGCGTGCGATCCGGCTCCGGCGGCGCCGGGTCGGCCCTTCGCAGCGTGGCCATGAGGACGGGGTAGCGCTGGTCGTCGATGCTCATGCTCATGCTCGCGGGGTCGCGGCCGGCGAGCGGTCGCCGGTCCAGCCGGCGCGGGGCAGCGCGACGCCGATCATCGTGTCGCGGGTCACGATGGCCGCGAGCTGATCCTCGGTCCAGCCTTCCGTGCCCTCGGGCCGCATCGGCAGGACCATGAAGCGCGACTTCTGGTTGGAGTCGTGCACGCGCACTTCGACGTCGAGGGGGACGTGCAGCCCGAACTCGGCCAGCACCTCGCGCGGCCAGCGGACGACGCGACGCCGGTAATGCGGGGTCTTGTACCACTCCGGCGCCTGGCCGAGGACGGGCCGCGGGTAGCAGGAGCAGAGCGTGCACACGATCACGTTGTGGACCGCGGGCGTGTTCTCGAGCACGTAGAAGTAGGTGTTGTCGCTCGGGGTCCCCGTGCCGGTCGGATCGAGCCAGTTGATCCCGACCTCCTTCGAGGTCTCGGTGCCGTCGGCCAGCAGGCGCCGCTTGAACTCCGGGTCGAGCCAGGCCCGCGCCACCATGCGCGCGCCTCCGTGCGGGCCGATGCGCTCCGCCCATTCCGTGAAGCGGCGGTGGTCCTCGCGCGAGAACAGGCCCTTCTCGATCGCCAGCTCGCGGATCGCGGTCTCGAGCACGTCGAACTCGCTGACCTCGTCCGCGGCCTCGATCGGCGCGTGGTGGGCGTGATCGTGATCGTGGCTCACTGCGTCACCTCCCCAGCCGGGTCGAGCCAGCCTTCGGCCACCTCGGTCTCCAACGTGTCCAGCTCCAGCCCCGTGTAGTCCGGCCACAGATCGCGCTGATGGAAGCGCACGACGTAGAACGGCTCCACGCGCCCGTCCTCGAGCTGCCACGCCTCGTGCTCCGGGATCAGCCACTCCGGCCGGTGCTCGACCACCACGCCGGTGCGACCACGGGTGTAGGCCTGCGTCCGATGGTGAAACAGCGTCGTCGCCTCGCGCACGGTGACGCGATCGCCGATCTCGAACCGGCTCACGAGCCGGCCTCCTTGCGCGCTCGGACGGCGTCGATCTTGGCCGCCAGCTCGTCGACCGAGATCAGGCCCTTGTCGAGGAGCGTCTTGGCCGCGACCGAGAGCCAGCGGGCGTAGTAGGGAAGGCCGAGGTACAACGTCGCGCCGAGGTCGTTCTCCCTCCGGCGGCGGACCTCGGCGTTCCACACCCCTCGCCACGCGAGCACCTCGCACAAGACGTAGGTGCGCAGCTCCCAGTCCTCCTCCTCTTTGTCCACATACGGGACCGGGGCGTCGGGCTGGCCGCCCACGTCGTGCAGGACGTGGCGAAGCGCCCCATAGGCCTCGTTCGAGATCCAGTAGGGGCTGTCCAACCGAGCGGCCGGCTCGGGCGAGAGGCCGAGGACGCGCCGCTGCAGGGCGTCCAGGTCAGAAGGTGAAGGCATTGCCTGCTCCGTGCATGGGACCGCTGCGGAGCTTGCCGCGCGCCGCGTCCCGTGCCCGCTGGGCTCAAGGCCATTCGCGACCGGTCCTCCGGCCGATGCCAGGCCGGACCCTCGGCAACCGCTGCTCAGAGCGACGGCGGGGACTGCGCCGAGCGGTCGTGGGCGCGCCGGGCGCGGTCCACGGCCGCGACGACCCGGTCGGGGCCGGCGACGCCGTCGAAGGTGAAGTCCGAGTCGTCGGTGCCGGCGGTGTCGAAGTCGACCTTGCCGACGCGGAGGAAGCGATCGATGAGCGTCTGCTCGGTGTTGACGTTCTGCACGCGGTCGATGCTCGTCTGCTGGACGTGCTTGGACAGGATGCCCCGGCGGATGCGCAGGCGCTCGGTGGTGATCGTGTAGTCGGTGGCCGCGCGCACGATCAGGCCGGCCACGATCACCAGCGCCATGATCACGACGAACGCGACGATGCCGAGCGCCAGCGTCGCCGCGAGCAGGACGATGGCGCCGACGACGATCGCGATGCCCAGGCCCTTGAGGTAGAAGCTGAGCACGCCACGCCACGACGGGTGGCCGTCGAACACGATCTCTTCCCCGGGATGCAGGTCCATGGTGTCCGGAGCCTATCCTCGACGTCTCTCCGTGTCGCATCCCATCGTCCAAGTGGAGCCGCTCACGACGGCCCGTGCGCTGCGCGGGCCGTTCGACTACGTGCGCCCGCACGGGACCGACGTCGGCTCGCTGCTGGAGGTGCCGTTCGGTCGCCAGCGGCTCACCGCGGTCGTCACGGGCCTGGCCGAGGAGTCCGAGCACCGGCTCGTCACGCCGCTGCGGGTGCTGCCCGACGCGCTGCCGGCCGACCTCGTCGACCTCGGGCTCTGGCTGGCCCGCGAGTACGCCTCGACGCCCGCACGGGCGCTGTCGCTGCTCCTGCCGCCGCGCGGCGCGCGCGAGAAGGTCCAGCTGTGGGCGCAGCGCACCGAGGACGGCGAGGCCGCGATCGCCGACGAGGCGCACCTGCGCAGCACCGCGCTGCGGCTGACCGCCAAGCAGGGCGCGCTGCTGCAGGCGCTGCCGCGCTTCGCCGGCGCCGACCTCGGCTCGCTGCGGCGGCTCGAGGCCCGCGGCCTCGTGGAGATCGGCCCGCGCGGGCGCCGCCGCGCGCCGCAGCACACCGCGATCGGCACGCGCCGCGCCCAGCCGCGGCTGACCTCCGACCAGCAGGCCGCGCTGAACGAGGTGCTGGCCGCCGGCCGGTCGCGCGACCCCGAGCGCCTGCTGCTGCACGGCGTCACCGGCTCGGGCAAGACCGAGGTCTACCTGCGCGCAGCCGCCGAGACGCTGGAGCGCGGCCGCGGCGTGCTGATCCTCGTGCCCGAGATCGGCCTGACGCCGCAGATGATCGACCGCTTCGCCGCGCGCTTCGGCGAGACGGTCGCGGTGCTGCACTCCAAGCTCGGGGCGGGGGAGCGCTACGACGAGTGGCGCCGCCTCCGCTCGGGGCAGGCGCGCGTGTGCGTCGGCCCGCGCAGCGCGGTCTTCGCCCCGATCGACCACCTCGGGCTCGTGGTCGTCGACGAGGAGCACGACGGGTCCTACAAGAACGAGGGCGATCCCCGCTACGACGCGCGGCTCGTCGCCGAGAAGCGCGCCGCCCAGCACGGCGCGGTGCTGCTCGTCGGCAGCGCGACGCCGCGGCCCGAGTCGATCCACGCGCTGCGGCGCATCCGGCTGCCGCGCCGCGTCGACGGCGCGCCGCTGCCGCCGGTCGAGATCATCGACCTCAAGGAGGCGCCCGGCGCGGTGCACCCGCGGACGCACGAGGCGCTCGTGGACTCGCGCAAGGCGATCGTCCTGCTCAACCGCCGCGGCTGGTCGAACTTCCTGACGTGCCGCTCGTGCGGGCGGGTCTGGGAGTGCCCGCACTGCGACGTCGCGCTGATCCTGCACCGCGACCAGGGCGCGGTCGCCTGCCACCACTGCGGCCACCGCGAGCGCGTGCCGAGCGCCTGCCCCGACTGCGGCTCGGTGTCCATCGCGCGCCACGGCGCGGGGACCGAGCGGCTGGAGCACGAGCTCGCGTCGCTGGGCCGGCCGGTCCTGCGCCTCGACGCCGACATCCGCGACGCGTCCGCCGTGCTCAGCGCGTTCGAGCGGGCCGAGACCGCGATCCTCGTCGGCACGCAGGTGGTCGCCAAGGGCCACGACTTCCCCGACGTCGACCTCGGCGTGGTGCTCGACGCCGACGCGACCCTGCGCTTCCCGGACTTCCGGGCCGAGGAGCGGACGTTCGCGCTCGTCACCCAGCTCGCGGGCCGTGCGGGCCGCGGCGGCGCCGGACGGGTGCTCGTCCAGACGATCGACCCGACCGCGTCGGCGATCGCGCACGCCGCGCGCCACGACAGCGACGGCTTCCTGGCCGAGGAGCTCGAGCGCCGCCGCTTCCTGCGCTACCCGCCGTTCTCGACGCTGATCCGGATCGTGTGCTCCTCGGAGGCCGCCGGCGCCACCCACCTGGCGGCGACCGAGATCCAGGCGCGCCTGCCCACGTCGCTCGGTCCGGCGCCGCTCTTCCGACTGCGCGACAAGGAGCGCAGCCAGGTCGTGCTGAAGGCCGGTGAGCGCCGCTCGGCGATCGACCAGGTCGACGCGGCGGTCCGCGAGGTCAGTGCGGCCAAGGCGCACAAGGGCGTGGCGTTCAGCGTGGACGTCGATCCGCAGTAGCGCAGACGCCCGGCTAGCATCCTGCTCGTGGCCGAGCACCACGAAGAGCTCGACGAGGCGCCCGAGCCTCCGACCCTGGATCCCGAGACCCTCGCACGCCGTCGTGCGGCGCTGGCGCACGTCCGCAAGTTCGGCGATCCCGTGCTGCGGACCGAGGCCCGCCAGGTCGTGCGGTTCGACGCCGAGCTGCGCGACGAGATCGCCAGGATGGGCGTGCTGATGCACGACGCCTACGGCATCGGCCTCGCCGCCACCCAGGTTGGCATCCTGCACCGCGTCCTGGTCTACCGCGTCGAGTCCGACAGCCCGGTCAACGCGCTGGTCAACCCGGTCCTCGAGTGGTCCAGCAAGGAGGAGGAGTGGGCCGAGGAGGGCTGCCTCAGCCTCCCCGCCGTCCACGTGGACGTCGAGCGTCCCGTCCACGTGCGCGTCCGCGCCCAGGACGAGTCGGGCGGCGCCATCCTCGTCGAGGCCAGCGGCCTCGAGGCGCGGGTCATCCAGCACGAGATGGACCACCTCGACGGCGTGCTGATCCTCGACCGCACCCCGCGCGACCAGCGCAAGGAGGGCATGCGCGCCCTGCGCGCGGCCCTCGAGGCCGCCGAGGACGACGCCGCGTAGCCCATGGACGACGACGTGGCCCCCGGCCGCGGGAGCGAGCCCCTGGGCGAGCTGCCGCCACGGAACGAGCCCCATGGGCGAGGCTCCCTCGTCTATCTGGGCACGTCCGCCTTCGCCGCCGGGGTGCTGGGCCGGCTGGCCGAGGGCCCGTACCGCCCCGCGCTGGTCGTGACGCGCCCCGACGCCAAGCAGGGCCGCGGCCGCAAGGTCGGCCCGCCGCCCGTGGCCGTCGCCGCGCGCGAGCTGGGCATCGAGGTCGACCAGCCCGCGACGGTCAACGACGACGACACGCGCGCCCGCATCGCCGCGGTGCAGCCCGACGCGGTGATCCTGTGCGCGTTCGGCGCCCTGGTCAAGGAGCCGCTGCTCACCGACCACGACATCCTGAACGTCCACCCATCGCTGCTGCCGCGCTGGCGCGGCGCCGCGCCGGTGGAGCGGGCGATGATGGCCGGCGACACCCAGACCGGCGTCTCGATCATGCGCCTGGTCGCCGAACTCGACGCCGGCCCGGTCTACGCCCAGCGCGCGGAGCCGATCCTGCCGTCCGACGACTACGCCGCCCTCGCGCAGCGCCTCCAGGACGTCTCGGTGGCGCTGCTCAGCGACGTCCTCGAGCGCCGGCCCACGGCGGAGCCCCAGCCCGAGGACGGCATCACCTACGCCGACAAGCTCACGACCGCCGACCGCACGCTGGACCTCACGCGGCCGCCGGAGGAGAACGTGCGGATCGTCCGCGCGCTGCACCCGCACATCGGCGCGCGCATCGCGCTGCCGGGCGACCAGTACCTCGGCGTCCTCGAGGCCACGATCGGCCTCGACGGCGGCTTCGAGCCCGTCACCGTCCAGCCGGCGGGCGGGCGTCCGATGGCGTATGCGGACTATCTCCGCGGCCATCCGCCCGTGCTGTGAAGCGGACCCAGTCGCTGAACCCGCCGTCGTAGGCGCGCGCCTCGAGGTCGCGAACCTCGACGACGCGGTCGGCGATCCGGTCCAGGAAGTAGCGGTCGTGCGAGACGGCGATGACCGTGCCGTCGAAGGACTCCAGCGCCTTCTCCAGCGTCTCGACCGCGTCGATGTCGAGGTGGTTGGTCGGCTCGTCGAGCAGCAGGCAGTTCGCGCCGCCGAGCATCAGCAGCAGGCAGCGCAGCCGCGTGCGCTCGCCGCCCGACATCGCGCTGATCGGCCGGCGGACCTGCTCGTAGTCGAAGAGGAACCGCATCAGGTGCCGCACGGCCGTCTCCTCCGTCATCGGCTGCGCGGCGCGGACGACGTCCATCGCGGTCTGGTCGCCCGGTAGCTCGGCCGCGGTCTGGGTGAGGTGGTCGAAGACGATCGACGGCCCTGCCCAGCGCTCGCCGCCGGTCGGTGCCAGCTCGCCGGCCAGCAGCCGGACGAGCACCGTCTTGCCGGACCCGTTGGGCCCGATCACGCCGACGCGCTCGCCGCGCAGGACCGTGAGGTTCACCTCGGTCAGCACCGGATCGAACTCGACGTCGCGGAGGTCCACCACGCGCTCGCCGCCGCGCATCGAGGCACGCAGCGCGAGGCCCATCTTCCGCCGTTCGAACACCGGGCGCTGCACCGTGTCCATCCGCTCGATCTGGCGCTGCTTGTTGCGCGCGCGGATGATGTAGCGCTTGTCCTCGGTGCGGTGCGCGAGGTCCTTGAAGCGCCGGATCGCGTCCTCCAGGCGCGTGATCTCCTTCTGCTGGGTCACGTAGGCCTGCTGCCGGCGGACCAGCTCCAGCTCGCGCGCGACCGCGTAGGCGGAATACGTCCCCGGCCACATCCGGATGCGCCCGC